>JBBSDM010000007.1:0-81852 GCA_038249445.1 Bacteroidales bacterium
AGATGATTCGCCAAAATTTCAAGTCATACCCCAAAGATGGGTTGTTGAAAGAACTTTTGCTTGGTTCGAAAGTTATCGAAGATTATCTACAGATTTCGAGTTTCTAACAGACACAAGCGAAAATATGATTCGATTAGCAATTATTAAACTTGTGTTAAATGGATGTTGACATTATTTTTTAAACAGTTTCTTAGATTTGTAACCATTGTATAAGGTTAAGCAATATGGTTATGAATGAATATCATACATTAGCAGAAGCAGCAGAATATATATGCAAAAGTAAAGAAACTCTTAGGCGTTGGGATCGCAAAGGAAATTGGTAGCCGCACGTGAGCCTGTCAGCAATTACAGGCGCTATAAAAAGGAGCAGCAAGAATTGTTATTTGCAGAATTCGTAATTCAAAACCCAATTGAAAAGGCTTCAAATAAAATTGAACCCGACAACAAATATTCTGTCATTGAACTATTTGCTTGTGCAGGTGGTTTGGCTGTAGGTATGGAAAAAGCCGGATAGAAATGTGTTGCGTTAAACGACTATGACAAATGGGCATGTCAAACCTTACGGATCAAACCTTACGGAAAAATAGACCGAATTGGAATGTACTTGAAGGAGATGTCAGAACGTTTAAATTTTCAGAATTTTATAACAAAGTCGATGTTGTTACAGGAGGGTTTCCTTGTCAAGCTTTCAGCAATACAGGTAAAAAATTAGGATTAGCTGATGCAAGGGGAACGCTATTTTATGAATTTGCACGAGTTGTAAAAGAGGTAGATACTCCTATTTGTATTGGTGAAAATGTTCGTGGTTTATTAAGCCATGAAAATGGGGAGACGCTTCAAGGTATAATGTCTATTTAGATGAAATTGGCTACAATGTGGTTCCAATACAAGTACTTAAAGCTATAAATTTTAATGTTCCTAAAAAAAGTGAAAGACTAATTTTAGTGGGCGTTAGAAAAGATATTGATATTAAATATGAATATCCGGAACCGTATCATATAATTTATAATTTAAAAGATGCCTTCAAAAAAGGGGATTTGTTTGATTGTGATGTGCCAGAATCTATTGGTTCAACTTATCCAAAAAGCAAAAAGGATGTTTTAGATTTGGTGCCACCAAAAGGCTATTGGCGAGATTTACCTTTGGAAATTCAAAAACAATTTATGGGAGGAAGCTTTCACCTCGGAGGGGGGAAAACTGGTATTGCTAGACGTATTGGCTGGGACGAACCTTGCTTAACGCTCACTTGTAGTCCTGCCCAAAAACAAACTGAAAGATGTCATCCCGATGAAACTTGTCCGTTCACGGTAAGAGAATATGCTAGAATTCAGACTTCCCCTGATGATTGGCAATTCGAAGGTTCATTGGCACAACAATACAAACAAATAGGCAACGCAGTTCCAGTGAATTTAGGCAGAGAGGTTGGATATTCTATTGTTAGGTTTTTAAATCAATATTACAACTTATCGAACCCCAAATAGTAGCTATAGTTTTCAAATGTAATATGGTCTAAAATTGTTCTCTTAGAAATTATTACTTCATTGGAAATCTCATCTAGTGCTGAATTTTTTATTACATCTTGTTCCTGCTCAATCAAATTAAGATAGTCCGCTATGGCTACTTGTAAAACTTTATAAAGTTGACAGAGTGCATCTTTCTGACCAGATAATAATGCATAGAACTGTTCGCCAGAAATTTTAAAAACGCGACTATGACTATATTCCTTACCATTTATTTCACTAAACCATTTTTCATTAAAACTGCCTTTTGCCAAAATTTGTACCCAATAACAATCAGCTTTTTTGTAAGTGTCAGCATATTTAGCTAATTTTTGAAATAAACTTTCTGCGGAGCTACTATTCATTGTATTGTGCTTGTTTTTTATACAGCAAACAGTGTGTCATCGGTTGCTTTAATATCAAATCCGCTCAAATTCCCAACTTCGTAGCCTGCTATTCCTCCTAGAATCTGCTCATGAAAAGTCCCAATTGAATTATTGATTGATTTATCTATTTGTCGGAGAATTTCTGATTCAATAAGACTTTCCTCGTTAATATTATTGAACTTTGAATCAAAGTAAGTTTTATTGTATCAACCTTATTGCTATAAAAATTCTTCTTTGAGATATTCTTCTTTGCTCTGAAATAAGACTTGTGGAGGTTTCTATGATAATTCACATTTAAAGTTTATTTTTTTTCGACTCCTTTACTTTCAACTCAATAACCTCCAGATTTTGAATGTTTCTTTGTCTATTTCAACGTGGATAGACATTTAACTTTATTAAAACAGCATTTCCAAGGAACTTCTGGATTTAATTACGACTGTGTTAATATAGCGCGCAGCTCGCTGCTGGCTTTTAAAGCCAGCAGTTAGCTTATCATAGTCATCCAGCCTATTCCAAGTTGACAAAGGGCTATAAAATGCGCTCATTGTACTGTTGCATGTGTTTTTCAAAAGACAATTTATGACAAAGATAATCGAAAATGAAATTAAACTAAAAAACCCCAAATCCAATTTGCTCAGATTTGGGATTTTAATTTCTATATTTTGATACTTATTTCAATCCAGCAATTCCTTCTTTCAATGAAGCGATTTTACTTTCGGCATCGGCTTGTTTTTTGCGTTCTGCTTCCACTACTTCTGGTTTTGCATTGGCTACAAATTTTTCATTGCCTAACTTCTTCATTACCGATACAATAAAGCCCTCATAATATTTAATGTCAGCCTCCATTTTGGCAATTTCTTCTTCTGCATTGATCAAGTTCCCTAGAACAATAGAGTATTCCGTTGTTCCAACTAGAAACGAAATAGAGCCGGCTGCTTTTTCAGCTACGTTTTCTATAGATTCTAAATTTCCTAATTTGCCAATTACTGCATCAAAATCAGCTTTGTGCTCACCCGTGATTTGCAAGCTCAGTACTTCCTTGTTTGGAATGTTTTTCTGCAAACGAACCGAACGCACCCCAGCTATAATTTCTTTGGCGTATTCAAATTCAACAATTAATTTTTCATTCGCCGCAACTGCTTTTGGCTGCAACTCTACCATGATACTTTCGCCGTCTTTGCGTTCCTCCAGTGCTTGCCAAAGTTCTTCGGTGATAAATGGCATAAATGGATGAAGCACTTTCAACAATGAATCAAAAAAGCCCAATGTAGCTTCGTATGTAGCACGGTCGATGGGTTGTTGGTAAGCTGGCTTTGCCATTTCAAGGTACCAAGCCGAAAATTCGTCCCAGAACAATTTGTAAACAGCCATCAAAGCTTCCGACAAACGGTATTTAGTGAACAAATCGTCAATTTCGAGTAATGTTTTTCCCAATTGCGCTTCAAACCATTTTACTCCCATCCGAGCCGATTCCGGTTGTTCAATGTCCGCTACTTCCCAGCCTTTTACCAACCGGAAAGCATTCCATATTTTATTGTTGAAATTACGACCTTGCTCGCAAAGACAGTCGTCGTAAGGCAAATCATTTCCGGCAGGTGAAGTCAGCAACATGCCCAAACGTACCGCATCAGCACCAAAGTGCGTAATCAAATCCAGTGGATCAGGCGAGTTGCCCAACGATTTTGACATTTTACGGCCCTGTTTGTCGCGAACGATACCGGTCAGATACACATTTTTGAACGGCATTTCGCCTTTATATTCGTATCCGGCAATGATCATACGTGCCACCCAAAAAAACAAGATTTCAGGAGCAGTTACCAAGTCATTGGTTGGATAATAATAGTTGATTTCTTCGTTTTCAGGATTATTAATACCATCGAAAACGGTAATAGGCCACAACCACGATGAAAACCAGGTGTCCAAGCAATCCTCATCCTGACGAAGGTCGTCAATTGATAGTGGATAATTGACCATGGCCATTGCTTTTTTGTAAGCTTCTTCTTTCGAAAGTGCCACTACAAAACCTCCTTGCGGCAGAAAATAAGCCGGAATACGGTGTCCCCACCAAAGCTGACGCGAAATACACCAGTCTTTCACGTTTTCCATCCAGTGGCGATAGGTATTTTTAAATTTTGGAGGATAAAGTTTAATATCATCTTCCATTACCGCCTTCAGAGCAGGCTTGGCCAACTCTTCCATTTTCATAAACCATTGCATCGAAAGCTTTGGTTCAATAACCGCATCGGTACGTTCCGAGAATCCAACTTTATTAGTATATGGCTCGGTTTTTTCAAGTGATCCGTCAGCTTCCAAATCTTTTTCAATTTGCTTCCGAACATCAAAACGATCCAAACCGGCATATTGAGCCCCGTTTTCGTTCAATGTTCCGTTATCATTGAAAATGTCGATAGACGGTAAATTGTATTTCTCACCCAGCAAGTAGTCATTTACATCATGCGCCGGAGTCACTTTCAGACAACCGGTACCAAATTCAACATCCACATACTCGTCTTCAATAATTGGAATTTCACGATTGATAAGTGGAACGAAACAAGTTCTACCTCTCAAATGCGTTGTTTTTGGATCATTCGGATGAATGCAAATGGCAGTATCACCCATAATGGTCTCCGGGCGGGTAGTTGCCACAACTAGAAACTCAGAGGAACCGTCTTGTTCTCCTGGGGCTAGGGGTTTTAATTTATATTTCAGGTAAAACAATTTACCTTGTTGTTCTTTAAAAATCACCTCTTCGTCCGACAAAGCTGTCAACGCTTTCGGGTCCCAGTTGACCATGCGAACACCGCGGTAGATAAGTCCTTTCTCGAATAAATCAGCAAATACTTTCAATACGCTTTCCGAACGTGGCTCGTCCATGGTGAAAGCTGTACGATCCCAATCGCACGAAGCACCGAGTTTTTTTAATTGCTCCAGAATGATGCCGCCGTGTTTGTGTGTCCACTCCCATGCATGTTCCAAAAACTCATCACGAGTTAAATCCGTTTTCTGAATACCTTCTGCAGCCAATTTGCCAACCACTTTAGCTTCAGTGGCAATAGATGCGTGATCGGTTCCAGCAACCCAACAAGCATTTTTACCCAACATCCGTGCACGACGAACCAAAATATCCTGAATGGTGTTATTCAACATGTGACCCATGTGCAACACACCAGTTACATTTGGCGGCGGGATGACAATGGTATAAGGCTCACGACCGTCTGGTTTTGATCTGAAAAAACCATTATCTAACCAATATTGATACCATTTCGATTCGATGTCTGTGGGATTGTACTTGCTAGCGAGTTCCATAAATATATTAATTTATAATTCATAATGCGTAATTACAAATACATAAACGAGTCAAATCAAACTGTTTGTAAATCAGAAAAATAGGAATTGTCATGTTTTGAAAAAAACGGAATGCAAAGATAAACAAAAAAGGTCTTTGACGAAAATAAAATCTTTGAAAACAAATTTCACTCAAAACATAATCTCGCACAATCAAAATATTGATTACTTTTGTAGAAATATAAAAAATAGAATCATGAAACGAATAATCAATTCAACGAATGCACCTGCGGCCATTGGCCCATACAGTCAGGCAGTTGAAGCAAACGGAACGTTGTATATCTCGGGTCAGTTGCCCATTAACCCTGTGGTGGGAAAAATTGAAGCAGCCGATATTACAGCACAAACAGAGCAGGTATTTGCCAATATTAATGCAATTTTAACTGAGGCTGGATATACATTTGCAGATGTGGTGAAATCAACCGTATTTCTATCGGACATAGCCGATTTTGGAGGAATGAATGAGGTGTACAAAAAATATTACCAAACAGAATGCCCGGCTCGCTCGGCTTTTGCTGTAAAAGCATTGCCGCTTGGAGGATTAGTTGAGATTGAAACCATTGCGGTGAAGTAAAAAAAATATTACTATTCCCTAGAAGTGCCGACTAGACTGTAAATCAAATTACTAATCGGCTCTTAAAAGTCTTCCGCCAGCTGGCGGAGATTTAAGGGACTGTATTCCCCTGAGTAATTCCCCTATTTCCATTCGTTTTTTTCCAGGTGTCTGAACGGATTTAAGATAAATGAAACCATCTTTTAGTGCTATTTTTGCCCATTTTTTACCATCAGAAAGAATACTTCCGATTGGTTCTGAATGCGACGTAAATTCTTTCTCAGTTTCATAAACTTTCAACAGCATTTTTTCCTGCTGGTTTGGAAACTGTACTTCTACCCAAGCCGTTGGATGCGGCGACATGCCGCGTACAAAATTATACACATGATCCACGTTCCACGACAAATCAATTTGGCATGTTTCTTTGAAAATCTTCGGGGCAGCTTTTAGTTCTAGTCCAGAATGAATAAATTGTGCTTGATCTACCGCATCTATATTGCCCTCCAGTAGTAAATTAACTGTTTTTTTTACCAGCTTAGCACCGATTAGCATTAGTTTGTCATGAACTATTCCCGCATCGTCTGTTTCTGCAATAGCTATTTTTTCTTGTTGAATAATCTTGCCTGTATCAATTTCGTGAGTCAGGAAAAAAGTGGTAGCGCCTGTTTCTTTATCACCATTGATAATAGCCCAGTTGATCGGAGCTGCACCACGGTATTGAGGTAGTAGTGAGGCGTGCAGATTAAAAGTGCCGAACCGAGGCATATTCCAAACTACTTCCGGTAACATTCTGAAGGCCACAACAATTTGCAAATCGGATTGTAAGCTACGTAGTTCCTCCAAAAACTCTTCCTCCTTCAATTTTTCGGGTTGTAGCAGTCGTAAATTTTGGTCTATCGCGTATTGCTTCACGGGTGAAAACTGAACTTTATGTCCACGTCCGGCAGGTTTATCTGGCATTGTAATTACACCCACCACATTATAATTATTCTCAACTAATATCTTCAGGCTCTCTACCGCAAAATCCGGCGTGCCCATAAAAACTATTTTCATCCTAAAAAATTATTTACTTCATGTTATTTATTTGTCTGGGAAAAGCAATTTAACGAATATTGCGTAGCAGATATCAATGGATAGCGTTGAAGGCAAATAGCAATCAATTTCTCTTGTCGACGCCCCACATTAACTTATTCTTCAAAGTGTCGAAAAACGTGTGATTCAATTGCTTGACAATTTTTACCGTATAATCTGCCTTTGATATTTTTAATTTGGTGGTAAGATCCAGTACTTTCGACCGCCCATCCAACGCCACTAAATAGCATTGACTCCGGCTATGCACTTCCAGTTCAAACGTCCACGTATCTGGAACAATTAACGGTCGCACGTTTAAACTATGCGAAGCAATAGGCGAAAGAATGAAATTTTCAGCTTCAGGTACAACTAGTGGCCCACCTACACTCATCGAATAAGCTGTCGACCCGGTAGGCGTTGCAACCAACAGTCCATCAGCATGATAGGTATGAACCATTTCGCCATTTACACTGGCAGTAATGCTCAACATGGATGAGCTATCCTGTTTTAATACCGACACCTCGTTTAATGCGTATGGATAATCGAAAGTTGTTCCATCCGAAGTTTCAACATAAAGCAAGGTTCTTTCCTGTGTGCTATATTTTGCGTCAAGTATTGCGTCCAGTGCCGGTACGATTTCATCTGTTGACACGTCAGCCAAAAACCCTAATCTGCCGGTGTTTATTCCTAAAATTGGAATTTGCTTTCGTCCAATTCGAGCCGCAGTATTTAAAAAAGTTCCATCGCCGCCAATACTCAGCGCTAGATCGGCCTCAAAATCATCATTAAGAATCACCTCTGTGCCCTCCATGCAACATTCACCAAGCTCTGACACAAATTGATGCAATTCTTTATCAAGCAAAAGCACCACATCTTTAGCTTTGAAATACTCAAACAAAAGTTCAACATGCGAAAGCAATACGCTACGATAGATATTTCCAAAAACGGCTATTCTCATTTTAATAACGGGTAATTAATGTGTATAAAACATAGGATAATAAGCAATTTGCAGTTCTATAAATGATTAAAATAATTGAAAGATAAATTACTACAAACATCCTTCAATTATTTTAGCTATTTTTGTGCCATATTAGAATGGCGCTTTGTTATGCAATACAAAGGAACTAAATGTAAACGAATCTAGCAAATTTTATGCAGCCGGGAGTTAGTTTCAGTGCATACTTCGAAAAATAAAAAATAACCGATTAACCTACAGATAACCTTCTTTATCAACAAAAAAAGATAATTAAAATGACTAAATTAAGTGTCAACATTAATAAAATAGCAACAATTCGCAACGCAAGAGGTGGAAATGTTCCTAATATTTGTCAGGTAGCCATTGACTGCGAGCGCTTTGGAGCCGAAGGAATCACAGTTCACCCTCGTCCCGACGAACGTCATATTCGCTTCGCCGATGTTTGGGATTTGAAAGCTATTTTGAAAACAGAATTTAATATTGAAGGCTATCCAACTCACGATTTTATCAAACTCGTAAAATCAGTAAGGCCGCATCAGGTAACTTTAGTCCCCGATTCACCCGAAGCGCTTACTTCGAATGCAGGTTGGGATACGGTGACTCATTTAGAATTTCTAAAAGAAGTTGTGTCAGATTTTCAAAGTGTTGGAATTCGCGTTTCGATATTTGTTGATACCAATTTAGTAAATATTGAATATGCAGCCAAAACGGGTGCCGATCGAGTCGAACTATACACCGAACCCTACGCAACCGATTATCCGAAAGGCAGAGAAGCAGCCGTGACACCATTTGTTGAAGCCGCTAAACTTGCTAAAAAACTAGGTCTGGGATTAAATGCCGGGCATGATTTAAGTCTCGAGAACCTCAATTTCTTGCATTTGCGTATCCCTGCTATCGATGAAGTTTCTATCGGGCATGCTTTGATAGCCGATGCGTTGTATTCCGGACTCGAGGACACAATAAAACGCTATAAAAAACAGTTAGAATAATGTTATCTTAAAACTAGGTACGAAATTTGATATTTTTGATTTATACCAAGTCAATAAAAAATATGAAAATGACGGATACATTCAGTGAATCGCTGACCCAACAAGCAAGCAATAGAAACGTGAGCAGATCAAATTTATATGGTATGATAGGCACTATCCTATCCTGTATCATATTATTTATGATTATGTGGTTTTATGTGATGCCTTATAGCATAATAACCGAACCCGCAGTGGAAGAAGGTATAATGGTTAGTTTTGGCGATAATGAAAATGCTGGTGGAATGGGTTCAACAACAGAACCATTGGCTGCACCCGAAGAAGAAGTTCTCGCTCCAGTAGCTGAACAGAAATCAACATATACAAAACCTGCTGCGACAGTTAAAGAAGATTTAATCACTTCGAATGATCATGCAAACGCCATTGCAGTAAAGATTCAAAAAGACAAAGACAAAAAACAGAAAGAACTTGATTTAAAACAAAACCAACAATTTGAACAACAAAGAATAGCCGCAGAAAATCGCATTGCAAAACAGAAACGAAAAGAACAAGATGCGATTAACAAAGCTGGTGCTACTGTAAATGGGTTATTTAGCAATGGGTCCAAAACCAGTGGCACAGGCAATGGCAGTGGCAGCGGTAATGGCACAGGGACTGGTAGCGGCAATGGTTCTGAAGCTGGCATTCAGGGAAATCCTGCCGGTCATGGAAATTCAGGTGGAAATGCATGGTCACTAAACGGGAGATCCCTAACTGGTAAGCTGGCATCTCCTGATTATAACAGAGACGTGGAAGGTAAAGTAACCGTAAATATCAGGGTGGATGAAAATGGAAATGTTACAAGTACTGAAATTGGTTCACCAACCACTATATCAGATGCTGACACAAGAAATGCAGCAAAAAATGCAGCCCGAAACACACACTTTACCGGAGGCCGCTCGGCAGCAGCAGGAAGCATTACCTATAATTTTAAATTAAAATAAGCCCTATGCAAGTGTACCTTTTCTTAGCTGATGGCTTTGAAGAAATGGAAGCCATAGTGCCTATAGATATACTGCGTCGTGCAAATATAGAAATACAAACCATCTCTATTTCAGCCACAAAAGAAGTTACAGGAGCGCACAGAATAAAAATACAGGCTGATTTGCTATTCACTGAAGTTGATTTCAGTACGCCCAAAATGCTTATCTTGCCCGGTGGAATGCCAGGAACCAAAAATCTGGATACTCATGCGGGTCTGAAAAAGCTCCTCACCGAACAATACGAAAGAAATGGAATGATAGCCGCTATTTGTGCAGCGCCTTCGATTCTAGGGAAGATGGGACTATTGGAAGGAAAAGAAGCCACCTGCTATCCTGGGTTTGAGGATGCATTGCATGGTGTTGTTATTTCAAAAAAAACAATAGTGAAATCCCGAAATATAATAACTGCCAAAGGCGCTGGTGTGGCTCTTGAATTTGCTCTTCAACTGGTTGCAGAATTAAAGGGGCAATCAGAATCAGAAAGAATAGCGGCATCCATTTGCACAACCAATAAATAACTTACAACCAATCCCAAACTTAAGAGCACCAAAAAAGGAACATGCTAGCATATTCCTTTTTTTTTGAGTCAATGCTCCGTTTTGATCTTAGTTGATAGATGCTGACAATTCAGCACCGGCCTTAAATTTAGCAACTTTTTTTGCTGCAATAGTGATAGCTTGTTTTGTAGCTGGGTTGATACCCGGACGGGCAGCACGTTCAGTAATAGAGAAAGTACCGAAACCTACAAGACTAACTTTGTCGCCTGCAACTAGTGCATCAGACACACCTTTTACAACAGCTTCTAAGGCTTTTTTTGCATCCACTTTGGTAAGACCTGCTTCTTCAGCAATGGCATTAATTAATTCTGCTTTGTTCATAAGATTTTGATTTTTTTTATTAGAAACAATAAAACTGTATTTTGATATTGCAAATGTAGTAGTTTGCTTATAATATACAAGCGTTTAATTTAAAAAAAATCTGATTATTTTGCATCTTTTCGAAAAATATGTTAGAAAACATAATTTTGGTGCATTTTTCATTACTTTTGCATTTCAAAACAACGCACTTAGAGCCATTTATAGGTATTTTTCAACAAAGATATCTGCTAAAGAGCGCTAACTCCGATTGATTTTATGAACTAGAAAACTTCAATTATTTACAAGAACTCAATTAGACGCATAAATGAATAATTTCCGATCAAATTTTCTGAATTCAATTCCACCAGTTGTGAAGAATTTAATAGCGATAAATATCATCATGTGGTTAGCCACAGAACTATCTCCCAATATTTTTGGACGCTTGGGAATTGATGGAAACTTATCCGAATTTTTAGGCTTACACTATTGGGTCTCATCAAAGTTTAATGTTGCACAATTGATCACCTACATGTTTATGCATGGCGGGTTTACGCATATGTTTTTCAATATGTTTAGTTTATATATGTTTGGAGGACTATTGGAACAATTATGGGGTCCTAAACGATTCCTCTTTTACTACCTTGTCACCGGAATTGGTGCCGGTATCGTACAGCAAATATTCTGGACTGTTGAATTTCAGCCGATAATTACAGCTTTAAATCGAGGTATGTCAAGCAATTCTGGCGAAGCATTGCTGCCAGTTTCCGATTTTTTAAGTCGCTATTTCAGCTTTTCTGGTTGGAACAGCCTGACTACTCCCCAAATGCTTGAACTAAAACAAACATTGTTAAATATTCCTGTAACTGTAGGAGCTTCAGGATCTGTTTTCGGACTTTTGTTAGCTTTCGGCTGGCTGTTCCCCGATCTGAAACTTATGCTTCTCTTTTTCCCCGTTCCAATAAAAGCAAAATATTTTGTGATAATGTATGGAGTGGCAGAACTATTCTTGGGAGTTGCTCGTTTCTCAGGCGACAATATTGCTCATTTTGCTCATTTGGGTGGAATGCTTTTTGGAGCTATATTAATTATTTATTGGAAAAAGAAAAGACTGTTATAATTCACTCCATCAATTCTAAACCAAGATCTTTTTAATTGAATATCGAGATATGTATATTATAGATAGTATTAAACATGCTTTCAAACAAGGAAATGCGTTGAGCAGATTAATCATGATTAACCTATCAGTATTTGTAATACTGAAGTTGGTTATTATCATTCTGACTTTATTCAATACATCCAGCGACGATATAGTTTCATTTTTAGCAATGCCAGCTGATGTGATATCGCTACTACATAAAGCGTGGACGCCTTTAACATATATGTTTTTACACGAAGGATTTATGCATATTTTATTTAATATGTTGAATCTTTTTTGGTTTGGAAAACTGTTCACAATGTACTTCTCAGAGAAACAACTTGTTGGATTATATTTGCTTGGAGGTTTATTCGGTGCCGCATTTTATTGTATAGCCTTCAACTTATTCCCTTATTACGCACCTGTTCTTGATCAAAGCCTATTGCTTGGAGCATCCGCATCGATAATGGCCATTATAGTTGCAGCGGCCGTTCGCTCGCCTAATATGGAAATGCAACTTCTTTTTCTGGGCAATATTAAGCTGAAATACATTGCCACAGTCATTATTTTAATGAGTTTCTTTGGCATTACTTCCGATAATGGTGGCGGTCAGTTAGCACATCTTGGAGGTGCTTTGGCGGGTTATTTATTTGTTGTATCTTTGCAACAAGGTGTAGATTTAACCAAGGGCCCAAGCTGGTTGCTGGATTCTTTATACGATTTGTTTCGACCTCGTAAACTTAAGATAAAGCCTAACAAAACTCGTAACCCCGAACCAATGAGCGATGCTGATTACAACGCAAACAAGGCTCGGAAAATGGCTCAAATTGACCATATCCTCGACAAAATAAAAACTTCGGGATACGAAAGTCTGACAGCCGGAGAAAAAAAACAATTATTTGATCAAGGGAAGAAAAACTAATTTTCAATTCATAATTACGAACTGAAAATTATGAATTAAAATTACTAGAGATGTTTGGCAAAGCAATATTAAAATGGGGAATGATAGCTGCAAATTTAGTGGTAAGTTTCATAATGCTTCTTACTTTGCTTGGCACGGTTGTAAGTCCCGACAAATTTATTTTTCTGGCCTATCTAGCACTCGGTTTTCCTTTTACACTAGCTGCAAATGTTATGTTTGTCGGTTTTTGGTTATTGGCCCGTAAATGGTACTTTTTAATTTCACTTAGTGTGTTGATTTTCTCTGCTGCCGAAATTAATGAAACATTTCCTCTGCATTTAAGCAAACCCAAAAGTGAATTAGCTGCTAATCACTTCAAAATACTTACTTATAACACAAAAGTAAGCGGAGACCTCAAAAAACATACGCGTAAAAGACCAAATAAAGTGATAAAATATATCTTAGACAGTAATGCTGATATCGTTTGTTTACAAGAGTTTGTGGTCAGTAAAAACAATGAGTACATAACTGAAAAGGATATGTTACGCATTTTCAAGAAATATAAATATAAACATATTGACTACAAGGAAGATATGCGAACAAAGAAATCAGGAATTGCTACCTTCTCAGTATTTCCTATTGTTAATATGAAACGGATTAATTACACTTCCGGGGCTAATATATCAATACTGACGGATATTAAAATTAACAACGAGACTATTCGGTTTGTCAATAATCATCTGGAATCTAATAGATTGACAGAAGATGACAAAGCAATGCCACTGAAATTGAAAGATAATTTTGATGCTGATAATCTATCTGGGGTGACACGCCATCTGTCTCGAAAATTAGGTACGGCTTATAAACTCAGAGCCAGGCAAGCTGACCTGGTTGCGAAGGTAATAGCACAGTCGCCTTACAAAGTGATTGTTTGTGGCGACTTCAATGATGTCCCAGTATCTTATGCATACACAACTGTAAAAGGAAAATTGAAAGATGCTTTTTCGGAAGCCGGCGCCGGACTAGGGCGGACTTTTAACGTAAAACATTACGGATTTAGAATTGATTATGTACTCTATGACTCTACTGCATTTTTTCCTCAAAAATACTCATCCGAAAGGGTAAAATATTCAGATCATTTTCCAGTAATTTGCACTATTAATATTAAAGTCGATTAGGACTATTGTAAATATAGAATTTAATAACAGTAAATTAAACAATTATGAACGTACCAGCAAATTTAAAGTACACGAAAGAACATGAATGGATTCGCATTGAAGGCGATATAGCTTATGTTGGCATTACTGATTATGCCCAGAGTGAATTAGGTGAAATTGTTTTTGTTGAAGTTGAAACAGTTGGTGAAACATTGAAAGAAGGTGACGTATTTGGAACCGTAGAAGCAGTTAAAACTGTTTCGGACTTGTATTTACCAATAGATGGCGAAATTTTAGAATTCAACGAAGGTCTTATGGATGCACCGGAATTGGTGAACGATGATCCTTATAATGAAGGGTGGATGGTGAAAATTTCTATCACAGATCTAGCTCAAGTAGAGAAATTACTCTCAGCTACCGATTACGAAGCGCTTATAGGATAAGATTTTATCTCCATCGGCGAATTGAAATTTACTATTTGGGGTTTTAGTTGAATATTTATAGTTTCTTAAACTTTAAATAATAGAACTCCGAATAACTCAAACTAAAACTTGCTACTACTCATCAAAAACAATTATTGATTTATTGTTTTGAAATTACTTTTAGATAGTAAGTGTTGTAACTAAATACTCATAACTACTTCAATGTTTCTTTGTAGTTTATAACTATTTTCTAATTAATTCATTGACCAACGGTTCAAACAACGTATTATGAAACCAAAAGTAAGTATTATAATGGGCAGCACATCTGACTTGCCCGTAATGGAAAAGGCTGCGGCTTTACTCAACGAATTTGAAATTCCATTTGAAATAAATGCCTTATCGGCACACCGCACACCACGTGAAGTTGAGATGTTTGCTTCCAATGCACGAAATAATGGCATACAGGTTATTATTGCTGCTGCTGGTATGGCAGCTCATTTGCCTGGTGTTATTGCTTCAATGACTACGATTCCCGTTATCGGGGTGCCTGTAAATGCGTCGCTTGATGGTATGGATGCATTGTTGGCTATCGTTCAAATGCCTCCCGGAATTCCTGTGGCAACTGTAGGTATCAACGCTTCGTTGAATGCGGCTATCTTAGCTGTTCAAATAATGGCCGTTGCTGATGAAAAATTGCAATTAAAGCTAATTCAGTACAAAGAAGATTTGAAAAAGAAAATTGTTGAAGCTAACGAGCAATTATCAAAAGTAAATTACACATTTAAGACGAATTGATTCAAAAACTCTTTAAAAAAAGAAGAAGCTGAAAAAATCAAATTATTATGAAGAAAGCACTCATTTTATTCCTTGTTCTTGTTGGGTTAGTTTCTTGCAATAACAATAACCGATTTCGAGTAAGTGGTTATATTAAGGATGCCGAAGGCGATACACTTTATATCGAGCACACAGGATTACTAAAAACTACTGTACTGGACTCTATGAAATTAGGTTCAAACGGCAAATTCAGTTTTAAATCGAATCGGCCAGAATATCCTGACTATTACAGACTAAGACTTAAGGATAAAATCATTGCTTTTGCAGTAGATTCGTGCGAAGATATTACAGTTAATGCTAAGTTATATAACTTTGCGACTGAATATGAACTAATTGGTTCACAAGCCTCTTTAGACATTCAGAAGTTGCGTAAATCAGTTATGAGCATTCAAAAAAAGGCAAATGAACTTACTCCCAATCTTAGTGCGGAGGTTAGATATGCAAAAATAGCTGTCATAGAAAAAGACATTGAAGCACATAAAGCTATGGCACGTCAATTAATTCTTCAAAATCCACGGTCTACAGCAGCGTACTTTGCGTTATACCAAAAAGTGAATAATACTTACTTATTCTCACCTTACATCAAGTCCGACAAGCCTTATTGTAGTTCAGTTGCAACTTCATTTAATGAATATATGCCTGAATACGAACGGACAAAAAATCTTTATAGCCTTGTTCTAGATGCAATTAGTACAGCAAGGCAAGCGAAAGACAAGGAATCATGGGATAAGGTGCTCGAAGAAAATGGGGTAGGGTACATTAATATTTCTTTACCCGATAAAAACAAAAAAACGCAAAATCTTTCGGATCTGGTTGGGAAAATGATTTTGATTGACTTTTCGGCCTACGAAAACGAACAAAGTGTGGATTACACATTTGCTTTACGCGAATTATATTACAAATATCACAGTCGTGGATTTGAAATTTATCAAGTATCACTCGATAGAAATAAAATGCTTTGGGAGAAATCGATTGCCAACATACCTTGGATATGTGTTCGCGATGAAAATGGTCCGAATGCAATTTGCGCCTCAAGTTACAATGTATCTTCCATACCTACCACTTTCTTGATGAGCAAAAAAGGTACAATTATAGGACGTAGTCTTAATTTTGAAGAGTTGAATCGTGAAATATCAAGTGGATTGTAAAGGATAATTGGCTTAGAACGAGTACTGTCGCTAAGCTTAAAATAAAAGAGAATGATTAGAGAAGCAGCACTTTCGATTGGTTTTGATGCTTGTGGCATTGCTAAAGCCGATGAACTAACCGAAGATGCTGCTTTTTTGCAAACCTGGTTAGACGATGGGATGCATGGAGAGATGGGTTATCTTGCACGTAATTTTGAGAAACGTACTAATCCACGTTTGCTTGTTCCTGATTGTAAATCTATAGCAGTGGTACTTATGAACTATTATCCGGTTGAAAAACAGCTGGATTTAGCTCCCCGAATAGCCAAATATGCTTATTCCCAAGCAGATTACCACACCGTACTGAAAGTAAAGCTGAAAGAACTTGAAAAACTAATATGCGAAGCCTACGGATCTGAAAGCGTGTGCTCAAATCATCAGCATCTATTTATAGATTCAGCCCCTGTGCTTGAGCGCCGTTGGGCTGAAAGAGCAGGATTGGGTTGGATTGGGAAGCACAAGCAAATCATTCATCCAAACTTAGGATCGTATTGTTTTATTGGAATCTTAATGCTGAACATCGAAACGGATTATGACTCTCCTATTCGTCCACGATGTGGCTCCTGTACTCGCTGCATAGATGCTTGTCCTACCAAAGCACTGGCGAACGGCAAATTAGATGCTCGCCGTTGCATATCATATCTTACAATAGAGAATAAAAATGATATTCCTTCCGAATTTCACAACCAGCTATCCAATTGCGCTTTAGGATGCGATATTTGTGCAGACATATGTCCTTGGAATCATAAATGGGCAAAACCACATTCTCATCCAGAACTAAAACCAGTAGAAGCATTATTTAGCTGGGATAGTAATGCCTGGATAAGTCTCAGCAAGCCAGTATTCGATCAAATTTTTCGTCACTCCTCAATTAAAAGAGCAGGGTACAATAAGCTCAAACAGACATTAATGAACATTGATAGCCAAAAGAAAAGATTATAATATTGCCTTTGCTATTTTGTCACCAACTTTTAGAACAATAACTCCATGTGAATTCAGCGAAATAACGTTCAATCCCTGAACAGCAATTTTATTGATCAATTTCTGTCCCAGTGCATTGTATATAACAATCACATCTCTCTCATTCGCAAGAAACAAAATATATCCATTTTTTACATAAAAGATCAAATCACGACCATGATGTCCATGATCAAAAAACGATCGGGCAGTACCGTTTAAATTTCGAACTGAATAAGTAACCCCGTTGCTTGTAGCTGTCAGTATAGCTGAATGCGATCCTTCTTCAGTTGGGCGATATGTAATTCTGACAGGAGTTGTTGAAATAATTCCAGCAGTTTGTTCAATAATAGATTTGTTCAACGAGAAAAAATTGGCATTTGTTCCCACCACCGCAAGAGCAACTCCATTCGCATCGTTCAAATTTATTGCACTTACATTTATTGTTTCTGATTCTGGGCAACCAACATTTGTTGTCATAGTTGGAATGTCTGCTTCAGTAATTGCAATAGTGGGTGGTGTTGTACCGACTATTGCATTTATTGGCAGTGAAGTTGAGTAATTATAAGCCTTATCGTAAGTGTAAATCCGATAATAGTATTTAGCACCGGTAGTCAGTGTAGTATCAATAAAATTAGTTTCTGCTCCTTGATACACCACTGACGCATCAGGTGATATGGTGTTGCTTGCAGCATAAATTCCGTTAGCAGTTGGAGCAACCGTTGGGTCAGCCACCCCTCTAACAACCAGGTATCCACCACCATCTGTTCCGGTAAGTGGAGCTTTCCAGGATAAGACCAATGATGTAGAGGAAAATGTGTGTACAATTGCATCTATAGGTGCATCGGGTGCAACGAGGTCTTCGCCAACTGCTGATTCATAAAGACAAAAATCATCAAAATACATATCGCCACCTGCAACAACCCGCTTACAATATACCCCTGCGGCAGCGGCCGTCCCAGATACGATAGATGGTGGAAAGTAAACCACTTTTTCCCAGGTATTTGCTGCGGAAACCGTATTGTAGGTCGAAGCCTTTGCCTCTGCAACACCTCTATAATTACTACTAATGCTTTGAATCCCATCGGAAATAGCAGCAGCTCTTCTATAGTACTGCACAACCCATCTCGTTGTAGATTCTGGAATAGCTACCAACGGTGACCATATCCTATAAGCGGTGCTCGACAAAGTAGTCACTTTTAATGCGTTATTTCCACTTCTCACAACGGAGATGTCTTTAGCAATCGTCAAAGCTGCATTAGCTTTTACCCATTTATTTGCTCGGGGCAAAACATCGCCTGTAGCGATATTATCAACAGTAGATAAGCCTTCCAGACCACCATCTAACCCTAAATAACTGCTGTTTTGACTCATTACATTTAGAGCTACAGTCAAAAATAAGCTCGCAAAAATACTTTTAGCAAATAGTAAAGATTTTCTCATATCTTAGACATTCAATTAAAATTGGAGATAAAAACAGTCTGTATCTTTTTAAAACAAAAGGTGAAGTTATAGAATAACTTGTAAATATGGACGTAAAGATAAATTATTTACATTAGGAATCAAAATATTTTTCATGAGAATTAGAATCAAACTCGAATATTTAATAAAAGTATGTCTAAATGAAGATTTCATAAGACGAATTTCAGAATTGAAGCACATAAAAAATTTAAATCGGATCGATTTGAGGATAATCCATGAATAGAAAAACGAAAACAACCTCATGAGCAGATAGTAGTAATTCCTAATAACAACTAATTATCAGAAATAATACACCTAAGATATCCGGGTCTCAGTTTAATTTATTACTTTTGCAGGCTTTTTGTTATAAAATAATTCAATCCGACTTAGTTAGATTGAATAAATAAATACGTTCTAATTCATTTACTTTTTTCATTAATTATTCAAATACTACCACTAGATGAAAAACAAGTACAAAGACCTTATCGAGCAAAGCTTTGAATTTCCTAACGACGAATTCAATATTATAGAAAACGAATTGGAGTGGTGTGGTATACCGCTTATGGATATTATCAAACAATACGGAACGCCATTGCGCGTTGCATACTTGCCTAAAATTTCCCAGAATATACTCAAAGCTAGGCGTATGTTTAATGTTGCTATGGCCAAAGTTGACTACAATGGCGACTACAACTATTGTTATTGTACTAAAAGTTCGCATTTCTCATTTGTAATGGAAGAAGTGCTTAAGAATGGAGTTCATCTTGAAACTTCTTCAGCTTTTGACATCAATATAATGGAATCTTTGCATGAGCAAGGCCTTCTAAAACCAGATTCATACGTAATTTGTAATGGTTTCAAAAGGCCACAATACGTTGAGAACATCCAGAACTTAATTCGCCAGGGGTTCACTAATGTTATTCCTATTTTGGATAATAAGTTTGAATTGGATTTATTTCTGAAAGACTTCGATAACCCATTTAAAGTTGGCATTAGAATAGCCGCCGAAGAAGAGCCGAAGTTCGACTTCTATACATCCCGATTAGGTGTGCGGTACAATGATATAATACCTTATTATTCTAAACACATTGCCAATAACCCTCAGGTTGAACTAAAGATGCTGCATTTCTTCATCAATACTGGTGTAAAAGATACAGCTTACTATTGGAACGAATTAAACAAAGCAGTGAACTTGTATTGTGAACTTAAGAAGAAGTGCCCGCAGCTGGATAGCTTAAATATTGGTGGAGGTTTTCCAATTCAAACGCACTTAGACATGGTTTATGATTATGAATACATGGCTGAGGAAATTGTTGCACAGATTAAAACTATTTGCGATCAGAATGGTGTTCCTGAGCCACATATATTCACTGAGTTTGGTTCATACACAGTAGGTGAAAGTGGCGCAATGCTCTATTCGATTGTAAACCAGAAAAAACAAAATGATCGTGAACTCTGGAATATGATAGATAGCTCTTTCATGACTACCCTTCCTGATACATGGGCTATAAATCAACGTTATGTATTCTTGGCTATTAATAATTGGGATTCTGAATATGAGCGAGTAAATTTAGGTGGATTGACCTGTGATAGTGAAGATTTTTACAATGCCGAGGTACATTCGAATGCTGTATTCTTGCCTAAAATGCGTGAAGAGCAAGAGCAATATATCGGTTTCTTTCATACTGGTGCTTATCAGGAGTCGTTGAGCGGATTTGGTGGAATTCAGCATTGTCTGATACCTGCTCCAAAGTTGGTAATAATTGATAAAGATGAAGATGGCGAATACTTTACAAAACTATTTGCAAAAGAACAAAGCTACAAATCAATGTTGAAAATACTGGGCTACTAAAAGAAGTAAGTAGATTAGAATAAAAATGGGCATCGAAATTTTCGATGCCCATTTTTTATTCATTCTTCATTTTTTATTTTATAGCCTCCAATTTATTGATTAAAGGATTGGCATACATTTCAAGAAGTTTTTTTCGCAAGAAAATTTCATCCTTGTTCTCAATATCTATTTTAGCAATTTGTTTCGATAAATAATAATCGAAATCTAATTTGTCCATTAATAAATACTCCTGCTTGAAACGGTCATCGCCATGTAATAAGTCGTAGGCTATTTTGTTGTTGGCAAAAATAGTGTAGTTGGAGTGTATTCTCTTGTCAATTAGTAGAGCAGTTTGTGCGATTTGCTCATTTTTGTGATTGAAATCCTGGCCGATTGCTCCCAATTCATTATTTATAGAACCGGTAATTTCATAAATAACTTTACCCTTATAACCCATCACGCCTGTTTCCATATTCACTAAGTCATCCTGAGCCTGCTTTTTAAATTCGGGATTGTCACGTCTAAGTTGAAATTCTTTTGCTTTCAGAAAATCACATGGGTCATATTCGTATGAAATGGAGAGAGGGCAGATGTTTAATTTATTTAGATTTTCTGTAAAAGACTCTTTACCGTTCATGCTAAACATTTTCAGCAAGCTCTCTTGAGTCTTGTCGTTGGAGTCCTTAGCACGACCCTCACGCTGAGCAATCCAAATAGATTGTTTCTTATCAGCGATAGTATAAGCAATGTAAGCCGATAGACGCTGTGAACTCTGCAAAACAGAACGTGCAGAAAGTCCACGCTTCACGATGAAACTTTTATTTACCCGCACTAAATCCTCAATCCAGGGAAATATCAGTAGATTATCGCCAATGGCAATCTCTACCGTGTCCATATTGTTTTCGATAAACTTACCGCAAAGGAAAGCCGAATCAAGAATAATATCGCGATGATTGGAGATATAAAGGTAAGCTTCCTTTTTATTAATTTTATCAACGCCATTAAGTTTAATTCCTGTGGTTTTATTCGCTTCGAGGTATTGCAAAAATGGGTAAACAATCTCCTTTTGAAATGAATAATTAGATTGAAAAGTCATCAATCGCTGTTTTATCATTTCTTTAGGTAACAGAGGATAAATTGTGCTCATTACTTTCAAAAATTGTTTTTCGTTGCTAAGGCGCTCTAAAGCTCCGTGCACTTCTTCGTTCTTAAAACAACGGATTTCATCAAAGTTATATTCCATGTTATTATCTTTTTGTACCAACTTGTTGTTTTTTCAATAAAAAAACGAATGAATAAAGTTCTTTAATTAATTTCAGGTGACAAAACGAGTCGTTTAATACTCGTTACTGCTTATTTAAACAAAAAACTCAAATAAATAAAAATGACTGGAGCAGCCAACAACATGCTATCGAAGCGATCGAGAATGCCACCATGTCCAGGGATGATTGTGCCAGAGTCTTTTACATTTACCGTACGCTTCATCAGTGATTCAATTAAATCACCATATGTACCAAAAACAACAATTATTTCAGAAAAAATAAGCCATTGAACCAACGTTATTTCCGGAATAAGTAATGAAAACACGTAGCCCGACAGCAATGCAACCAATGCCCCACCGAAGAAACCTTCCCATGATTTTTTTGGAGAAATGCGTTCGAACAAACGATGCTTGCCCAGCGTAACGCCTACCAGATAGGCGCCTGTATCATTCACCCAAATAGTTACAAATACTGCGAGCAGCACTAAAGACTGATAACTGGTCACAATGCTCTGGCTGACAGAAATATAAGCAATGAATGGTAACAATGAAAATGGTAGCGCAACAAATATCTGACCCATAATAAAATAGGCCCAATTATTTAGGGGATGAGTTTTTCTACGGTACAACTCGGAAATTAATACAATTACAACATAAAGACCATAAATTGTATAACCAACCGCGGGAAGAATTCCAGAAGCGTGTAAAAACGAACTTAGAAAGAGTAATAATGCTCCAAATGAACACACCCACAAATTTACACATACATCCTTCGAGTTTGTTAGTTTATGGAATTCAAAAACAGCCAACCCACTAATCAACGTAAAAACAGCAGCAAAGGCAAAAGGATTAAGCAAAATTGAACCAACAATTAGCGCAACAAATAATATCCCGCTAAGAGTTCGCTTTACAAAGTTATTCATACGTATTTCAATAAGGATGTGATCAAAAGTTGGCAATACTACCAGACACTAAATTGCTGCTGCAGAAATAAAAACAGCCCACAAAGATAAGAAAACTTTACATTTTGGAAAGAAAAACTATAAATTCTTTTGGGCCGTGGGCGCCGAGTACCAAGGTTTTTTCAATATCAGCCGTTCTGCTTGGACCTGTAATGGTGGAAATGGTAGAAGGAAGATGATTGTCGTACTTTTGTTGCACCGCAATAAGTGCTTCGTTGAGATAATTAACGAGTTGTGAAACATGTGCCAATACGATATGAATTGGTGGAAACACATTCAATTGGCGACCCGACTGAGATGACGATGAAACCAATACACTGCCTGTGCGCGCTACCAGAAATTCGCAACCGGTGATGCTAGCCTGCATAGATTCGAAGTGGGCTTCATCAAAAGTGAAGGGTATTCCGTTTGACTCTAGTTGCTGGGCTATGTAAGTGTCTCTACAAAAAATGTAGGGCAGTTCTTTCTTTGCTACAAATAGCTTTAATTGAGCATATAAATCAGTTTCATTGGCGCAAATAACACACTGACCATTGATTGCTTCAAGCTCATTTTTAAAACAAGTAATTTTATCAGGAAGAACAAGTTTGTATATTGAATCGCCACTTGGTGGAGTCTCAATATTTACAGATAGCAGCCGCCTTTTGCTGGCGGTTGCTATTCGTTGAAATATTTCTTGACGAGAAGAATTATTTTGCACTATCCTCAGATTTATCAGTATTTGATTCTGATGTTTTTTCAGGGATTTCGATGGATTCAACTGTCTCAATAGTACTTTCTTCTATTGATTCGCCATTTTGCGCCATCAATTCATCATTACGTGAAGTCCAAGGACGTTTGCCAAAAATTTTCTCCAAATCTTCGGCGAAAATTACCTCTTTCTCAATCAGTAATTCTGCTAAGGCATTATGACCTGTAGCATTATCGACTAAGATTTTTTTAGCACGATCGTAAGCCACTGCCACAATGTTTTTAGCTTCCGAGTCAATTAACTCAGCTGTTTTTTCGCTGTAAGGTTTTGTAAAACCATAATCAGAATTTCCTGATGAATCGTAATAACTCATATTGGCCAATTGTTCGCTCATTCCAAAATAAGCAACCATGGCATAAGCCCGTTTAGTTACGCGCTCCAAGTCATTGATTGCGCCGGTTGACATTTGATGCAAGAATACTTCTTCTGCGGCGCGTCCACCAAGGGTTGAGCACATTTCGTCCAAGATGTGTTCACGATTTGTCAACTGGCGTTCTTCCGGTAAATACCAAGCCGCACCCAATGCTTCACCACGAGGAACGATTGTTACTTTAACCAACGGATTGGCGTGTTCTGTCATCCAACTAATTGTAGCATGACCAGCTTCGTGATAGGCAATTGATTTCTTTTCAGCTACAGTAGTAATCTTGGTTTTCTTTTCCAGACCACCCACAATACGGTCAACTGCATCCAGAAAATCTTGCTTTTCAACAAAGGTTTTATTTTTACGGGCAGCTATAAGTGCTGCCTCGTTACATACATTGGCAATGTCTGCTCCAGAAAAACCTGGCGTTTGGCGGGATAGAAAATTAACATCGACTGTTTCGTTTATCTTGATGGGACGTAAGTGAACATTGAAAATTTCTTTCCGCTCATGAACATCCGGCAAATCCACATGAATCTGACGATCAAAACGCCCTGCACGAAGCAAGGCTTTGTCCAAAATATCCGCACGGTTGGTCGCTGCTAAAATAATAACGCCGCTATTTGTTCCAAAACCGTCCATTTCTGTCAGCAATTGATTCAATGTATTTTCACGCTCATCGTTACTACCCATATTGGCATTTTTCCCACGAGCACGACCTACTGCATCAATTTCATCGATAAAAATGATACAGGGTGATTTTTCTTTAGCCTGACGGAATAAATCGCGAACACGCGAAGCACCTACCCCTACAAACATTTCCACAAAATCAGAACCTGACATTGAAAAGAAAGGTACATCTGCTTCACCGGCCACCGCCTTGGCAAGCAATGTTTTGCCAGTTCCAGGAGGTCCTACCAACAAAGCACCTTTTGGTATTTTGCCACCAAGCTCAGTATATTTTGAAGGATTTTTCAAGAAAGCAACTATTTCTTCAATTTCTTGCTTAGCTTCAGCTAAACCAGCCACATCTTTAAAAGTAATTTTATTGGTAGTATCACCTTTGTCGAAGAGTTGAGCTTTGGATTTTCCAACATTAAAAATTCCGCCACCACCTGCGCCGCCTCCCATTCCAGACATACGGCGGTTCATAAATACGAAAAACAAAATAAGTAACAGAATAGGAAACAATCCCCAAAGAATATCGGAATAATTACGTCCTTCTTTGTATTCAACCACAGAACGTATTCCATATTTTTCTTCGGCAATTTGATTGAATTTTGAAAATTCTTCGGCGGGTACCTTTACCGTGATCAAACGATCTTTGGCGTACGTTTGAACATCCTTGCCGAAAACATATTTCATAGAATCTTTCAGTACCTGAGCTTCCAAGATACCCTTCGAGGAATAGACATCAATCTTTTCCATGTACCCTCTTTTCACAAACTCTTTGAAAGATGAGTAATTTACTTCTTTTGTCGGCGTATTTTCGCTAAACAAAAACATACCTAGTAAAACAGAAATGATAATTCCATAGATCCACGAAATATTAAATTTCGGCATCTTGTTAGTAGGTTTTACCGGGTTTGGTGTTTTATTTTCCATCTTTTTATTCCTATCGTTATTTTGTTGATTAATTACCTAGAACAAAAAATACACAATCTTGTTTTGATATTTGTAAAATTAATTCAAAAATACAGGTTAAAGCACATCTTCAATCCGTTTTAAATCCGCATCGGCCCACAAATGTTCGATATCGTAAAATGCACGGGTATGACGTTGAAAAACGTGTACAATTATTTGTCCATAATCCATGGCTATCCATTCGCAGTTTTCAAAACCATCGGTTGCATAAGGTTTCACTTTTATTTCGTCGCGCACCCAATCTTTAATTGAATTGGCCACTGCGTTAACGTGTACATTCGAATCGCCTTCACAAATCACAAAATAGCTACATGGTGCTTCATGCAACTTGTTTAAGTTTACCACTACTATATTTTTCCCTTTACGTTCTTGTATTCCTTCAACAATCTTAGCTACTATTAATTCGTTTTCCTTCATTCTATTGTTCTAATTATTATATTTTTTGAAATTCTTACAAAGATACAGTTAAATGCCCGAAAATGAAAATGTTGTTGAATAGAATATCAACTAATTTTCTTTAAAATTATTCGTGAAAACATAAAACATCTGCATTCGCGCTCCGAACAAGCCTCCTGATTATTGATAAGTTCTATTTACAAAATGTCAGCCAAAGATAACAGAGGTAATATAACATGACAATTTGCCATACAACAACAAAAAAAGTCAGTTGTTATGTCGGAAAAAAAATCCGATGTGCAAAAAATGCGCATCGGATTTACAATATAAGAATGCTTACCTTTTTATTTTACAATTGAAAGGAAAGTTGCATCAGTCGCGAATTTTGAGAATTCAAGATCTTTTGCAGCTTTTAGCGCCAAAGAGTTATCTAGCTTAACTGCACTTTTCAAATTGCTATAAACCACTTCGCGGTCATTGGTGCGAGCACCAACAATAGCACCTAAATAAGATGTCATTGCATCTGGTTGAGCTACAGCAGTTAATGTTTTTGTAGCAGCACTGTAATCAGTGTTGAGGATTTGAAGCAATGCAGCATTGTTAGATGGTGCTTGACCAAAATAGCTTGTAGCTTTTGCATAGTCACCTTTAGTTGTGTAAATTGCACCTAAGGCTTGTCCTACGTTAGCACTTGTGCCAGCTGCTTTACCAAACAAAACTTCAGCTTTTGCCAAGTCACCCAAAGCCATAGCAGTTAAACCAGCATTATAATTAGCATCAGTTGATGTTGGGTTAATTTCCAGTGCTTTCGCAAAGTTGCGAGAAGCATTAGCAATATCACCTTGTTGGAATTGAACAGCCCCTAAGTTATTGAACCCGCGTACATCGCTTGGGTAAAGCTCAGCTACTTTTTGATAGATAGCCGCTTTTTCAGGTAAGCTATTTGTCAAAGTAGCCGCATAAAGCAATTCATCTACAGATAATTTAGAAGCATCTTCTTTTGCCAATTGAGCTAACTCAACATCCGATTTACCAGTAACATCAACTGTCAGTTTCATTTTCGAACGACGTAATTGAGGTAGAATTTCAGTAGAAATACTTTTGAATGCAACAGAAAGATTTTTGATTTCACGTTCGCGTTGTTCTGGATCGGTATACATGGTCAATACACGCAAGATAACTTGTTTGTCTTGGATGTTTGAATTTTCCATCAAAGTTTGGAAACCTGCCCAATCTTCTGCAGTAAATTTAGAATCAATTTTCACGCTTGTTTTGATTTTTTTCAACTCTTTATTGTAAAAATCAACCGTGTTTTTTTGACGTTTTTCTGCAAGATTAGTGTTCAAATCCATGCCGCCATCTGGAGAAGCATAACCTGAAATTTCTAAGCCTGAAACTTGTTTGTTTTGAGATTCCTTTGCTTCTTTGATTTTTTTAGTCAACACAGCAATGTCAGAGGATTTGGTTTCACTCTTACGAAGATCAGATTTTTGGATTAAGAATAAGATGTCTGCTTCTTGTTGTTCTTGAATGACGCGTTGGAATTTGTCAGCAATAATAACTGGAGCATTTTCTTTTGCGCTTGTAGAAACCAACTGCGAAGTTGCAATAACACCGTCAGCTACTTTTACGCTTGGAATTGCATAGGTTTTCTTTTTAGTTGAAACGCTAAATTCGAGAAATAATTCTGAATTAGCCATTTCAGGAACATAGTTGAAAGAAGCTTTGATAGTGTAAGTACCACCAGCTTTGTAAGAAATAGTTTGGTCATTGCCCACTACTTTTTCGCCTTGGAAGGTAGTAGAAGTACTTTTTACTTCTTTTCCATTAAATTTTAAAACTGGAGTTACAGTAACCGTAGCTTTTTTATTGAAATACTTTACAGGAAATGTGCCGGTAATGGTAGCGTCAACCTTTCCACCTTTAACCTCAAGTGGGTTAGGGTTACATTTAAATAAACTTGGGTCTAAAGCTGTCAAATCTTTGCTACAAGAACTGAAAACGAAGGCTAGAACCATTGAAAATACGAAAAACAATTGCTTTCTCATAAAAATTTGTGTGAAGTGAGTTATTTGAATAATATTTGAATTTTCTATCTAAGCAAGTACTAAATTTTCTAAATTTTATTCCATCAATTTAGATAAACTATACTAACTTTATTTTTTTGATTTTATTATATATTATTTTGTCACAAATATACTAACTCTACATTAATTATTGCTTACTTTGTAATTCAGTTTGACATTTTTTTGTACATTATTTTATAAAAATAACTCTTTATATTAAATCATTTAGCAATTATTAATAGTGTTCGCATTTTCACATTTATTATCTCTCTTTAGTTATTTTACATTTCGGAGACTTCTGAACTATTCGAAGCTCCAGTTTTCGTATTGCCTATCGTTTTTAGGTATAAGAACTTATCTCCAATCCACTCCTTATTTTATTTCTGTTGAACCTGCTAATTTTTGCAATTTGCATTGTCCGGAATGCCCTGTTGGGAATAAAAGCAATCATTCGCCTGCACACATAATATTTGACAATAAACGTTATCAGAAATTAGTAGACGAACTTGCACCTAAGTTACTTCATATTATCTTTTATTTTCAAGGTGAACCTTTACTCAATTCGCAACTGTTTGAGATGGTAAATTATGCTCATCGTGCCAAATTATACACTTCAACTTCAACAAATGCGCAGTTTCTTACCGAAAGCAGAGCAAAGGAACTAGTTCTTTCGGGACTTGACAAGTTGATAATTTCGATGGACGGAAGTACACAAGAGACTTATGAGACCTACCGAATAGGAGGAAAACTCGAGAAAGTACTCGATACAATAAGACATGTTGTGACATGGAAAAAGGAGTTGAAATCTGTCACTCCGCTGGTTGAAGTTCAGTTTTTGGTACTGAAAACAAATGAACACCAGATGAAGGAAATGAAGTTGCTGACTAAGACCTTGGGAGTTGACCGACTTACTTTTAAAACCGCTCAGTTGTATAATTTTGATAAAGGGCATAAACTTATGCCAACTATCGATAAATACTCCCGCTACAAACAAAAAAAGAATGGCAACTATCAAATAAAAGCAAATCAACCCAATCATTGCTGGAGATTGTGGAACGGAGCCGTGGTCAATTCGAGCGGCAGTGTTTTACCTTGCTGTTTTGACAAATTGTCTGAATTTTCCTTTGGAAATATCGGTATTGACTCATTCACAAATAACTGGCGGAATAAAAAAGCTTCCGATTTCAGAGGAAGAATTCTCCAAAATCGAAAGCAATTTGAAATGTGTAGAAATTGTACCAGCCGATAGCCGGCTAATTATTTATTTTAAAAGGACCTGCCACTCATCTTCTTTGAAACCTACTAAAACTGTCTCTCCAGCAAGTAGAATGGGGCGTTTCACCATCATTCCGTTAGAAGCCAGAATGTTAATCAGTTCTATTTCGGAAAGCACTTTTACTTTCTCTTTCATATTTTGCTCTTTGTAAAGCAAACCGCTGGTATTGAAAAACTTCGCGATGGGTAAACCGCTCTTCTTTAACCATACTTTCAATTCGTCAATTGATGGATTTTCCTCCTTTATCGGACGATAAGTGTATTCAATACCATTTACTTTGAGCCATTTTTCAGCTTTTTGGCAAGTGCCGCATTTGGGGTAGCAAATTGCTATTGGATTCATAATTAAGTTATTATTTAAAGAATGCTTTGAAAATATCGTTGCCATTTACATAAATAAGTAATGCCATCAGTAGGAAGAAACCCGCAGTCTGGGCATATTCCATAAATTTATCATTAGGTTTTTTTCCTGTAATCATTTCGTAAATCAGAAACATTACATAACCACCGTCCAATGCCGGAATGGGTAATAAATTCATAAATGCCAGTATAATAGACAAAAAGGCAGTCATCAACCAGAAAATATGCCAGTCCCACACTTTTGGAAATAATTTACTAATGGTGCCAAATCCTCCCATTTGTTTTGAGCCCTCTTTGGTAAATACAATCTTAAACTGTTTTACATAACTGGTCAACGTTTCCCAACCAAGATTAATGCCGGCAGGAACGGCAGCTAAGAAGCTGTATTCTAAACGTTTGGTTTGCATAAAATCAGTGTATGGTTTTGTACCTACACCTAATTTACCATTCTTATCAACCTTCACTTGCGCATGTTCTAGCACACCATTGCGTACATAATCAATAGTTATCTGCTTATCTTTGGTTGAATTTAATTCATCTGCAATATCCTGAAAAATTGATAGTTGCTTGCCGTTTAGACCCACAATGCTGTCGCCTGCCTGCATCTTGGCAGCTTCAGCTCCCATGCCTTTAGAGACCTCTGCAATTACAAATGGTTGACGAATGGAAATCAACTCTTTTTCTTCTGCGCGTAAAATGGTCTGAGTGAAATCTGCAGGAAGTTGAATATCAACTTGCTGACTGTCTCTAGCCACTTTGATATTTTGTTTGCCATCGATTAATATTTTTCCGATAACATCAGATTGTTTTTCAATAGCTTGTCCATCGATGGAAATAATTTTATCACCATTTTTAAAGCCACTATCTTGTAGTGTTTTTGAGAACTGTAAACCGTACTTGGCATTTTGAAGCGGCAGATACTCTTCTCCCCAGGTGTACAACACTGCTGAATAGATAAACAGTGCCAGAATGAAATTTACAAACACACCACCAACAATTATTGGTAAACGCTGCCAAACCGAGCGCGAGCGATATTCCCAAGCTTGAGGTTCGGGTGCCATTTGTGATAAACCCTTGGTTTCGTCGACCATACCGGCAATAGAGCAATAGCCGCCAAGTGGTAACCAACCAATTCCCCATTCAGTATTGTCGGGATATTTATGCCAGTGACCTTCGGGCAATTCGCCTACAGGTATTTGCTCCATTATCGTTTTCCCTTTTGCATCTATCTTCGCATCACCATCGGCATCTAATACCGGACGCTCTGTTTCTGATACATTTTTAGCAAAAAACTTTATATCCCATTTACCGTTTATTCTTTTTGCGCGGACAAGGGAGAAATTTGGATTGAAGAACATATAAAATTTTTCGACCCGAACTTTGAATAATCGGGCAAAAGCAAAGTGTCCAAATTCGTGTAGAACAACTAATATCGAAAGACTGAGAATGAGCTGTAAAGCTCTGATTAGAATTGCTTCCATAGGAAATGTAGGGATGATTTATTTTATTTTTAGTTTTTATTTTAGTTTTTTATTTCTTCTCCATTAAAAAAAGAAATTCTTTATGTGTTTCGTCATCGTGTAACCACTGGTTGGTGGAACGCATGCTACTCATCACATTTTTTTTATAATTTATTTGTTTTATATCGAGCAATTTGCCCGAGTCTAAAATAATATCCATCAATTGTTGCTTGGTAGCCCGTCCTCCTGAGCTGTACGATAACATTAGGTAATGAGTATTAGTTTCGTTTATAAGTCTTCTCAATGATTCCATTGCAAGGAAATCTCCAGTAACACTTTTTCTAAACTCTTCAAAAACTGATCCAGAAACATCATCATGAGTATCTTCTCTTCGGTTCGATTTGCCAAAAAGCACTGGCATATCATTTTTTATTATAGTTGTCCAAATATGGTAATACGCTGCATACCTGACTCTACTTGGTGGCATTTTTTCGTTATTAGAACCATATGGCGGATCGAAATAAACCAAATCGTACCGATTATTTGCAACTGTATTAAAAATATCGTCTATAATCACCCTATTCTTTCCATTAGTCTGAAAACGAATGGGTAATTTTAATTGTAAATCTTTATATGAACGTGGTGACCAACCCGACAAATAAGCAACATAGTGTCCTAATGTATTATCCACTTTGTCTAAAGCATAAATCAAGCTTGTCAGTAATACACATTTATCTTCCCATGGCAAATTTAAGAGTTCGATCTCCTGTCGAATAGCATCCAGTTTTTGGGTATTCTTCAGTTGAAAGGGTTTTTTCCCGATTGTCTGACTTCCTCCATAGTACTGTGTAAACCAGCCGTCTATTCCTACCATATTATTCAGGTGATCAATCAGTTCCTGATAATACTCATCCGATTTATTTGCCATTAAATAGCAAGTTGAAAAAACTTCCGACCAGACAGAAACATCATTCGAAGTGACTGAATATCCCAACTGCGCAAGTGCTTGCGACACCCTTGTAGAACCACTAAAACCATCAAGCACCGTTTCAACCCCCTTCAACTCGCTGATCATCCGAAGAATGTGAGGCAAAAGTTTGAGTTTAGAACCTGCATATTTTATGCCTTCGGTTTTGGGAATCTCCATTGTCAATGCATAATTAGGGTTGCAGCATTCAGAGCTTATTTCATTTAATTAATTCGTTTGTTAGCCTGCGTACCACTTCATCCGTTTTTACATAATCTTCGTAAGTTGGTTTAGCTACGAATTCTGCCTTCGCCATCACATTTTCAATAATATCGCTCATTTCTAAGAATCCAATTTTATCTCTCAAAAACTCTGCCACAACAATTTCGTTGGCAGCATTGAGAATGCAAGGCATGTTACCACCTCGCTCCATGGCATAATAAGCAAATCCAAGGTTGCGAAAGCGTTCCAAATTTGGCCGCTCAAATGTAAATTGAGAATAAAGATTAAAATCGAAACGTGGGAAATTGGTTTTCAGCCGATCGGGATATGTAAATGCATATTGAATTGGAAGTTTCATGTCCGGCATTCCGAGCTGCGCTTTGATAGAACCATCGGCAAATTGAACCATCGAATGAATGATAGATTGTGGGTGAACCACCACTTCAATCTGATCGGGCGTAACCCCAAAAAGCCATTTTGCCTCAATAATCTCAAATCCTTTGTTCATTAAACTTGCCGAGTCGATGGTAATTTTGGCACCCATCTCCCAATTGGGATGCTTAAGAGCCTGGGCACTAGTCATATGTTCCAACTCGCGCATTGATTTTGTACGAAAAGGACCGCCCGAAGCCGTTAAAATCAACTTTTCTATTGGGTTATTTCCTTCGCCTGCCAAACACTGGAAGATGGCTGAATGCTCTGAATCTACAGGCAAAATTGCCGATTTATTTTTTGTCGCCAATTCGCCAATTAACTCACCGGCCACTACCAGCGTTTCTTTGTTGGCTAATGCAATTTTTTTTCCAGCTTTGATGGCGTTCATAGTCGGTTTCAATCCCGAATATCCAACCATTGCCGTGAGAACTATATCAATAGGCTGCATTTCAGCTACCTGAGCAATAGAATCATTGCCTGCAAAAACTTTTATAGGCAAATCGGCAAGTGCCTCTTTGAGTTGATTATAAAGTTTATCGTTGCCGATAGCCACCATTTCCGGTCTGAATTTGCGTGCTTGTTGAATCAACAAATCCACATTGTTATTGGCCGTGAGTGCATAAACTTCAAACAATGTATCGTTATCGGCTATCACGTCCAATGCCTGTGTGCCAATGGAACCTGTGGAACCTAAAATGGCTATTTGTTTTTTTTGGATGGTATCCATTTGTTTTTTGTGCTAGAAAATAATTACTTCTTCAGGATTAATCGGTTTTCCTTGTTTCCACAATTCGAAATAAAACTGTGTTCCGGTCTTTTTACCTCCCGACTCACCGGTAACCGCAATACTCTCGCCACCTCTCACCTCATCTCCAACTTTTTTGAGCAGCTGTGTATTGTTTTTATAAATAGAAATATAATTGTTCTCGTGCTGAATCTCAATAACCCAACCGAAATCGAATGTAAACGCAGCGTAGATAACGGTTCCCTCCAGTACACTTACCACACTTTCGTTAGGTGAAGTGATTAGATTTATGCCGTATTGCTTTTGCGACATATTGAAAGATGACGATATAACACCGCGAGTAGGTCGAAAAAAAACATAAATATCTTCGTTGGATTTTGTCTCAATAGTTCCCAGATTGTATTTTTCTTCCTTTTCAAATTTGGCCACAAACTCTTTTTCTTTCTTTTTTTTCTCAATAAAAACACGGGCTTTTTCTTTTAAATCCTTAGGGTTTAAAGAAGCTATAGTGTCTGGTTTAATATCTCCATTGATAATCTCTTTCATAACCCCCAGATAGCCGGCTTGCAAGTTAATCTGCTGAACCATAGAATCTGCTCGCATGGATTCTTGAATTATTTCAGTTCTGTTGCCTGCATCGCCATAGCCCGGTAAGTAGCGGCTAATCGGGGTAGCGAAAATAAGAATAGTTAACACAATGAACGTTACAAGCACCAAGGTCGAACCCATCATAAAAACACTAAAACGCGACAAACGCACATGCCACGATTCTTCCAAAGTGTTTTCATTGAGGATGGAAACACGATATTTGAATCGCATTTTTTGTATAAATGGGGCAAGTCTATTTGTTTTCCTTTTCATTGCTACAACTGTAAATCAAGTTGAAATGTGCACAAAAGTAGCGAAATTAGAGTTATAAACAAAATTGAATTGAATCGAAACAGACCATAGATTTGTGTTTATTTACATAAAAATAGAACCCTTGCATTTCCTTAACTTAATGTAAATCTTCTTCTCCTCTACGGATTTTCTAAACTCACACCCAAAATTAGTTCTTTCATCTCATTTTCGTTACTTTTGCATGAAATAAAAATACCAAAAAATGACTCGAATTGGAATTCTTTCGGACACACACGGGATGCTCGACGAACGCGTGTTAGAACACTTTGCCGACTGCGATGAAGTGTGGCATGCCGGCGATTGGGGATCGATTGATGTGGTAAATAAACTGCGTGCTTTTAAACCCTTGCGAGGTGTGTGGGGCAATATTGACAGCTACGATATTAGATCTATTTTTCCACAACACAACAGATTTATGTGTGAAGGGGTGAAAGTGTGGCTCACGCACATTGGCGGTTATCCAGGAAAATACGATCCGCTTGTTCGCCCTGATATTTTTATGCAGCCGCCAAAGCTTTTTGTTTGCGGCCATTCTCATATCCTCAAAGTTCAAAACGACAAAACGCTTAAGCTTTTGCACATAAACCCCGGGGCTGCCGGAAAATACGGTTTTCATAAAGTCCAAACACTTGTTCGCTTCGAAATTGATGGAGAAAATATTCAAAATCTGGAAGTTATTGAGTTGAAGGTTAAAGAACCCAAGAAAATAAATTGAAACAAAATAGGCAGAATGCTTAATAATTCATTCTTTTCACTATTTTCATTTTTTGACCTGATCAACATTTAAATTACTGTAAAGTAAATAATAGAAATCTTTCTATCCACTTGCTAATTAAAGCTGAATACTCTAACTTTGCAGTTACATAAAAACTCAATATTATGACACCCACCTTCAAAGACCTCTGTCTGTTTGCTTGCGATGTTGCTCGGTCTTCAGGACAGTTTATGGCTGAAGAACGAAAATGTTTTGATGCCTCCAAGATTGAAACCAAAGGCTTGCATGACTTGGTTAGTTATGTGGATAAAGAGTCGGAAATTCGCATTATACGGGCTTTGAAGGCTATCTTGCCAGAGTCAGGTTTTATTGCCGAGGAAGGAACCAGTGATAAACATAGTGAACGTTTTAATTGGGTGATTGACCCACTGGATGGTACAACAAATTTTATACAGGGCGTTCCTGTTTATGCAGTAAGCATTGGCTTATTGGATGGGGATGAATTGGTGTTAGGTGTGGTGTACGAGGTAGGACGAAGTGAATGTTTCTATGCATGGAAAGGTGGTGGAGCTTATCTGAATGGTGTGCCGATACGAGTTTCGGAACGTGGAAATATCCATGATGCTTTACTGGCAACCGGTTTTCCGTACAATGATTTTAGCAGGTTGGATGATTATATGAAATTGCTGAAATGGACAATGACCAATGCCCGTGGAGTGCGCCGAATGGGTTCTGCTGCTACTGATATGGCATATGTGGCTTGTGGACGTTTCGATGCGTTTTGGGAGTACGACCTTAAACCATGGGATGTGGCTGCCGGAACTGTTATTGTGAAAGAAGCCGGTGGATCAGTAACCGACTATAAAGGAGGAAACAGTTATTTGTTCGGGCGGGAAATTGTGGCTTCGAACGGATTGCTGGATGAAATTATTTTGGAGCAACTTAATCCTAAGCCTTAAAGGAGAACATTGTTCGTTTCGCTTACTATTTAAAATTGAATCATTTTGAAACAATACGTTTTATTTGTCAATACTAATTTAATTCACCGTCCGCTGACGGTTCAGGAGTCAATAATATGCTAATCAACGAAAGAGATACACGTCGGGAACGTTTATTAAAAGTAGCCGATGAAATGATGACAGCTGCTCGCACTGCACCAAAAGGAAAAGGTTTTGATATTATCGAAGTTGCCTTGCTAACTGATGAAACGATTACGCAACTTTCTGAAACGATGTTCGAATATAGTAAAAAAACTGGGTTGAAGTTTATAACCCGCGATGCAGAGAATATACTTTTTGCGGAAGCTATAGTGCTGATTGGAACGAAACAAAAAACTCATAGTTTAAATTGCGGATATTGCGGATTTGATACTTGTGCTGCCAAAAATGAGTTTCCAGAGATTCCATGCTCTCTAAACACAGTGGATGTGGGAATAGCTATTGGTTCAGCTTGCTCTGTGGCTGCCGATCATCGGGTGGATAGCAGGGTGCTGTTCTCGGTAGGTAGGGTTGCATTGGAGTTAAATATGCTGCCGGGATGTAATAATATCTACGGCATCCCAATCAGTTGCTCGTCGAAAAGCCCTTTTTTCGACAGAATTTCGAAAACAGCGCCGGTGCACTAATTTAACTATTTTAGTAATACAAGGATGTACAACTTTCCATCGAAACTAACAACTCACTTCTAGATTAATTCTTCGTCAGTCCCAAATGCTTTTGTACAAGCCACAAATTCAGCTATTTTAGTTGGTTCGGTTTCAAACACATTGCCTACAACCACAATGTCTGCGCCTGCTTTGAATGCAGCGGTTAATTGTTCGGTTGTTTTAATACCACCACCCACAATTAGTGGCAGCGATAATTCCTTGCTTACGTATTCAATCATTTCAAAAGGAACAGGCGAACTAGCACCGCTGCCGGCCTCCAGGTACACTAATCTTACACCCAGCAATTCACCTGCAACGGCTGTGGAAAGAGCAATATCTTTTTTGTCGTTGGGAATTGGGCGTGTGTTACTAATATATTCTACCGAACTTGGTTTTCCTCCATCGATAAGGATATAAGCTGTTGGAATTACCTCGATACCCGATTTTTTAATGGCAACAGATGATGTAATATGCTGACCAATCATAAACTCAGCATTTCTTCCCGAGAGCAACGATAAATACAATAATGCATCGGCTTTGGTCGAAAACTGAGAAGCATTTCCTGGAAATTGAACAATGGTGGTTTTAGTTTCTTCTTTTAATAGATCGATAAATAAATCGGAAGATGCCAACGTATGACTTCCGCCCACAAAAATAAAATCGGGAACACTGGTTTTCAACACAGAAATAGTAGCAGCCAATAATCCACCGATACATTTATCTGGATCCAACAATACAGCTACCATTTTTCGGTTTGCTTCTCTATTTAGGAGTATTTTTCTGTAAGCACTTCTCATTTAATTATTTTTTAAGCAATGCAATGCACCAATGTATATGCTTTGGTCTGACTATATGTAAGTTTGTAAACTGTATTTGTGCTAAGATGCAGCGCTGTAATTTTGCCCTCTGCCTTAACTTCGAAAGGCATTAAACGCAATTGTTTTGCAAAATCAACCGCTTCTTTTCCTATAATTTTGTACAATGCTTCTTTTGCCGACCAAGCAATTAGCAACTGTTTGTAGTCTTTACCATTCGAAAGTTCAAACTGTTCCGTTTTACTCAAAAAACGCTTGTACACTTTTTGTATCTTATCCGTCGGACATTCGATATCAATTCCAATATGTTTTGTAGGATGTATCATTACAGCCATCCAATTGCCACTGTGTGAGATGCTTATGTGGGGACACCCGTTGTATAAAAAAGGCTTACCTTCTGCATTGTACAGAACATTAGTTTCCTTTTCAAGCAATATTTTTAGGAGCCATCTGATTCCAAGGAATTCAAGCTTTCGTTTTTCAGAGCTTATTTTATTAAAATCGACTGCGAACAATGTGAAATCATCGAATTTAGACAATAATTCATCACTGCTTTTGGTAATTTCCCATACCAATAACTTAGCATCGTCGATTGTAATTATATCGTTATCAGTAGGTAATGACATATGTTGAGCTGCTGTAGGAGCAATTATTTTTTCCATTCCAAACTTTCCATTATTATAATTACATCCTCGCGAATATATTTTGCCATTGGGGCAATGGAGTCTTTGTTGGGTACATTATTGAAATAGAGTGCCCCACGGAAAAAGTGTTTAGTGCTGTCGGTAAGTATAAACTGAACCGATGAAGCAGTATTTCCTTTCAGGTCGTACAATATTCCGTGCACATTTTTTTCGGGATGACTAAAAACTCTTTCGCCGATTCCGTCGGCACGTACACTGTGTCGATACACAATTTTTCGGGTGTCTTCGAGCAAATCGAATAAGTTGCCATTCACCGCCTTGTAGCTGCAATAAATGTTTGCATTTAGATGAGGGTAATAAATATCTACCCAGAATTTTTCTTTACTCGCATTATGTGTTAGCAATCTGGCATTCGCAGGTAAATCGAACCGGTAAGGCAAGTTTAATGTGTCGATAGTTCTGTAGCTATGTTTAGGTAAATCTACTCTGAAATAACCATAAGGACGTGGATAATAGGTTTTTCCACACGACCAAATGAACATTGTTGTAACTAAAATGACGAGTATTTTGTAGAAGCGGATAGACATTTTGTGGGCAATTTCAAACGTAAAAATTTTGTTGCGAAGGATTCATAAATGGTTAGTCGGGCTTAACTATTTTCTTTGGTGAAATCATCTTTAATATACAGTTTTACCTTTTCTATCCTACGATTGTCAGCAGCCACAATCTCAAAAACATATCTACCGTAATCAATTCGTTCATTTTTTGCTGGAATATCGCCTTTTAATTCCAAAATTAAACCGGCAAGTGTTTCGACCTCTTCGGTTACTTTTATAAAATCATTTTCTTCTATTTCAGCTATTTTGAAAAAATCATTCAACTGAATTTTAGCTTCAAATATAAATGTATGATTGTCTATTTTTGTAAATAGAATTTCATCATCATCATATTCGTCGCTGATATCTCCAACAATTTCTTCGAGGATATCTTCCAAGGTAATCAGCCCCGATGTACCTCCGTATTCATCCACCACAAAGGCCAAGTGAATTTTGTTTTCCTGAAATTCGCTTAATAAATCGTCAATTTTCTTTGTTTCGGGTACGTAGTATGCAGGGCGCACCAATGTTTGCCATCTGAAATTTGCCGGTTTATCCAAATGGGGCAGTAAATCTTTACTATAAACGAGACCTTTGATGTTATCGCGCGTGTTGGCATAAACCGGGATTCGAGAATATCCTGATTGAATGATTACATCCAGTAACTGGTTGTAATTCATTTTTATATCTACATCCACCATATCTACACGAGATGTCATGATGTCTACTACCTGAATATTCCCAAATTTGATAATACCTTCCAAAATATCTGTATCTTCATCTTTGATATTCGAGGTTAGTTCCAAAGCGTGCGATAGCTCATCCATCGAAATGTTCGATTTATTGTGTTTTGCCAATCGATTGTTCACTATGGAAGTGGAGTTTACCAGCAAAGTAACAAATAGGCCAAACATGCTTTCCAGAGCAGCTAGGAGAGATACCGTCTTTAAAGCAGTTTTCTTAGCATACTGAGTGGCATATACTTTGGGCGTTATCTCACCAAACAGTAAAAGTAAAAAGGTGATACCTATGGCTTCGAAAATAAAACCCAAAAAGGGTGCACTTTGAAAATTGAATACAGAGGATGTGAAATTTGTCAATAAAAGAATGGCACCCACATTAACAAAATTATTACCAATGAGTATTGTTGCTAGGAGTCTTTGAGGGCTTTTGAGTAAGCGGAGAATGTTACGTTCAGCTTTGTTTTCAGATTCTTCAAGTTCATTCAACGTTTGAGGGTCGAGAGAGAAAAAAGCAACTTCTGAGGCCGAAATGACAGCTGAGCAGGCTAACAATAACATGCTCGAAATTAGTGAAACAATAGCCGAGATAGTGATTGGGTAAGTGCTTACCCCTCCAAATGTGGAATATAATAGATCCGTTTCCAATAAAATATTTGTTTGAATAAATTGTAAACTATTTGAAAAATAATTCTTAAATGCAAAAGTACTAATTTTTCTCTGAAATAAGAGCAATGTCTAAGTCCTGACTAACCCTCTCAAAAATAAAAGAAACTGAAGTCAGTACTTTTATCTCATTTTAAAGACATCTGCAAGCAGAATTCTTACTTTGCTTTTACAGAAACAATGCTATCCACCACAAATTTATTAACCCCACGCCAAGGTAGCACGCCAAGGTATTCTTTGTAATGAAGTTCGAGTACTTTTCCGCTACATCTCATCAGCGAATCCGCTACTACTTTGTTATCCACAGAAAATACAAACTCGTATGACTGAATCGCACCAGCAGTCTGAGCCCGGAATCCTGTTTGAATCATTTTTCCTTCGTAGGTCTTAAAAACATAACCTTTATGAACTAAGTAGTTGAGTTCGCCTGCTTTTACACCTTCGCCAAATACAAAATAATAGTTGAAATATATCCAACAACCGAACACAACTGTAATGATAAGTGTTCCAATTCTGAGGGCTTTCTTTAATTTTGGATTCATTTGATTCTAAGAGTTTGATTTCAAACACAAATATAGAGTATTTTTTTTGTTTTTGAGGAAATAATGTAAAAAAAGAAACTACTAATTCATTAAATTATCTATCTTTACCAAGCTAATGATATGGACTTTTATTCATGTGGGCTGCAATATTAAAAAAGTGTAAATCAATTAAATATCATGTATTATGGAAGACAAATTAGTCACACTCGCTATCCGCACCTACCAACGAGCGCAAATGATAAAGACTGTTTTGGAAGAGAGTGGTATTGAAACGGTGATTCATAATTTAAACCTCGAACACCCGGAAATGGCTGTTGGAGTACGCGTTAGAATTAAAGAAAGCGATTTGCCCCGCGCATTAAAAATTGTGGAGGAAATGGAAAGTGCTTGGGAAGAAGAAACCCCCAAAGTGAAAGTGCAACAAATTCTTATTCCCATCGATTTTACCGATCAGGTTCCACAAGCAGTTGATTTTGCGTTCCATTTTGCCGATGTTTTAGGCGCTGAGGTGGTTTTTCTACACGCTTATTTTAGTCCAGCGTTTACCATTTCTTCTAATCACGATTTAAGTACTTATAGCATCAGCGACAGTGAGTTACTTCGTCGAATCATTAGTTCTGCCAATGCTGATGTTGACAATATGTCTAACTTGATTCAATCCAGAATTGATAAGGGGGAATTACCTAATGTTCCGTTTAGTTTTGAGCTAAAAGAGGGCGTGCCTGAGGATCAGATTTTAGACTATTGCAAAAAACATAATCCTACTTTAGTGGTTATGGGTACTCACGGAAAGAAAATTGACAATGAACTTATTGGTAGTGTTACCGCCGAAGTGATGGAATCGTGCTTATCACCAGTTTTCGCCGTGCCTATCCAAATGAAGATGGAATCGCCTAGTGAAATTAAACGTATAGCTTTCCTAACGAATTTTGATCAAAAAGATTTGATCGCCATTGATCGTGCCATTTCACTATTTACATCTGATAAGCTGGAGATTTACTTTGTTCATGCAACCGAAAAAAACGAACCGTGGAGTGAAATAATGCTGGCAGGCATAAAAGATTATTTTGCAAATCATTATCCTAATCTCATCACCCATTATGCGTTACTTGGTTCAACTGATACTCTGAATTTATTGGATGACTATCTTGCACAACAAAAAATCAATGTGTTGGCATTCAATACCCGAAGACGTAATATATTTGTTCGTCTGTTTCACCCAGGTTTGGCTTACAAGATGGTACTTCATTCTGATACTCCACTTTTTGTTACCCACGTTTAGACAGATTTCATTAAAAAAAGCCTTTATCGGTTTTTTTTCTGCTCCTTCAAGATCAATAGCCGCAAGCTAATATATCAGCTAGATGCACACCTTTGATAGATAGTTTGTTTTTGGCAATGTACCCGTTTATATTCATCAAACAAGACGCCTCGGTACTTACAATAAATTCTACACCGGTGGCTAGTGCATTTTGTACTTTCTTTTCGGCCATAGCAGCAGAGATGGATTTGTTTTTTACTGCAAATGTTCCTCCAAAACCACAACAAGTGTCGCATTCTTCCATTTCTACTAGCTCTAAACCAGCTACTTGTACCAGTAAATGACGCGGCTCATCTTTGATTCCGTATTCGCGCAAGGCTGAGCATGAGTCATGAAAAGTAACCTTGTGTGGAAATTTGGCTCCCAAATTATCCACTTTCAATACATTGACCAGAAAATCAGAAAATTCGAAAACCGAACTTTTGATTTGATCATGTTGTGCTAAAAGTTCCGGTTTTCCTGCTAACAACTTTTGATAATGATTAATAACAAAGCTTGAACATGAGCCCGATGGTGATACTATGGGCATGCTAGGTTTAAAATCGCGAAGAAATTTTTCAGCGAGGCTTGCCGATTCTTTCCAGTATCCGCTGTTGAATGCAGGTTGTCCGCAGCAGGTTTGTTCCGGATTGTAATGCACCTTGCAACCAGCCTTTTCAAGGATTTTGATCGTATTGAATCCAGTTTCGGGATATAGTTGGTCGATATAACAAGGAATAAATAGCTGAATGTCAGTCATTGTATTGTGTGCTTTTATTGTTTTGAAAAGGGATTGGTAAATTATATAATCTTTTATTCATCAGTACCAAAAATCCGCATATACCGGTAAATGATCAGAGAATCCAGCCTGATATTTCATGCCAACATATGTTCTGAAAGGCTGTTTGCCTAAAAATAGTTTGTCGTCTTCGAGTACAAAATCAGCATCAAAAAAATGCACAACATTTTGTGTGGTGTGAATTTTGGCACTTGAATCTAGTAAGTTCCCCGATATAATCATTTGATCCAGTGCACCCCATTCGCCATTGTGTTTATTTGAGCCTTTGCCTTCAACGTGCATTTTGTACACCATATTATACAAATCATTTGGAGCATTGTTAGTTGTTAGTGGCTTTGCTTTCAATATTTCCACCATACTTTTGTTGGTTGGGTAATCATTAAAATCACCCATTATTACAATGTTGGACTTTGAGTTTGATGCAAAAAGACTATCGACTTTTGCTCTGACAACCGATGCCACAAACATTCGTTTATCGTCCGACTCCAATTCGCCACCTAATCGTGAAGGAAAGTGACAGACAAAAATATGTAAGGTATCGCCCGTTGGGATTACCCCCGAGGCAAACAAAATATCGCGGGTTTTAGTCGTTGGTGATGATGGAAAATTTATTCTAATGGCCTCATTGTGAATTGGCTTAAATATTCTGGGCTGATAAAGCAGTGCTACATCCACTCCTCGGGCATCGGGCGATTCGTGATGTAAAAATTTATACTGGAGGTTTTTTAGTCCAGAATAATGTGTTAAGTCATACAGGCATTTATTGCTTTCCACTTCGCACAATCCAACCAAAGCTGGTGCTTCCCAACCACCTATGGATGTGATTACTTTCCCAATATTTACCTGTTTTTTCTGATATTTGGTGATATTCCAACCACGCATCCCTGTTGGCAAGAACTCGCTGTCATCCGTAAGCGAATCGTCTACACAGTCGAAAAAATTCTCAACATTGTAGCACATGATTTTAAGGTTTTGCCTTTCGTTATTTTGAGACGGCAGAGCAAGGTGCAAAATGAGTCCTAAAAATAGTATGCTTGATTTCTTCATATACAACTTATTTTGTTGGTGTCCATTCATATGCGCCAGCATCTGGCTCATTGTCGGTCAGTCGGCTTTTGCCATTTAAGTCGATGGGGAATTGCAGAGCAACTGTTTTGTCTGCTAATCCACGTGTCGGCGAAACTGAATCGGGGACGAAATTGAAATATGTTTTTTTCTCGTAATTGTAACTTGTGTTTTTGAATAATAGATCAGCTTTATTGGACCACCGAATATTTGTAAACAGACTTAGTGTAGAAACAGTTGAAGACCGGATATAACAATGATCAAAAGCACCTATGTATTGATCCATTAATTGAGATGCAAAACTGAATTCTATCTCAGCAGAGCCCGAAATAATACAGTTTTTAAAAGTATTTATCATTGGCACAGTAAGTTTTAGATTCATAATCATTAGTGCCGGATGTTGGTTGCGCGAAATGGGTTGCACGCTGCTATTATCGAAATAGTTGGCAATAGTGCAATGTATAAAACTATGATTTCCCCCATTTAAATAAACACAAGAGTTACTACTGTTTGATATTTCTGTATTTGTAACCGTTAGATTTCCATTATGTGTAAACAGTCCGTATAACAGAAAATTGTGAATTTTGCAATCCGAGATTCGTAGATTTGGAAGATTGTTTTTGCTGTCATTCACAAAATTAATTCCAACGTAGCCACTGTTCATATTTACATGACTCAAGGTGTGATTTCCATGCTCCCAAAGCAAATAAATTCCACCCCATTGTCCAGCTATATTGTTATAAGGGACTGGTGTTGAGAATTTAATTTTGTCGAGCCTGTCGCCCCGAAGGCTGATGGGTTTATCGACAGTTCCCAGAGCTTTGAGATTTCCATTGACTATCAGATTTGCATTGTTACGGAAAAATAATCGACAGCCAGCATTCAAAGTGAGCGTTTTGGCGGAGTCGACAGTTAGATTGCCATAAATGAGATAAGGTTTATTGGCAGTCAGCGTCGTATCGTTTTTTAGTAGTCGATTACGAAGTATTTCCATGTCCTGACCGTAGGCATTTAATTTTATACTTTTTTTTATGCCATTTGTTACAAAATTCAGCGAGTCTTCAATAAATACCGGGGAGTTTGTGTTGTTAGGATTGACTGTTACGGCAACAAAAATATACAAACTGTCATTCGGTCTGATTTCTGTATTTTTAAATTCGTTTGTTGCCGATTTGCTGCCGTCAACATTTATCCGAAAGGCTGATTCACTCCTATTTACGATATTTATTTGACTAATATTTAGAGTTACTTTATTGCGATTGTGAACTACAATTTTTGCGGTGGCACTGCCCAAACTTGTAAAGATAGTATCGAAAGTGAGAGTATCTGTCGAGAATTCCAATTTGTATTTAGGATCTGACGAGATGTAATTGTCGTTGCACGAGCTAAGTTCGACAATAACAAACAGGGAGAGTATGATGGCAAATAGGGTAGAAAGTTGTTTTTTTTGACAAATCATATAAAAATCAAATAAGTTACGAATTGTGACTCCCAACTGGATAATAATTACTGCAAATTTACTTTAAATAATTCAAACTTGACTACAAGCCACCTGAAACTGAATTGTTTTTTTATTGCTGGATATTGATGCAAGTTTCATTTTAAACACTTATATTTGTAGATTAAATCCATTAAAATACTGACTATGGCAAGTAGAAGAAAGCTAAAGAAAACAATTCAGTTTATTTCATCAGAATTAATCTCAGATATTTATTTTCGTTGTTTAATGACTAAATCAATTGATGCAGAGAAGGTTGATGCAATATCGGTTGTTGTTATGGCACTAAGTCGCGAATATATTTTACGTGCAAATCGTCCAGACGGAAAAGAAAATCCAGCCTTAGTGAAAGCATATTATCGTAAACTGTTTATCGATTGGCAATTAGCAATTCAAGGCGTGATTAAAGAAATTGAAAGTATCTGATGCTGAGTTAATCGGATAGAGATTAGGCCGTCAATTCGTTGATTGTCTTTTTTTTGTCAAATGCTCCACATTAAAAAATGGAACTGCTTGCTATTCAAAATTGAATGAAAGAGTAATCATTTTTGCAGTCAGTTTGGAAAGGGCTAATGTATATTTTTTGTTGTTATCATTTAGAAATCCTGCATCACGTTGATCCAGTGGAGTAAGTATGTTATTGAGTCCAATTGCAAATTTGAGTTCGGGAGCCATCTTGAAAAAAGAAAAATAGATGTCGCAGCCTACTCCAAATTCGGTGTAAATGCCTAAGGGTAAGAGTAATATTGGATTTTCTTTGTTTCTGCCTAAATCGAAATATGCGCCACCTCCCCAAAGCAAATAGGGTCTGTAATTGCCTTTCCGTTGAGCGCTGTATTTGATATGTAGTGGTATACAAACTGGAATCGATGAAACAAAAATTGAATCGGTGGTGGTGCTACCGGCATAGGTGTAGTTTAATTGTCTGTCGCCAAAGTGAAGAGTGGGAGTAAAACGTAAATTGAAGTATCTATTTAAGCGCAGATCACTAATAATCCCAACCGTAAACCCGGGGTTTAGCTTAGAAACATCTGCGTGATAGATTTTTCCATTGATATCGAGGTCACTGGGAGCAATCCCGAAATCCATAGCATTCATTCCAAGTGAGAACCCAAAATGTAGAGTTCTGTCATCGATGTATGGCAAATTTCCTTGCGCAAAAGCGGAAGACCCAATTTTGAAAATAAAGAAGCTAACAAGTAAGTATTTTTTAAAATTCTTTATCAACATAGACTTTGTACGGAAATAATGCAGTTAGGGATTATTAAATAGTTTTCAATCTCCAAAGATACAACGTTTAAAAATTTGGATTATTGCTTAAGAACCCCGGATGAAATGTTGCAAAGTTTGAGCCGTTTTTGGAAATCCTAATTCTATCGCTGCAAAGTTACTGACATTAACCCAAATATTACATCGTTTGCCACAGTTTCTGCATATATTATACTCAATATCCTAGTAATAATTAAATATATATCCAGTAAAAATGCTGCATCACTAAATCTGTAATATAAGTAATACAACAACCACAAAAAAATAACATTTTAGTTGCAATGAGCGGTTAGTAATATATTTACAAAAGGGGCTATCTCATTTTGAGATAACCCCTTTTATTAATATATCTTTATTGGCTACAATAAAGTCCCAAATAAAATATAAATCAATGCTGCCAAAGCTGCACTTACAGGTATTGTGAGTAACCATGCTGTGAGTAGGCTGCGTGTAACTCCCCAGCGTACAGCCGAAAGCCTTTTTACGGAACCTACACCAATAATTGCTCCAGTAATTGTATGAGTGGTACTTACGGGTATTTTTAAAATTTCTGTCAGATAAAGCGTCAGTGCACCAGCGGTTTCCGCAGCAACTCCTTCAAGTGGCGTTACTTTGGTAATGCGTGATCCCATCGTTTTGATAATTCTCCAACCGCCTGACATAGTTCCGAGCGAGATAACCCCAAAACACGAAAATGCGACCCAATCTGGTAAATCTTTAATGGAAGTGATTCCCATGTCAATACCACGTGCATGAGCTGCAATCATTGCAGCGGCAATGATTCCCATTACTTTTTGCGAGTCATTCAAACCATGACCAATACTGAACAAACCCGATGAAACTAACTGCAATCGTTTAAACCATTGATTAGCCTTGTGTGGATTTACTTTTTTGAAGATGTGTAGAATTAAAATCGTCAGTAATGATGAAACCAGCATACCGATAAGTGGAGCTAATACAATGAAAGAAGCAATTTTTATGATGACATCATATTTAATTGCTTCAAAGCCACTAGTACTGTAGCCACTGCTTATTATGGTGCTCATGATAGCTGCTCCTGCAAATCCGCCAATCAAAGTGTGTGATGAAGACGATGGGATTCCTAACCACCATGTGGCTAAGTTCCACATTATTGCCGCAACAATTCCTGAGAAAATTACAGGAAGTGTAATGTATTGTTCAATTACAGCTTTAGAAACGGTGTTGGCAATACCAAATTCCCCAATAATATATTTTGCAATAAAGAAGGCAACGAAGTTGAAGAATGCAGCCCAAATTACAGCTTTAAATGGTGTCAGCACTTTTGTAGAAACAATTGTAGCAATGGAATTAGCAGCATCGTGAAACCCATTGATATAATCAAAAACTAAAGCCAGTACGATAATAGTAATTAATAGCGTCATTTTGTTTTTTTGAAGTTATTATGCGTACTTAACGATGATCGTTTTGATGATTTTACCAACATGTTCTGCTGCGTCTGTGGCTTTCTCAAGCTCACTCATAATCTCTTTCAATTTGATAATTTCAACTGCATCATTTTTGTTTTCGAACAAGTCAATTAAGAAGTTTTCATACACATCGTCAGCTTTATTCTCTGTGACTTTTAGTTCGATGCAATACTCTTTGATCTTTTTCGAGTTCTTTTTCATTATATCCAGTTCTGCAACTGCTTTTCCTATCGAAATAGCACCTTCCTTAACCAAATTTGCAATTTCAACCGCACTGGTCGGGATTTCTTTCGGGTTGTAAAGCACAATCTTTTTAGCACAACTGTTTATGTAATCGGTTACATCGTCTAGTTTGTCTGCCAAATGATGAATGTCTTCACGGTCGAATGGAGTGATAAAAGTTGAATTTAGCTCGTCAAATATTTTAGCCGACAAAGCATCTCCCTTTTTTTCTTGCTCTTTGATTTTTTTATAATACTCAATAGCAGATTCGTGATCCGCTTTTTCAACACATTCGATAATTAAATCGGACGCTACAAGTATTACATCTGCCATTTCTTTTAAAATGGGAAAGAACTTAGGTTCTTTTGGTACAAATTTGTCAAAAAAAGAATTGTTCATAACAAAAATAGTTTACGAGAATTTTAAGTGTAAATTTTATTATTTTTATTTAATCTTACTCAATTGGCTGTTAGTTAACAGTTTTATCTGCTTTTTGACTACAAATGTACTAAAACAGTTCAACTACCACACAATATTTAATACAAATTTAATAGAATTGTAACATGACTTCTGTGAGAAAGATTGTAGAACATAACCATTAACTACTTCTATATTGATTTTATACCATAAATAGTGATTTTATTTGTTTTAATATGTTCAAATATAGCTTTTTGAATGTGTTGTCTTTAGCATGATATTTTGTGCCTAAAATATAGTCCGCTCTACATATTTCCTTTTTAAGGCAAAAAACAAGTGATTTTTTTCTGTGATTTGGAAAAATGTTATACTTTTGCAGGACTAATTAGTACTAACAAAAAAATAATAAGAAAATGGCTTACGTAATTTCAGAAGATTGTATTGCTTGCGGTTCTTGCATTAGTGAATGTCCTGTAGACGCAATTGCAGAAGGTGATATCTATGTTATCGATGCTGACGTTTGTACAGACTGTGGCACTTGTGCTGATGTTTGTCCTTCAGAAGCAATCAGTCCAGTATAATACTGCATTGCATTAATTGTAAAAAGACCTGTTCGGAAACGAACAGGTCTTTTTTATAATAAACTTAGGGTTTGAATCCGGACTCTTCAAGAATCTTTTGGTAATTGTTTTCGTCCATTAGATTCTTCAAACCAATCTTTTGATTCTTCTTCATGTAGCTATCCACAATTTGCCAACCAAGCCAGGTCCCAAGTCGACCGGGCGAGTCTTGCGATACCGGTGCAGTAAATGGTGCCTCATTCATATATTTGCTGATTAATAGCATGTTGGTGGAAAACAGATCTTTGTTATCGATAATTGTTCCCCAAATTTCCTTTTCATAATCTGTACACCACTTCCATTGTGCAGGCGTATATCCCATTAAATTTTCCAGTTTCTCGTTTGGCATAAACACAGACAGCAAGTACATTACTTTTCCTCTGAAAATCATATTGTCCAATAATCGATCTTTGCTGCTGTCCATTACAAACATTCTGAAAAGGGTTGCCGATACCAAGTCGGTTGCTACACATTCACGATGCATGTTTATCAACTGATAATCGTAGCTGAGACTTTTGTATTGTGGATAATCACTACCGAGGTATAAATCGGTGCCCAGGGCAATAAACTTATCGTTCAGGAGAACAGATCTATTGAACCCGGAAACAAAGAAATAAATCTCAGGAAGTTTTACTTCGGGGAAATAATGGTGTAGGTAGGTGTAACTGTCCGAAACAGTTTTTTCAATATCAGAAACGTTGTTGAATGTTTCAAGTACCTTCTTATTTACCTTGGAAAATGTACTGTCGGAATCGAATTTTAAGAATAGCTGGCGAATTGCCACGGTGTCTTTTGCATCGGCATTGAGTACTTCGGAAGTGTATTGGGGAAGAAACTGAGAATAGTTCTTGTATAGATTGGCAATTTCTGTTTTGGAGTTTGAAGAGTCGAGTGAGATTAAATCTTTGTCGAAACGGCGAATTTTTACTTCGACGCGATCTTTGGTGGTATCAATTTCAAAGCGGTTGCTTTTGGTACATGAGAGTAAAAGAATAGAAAGTGAAACTAGGTAAATGAATATTTTTCTCATTGCTTATTGGTGTTTTCTCAGTCTGAAAAAAAAGCGCAAACTGCAAAGTCTAAACCTGCCTTTTGCGCTCTTAATATTGTATTCAATAATTATTTTTTACCTTTTGTTGTTTTTTGTTGTTCGCGTTGCATTTTTTCCAGACGATCCATAAAACCGCCTTTTTTTGCAGGCTTTTTAGCATTGCTAGCACGTTTGGCGTGTAGTTGGGCGAGTAGTTTCTCCTCGTCGACAGTGGCGCGGATAATATAAGTTTGAATTACAGAGAATAGAGTTGCAATAAAGTAATAGTAGCTCAATCCTGAAGCGTAATCGTTAAACATAAACATAAATGCTACCGGCATTAAATACATCATCCATTTCATTCCCGGAATTTGTTCTTGTCCGCCCGAACTTGCCATATTAAGGTGGGTGTACAATACACTTGTTATTGTCATTAAAATACAGAACAAGCTAATATGGTTGCCAATAAGAGGAATGTGTGTGCTCCATGTGAAAATAGCATCGTATGAAGATAAATCTTTTGCCCACAAGAAACTTTGTTGACGAAGTTCGATGGATGCAGGGAAGAAGTTGAATAATGCTATTAAAATTGGCATTTGTAGTAATGACGGTAAACAGCCACTCAAAGGGCTTACACCTACTTTGCCGTACAGATCCATGGTAGCTTTTTGGCGTTCAGCTGCTTTGTCAGCAGGAATTCGTGCGTTAATCTCGTCTATCTCCGGTTTTAAAACACGCATTTTTGCGCTGGAAATGTATGATTTATAAGTTAGTGGTGATAGAACCAGTTTGATGGCAATGGTCATTAATAAAATAATTAACCCGAAGTTGCTCAGGAACTTACTGAATAAGTTGAACATCGGGATAATGGCATATCTGTTTACCCAGCCGAAGACTCCCCAACCGAGAGGAATGATTTGATTTAAACTTAATTTTGAATCCGTTTTGTCATCATACGACGAAAGAATTTTATATTGGTTAGGGCCTAAAAACAATTGGAATGTTGTTGGCACTTTACCAGTCGGGTCAAAAGCGACTGTCATTTCTGCTTCGTAAGCTTTCAGGTATTTTGAAGTTTCATCTTCTACCTTACTTTTCAATGTTGCAGAAGTGATGTCTTGATTTGCAATAAGAATACTGCTAAAGAACTGGTCTTTAAAAGCAATCCATTTTACCTTGTTAGGCAGTTGTTTTTCTTCGTTTTCACTTTCGCTTAACTTTTCAACGTTATCAGCCACATATTTATATTCAATGGCTGCATAGCGGTTTTCTGTTTTACGGCTGCTTTCTTGTTGGCGAATTTTTGACGACCACTGCATGTCTAGCGAATTAATACTAGCAGGCATTACCGTGTTCATGCCATTGGCTTTAATTCCAAAGCTAAGCATGTAGTTGTTAGAGGGCAATGTATATGCAAAATCAATATAGGCTGTGCCGGTGGTTTTCAAACGCATAATTAATGTTTGATTTCCGCTGGCATCTTTTGTTACTGCCGAAACAGGTTCAAAATATAAGTCCTTGCTGTTAAGTACTCTATTGTTTTTTGTAACTAACGTAAAGCCCATCGAACTTTCTTTTGCATCGAAAAGCATCAATGGCAAGGTGTCGTGGGTTTTGTAGTTTTTTAGTTGTGCCGAATAAATTCTGCCACCTTTGCTGCTAAAGGTTAGTTTTATCAACTCATTTTCAAGTGTGTAGAATTTCTCTTGACCGTTTGCCGATGCACTGAAATCTCCAAATGAACTGCTGATGGCTGCTGTGTCGGTTCCAATAGTTGAATCTTTTGATACCGTTGCAGTTTTGTTTATTGCGGTTTCGGCTTGCACTTTTATTTGTTGCACCGCAATAGAATTATTGTAGTGCTTTTGAGCCTGAACTTCTTTTTCGCTTGGTTTGTTTAGTTGCCAGAATCCTAAAAGAATAAGCCCAATAAGTGAAAAGCCAATAATCGTATTTTTATCCATATTTTTTATGTGTCTGCGGTTGACCATTCTAGTGTTAACCGTCTTTTATGTTTAAATTTTTACTTTAGATGCAATTTCTATTAATATGTAAATAATTAAGTAGTAATTATTATTGGATAGCAGCCTTCACGAAGCTAATGAACAGTGGATGAGGTTTTATAACCGTACTGCTGTATTCCGGGTGAAACTGAACACCTACATACCACTTGTGCGATTTTAGCTCTATAATTTCTACTAAGTTCGATTCAACATTCAAACCGCTGCAAATCATTCCCGCTTTTTCAAATTCGTCTTTGAACTCATTGTTGAATTCAAAGCGGTGACGGTGACGCTCGCTAATGTTTTCTTTTCCGTAAATTTCGAATGCTTTGCTGCCTTTTTTCAATTTACATTTAAAAGCACCCAAGCGCATACTTCCGCCTAAATTCAAAATGTCTTTTTGCTCATCCATGATATCCACTATTTTGTGAGTAGTAGTAGAATCAATTTCGGTACTGTTGGCATCGGCGTACCCAAGCACATTTCTGGCAAATTCTATAGACATGGTTTGCATTCCCATACAAATTCCCAAACATGGCATGTTGTTTTCACGTGCAAATTTCAATGCTGTGAATTTACCCTCCATGCCGCGTGGTCCAAAGCCGGGTGCAACAATTATACCATTGAGGCTGCACAGTTTCTTTTCTACATTTTCCTCTGTCAATTTGTCCGAAAGTATTAGTTCCAGCTTCAATTTCTTGTTGTTATATGCACTTGCATGTAATAATGACTCAATAATTGATTTGTAAGCATCGGGTAGTTGAACGTATTTTCCTATTATTCCAATGCGAACTTCTTCTTTTGCATTTTCCAGTTTTTCAACAAACTCAATCCATTTTGCCATGTCGGCTGCCGGAGTTTTAGTTAGATCGAAACCCATTTTTGTGAGCACCACTTCATCCAACTTTTCTTCCTGCATGTTTAATGGAACTCTGTAAATGGTTGGTACGTCGATAGACTGCATTACTGCACTTTGTTCCACATTACAGAATAAAGCAACCTTTTTGCGAATGTCTAAAGAGATGTTATGCTCGGTACGCAACACCAAAATATCCGCCTGAACGCCTTGTTCTTGCAATGCTTTAACGGAGTGTTGAGTTGGTTTGGTTTTTAATTCTTTGGCGGCTGCCAAATAAGGCACATATGTTAAGTGAATGATAAGGCACTTGTTACCAAGTTCCCATTTCAATTGACGTACGCTTTCAATATACGGTAGTGATTCAATATCTCCAACAGTTCCACCAAGCTCGGTAATTACGAAGTCGAATTCACCTTTGTTGCCCAATAGTTTGATGTTGCGTTTAATTTCGTCGGTAATATGTGGTATAATTTGTACCGTTTTTCCTAAATAATCACCCCGACGCTCTTTGTTTATTACGTTTTGGTAGATTCTTCCAGTGGTTACATTGTTAGCTTTGTGAGTTTCAACACCCAAAAAACGTTCATAATGTCCCAAGTCGAGGTCGGCCTCATGACCATCTACAGTTACATAGCATTCGCCATGTTCGTAGGGATTCAAAGTTCCCGGGTCTACGTTTATGTACGGGTCTAACTTCTGATTGGTTACTTTAAATCCACGGGCTTGCAACAGTTTCCCAAGGGATGCAGCAATAATTCCTTTGCCTAATGATGAAGTAACTCCTCCGGTTACAAAAATGTACTTTGTCTCTTTCACGCTGTTTTTTTCTTACGAATTCCTACCTATAAGAACCCAATTTTATAAGCCTGCAAATTTCGGAAAAAAAACTGAATAACGAAAGAAAATAGCTGCTTTTGTTTTTTAACTGTTTGTTCTATGAATAATGTCCGTAGAAGAGTTCTATTTTTAAATTGAAAATTATATTAAATCGATAAAATTCAAAGTTTTATGTTCGAATAGAAATGAAAGTATTCATTTTTAATAAATAAGAAAAATAGTTATATTGAGTCATCCGCACTATTGAACATTTTGACGCTGTATTGTGTTTAAAACAAATTTAAAAGCGATATAAAACGTAATAAAAAATTATTTTTATGGAAAATTATCGTATTCAAGCCTTGCTATTATTTATATTGTCTGCAAATGTTTTTTGTTTTTCAAATCATTATCATACTCTACTGCATTGAAACCAGAAAACGGTGATTCTCATTATAAATGGACTGAACCAGATTTTCAGTCGGTGAATGTGGATTCAATAAAGTCGCTAAAAGATGATTATCTTACCTATATCAAAAGTTTAGAGTTTTTGGATGATAGGCTACAGAGTAACCGAAAGGAACTTAAAATGCTAACCAATCAGGCAAATGACGAAGTCAAAGTGATAAGCAATGAACGAAAGTATTTGGCTGAGAAAAAAAACTTTGCCAAAGACGATGAAAAATATTTGAAAACTGAAAAATATCTTCGAGATATAGAGGCCAAACAATTGGTGACAGACAGGAAAGAGCTGAAGAAACTATCGAAGGATTTAAAGGGTATTGAGATGAATGAACGAATTACCAAGCTGGATCTGAAAGATAGTAAAATCAAAGAACTTGATGGTAAATGGACAATCAAACGTAACGAATTGAAAAAGAGTTTGTATAGTTACGCTGAAAAAGAAAGTGAATTAAATAGGCGCGTTATGGAAGTAAAAGATCATTTACGGGAATTGGATAGAACAAAAGCCGCTCTGGATCTGAAATTAAAGCTGCTTTCGTTAGAGAAGCAGCAAACAAGACACGAACTGAAAAAGTCGAAAGTTTTGCTGAAGGGCAACTAATTTTACGTGCTCATTTAGGAAAAATGATATTTTTCTTGCTCAATTAAAATAAATTTATCATCTTTGCACTCGAAAATAAAGCAAAAAGAAAATGAACTCAATTTTGACAGTAAATAAATTTTGGTGGTGGCACTTACAGATTAGCTAATCGTGAGATGTTACACCTATGTATATTGTCGAAATTAAAAAAGATATTACAAAAAGGCTTGTCGGACTCACGATAAGCCTTTTTTTTTATTTAGCCCACTAAATCTCCCGAAGGTGGACTTCAAGAAAAATTATTAGTATGAAAATAGAAAAAGAAATACAAGAGAAAGCTAACTCTAAGTCCTCCTTCGGGGGATTTAGGGAGCTTGAATCGCCTAATGATTTGGGCTTTTACGGTGATTTTGGTGGAGCATACATACCTGAAATTCTCCATGGAACTGTTGAACGACTGAAAGAAGCTTATTATGCCATTAAAGACGATGCCTCGTTCAAAGCTGAATATTACGATTTGCTCAAGAATTATGTGGGACGCCCGTCACCACTGTATTTTGCAAAACGATTGTCGGCTGAATACGGAACGAATGTATACTTGAAGCGCGAAGATTTGAATCATACCGGTGCGCACAAAATCAACAATGCGTTAGGGCAAATTTTGTTAGCCAAACGTATGGGGAAAACTCGTATTATTGCCGAAACAGGCGCCGGACAACACGGGGTTGCCACAGCTACAGCTTGTGCGTTGATGGGAATGGAATGTATTGTGTTTATGGGTAAAACGGACGTAGAACGCCAGTTTTTGAATGTACAAAAAATGCGCATGCTTGGTGCATCTGTTGAGCCTGTTACCAGCGGTAACTGGACATTGAAAGATGCCACTAACGAGGCAATTCGTTATTGGTGCTCAAATCCGAATTCATTTTACATTATCGGTTCCACGGTTGGACCACACCCATATCCAGACATGGTGGGATTTTTTCAATCGGTCATCAGCGAAGAGATTAAATGGCAATTGCAGGAGCAAATTGGACGCGATTATCCCGATTATTTGATGGCTTGCGTGGGTGGGGGAAGTAACGCCATGGGAACCTATTATCACTATATAAATGATGAACGCGTGAATATCATTTCGGCCGAAGCTGGTGGTTTAGGCGTTGAGACAGGTGAAACTGCTGCAACCATAAGTATTGGAACAGTTGGAATTATTCACGGTTTCCGCACTTTGCTTATGCAAAACGAAGATGGTCAGATTACCGAGCCTTATTCTATTTCAGCCGGACTTGATTATCCTGGAATTGGACCTGCTCACGCCTATTTTGCCACGGTTGGACGTACAAAGGTTCATGCCATTAATGATGATGAAGCTTTGGAAGCAGCATTTGAACTAACACGTTTGGAAGGAATTATTCCGGCAATCGAATCGGCTCATGCGTTGGCCTTATTGAAAAAAGAAAAAGATACTTTCAAGCCTGAAGACATTGTTGTAATTACTGTTTCGGGTCGTGGAGATAAAGATATGGATACGTATGTGAAATACTTTAGTGATACAGCCCCCTAAATCCTCCGTTGGGGGACTTAAAGACACACATCTTTAATTGGAGTACTTGATATTTGCAGAATTAAAAAAATGAAATTTTATGAATTTAAAGAAGAATCTAATAGACAAAACTAACCAAAAGTACCCTAACGGGGGATTTAGGGGGCTGTATGTCAAAACGCGCACAATGCTTGCCGATCTACAGACTCCGGTGGGCATATATCTGAAAATTCGTGATTTATATACGAACTCCGTTTTGTTGGAAAGTTCGGATTATCACGGTACTGAGAATAGCTTTTCGTATATCGGTTTTTGTCCGATGGGTGGTATTTCAGTGAATAACTTTCTTATCAAAGAGGAATATCCTGACGGAAGTAAAATTGAGACAGCGGTAACCGATAAACTTACCGTGGCCGACCGTTTTGATGTGTTTTTGAAATCGTTCACGCTGGAAGGCGATGAACTGAAAGCTGGATTGATAAACGGTTTGCTAGGTTATACTTCGTACGAATCGGTTCAGTATTTCGAAGACGTGAAACTTAAAGCCCGCGAAACCGTACCGGGAAGCATGCCGGGATTGCATTATGTGTTGTTCAAATACATTATTGCAGTGAATCATTTCAATAACGAATTGACCATTATTGAAAATTTGCTTGAAGGTGAAACGTCTGCCATTCATGAAATAGAAGAGGTGTTGCAGGACAATAATTTTGCAACTTACGATTTTCAAGCGGTGGGTGAGGAAAAAACGGACATTACCAATGAGCAATATAAGGCCATGGTGACACGTGGAAAGCAAGAATGTTTCAAAGGAAATGTGTTTCAGATTGTACTTTCACGCCGTTTTTACCAAGAGTACAAAGGTGACGATTTTATGCTGTATCGCACACTTCGCTCAGTGAATCCTTCGCCTTACTTGTTTTACTTCAATTTTGGTGATTTCCGCATTTTCGGTTCGTCGCCTGAGGCTCACTTGGTGGTAGATGCTAAAAAAGGAAAAGCGTATATCAAGCCAATTGCAGGAACGTTCCGCCGTACAGGCAACGATGAAAAAGATGCTGAATTGGCAGAGAAACTAAGCACCGATAAAAAGGAAAACGCCGAACATGTGATGTTGGTAGATTTGGCTCGTAACGATCTGAGTCGTAATACCGACCACGTTGAAGTGGATGTTTTCCGCGAAGTACAGTATTATTCGCACGTTCTACACTTGGTGTCAAGCGTTAGTGGAAAAATGAAACTCGATACGAAAGTGATTAAATTGTTTGCAGATACATTTCCTGCTGGAACTCTTTCTGGCGCACCAAAAATTAAAGCCATGCAGCTGATTGATAGCATTGAACCGCATGATCGTGGGCCGTATGGCGGATGTTTGGGTTATATCGGGTTTGATGGAAGTTTCAATCAGGCCATTACCATTCGTTCATTCGTGAGTAAAAACAATACGCTTTATTATCAAGCCGGAGCCGGTGTGGTTGCAAAATCCGACGAAGAAAGCGAATTGCAAGAAGTGAATAATAAACTTGCTGCTTTGAAAAAGGCGATAGATGTAGCTTCTTTAGTGAACAGATGACAATTGAATGTTTTCAAATAAACAATTTCACGATTAAACAGTTATATAATATTTATTATGAAAATACTAGTTTTTGACAACTACGATTCCTTTACCTACAATTTGGTACACGCAGTAAAAAAGTTGGGTTATACCGATGTGGAAGTTCACCGAAATGACCAGATTGCATTGGAAGATATTGCACGTTTCGATAAAATTATTCTTTCGCCAGGACCGGGAGTGCCTTCAGAATCAGGCATCTTGCTTGATGTGATTCGCATGTATGCGCCAACGAAGCCTATTTTAGGCGTTTGTCTGGGCGAACAAGCCATTGCAGAAGCTTTCGGTGGAACATTGATTAATCTTGCTGAAGTTCATCATGGAATAAGCTCTATGGTAATGGTATTGGAAGATGATGTTTTGTTTAACGGATTGGAAAAAACGATTGAAGTAGGTCGTTACCATTCATGGGCCGCAGAAAAATCTACTTTGCCCAAATGTTTAACTATAACTGCTGTTGATGAAGAGGGAATGATAATGGCATTGGCACATAAAACCTATAATGTGCGTGGTGTGCAATTTCACCCAGAATCGGTTTTGACACCAAACGGTGAGCAAATGCTGAAGAATTGGTTAGAAGCTTAATTTGATTTTACATCCTTTCCGAGGTTCAAAACGTTGGAAAAGATTAAACGATAAATTACATGAAACAAATACTTAATCAGTTATTTAATCACCAGTCGCTGACTCGCGAGGAAGCTGCTGAAGTGATGATCAATATTGCTGCCGGTAAATACAACGATGCACAAATGGCTGCATTTATTTCGGTGTATCTAATGCGCAGTATCGAATTGGAGGAAGTGATTGGCTTCCGTACTGCATTGTTGGAACTGGCTATTCCTATGGACTTGTCGGAATTTGATGCACTCGACATTGTAGGTACGGGTGGCGACGGCAAAAATACTTTCAATATTTCCACTTGTAGCTGCTTTGCGATGGCAGGAGCGGGCTACAAAGTGGCGAAGCATGGCAACTATGGCGCTACTTCTGTAAGTGGTTCGTCGAACGTTTTGGAGTATTACGGTGCAAAATTTACTACGGATGTGGATGTAATTAAACATTCACTCGAAGATTCCGGATTTGCTTATTTGCATGCCCCGCTATTTAATCCGGCAATGAAAAATGTGGCTCCAGTGCGTAAAAACCTGGGTGTGCGTACATTTTTCAACTTGCTTGGTCCGCTGATTAGTCCTGCTCGTCCCAATTATCAATGTTTGGGCGTGTATAGCCTTAAAATGATGCGTTTGTATAACTATATTTATCAAAATTTAGGGGCACAATACTCCATTGTTCACTCGTTGGACGGTTATGATGAGGTGTCGTTGACGGCTCAATGCAAGGTGATGAACAACTTGGGTGAGTTTGTATATACACCGGAACAACTCGGTTTTAAAACACTAAAGCAAGAGGAACTTTGGGGTGGAAATACAATTGATGAAGCTGCTCAGATTTTTATGAATGTGCTTGACAATAAAGCCACTGAGGCTCAAAAAAATGCAGTAATTATAAACTCAGCTTTTGCTATTCAAACCCGCAATCCGTACAAACCGCTGGAGCAATGCAAAGCCGAAGCAGCCGAATCGCTCGAAAGCGGACATGCCAAAAAGGCATTTGTGAAGTTTGTGGAGATATATAAATAAGATGACCCCTATGCCCTAAAAGGGAACTAAATTAGTCCATTCTATTTGAACAGTTTTGTAAAGATGAATAACAAAGAAATACCACGAGACGAAAGTAAATCTAATTCCCTTTTAGGGGCTAGGGCTAATATTTTAGATAAAATACTTGCTTCCAAAGTCATTGAAGTCGCTTCCCGCAAGGCTTCAACGCCTATCTCAACTTTGGAAAAGTCGCCTCTATTTTCCCGTAAATGCATGTCGATGAAGCAAAGTCTATTGAACTCAGAGTCGGGAATAATTTCAGAATTCAAGCGCAAATCGCCTTCGCTTGGTTGGATACACGAAGATGCCGATGTGGTGGATGTTACAGCAGGTTATAGTGCTGCTGGAGCTTCAGGCATTTCTATTCTTACCGATGAGGAATATTTTGGTGGAACACCGATGGATTTAATGGCTGCTCGGCAGTTTATTGCTTGTCCTGTGTTGCGCAAAGATTTTGTGATTGATGAATATCAGTTGTATGAAGCAAAAGCCATGGGAGCCGATGTGATTTTGTTGATTGCAGCTGCTTTGACGGTTGACGAAACGTTGACTTTGGCTCAAAAAGCTCACGAACTTGGTTTGGAAGTATTGTTGGAAGTGCATAATGAAGAGGAACTTGGTCATGCCAACGATTTTGTGGATATGCTAGGGGTAAACAATCGGAACCTGAAAACTTTTGAGCAAAGCATTCAGACTTCCTTTGATTTGGCAGCATTGATTCCTGCCAAATTTGTAAAAGTAAGTGAAAGCGGTATTTCAAAATCCGAAACCGTAAAAGAACTTCGCAAGGTTGGCTACAAAGGCTTCCTAATGGGTGAGAATTTTATGAAAGAAAATGATCCGGCGGAGGCATTGAATAATTTTATTGCAAATTTACAGTAGAGCAATGCATTGCGTCGCCATTGCAATGCATTGCGTCTCTAACAATGAGTTATATGAAAATTAAAATCTGCGGGATGAAATATCCCGAAAACATACAAAACATTGCGGCACTGCAACCCGATATGATGGGATTTATTTTCTATCCCAAATCACCTCGTTTTGCAGAGCCGATGGATATTGCTACGTTGAGGAGTTTGCCTAAGTCCATCAAGAAAATTGGTGTGTTTGTAAACGAGAATTTGGAAAACATCCTCACTATTGCAACTAAATACGATCTGGATGGCGTGCAACTTCACGGGGCAGAGTTGGTGGATATGTGCAAAAAACTTCGCAAAGCCGGATACCTCGTCCTGAAGGCTTTCTCTATTGAGGCAGCGTATAATTTTAAGGTGACGAAAGCATACGAAGGTGCATGTGACTATTTTCTGTTCGATACTAAAACAGACGCTTACGGAGGTTCGGGTGTAAAGTTCAACTGGGGGATGCTCGACGAATATGTGGGTGATATACCTTTTCTACTCAGTGGTGGCATTGCTCCCGACGACGCCAAGGCAATTTTGAAAATAGAGCATCCCAAGTTTGCCGGAATTGACTTGAACAGTAAGTTTGAAGTGAGTCCGGGATTGAAAAATGTGGAAATGTTGAGACTATTTTTGAAAGAATTGGAATATTTTTTATGAGTATCCGTTGGATGTCTTAATTTATCACAAATGTTCGTTTACGAGCGACCTTGTCCGGTGAGCCGAAAAACAAGTGAGGATGGCGCAAAAATACTCCTGTTTGACGACCTAAGGGAGGAGTTTGGAGGATTTTAGCCATCCGAACGTAAGTTTTTCGAGTGAAGCGGGCACAGTCTTGATTTTTTTTGCTTACTTTTTTTTTATCAAGGAAAAAAAAGTGAGTGAGGTTTTAGGGACAAAGCCCCTGTTATTGATTAATTATTTTTTAAGGAACTCAAACGGATACTCATAATATTTTTAATGATTTGTAAAATAATTGCTTAAAAATTAAAATATATTTCAACCATGACAATAAGAAAGAAAATCGGATTATGGTTAATTAGCATTGGGCTAATAATGTTTATAGTGGGAGTCTCTGTCTTTTCATGTGTAGGTGATTGTCCTGAAATTCTGAAGATTATAGGTGAGATATCTTTTGTTTCTTGGTGGTTTGTCTTACTACTTGGTGGACTTTTGTACAAGGGAAATGCGAATAAAAAACAGCTTTTATAAGCTATATAAAAGAATTTTATAATGAACAGAATAAATAAATTATTTAGCGATAAATCGGAGAATATCCTGTCGGTGTATTTCACAGCCGGTTTTCCTAAACTTGAAGATACAGTGCCAACGCTCGAATGTTTGCAGACAAATGGCGTGGATTTGGTGGAAGTGGGTGTGCCATTTTCCGACCCAATGGCCGACGGTATTGTGATTCAGAATAGTAGTCACCAAGCTTTGCAAAATGGCATGAGTATTCGTAAACTGTTTGAACAACTCACCGGCATACGTGCCAAAATTCACATTCCCCTCGTCATGATGGGTTATCTGAATCCGATTATGCAGTTTGGTTTCGAGGCATTTTGCAAAGAATGCCATCGGGTAGGAATGGACGGAATGATCATTCCCGACCTGCCAATGGTTGATTTTCTGAGTCAATACAAAGAAATTGCCGATCGGTACAAATTGGAATTTATTTTCCTTATCACTCCCGAAACTTCGGAGGAGCGTATTCGTCAAATCGACGGGCATACCAACGGATTTATCTATATGGTTTCGTCGGCCGCCACTACTGGAACGCAAACTTCGTTTGATAACAAGGTGGATTATTTCAACCGTATCAATTCCATGAATCTTAAAAATCCACGACTGGTGGGCTTCGGCATCTCCAATAAATCTACTCGCGACATGGTAAATCGCTATTCGTCGGGAGCTATTATTGGTAGTGCTTTTATCAAAGCCTTACAAGAAACGCAGGATGTTGAAAAAGGGGTGAAATTGTTGTTGGAGAGATTGGGGGAGTGATCTTAAGACTTTAATTTTAAGAATGCCGGACTCTTGCGAATCTGGCATTCTTCATTTATGTTTGACTATAGTTTGTAGTTAGAAGTCGCAGAGAAGATTTATATATATGATACTTGAAAGTAATCGGTAGAGAATAAGACTCGTAACTACAACTTCGTAACTATTAAAGTGTTTTTCGTACTTCTGTTTCTTCGTAACTTTCAACCATATCACCTACGCGTATGTCTTGATAGTTTTTGATATTCAAACCACATTCGTAGTTAGTACCTACTTCTTTCACATCGTCCTTGAAACGTTTCAACGAATCTAGTTCTCCGGTGTAGACTACGATACCTTCGCGAATGATACGAATTTTATTGGAACGTTTGATTTTTCCTTCACGAACCAAACAACCGGCCACAGTACCCACTTTAGTAATTTTGAATACTTCAAGAATTTCCACGGTAGCAGTAATTTCTTCCTTAATTTCAGGAGAAAGCATACCTTCCATAGCCGACTTGATTTCTTCAATAGCATCGTAAATGATAGAGTACAAGCGAATGTCGATTTCTTCTTTTTCTGCAATTTTGCGAGCCGAAGTAGTTGGACGTACCTGGAAACCACATATAATAGCGTTCGAAGCTGCTGCCAGCAAAATATCCGAATCGGAGATAGCACCTACCGCTTTGTGAATAACATTTACCTGTATATTTTCTGTCGAAAGTTTTAGCAATGCATCCGATAAAGCTTCTACAGATCCATCCACGTCGCCTTTTACAATGATATTCAATTCTTTGAAATCACCAAGAGCAATACGGCGTCCCAGTTCGTCCAGCGTAAAGTGTTTCTTGGTTCTAAGACTTTGTTCGCGTTGTAACTGTTCACGTTTGTTTGCAATACTACGCGCCTCATGTTCCGACGACATAACATTAATAACATCACCTGCTTGTGGTGCCCCATTAAGACCTAAAATTAATGCTGGTTCACCGGGTCTAACTGCCGTGATGCGTTGATTACGTTCGTTAAACATTGCTTTTATTTTACCATAATATGTTCCGGCAAGTACTACATCGCCTTGATTCAAGGTTCCGTTCTCAACTAATATTGTTGATACATAACCACGTCCTTTATCCAGTGTTGATTCAATTACAGAACCGATAGCACGTTTTTTAGGATTAGCTCTTAGTTCCAGAATTTCGGCTTCCAGCAATACTTTTTCAAGTAGCTCGTTTATACCAACCCCTTGTTTAGCTGAAATTTCCTGTGATTGATATTTACCTCCCCAGTCTTCCACCAAATAATTCATTTGGGCTAATGTTTCCTTTATTTTTTCAGGATTTGCTCCCGGTTTATCAATTTTATTAATAGCGAAAATCATGGGTACATTTGCTGCAGCTGCGTGATTTATTGCTTCAATGGTTTGAGGCATCACGTTATCGTCGGCAGCCACCATGATAATGGCAATATCCGTTACTTTAGCACCACGAGCACGCATAGCGGTAAACGCCTCGTGACCTGGAGTATCTAAGAATGTAATTTTTTGTCCGTTTTCCAGCGTTACGTTGTAGGCACCAATGTGTTGTGTAATACCTCCGGCCTCACCTGCAATAACGTTAGCTTTACGGATGTGGTCTAGCAACGATGTTTTACCGTGGTCAACGTGTCCCATTACGGTGACAATCGGTGCACGTGGCATTAAATCTTCTTCAGAGTCAATTTCCTCTTCACCAATAGCTTCGATAACGTCGGCACTTACAAATTCGGTAGTAAAACCAAATTCTTCAGCCACAATATTAATCGTTTCGGCATCTAAACGTTGATTGATAGAAACCATCAAACCAATGTTCATACAAGTAGCAATTACTTGATTTACCGTAACATCCATCATTACTGCCAATTCGCTTGCGGTAACAAATTCGGTTAACTTTAATACGCTTTCGCCATCGCGCTCAAGTTGGGCTTGTTCTTGTTGTCTGTTGCTTACCCCTTCACGTTTATCACGACGGTATTTTGAACCTTTGCCTTTTTTGTTCGCTCCGGAGAGACGGGCCAAGGTTTCTTTAATTTGTTTTTGAACATCAACTTCGTTTACAACTGTTTTTACCGGTCGTTTTGTGCCACCGCCAACAGGTCTGTTGTTGCTGTTATTGTTGTTTGGTCTTGCTCCACCGGCATTTCCGCCATTACCGCCAGTTGTGCCAGGAGTCACTTTTTTAGGACTGGCAAAGCCTTGTGTTGGGCCGTTAGGTTGTGGAACCTTGTTGATATCTACTTTCTGGTTAGAGAAACGTTCACGTTTTTTCTTTGGTTGACCTACCGAAGGAGAGTTGGCTACCTCGGCAGCTGTGCGTAAGATTTTTTTCTCACCAAGTACCAGTGGTTTTTTAGGATCGGCAATAACTCTTCCTTTGTCTTCGCGTTCTCTGCGTTTTTGTTCTTTTGATTTTGGTTTCGGACGAGTACTTTGGTTTAATAAGTCCAGATTTATTGTTCCGATAACTACTGGAGCTTTATCAAGTGTAGGCCGAGAAAGTGTGAATACTTCGTCTTCTTCATGATCATTATCTTTCGTTTCAGTACTACCTGTTGTTTCTAATGATTCAACTTCTGTTACAATTTTTTCTTTTACCAGTTCAACTGCTTCTGCTTTAGGCTCTACAATTACTTTCGGTTCTTCAATGATTTTTATTTCTTTAGTCGCAACAGGTTCTACTTTATGTGTCGGTTTCTCGGCTTCTACTTTTGGTTGAGGTTGTTCCACCAAGGGAACTTCCACTATCTTTTGAGGAGCGGGTTTCTCTGTTTCAGCTATAACCCTAGGTTCTACAGGTTTTACAACTTCAACTTTTTCTACTGCCGGTTTAACTGCTTCAACAACCGCAGGGGCTTCAACCACAGGAGCTGGTTTTGGAGTCTCATGCTTTTTCTCCACCGCTTTTTCCTTCGTATTCAAATCGATATGACCAACAGATTTGAAATGGGGTAATTGATCTTCAGAAATAGTAACTTGAATTGTTTCCACAGGTTTTGGAGCTGGCTTAGATTGATTAAAACCTTCCAATGCTACAGTTTCGGCCTTGTCCTTGTGATGGCGCTCTTGGCTTATTCGCTCTGATTCAATTTTCAGAGCCATATCTTTGTTGAATTCTTTAGCCAATAAAAGATGCATGTCGTCCGTCAATTTTAAATTGGGGTCGACAACAATTTTATGACCTTTTTTTGCAAAAAAATCTACTGCGGTGGTCATTCCGACATTTAATTCTTTACAGGCTTTACTTAATCTTATGGACATATTCTATAATTACAGTTTTCTATTATTTAAAAAGTTTCCGGTCTTCAATCTCTGGTTTCCGGTCAATCCTCAACTTAACGCGGAACGCAAAACGTAAAACACGAAACGGCTATTCTTTAGCCTCTTCCTGAACGTCAGATTCCTCTGTCGATTCCTCTGCTGGCTTGTTCGATTCGTCTTCTTCGGCAAATTCGGCGTTTAGAATGTTCAACACATCGTCGATGGTTTCTTCTTCTAAGTCGGTACGACGAATTAAATCCTGGCGTGAAATGGTAAGTACGCTTTTAGCAGTATCGCATCCAATTGCTTTCAACGCATCAATAACCCATTGATCAATTTCGTCGCTAAATTCATCCAAGTAGATATCTTCGGTCTCAGTTTCTTCGTCCAATTCGCGGAATACATCCAATGTGTAACCGGTTAGCATTCCTGCTAGTTTGATATTCATGCCACCTTTACCAATTGCCTGAGAAACTTCTTCAGGTTTAAGATAAATTTCTGCTTTTTTCTCTACTTCATTCAATCGGATTGAAGATATTTTTGCAGGGCTTAAAGCACGTGATATAAATAAGTTGGTGTTGTTTGTATAGTTAATAACATCGATGTTTTCGTTGCGCAACTCGCGAACGATACCATGAATACGTGATCCTTTTACACCTACGCAAGCACCTACCGGGTCAATACGATCGTCGTACGATTCAACAGCTACTTTTGCACGTTCGCCCGGCATACGGGCAATTTTCTTTATAATAATCAAACCTTCATGAATTTCTGGCACTTCCAACTCGAACAAGCGTTCTAGAAATACGGGTGAAATACGTGAAAGAATAATTTTTGGGTTATTATTTTTATTTTCTACCATTGCCACCACTGCGCGAACAGTGTCGCCTTTGCGGTAAAAATCGGTAGGTATTTGTTCTGTTTTTGGTAAATAAAGTTCAGTGCCTTCTTCATCGATAAGCAACATTTCTTTTTTCCATATTTGGTATAATTCAGCACTTACAATCTGACCAACTTTTTCGCTGTATTTGCTGAATACGTTGTCTTTTTGAAGTTCTAATATTTTAGATGAAAGCGTTTGACGAAGGGTTAGAATAGCACGACGACCAAAGCCAATAAAGTCAACTAATTCAGTAACATCTTCATCGATTTCGTAGTCCTCGTCAATTTTCTTAGCATCTGTAAGCGAAATTTGCAAGTTTGGATCTTCTAATTCGTTATCAGCCACTACTGTACGGTTACGATAAATCTCGAAGTCACCTTTATCAGGGTTGATAATGACATCGTAATTTTCGTCCGTTCCAAACATTTTTGAAATAACATTGCGGAACGACTCTTCCATTACACTAATCAAAGTACTTCTATCGATGTTTTTTAGCTCTTTGAACTCCGAAAAAGTATCAATTAAGCTAATAGTTTCTTTTTTGCTCATGGCTTATTTGAATCTAATAATATATTTTGTTGTTTTAATATCTTCGTATGAGAAGGTTATGTTCTCTGTAACCGTAATTTTGCGTTTTGCACCTTCCAGCTTTTCTGTTTTTTCAATTTCCAGAATAAATTCAGTTTCATTCACTTCAACTAAGATTCCGGAAGTCTTTTTACCCGCTTTCGTCAATATTTCAACATCGTTGCCAATGTTTTTTTCGTACTGTTTTAGCACTTTAAACGGCTCTGTTAATCCAGCTGAGCTAACTTCTAGCTCGTAATCTTCTATTTCGCGGTCTATTTGCGACTCAATGTGGCGATTTACCTCCATGCAAAATTCAATCGTCACGCCGTCGAATGAATCAATTTCTACCGAAATACGGTTATCTGTGGTGACTTTTACATCCACCAAATAATAATTTTTGTCAGCAATGTATTGCTCAACTATCTGATATACTGAATCTTTTGAAATCATACAATGTGTTATAGTAACAAACGAGGGGACTGTTGTCCCCTCCTCTATATCCTGTTTCGTTTGCAAAAGTACAAAATAATTCTTTATTATACAAAGAATTAGGAGAAAAGTTCGTAGTTCGTATATTTGTTTCAAATGATTATCCGCAAAGTATCCTAAAGTAATCAATAGGGGTTTCACCCCTAAAGCCCGTCTTACTCTTTTGCCTTGATGCAAAAAAGTAAGCAAAAAAATCAATCCGTGAGCTGATGGATCGCTCCACTCGAAAAACGTACGCTGGGCAGGCTCAAATCTCCAAACTCGTCCCGTCGAAATACGACGTGACTCAAACAAGGACGATTTTTAACCGCCTACCTCACTTGTTTCTCGGCTCACCGGACAAGGTCGGTTGTTACCAATCAGATTGAGAATACTTAGGACATCATGCGGATAATCATTTTGTTTTAATATCAATCTCTTCGGGCTTTTATTTTCAACCTGCTTTTTATTTCGTATTTATATTCCGAAATATAAATATCAATTGTCTTTTTCATTAAAAATACTATTATCTTTGTGTTATACAATTGCTGATAAAACGACCTGAAATAGCGTCAATTTGCCTCTAATATTAAAAAATTCTGTCATATGTTTAAAATTTTATCCGTCAATCCGGGCTCAACTTCTACAAAATTTGCCGTTTACGAAGATGAAAAATTAGTGTGTCTCCATACTATTCGTCATACGGCAGACGATTTAAAACCGTTTGAATCATTGCTTGAACAACATGAATTTCGCAAAAATTTGATGGTGGATTATCTGCTAAAAGATGGAATAGATATTGCAGAATTATCAGCAGTAGTTGGCCGTGGAGGATTAGTGCGTCCTCTTGAATCGGGTGTTTATGTTGTAAATGACAAGTATATCGATGATTTAAAAACGGTGTACTCGGCGGAACATGCCAGCAACTTGGGTGGAATGATAGCTAGAGAGATGGCCGAAACCATTCCCGGTTGCCTTGCACTGATTGCCGATCCTGTGGTGGTGGACGAATATCAGGATGTGGCTCGTATTAGCGGCTTACCTCAAATTCCTCGTCGTTCGATGTTTCATGCACTGAATCATAAGGCAATAGCCCGTAAATATGCAGCGGCCAAGGGAACCACTTACGAAAAGCTAAACTTAGTTATAGCACACATGGGCGGCGGGATTTCGGTGGCTGCTCACCGTCAGGGGAAAGTGGTGGATTCTAATCAAGGCTTGGATGGATACGGACCTTTTTCTCCTGAACGAGCTGGGACATTAGATGCCGGTCAATTGGTCGATTTGTGTTTCGAGGGAAAGTACACCTATGATGAAATCCGAAAATTGCTGGTTGGCAATGGTGGCTTGATGGCTCATTTGGGCATCAATGATACTAAAATTATTCTTCAACTTGTTGAGAACGGAGATGATAAGGCCAAATTGATTTTAGAAGCCATGGCGTATAATGTAGCCAAGGAGATTGGATCTATGTTGGCAGTATTAAAGGGCCAGGCTGATTCGGTTGTTTTGACAGGCGGAATTGCGTACAGTAAATTTGTTGTGGAGTATATTAAAAAAATGATTTCGCCATTGGCAAAAGTGACCGTTTACCCAGGTGAAGATGAGATGGAGTCTCTGGCAATGAGTGGGTTGAGAATTCTAAGGGGTGAAGAAGCAAAAGTGTATTGATTGCTTAGAGCTTGCTGTTTAGTTGCTTGGTTTCCACAATTATTTCTTCCCAATACACCCACATTGCAAAAATCAACAAGTAAAACAGGTATTTGAAGATGTAAAAGTGGAGTAGGTCAAACGAATTGTGGTGGTTCTCGATAAATGCAATAATAAATGTAATTCTGAAAATATTGAAAATATATACCACTATCAGTCCCAAGGGAATGAACCACAGTTTCTTTGTCCAAGGACCACGTGAGAATGCAATAATGCAGAAGAAAATATAGGCTTGTTTTAAACCTGTACATCCCCAAATAATTTGAACGGACACACTATTCTCGTGGCGTAAAGTATTTGATGCGTCAAGGGTTATATTGCTTCCAATAAAGTGTAAAAGCCAAGTGCAAAGCTCCGCCACATGCCTGGCCATGTATATAAATGGAGCAGAAATATCTAACCCGAACAATGTAACTGTTGTATCCGTTTCGTCGCCCAATACATTGAATTTCCAAAATAAATTTGACACCATTAAAATGACCACAAACCCGATAGCTCCCCGGTATCTGGCAAGTTTCTGTGGTAATTTGATGGCAGGTAATTTCATTTGTTTAGTTTGGATGTGTAGTTGGAAATATGACTAAAACTTATTAGTCACTCTCGAAAATGGCACTTTTTCCATGCCGCAAAAATCCTTGTGTTGATAATTGAAATAACCAGTGATCGCAATCATGGCGGCATTGTCGGTTGTAAATGCAAATGGTGGAATGTAAACCTCCCAATTGTATTTTTTGCCATACTCCTGAAAAGCCTGACGCAATGCAGAATTAGCGGAAACACCACCAGCCACTGCCACCTGTTTTATGTTCAATTCTGCTGCGGCTTTTCGGAGTTTGTTCATTAAAATATCCACTACTGTAGATTGTAATGAGGCACATATGTCGTTCATATTCTTCACCACAAAATCAGGATCTTCTTTCACTTTATCGCGCAGCAAGTATAAAAACGATGTTTTCAGTCCACTGAAGCTATAGTTGAATCCCTGAATTTGAGGTTTGTTGAACACAAATGCGTTTGGATTTCCTTCTTTTGCCAATCTGTCGATATGAGGTCCGCCAGGGTAGGGTAGTCCCATTACTTTAGCGCATTTGTCAAATGCTTCGCCGGCCGCATCGTCAATTGTTTGACCGATCACTTCCATATCGTTATAAGCCCGTACTAGCACTATTTGTGAATTTCCTCCAGACACCAGCAGGCATAAAAATGGAAATTCGGGTTGACGTTCATCCGGCTTTCCTTCACTAATGAAATGAGCCAGCACATGTGCTTGTAAATGATTTACATCCATGAGTGGTATGTTCAATGCTTGCGCAAGTCCTTTGGCAAAGGATGTGCCTACCAAAAGTGAGCCAAGTAAACCAGGTCCGCGTGTGAAGGCAATGCCGCTCAACTCTTTTTTATCTACCCCTGCACGCTTTAGCGCTTCATGAACTACAGGGATAATATTTTGTTGGTGCGCACGCGAGGCCAGTTCGGGCACCACACCACCGTAGCTTGCATGAATTGCCTGTCCGGCTATTACGTTGGAGAGCATTACCCCGTCGCGAATTACTGATGCTGAGGTATCGTCGCAGGACGATTCAATGCCAAGTATAATTGTAGGATTCATTTTTTTTTTTTGTTAGAAATTGAAAAAAAGTGGAATGCGAAATACTTATTCCTATAATACTAACGTTTATGGTACAATAATTGTTAACTAGTAATTTGCTTTTTTTATTGCCGACTAATTGTGGTTTCGGAGTAGAAATCGCAAATTATTATTTACTTTTGTCAAATAAACTCCAAAGGTATAAAAAAAACACTCAAAATATTCGGTTTTAGCGTAGCAGGGATCATTCTTTTTTTTGCTGCAATTTTTATTTTGCTCAGAATGAGTAAGGTGCAGAATTTTATTGCCCAATCCGTAGTTGCTGAACTCTCTGATAAACTTCACTCCAAGGTGACACTTGGAAGCGTTGATTATAAATTTTTTAATACAATTACCTTGAATGAATTGTATGTGGAGGATCAACAACGTGATACGCTCTTGTATATTAAACATGCCAATGCACGTTTTAATTTTTGGAAGATATTTAAATCCAAAATTCTAATTACTTCGGTGGAGTTGGATGAGTTTTACGGAAATCTGAAAATCGATAAGGCGGGTCGCAGTAATCTCGATTTTGTAATTAAAGCATTTAAGAAACCCAAGACAAAGGATTCTACAAATGTGGAATATAGAATCGATCATTTTAAGCTGAACAATTCTGCCTTTTCCTATACCAACCTGAAAATGTACAAGGCGCAACCCAATAATACTTTTAATGCTAATCAACTAAAATTTAATAAAATAAATGCAGAAATTGCTCTAGATGTATTGAACAAAGATACCTTGAGTGCTCGTGTCGTGAATCTAAGTGCAGTTGAGCGTTCGGGTTTGACCTTGATTAATTTTAAAACACAACTTCTTGGATCTTCAAAGGGTGTGTCATTGCCCAAAATAGAACTTCAACTCCCCAATTCGGAAGTGTTTCTGGAGAATGTGCACATGAAATTTGATAGTTTGGCTGATTTAAAACAATTGGCTGAAAAGGTACGCTGGAACATTCCAATCAACCGATCGCATATCGCTTTAGCTGATTTGAAGGCATTTATACCAGATTTCAATAAGGTGAAGGGAGTAATTGCCTTACAGGGGTTAATCTCAGGTCGGATTTCAAGTTTGCGGTTTAAAAAAATAAATTTGAAATATGGAAAATCATTTGTATTGAATGCAGATTTGGATATTAATGGACTGCCAAATTTAAATGAAGCTTTTATTTACGGACAAATAAATGATCTTCACTTCGTAAAAGGAGATGTACAGGATTTTATAGCCGATGTGTCTAAAAAGCCGTTTGTGTTACCCAAAGAGATTGATCAGTTGGGTATGATTCGATACAAGGGTAATATCTCTGGTTTTTTGAGTAATCTGGTGGCTTATGGTAATCTGAATACCGACGTAGGAAGTGTGTCGACCGATATTTTGCTGAAATTCGAAAATAAGTTGCAAGATTTGACTTACAATGGCACTATCAAATCGAATAACTTGCAACTTGGAAAACTGCTAAGCAATAAGCAACTAGGGAAAGTTGCTTTTAGTTTTAATACTAAGGGAAAAAGGATAGGTGCTTCTGGTTTGCAAGGTGAAATAAAAGCCAATGTAGCAGAGTTTCAGTTTAATGAGTATTCTTATCGGGATATTCAGTTGAACGGACAATATGATGGGAAAGGATTTGATGGCAGCGTGGATATTGAAGACGAAAATATTCAGGCACATTTCAATGGAGTTATAGATAATAGTCATAAACTTCCAATATATAACTTTGAACTACAAGTGCCTGTTGTTGACCTGAATGCGCTTCATTTAACCGATAAATATCCCGGAGCTACACTTACATTCAATGGACGAACGAATATGGTGGGAAATTCGCTGGATAATATAAATGGTTATGTCCTTTTTGATGGGATAAGGTTTGTTAATCAAAACAAGGTATTGAATGTAAATGAGATTAAGTTTGAATCTCGGATTATCAATAATTCTACCAACTTTGTTGTTTCGTCCGACTTTGTGAATGGATCTATTAATGGAGATTTTAGATATAGCACTATTGGGAAAACGATTGGAAACATTGTTCAGCATTATTTGCCTGCATTGGCAGCAGTAAAAAAAGAAGCTGTTCACAATTATGATAACCATATAAATGTTGACCTCAGGATTGAAAAAACCACCGACCTGTCTGAAGTTCTCGCCTTGCCTTATTCGCTGGATGGAGTGTCGACTCTGAAAGGTTCTATTGATGAAGGTTCAAACAAAATAGACTTTATTGCTAACATGCCGTTACTGAAGTCTGCGAAACAAAAAATTGATAATCTGACTTTGCATATTAACAACCCGAATCAGGTACTGCAACTAATTTCAAACGCTCAGTTGGAAGGAAAAAATGGATTAACTAATATTTCTTTGGTTTCCTTAGCAGCAAAGGATTCAGTTTCGAGTCATTTAAGCTGGCAGGATCCGAATAAGTTGACCAGTGTAGGCGAAATAAAAACTATTGTTAAATTTCGAAAAGAAAATTCAAAAATGGCAGCTACCCTGTTGTTGTTGCCAACTAATATTATTGTATCCGATTCGGTTTGGAGTATTCACCCCGCCAGTATTGATTTCAATACCGACAGCACCATTAGTATTCACAATTTTCGTTTCGAGAGTAAAACTCAATATATCCATGTTGATGGTTTAGCTTCCAAGAATCAAAAAGATGCAGTGACAGTGGATTTGAACAAGGTGGATTTAGGGTTTGTATTGCACAATATCCTAAAGTTGAAAGGAATAACTATTGGTGGAATTGTAACCGGAAAAGCGACATTGCTGAGCTTGCTAAAACAGCCGGTATTCGAAGCGAATCTTTTTGTAAAAGATGCACAGCTAAATCATAGTGTGATTGGTGATGCACAGTTGTTCGCAACTTGGGATAGACCCAATCAACAGATTTATATAACGGGAGATTTTGTGAATGATAAAAATGTGCCAGTTGTCAACGCAAAAGGGGTGTTTGTGCCAAAGACAGATTCGCTCGACTTTATTATTGATGCTCATAAACTAAGTGTACAGTTTCTTACCCCTTATTTTGAATCGGTAGTACAAAATGTGAAAGGTTTGGCAACCGGAAAAATAAGAATGTTTGGCCCGTCTAAAATCCTTGGTTTTGAAGGTAATGCCTATATTGAAGCGGGTCAAGGTTCGGTGAAAATGTTGAAGACAACTTATTTTTTCAACGATACAATACGATTGAAACGAAAAACTATCGAGTTACGGAACATCACCATTCATGATCAGGAACATAATCCGGCTTCACTAAATGCGTTGATGAAACACAACGGTCTTTTTCAGCATATGAATTATGATGTGAGGGTTAAAGGGAACAATATGCTGGCACTCAATACACACGCCGAGGATAATGACTATTTTTTCGGGAAAGCCTATGCAAACGGTAGTGTTCATATTTATGGAGATGAAAAGGTGGCTAATATTGACGTGAATGCCGTTTCGCAGCCTCAAACCAAATGTTATATTCAAATGGGCGGAGCGTCAAAAGTTTCGGATAATAATTTTATCAATTTTGTAAATAAAAAAGTAGTTGTTCACAAGGAAGATACGATTACAAAACCGCTAAGTAATTTTAATGTGAAGGTCAACTTGCAAATTGATGTCAATACGAATGCCGAAATGGAGTTGATTGTAGACCCCAAAGCCGGCGATATTATTACCGGACGTGGAAATGGAAATCTTCGTGTGGCTTTCGATTCGTTCTCAGATATAAAACTTTATGGTACTTATATTATCGATAATGGTTATTACTTGTTTACGCTTCAAAATTTGATTAGAAAAGAGTTTAAGATTGATCGTGGAAGTACTTTATCATGGACTGGTAATCCTTTTTCTGCTCAGGTAAACATTCGTGCATTGTATCCGCTTACGGCTTCCTTGAGGGATTTGATGAGCGAAGATCAATTAAAGTCAATGCGATCCAGCGTGCCGGTAAATTGTGTATTGAAATTGACTGAAGATTTGATGAAACCAACTGTTAAATTCGACGTAGATTTGCCATCGAGCGATGAAGGAGTGAAGCAGCAGGTGCGTAATATAATAAATACTGACGAGATGATGAACCGACAAATTGTATATTTGTTGATGTTTAATAAGTTCTATCAGCCTGAGTATTTACGTGCAACTACTTCAAATATTCTAAATAATGAGGGACTTTCGTTTGCTGTTTCGACTTTGAGTGCTCAGGTTAATTCGTTGGTAAATCGTGTTACGAAGACAAATAATATTTCGGTTGGGTTTGATTATCGACAAACTGATATGGAGAGTAGTGATATTCAGGCTAAAATATTTGTTCAGCCAAATAATCGTTGGGTAGTTAATGGAAACATTGGTTACAGAAATGACCTTCAAAATACAAATCCAAATGCAAATAAATTTATTGGTGATGTGGATATTGAATATTTACTTACCGAATCTGGTAAATTCCGATTAAAAGGGTATAACCATACGGTCGATCGGTACCATTTGGGAACGGCAAAAACAACTCAGGGCTTTGGATTTTTATATAAAGAAGATTTTAAAAACTTTGACGATCTATTCAAATACTACTGGCATTTGGTGTCGGGATCGGGAAAAAAGAAAACGAATGAAAAAACAAAATAAATTGTTTTTGTTGTGCAGTGTTTTACTCTGCAATCAGCTTATCACTGCTCAAAATATAGAAAAATTATATGCGGCAATGCCTGATGTGATGAATCCGACATTGAGCAAGCAAAATAGGCTGGAGCTGATTGAGTATTATAAGTCGGGGCATGGTGATAGTATTGCCAATCGGTTTGGGAAAAGTGCACATTTGATCGCGCTGGATTCTCTGAATGAGTTTATGCAGGTGAAGAATACTCCAATTAGCACTTTTGCCATGAAAGCAATTAGGTTGGTTGACAATAGACCGGTAGTAGGTATTATTCGTACAGTGTGTGCTCCTGTGTGTCAATCTATCGTTGAGTTTTACGATACTGCATGGAAACCCATTTCTCTTGAGTTTACGATGCCAAAAGCTATTGAATGGTTGAATAATGCCAAAGTGGGTACTGCTAATCTTGATTTACGCTGGGTTGAAGGTGTGTTGCAGAATAGTTTTGTATCGATAAGTTTCGATGCAGCGACTGGAATGATTATTGCCAGTAATAATAGCGTTTCATTTATGAGCGACGAAGATAGAAAGCTCATTGCTCCGCTGCTGGAGGATAAGCCGATGATGTTTGAATTGCTAAACAATATATGGCATAGAAAACCATAAAAAAAGCCTCTGGAAAATTTTTTCCAGAGGCTTTTTTTATACGTTTGTTTTTACAATTTATTTTTTGCTTTCAATGCGTTTAGCATAGCGAGTCATAAATTTGTCAACACGTCCGGCAGTATCCACCAAATTCGATTTACCAGTGTAGAAAGGATGTGATGAACTTGAGATTTCCATTTTCACAACTGGATAAGTTACACCATCAATGTCGATAGTTTCCTTTGTGTTTACGGTTGAACGAGAGATAAAGGTGTCGCCGTTCGACATATCTTTAAATGCTACTGGACGATAGTTTTCTGGATGAATTCCGCTTTTCATATCTGTATGTTTAAATTTATTTTTTTCGGTGTTTCTGTTTCGGCTTGCAAAAGTACTAATTTTCATCTAATTATCAAACTATTTCTGGAAATATTATTTTCAAAAATGAATGTGCTGTAAATATCGTAACATTTGTATGTTTATCTGTTTGATATATAGACAAGTATTGGAATTTTATTTGTAAAACTATTTTGACCCAAGGTATAAAAGAAGCATTCCAATTAAGACTCCAATCAGATCCAGGACTTTGAGTTTTATGTTTTTGTCGCGCAAAACTAAGGCTCCATAGAAAAAAGGAACTATAACGCCCGAACGACGAATGGTTGAAACTACAGAAATCATTGAATCAGGTAATGTTAGCGCGTAGAAATAAACGAAATCGGCAGTTACCAGAAATAGTGAAATGAAGAATATAGCCCATTTGAAAGAAAATGGAGTTGTTTTTTTTCTGGTAGGTGCCCATAAAAAGAGCGTAATAAAACCCATGATAATAGCCTGATAAAAAGTGTAATAAACCTGCACTGACATCGCATCGTACCTTTTCATTAAGTACTTGTCGAACAACCCGCTTAGTGCGCCAGTGAGCGTGGCCATAACGATAAACCAGAACCATTTGTTGGTTCTGAATGAAATTCCTTCTTTTTTGCCAACTAGAGAGAACATATAAAATGAAACCAGTGTGATACCCACCCCAGCTACTTGAAAGCAGTTTAGTTTTTCTCCGAAAATCAACATGGCGCCAATTACTGTCCAAACAGGTTGTGTGGCCTTGATGGGGGATGCCAGCGACAGTGGGAGATGTTTCAATGCGAAATAAGCAAACAGCCATGATGTCAGCACGATGACAGCTTTCAGAATAAATAACATATGTGCATGAAAATCGACACGTTGAACGAAAAATATTGTGTCCTTAAGCGTGGTTGGAAGAAATTCGGAAAGAAATAAAAATGGTAAAAGTGTGAGGCATGAGAACAATATCGAGACGAAGATTACCGGGATAACCGCATTTTTATCTAAAGATACTTTTTTGAAAACTTCGTATGAACCTAATAAAATAGCAGAAATAAAAGCGAGGATTAACCACATAAATCAATTGATAAGTAATGATTTGTAAAAAGCAATTGCATTGCAATTACTTTAGAAAGATGCTCTCTGGATACTTGATATCGACCAGATACAATCCGTGAGCAGGTACAGATGTGCCAGCTTTACATCTGTTTTCCGATTCGATAACTTTCCGAAAACCGTCGATTGACATTTTGCCACGCCCCACTTCGAGCAATGTGCCCACGATGGCTCGTACCATGTTTCGTAAGAAACGATCGGCTTGAATTGTAAAAACCCATTCATCGCCTTGCTGTGTCCATTCGGCGTAGGATATGTCGCAGTTGTTGGTCATGGCATCGGTATGCAGTTTGCTGAAACTGGTAAAATCGCGATATTCTTTCAGCATTTGTGCAGCTTCATTCATTGCAGCAAAGTCCAACTGGAGACTTAGTCGGGCGGCTAGCTCATTTCTGAAAGCATCCTTTGCGCCGATGACATGGTACTCGTAGCGACGAGCAGTGGCATTAAAACGGGCATGCGCAGCGGGTTGAACTTCAGCAATTTTAAAAACAGCGATGTCTGTTGGTAAAAAACTATTGAGCTTGGCTGCTAAATCGAAATTTGTTGGCAAGTCATTTACCAAATCGAAGTGAGCCACCATTAATTTGGCGTGCACACCAGCATCTGTTCTGCCTGCACCAATCAGTTCAAGTTCAGTCCGTAAAATAGTATTCAAAGCCTTTATCAGTACTTCTTGCACCGAGATACCGTTGGGTTGCACCTGCCATCCGTGGTAGGCGGTACCTTTGTACGAAAAATAGAGAAAGTAACGTCTTTTCATTATTGAAACACAACAGTTCTGTTCTTGTATGCCAAAATTTTTCGTTCAATGTGTTTCTCCACAGCGTGCGAAAGAACTATTTTTTCCAAATCGCGTCCTTTTTTTACTAATTCTTCAACAGTATCTTTGTGTGAAATATGGGTCACATCCTGATCAATAATTGGTCCCTCATCCAAATCGCTCGTAACGTAATGACTGGTTGCACCAATAATCTTCACTCCGCGTTGGTGAGCCGCATGGTAGGGTTTTGCACCAGCGAATGCAGGTAAAAATGAGTGGTGAATGTTTATGATTTTATTTGGGAAATGCCCGATAAAATCGGCCGACAGCACTTGCATATAGCGTGCCAATACACAGAAAGTTACTTGGTGTTTTTTGAGAAGCTCTAGTTGCAGTGCTTCTTGCTCGGCTTTGTTTTCTTTTGTGATAGGGAAAATATGATATTCGATGTCAAAGCGTTTTGCCACACTTTCCATATCGGGGTGGTTGCTGATAATCAATGGTATTTCCACATGCCATTCGCCGGCAGCGTAACGAGCCAGTAAATCGTACAGACAATGTGACATTTTGGAAACAAAAATAGCCATACGTGGTTTTATATCAGCAAAATAAAGTCTGAATTCAACGTTAAACCTTGTGGCAATTAATGTCTCGAAATACTCTTCAATTTTATCTTTTGGGATTTGAAAATTATCCAGTTCCCATTTTACGCGCATGAAAAAAACTTTTTCTTCGCGGTTTACATATTGATCCAGGTATAAAATATTACCCTTGTGCTGGTTAATAAACTCAGTAACAACGGCCAAAATTCCAGGTCTGTCTGGGCAATGCATTAAAAGCACTGCTGTATTATCATTTCCTTTCATTTAAATATCATTTTTCTTTTAAACAGACCACAAAGATAACATTTTAATCGTAAACAGTGATTTTTTGAGAGGATGTCTTATTTAGATTTATACTAAAAGTGTAGAATGAAAAAGAGCACTTCCATGAAATTGAATTCATAGAAGTGCTCTTTTTGTCGGGTTTAAATTTTGTAGTATGATTCTGACTTAGTGACAGGCCGCTACCTGTTCCTATAAGTTAAAATGAAAATAAGGTCTCTTTAAATATCTCGCTTACTGTTGGGTGTGGGAATACCACTTTCTCCATTTCTGCCAGAGTCATTTCTTGTTCAATGGCGATGCAAGCTCCGTAAATCATTTCGCTGCTTGGGTTGCCAATCATTTGAACGCCAATTACTTCGCCATACTTAGCGCCAATTAATACTTTGCAAAGTCCAGAGCCACCTTCGTTTTCGGCTACGAAACGTCCTGCATAAGCCATTGGTAATTTTGCAACTTTGAAGTCGATTCCTTTTTCTTTAGCTGATTCTTCGGTTTCGCCTACGCCTGATACTTCAGGATTGGTATACACCACGCCCGGAATAGCGTTGTAACGCATCTCGTCGGGATGTTCGGTGAGGTTGTTCACCACCACTTCGCCTTCGCGACTGGCAGTGTGAGCCAACAAAGAAAAGCCGGTTACGTCACCTGCAGCAAACACGCGTGGAACGTTGGTACGCATTTTTTCGTCTACTTTGATTCCGATTTTGGTTAACTCCACGTTCAGATTTTCCAATCCGAAACCATTGGTGATTGCCCGGCGACCAACGCTGACTAATATTTTATCGCCCTCAATGGTTTCTGTTTTACCGTCTTTTTCAAAAATCACTTTGTTGCCATCGATTTCTACTACTTTGGCATTCAGGTTGAACACAACACCTTTCTTTGCATAAATATCGCGAAGCATGGTAGAAATTTCGAAATCATTGTTGCCCAAAATTTCAGGAAGCATTTCCACGATAGTCACTTTTGTTTCCAGACTGTTATACAAACTGGCAAATTCCATCCCGATAACACCACCGCCAATAATTACCAATGATTGTGGTTGCTCTTTCAAATTAAGGATTTCGCGATTCGTCAGGATAATGTCGCCAGCCTCTGCCAATCCCGGAATAGGAGGAACAAATGCTTCGGAACCGGTGCAAATCAAAAGGTTGATACCCAGATAGCTTTCACCACCACAACTTACTTCAATGCCTTTAGGGCTACTTCCCTCAATCATGGCTTCGCCTTTTACCACCGTTACTTGGTGCAACTTCATTTTACTTTCGACACCGGCAACGAGTTTACGCACCACTTTATTTTTGCGGGCAACTATTTTGCCGTAATCAAAACGGATATTGTCGCCTAACACGCCGTATTTATCACCGTGCAAAGCATTTTCGTATGTCTTAGCACTGTAAAGCATGGTTTTGGTTGGAATACAACCTTCGTTTAAACAAACGCCACCCATTGCTTTCTTTTCAAAAAGAATTACTGAAAGTCCTTTGTGACCTGCACGTTCTGCAGCCACATATCCGGCGGGACCGCCACCGATTATTATTAAGTCGTACATATTAAAAATATAATTACCCCTAACCCACAAATTGGGAATAAGAGAAGTTAGAATTAATTGTTTAAATCAACTTACAAAATTAGAATTATATTTCAATAAACCGTAAAGAAATATCTTTAAGTTCTTTTAGGGGTTTTGCCACTCAATATCCAATGTTTATATTTCAAAGAATGAAGTTTAATGTGAACTCTATTTTATCGACAGATATATTTTGATGGAAAATGACTTTCGATGTTTTTTTGTGCTGACTATAAAATAGATGGATTGAATGAAGAATGCTCCACATCCTTTTAAGAAGAACAGCCGGCAATTGTTATGTTTTTTTTTCGAGAAATATCTTAGTCTTGTTCTAATGGCAAAAAAGAATGCGCTTCCCGAAAACTCGGAAAACGCATTCTCAATAATGAATTTTGCAATATAAATTAACTGTTTATCCCTTTCGGTCAAGTTGATTTTATAATTTCTTTAAACGGCTGGGGTGCTGTATCTACAGCTTGTTGCATTAGTCGATAAAACAACTTTCCTCTATATGTTGATAGTTTTAGATTAAAGCGAAAAGCAAATTCATCCAA
>JBBSDM010000008.1:0-75739 GCA_038249445.1 Bacteroidales bacterium
TACTTAAAAACTGAACGGGTCGCTTTTTAATCTTGTCGTATTGCATTATTCATATCAATTAAAATATGAATGTTTAACGTGAAATATAAATGAATATTGTTGAAATACAATCATATAAGAAATTAATTCAAATAAACTCTATTATTCTTCGCTCCCGACCAGTAATGGCGGGCACGCAGACTCAAGCTGGCTTTGTTGCTTAAGGCATAGGAGGTAGAAACAATATTTTTAAGGATATTCACGTTTCGCTTGGCAAAGGTGATAGGGCTAACCGAGCCGTTTTTGTCCACAAAGCCCACACCATTGGTGGTGGTTTTGAAGCTAAACATATAATCCACCTGAAAGCGCTGTCCAACTCGCAGGGTGGTTTGAAAATCTCCCAAATTTATGTACATAGGTAGTAGGTTGTTTGCCATATCCGTAATGGAAATAGAAACTCAGAGGCTTGCGACTATCTGTGCTCAGATTTAAATCGTATTGATAAAAATCAGCAAATTTGAAGAACTGATCTTTTACTCTGGTTTGGTAATAATCAAACCGATCCGTATTGTAATACCCATTGAAATTGAAATTATAATTGTTTTTGAACGTAATATTCAAATTTCCACCGGTTACATTATCGTACAAGGTGTTGGGGTGTATTCTGTTGTGATCCCACCAAATGTTACCATTGCATTCTCTAATCATCCAAAACAGTTCGATAATCTGATAGTATACCTATGCCTCAGTAATTATTTGATTGTTCCGCTGGAGGTATCCCAAATCGTTCGGTTTGTATTTGTAGGTAATCATATTTTGCCACATACCGTATTGCAATTTACCTTTGTTTTTCTCCACGCCAAGTTTAGCGTAGTAGCCCGTTTCGTATGTTCTGTCGCCACGGGAGCTGATAGCACCTTTTCCTGTCAGGGCATAGGTTTTTGAGTTTTTGAGAATCTAAAATTCAGTAGCGGTAACGTTGGCTCTGAACGGATTGCCGAATATACTAACGTTGGAATTGATGAGGCTAATATATGAGTTGTTTTTCAGCGATTTATCCACCACCGTTACATTGTAGTTGGTAAACGGTTGTACCGATATATTACGTTCTTCGCCTGTAATCGTATCTTTCACTTGTACCTTGGCACTCAATGACATGGCATTAAGCACGCCAATTCCCCAACCATTGCTCGTTTTACCCGAAATTTTTGTGGCATTTATAAGTTGCGTTTCACTTGGATTGAAATTAATTACTTCATTTTCTTTTAGCTAGTTCTCTGCCGAGAATTTTGGCGCAGAACCTATCCTGCGCAAATAGAAAATTCCGCCCCTGTTAAAGAGTTCCGTTCCTTCGGTAAAGAACTGTCGTTTTTCGCTGTAATACAATTCGTAAGGCGATAGATTCAGCTTTTTATCGTCCGATTGAATTTGACCAAAGTCTGGTATCAGCATCATATCCAGCGTAAAACTCTCGTTGAAACCGTATTTCAAATCCAGACCACTTTTGTAGAGAAAGTCTGCCTTGCTACCCTTTTCCGATTTTAGGTAGGTCGATAAATACGGACTAAACGATAATCGAACAGGCGGTTTTATGTCTTTGATACCTTCCAGTTGACCCTCTTGATGAATAACCCCGTCACATTTCTATCTACTAAGTTCCATGAATTGTTGGAACTGTATCGGCGTATGTTGCGAAACATATTCAATCCCCATGTTTTGGTTCCTTTTTCCGGAAAGCGTAAAGCCGAAAACGGGATACGCATTTCCACCACCCAGCCTTTGTCTGTTATGCGTGTTTTGCTTTCCCACACTGCATTTCAGTTGGAGTCTTCATTGTTACCATCGCTTTTTACAGCCTTTAAATCCATTTGCACTCCCGCAGGAGTTGTAAAACATAGGCCACCTGACCTTGGTTGTAAGGGTCGATATGCACACCGAAATAGTTGGACATGCCAGTGTTGTCTCGCTCGGTAAGGTAGTTGAAAATGCAGTCGGGTGCACTGTCGTAAAGCATAGCACCTACATAAATGGCCGATTGATCTAGAAATAATAGGCTTCCGTAGGTTGCGCCGACGGTTTGCCATTGCGAGGTTGCAATTGAACAAAATCTTTGGCCTGAGTAGTGAGTTTATACCGGCTCGTCCATTATTCCGTCGATGCCTATTTAGAAGTGTAGAACCTATGAATGATGTAACTATTAGAAAGAAAAGTGTAATAAAACGCATGTTGATATGCAGTACTTTTGTAAACACATAAACCTAAAACCTTTTTTATATACTAATCAATTAAAAGTGCATGATAAACGGGTATGATGCTAGTGTGGGATAGGGAGTTGGATATTGGGAGGGTTGGATTATTGGATTAATTCTTTTTATAGCAATTATGATGATATCAGTAAAACTTTAACTAATAAACGCAAGCTAAAACAATCGGGTGAAAAGATCAGTAAATAAAGTGGATACTCTGATTAAGAATCCCAAAAACAAGGATGAACTGACTCCTTTAGTCTGAATTTAGTGTTGATTAGTAAGTTTTACCTATCCACCAACATAAAACCTATGAATGATGTAACTAATAGATAGAAAAGTGTAATAAAACGCATATTGATATGTAGTATTTTTGTAAACACATAAAACTAAAACTTTTTTTAAAACTAATCAATTGTAAATTAATGTTAAACGGGTATGATGACAGTGTGGGATCGGGAGTAGGGTATTGGCTGGGTTGGATTATAGGGTTAATCCTTTTTATTTTAATTATGGTGCTAGTAGTGAAAATTGTAACTCATAAACACAAGCTTAAACAATCGGGTAAAAGGTCATTACATAAGGTGGATGTTCTGAATAATAACGCCAAAAACAACAATAGACCGACTCCGTGAAGTCAGTCTATTGATTATAGGACGATAATAATTAGTGGGATTTATTTTTTGGAATCAATTGCTCTTTGCAGCGCACCACCCATTAGAACGGCTGGTAATATTGATGCTGTAACGTTCGAATCGTGATAATTTGTACTCCAACCAGCTACAGTACCACAATTATTGGCATTCCACATATCGTTCAAAACACCGTTATTGTTAGTGAAATTAACTGCGTTGTTAGAAATTGTGATATTGTAAGTAGAAATGTCGTATTGTTTGTAAGCTGTAAGTCCAACGTTACTAAACGGCAGTTTGGCTGAATAAATTTTATTGTTGCTTATGTTGATGTCGTGTCCGCTAGATACGGTTAGTCCATATTGTCCCGGATTTACAAGAATATTGTCTTGAACCAGCACGTACGAGCCACCCAAATCGCCTGACATAATGCCGCCGCCCGAACCGGAAGGCCCACCTCCACGGATTTTATTACCAATAACTTGAATGGCACTTGCTGCAGTGCCATTTGATCTGCAAAGGCTAATGGCATCTTCGGGGTAACTTTGACCTAGAATATTTTCTCCGACATTGTAACTGATAATGTTACCTGCACCACTAACATCTCCAAATTGTACTAATTGTCCGCGAGGCATTGGTCCTTGAACATTTTTAATGTCGTTGTACATAACTTTTATACCACTGCCAATGTCAGCTACTACGCCACTTTCTACATATTCCATAGAACAATCTCTAACAGTTATGTTAGTGCAATTAGATAGAAAAACGCCTTCGCCTTTGGATGGTCCTAATTTACAATATTGGATGGTAATATTAGAACAGTTGGATAGTTTAATACAGTGTCCGTTGGGGTTTGTGATTTCCAGATAGCTGATGGTCATATTGCTTTTTCCATCCAAAGCTATTGGTGCAGAAAGCGTGTAAGGTGATGCTCCTGAAGGGGTATTTACTACGGTTGCTGCTGCTTGTGTAATGGTCACCTTTTGAGCTGTTGCTTTATTGCCCGCAACGGTAATTATCGCCGACCGGTTTACATTTAGTGGATTTGCCGTCGCAGTTAACGTGATTATAGCATTGTTTGAGCCGCTTAAACTGCTTGCTGTTAACCAAGTCTGATTACTGCTTAAAATCCAGCTTGTATTCGAGCTAATCGTAAAGCTGGCAGTGCTGGCTGCTGTTTCGGTAATATTTAGTGTGTTTGTTGAAACAGTAAATGTTGTTGCACGTCTTCTTGCTAATTGTAACGCTGTAGAGTCTTCTGATACACTCATGACAGGATCGTTAATTTGTGAATCCGTACATGAGAAGCTCATGATGGATGCCAAAACGATGGTTGTTAATAAAAGAAATTTGTTCATCTTGTTTTTTATTTTGATAGATAGTGAAGCAAATTCCAAAATATGGAAAAATGCACTGTTGTTTTGTCTGATTCAAAGTAACGGACAAAATCGTAGCGAATTGTGGGCTCTTGTTTTGTAGTAAATAATATATGCTATTGTAGTAATAAATGCTACAAATATGGTTCTAATGTCGAAAATAGCCCAAAGATATTTTTTTGTAAATATTGATGATTTGGAAATTTTATTTAAGTGTAATAATCAACCTGATAGAGTAATATAATTTTTTTTGAAACAGTTAAAATAGTATCAAGATGATTTACTTTGCTAAAAATTAATAGATTTATTGTGGCAATAAATGCTATAGTCATATTTGTATTTGTGTTAAAATGATGAAATTTACAATATTGAATTGATTCCAAATTCACTTGATTATCACATATATTATATATTATTTACATATTAGGTTCATTTATTAGTATTTTTTGGCTAAACTACAAAAACTTTTTCTGGTAATCTATTTATAATTTGGATAAAGTATGACAAATGAATTTAAAAATTAAACATTTTGTCATATTTATACTCACATAAAAATTACCTAAAATGCAATATTTTAGATAATTAGCAAATGTTATGAGTCAGACATGCTTTTTTTATGAGCATTCCTTTTGGCCAAGAATTGTGATTTATCACTGACCATATGCACGCATAGTTATGCTAAATCTCAGAGTTTAGGATGGTTTTTTTTTGTTAAATAGACATGGGGGAGGTTGAAAAAATGAGATATATTGAATCTCATCGATGAGAACTATTGTTTGCAGAGGCGTTTATTTATATATAAAAAAGGCCCAGCTTCTGGAAAATCCAAAAGTTGGGCCTGATTTATTTGTGTTTTGTAACTATCTGGAAATCGTTTTGTTTCTAAAAGTTGAAACATCCACTACATCCTGATTGTCATTATCGAAGGTTATAGCCACACTATCGCCAATGGCTGTTACAGGGAAATCATTGGATATTTGTGCTGAACCAATAAATACTTTCGGCAAATTGCGAAGGGTGAAATAATAATATGTATTACCATTTTTAACATCTCCATTGATACGGGTAACTACCGATTGTATTATTTTTTTCTCAGTTTTACTTTTCGTATTAATTTTATTGCCCGACATATTGAAGGCGTTTTTGTAAGCCATTAGTGCTTCACGCAAGGTGTTACCCACACCTACAATGGTGTAATCTTCAATGGCTACCATAGCGTACATTTTTACTAATCCACCATTGTCTTTTAGTGTTATAACATAGGTCGGGATATTGTTGATATTGTACGGAATGGGGAGCGAAGCCGAGAATCCTTTTTCTTGTACTTTTCCGGTTGCCGATTTTTGTGCTGCAAATTCAGTTGCTCCACTTTGTTTGTACCAAATGGCTTTTTTAGTACGCGTATTTACTAACACAAAACCAACTGTCGACTCATCGGCACCTACTGAAGTAAGTCCTGTGTACCAATACGCCTCATTATCGTCGCCATAAACCAGCGAAACCTGTTCGGTGATTTGTAGCTTGTTCTCGTTCGAAAAGTTCCAATAACCCTTTACATATTCTCCCCAGTCGTTGAGTTGTTTTTCAACAAAACTGGCAGGTTGTACGCGATCTACCCATTTAGGTATATTGCTCAATGGGTACTCTTTTATTTCTCCTGTTTCGGCATTTACTATTACCACGCCCTGTGCTTCTTCACCACTAAAACCAATGGTCTTTTTGTATTTTGTAACTACCCAATAAGGAATTCCGGCATCATCAATTTCGAACGAATAATCCGTTAAACCTACGTTCCAATAACCATTGACGTAAAGATAGCGTTCCAAATGATCGAAGAAATAAGCTTCGGATTGGTATTTTATGTGTATTTTTTTGCCACCAACTTCTTGCACCAGTTTTACATCGCGCTCATTGCAGGCATTTACCATCACGTAACCTGGGGTTCCTTCCATGTTTTTTTGCCATTTAAAAAAACCCGAGTGCAGAAGTGGAGCTATCCAATAAAGGTCGTCACCCACTTTTTGAATATTGAAGGTGCCTAGTGTCACCTGACTGCCTAAGGCAGATTGCGAACCAAGCACTTTGTCGCCCAATAGTTCAGCAAGGGACTGATCCACCACCCGTATCTTTTCAATAGAGATAGGCAACATATGGTTAGAAAGCTCTTTGCCTGTTTCTATCTTTCCAATCAGACTGCGGTATTTTTCGGTTCTGAAAACTGCCCAGGTAGTGATTGCGGGTACAACGGTAATGTATAAAAACAAAATACCCAGCAGTATCACCGGTATCTTAGCCGATTTAAGTTTTGGTAATTGTTGTTGACCGTTAACCTGTGTGCCCAAGGTTTGGATGCTCGACAGATTGTCAAGTACTATCCACACCACAATTAGGAACATGATAAGAATTGGAAAGCTCAGAAAACGAAAATTCAGCACCGGCATGTACAGATAAACAATTACAACTGTTGCCAAAAGTAATACCAAGATATTTTTAACTTTACTCATAATGGGAATGTTTAAAAAATATTTATAATGGTTGATGTTTTTTATTGATTTCTCTAATCGTTCATGTTCAAAAAAAACTAGAATTCAGATGTGAAATGGAATCGTATTTTTTTGAAATCATTTTGAGCCATTTGCAGTACATAGCCAGAATCTGCAAGGAATACATCGCGTCCTTCTTTGTCTTTGGCCATATATTGTGCCTTGCGTTTCTTGAAGTTTTCCAATTCTTCGGCATCGTCGCTCTCTATCCAACAAGCTTTGTACAATGAGATTGGATCCCAGCGACATTGCGCATTGTACTCGTGAAGTAAGCGGTATTGAATAACTTCAAACTGAAGTTGCCCTACTGTTCCAATAATTTTTCGACCGTTGTACTGATTGGTAAATAATTGCGCTACACCTTCGTCCATCAATTGATTCACCCCTTTTTCCAATTGTTTTGTTTTCATTGGATCGGCATTTTCGATGTATTTAAACATCTCTGGCGAGAAGCTCGGAATGCCTTTGAAGTGCAGTGACTCGCCACCTGTCAGTGTATCACCAATTTTAAAGTTGCCCGTATCAGGTAAACCAACAATATCGCCGGCATAGGCTTCGTCAACGGTTTCTTTTTTCTGTGCCATAAAAGCTGTAGGGCTAGAGAAGCGCATCAGCTTGCCATGCCGAACATGTTTGTAGTTTACGTTACGTTCAAATTTTCCTGAACATATTTTTACAAAGGCAATACAGCTGCGGTGATTAGGATCCATATTGGCATGAATTTTAAAAATAAAGCCGGAAAATGCTTCTTCGTATGGATCAATCTCGCGCTCTTGTGCGTGAATTGGTCGGGGAGAAGGGGCAATTTCAACAAAGCAGTCGAGCAATTCCCTCACCCCAAAGTTGTTGAGCGCACTACCAAAGAAAACGGGTGCCAATTGGCCGGCAAGGTATTTCTCAATATCAAACTCAGAATAAACGCCGTTAATCAATTCCATGTCTTCACGAAGCTTATCGGCATCGTGCTTGCCTACGTAGTTTTCCAGTTCGGGGCTATTAATGTCCGAAAAAGCAACCGATTCGCTGATGGATTGTTTGCTAGGCGTGAAAAGATCCAGACTTTGTTTGTGGATATTGTAGACCCCCTTGAACGAAAAACCCTGATTGATGGGCCAGCTAAGCGGGCGTACATTGATGCCAAGTTCCGCTTCCAGTTCGTCAAGTAAATCGAAGGCATCTTTTCCTTCGCGATCCATTTTATTTACAAAAATCATTACAGGAGTATTGCGCATTCGACACACTTCCATTAATTTTCGTGTTTGGGCTTCCACTCCTTTGGCAGTATCTACCACAATGATAACGCTATCTACAGCAGTAAGTGTGCGGTAAGTGTCTTCGGCAAAATCCTGGTGACCCGGAGTATCAAGAATATTGATTTTATAATTGCGGTATTCGAAACCCATTACCGATGTAGCCACCGAAATACCACGTTGTTTTTCAATTTCCATCCAGTCGGAGGTCGCGGTTTTTTTTATTTTGTTCGATTTTACGGCACCGGCCACATGAATTGCACCACCAAAAAGCAGAAGTTTTTCGGTTAGTGTTGTTTTTCCCGCATCGGGGTGGCTGATAATAGCAAATGTACGGCGGCGTTTAATTTCGGAATTTAAGCTCATTTGTTGTAGGTAGTGAGTAGTCTGTAGTTATTATTTTGAGATGCAAAGGTACATTTTTTGAGCCGAATAGCCAATAGATGAACTCTGCTTGTGAAAATGCTCAGAAGAGCCGATTTTAAAACTATAAAAGTCGACCTGACAGCCGACTTTTATGGTTTTAAATGATAGTTTTTTTAGCTGTTTATAATTTATAAGCAAAGGAAACTACGATATTATTTGTTGCTGTTTTTACTGTTCCCACTGTGTTTTTGTTGGCCAAATCTTTGTCGTTGTATGGATAAAATGTTTCGCTAAGATTTTTATTGGTAAATGCGATGTCGACAGACCATTTGTTGGTGTGATAACCTGCACCAACCGATTCATACATATTCCCGCTACCAATAAAGTATTGTGTATCTATTCTTTTTGTGTTTTGTGTGAGGACTTCTGTCGCGTTCTTATCGGTCGATCTGGTGGTGTAGGCAAGACCGGCGCGCATGGTAACATTCTCATTGATATTGTACTCGCCTCCAATCTTGAATCGTAGAATATTTTTCAAATTATCCTTTATCGCCTGATTTTCGGTCATGTAGTAGAGAGCATCTCCCTCTTTGCTCTGAAGTCGTGCGCGCGAGTTGAGTGCATAATCAACACCACCGCTCACTAATCCTTTCTCGCCATAGATATAGGCAGCGCTAATGCCGAATAGAACCATTTTTTGTAGTTTGTAATCTATTGCTGCAAGAGGTGTTGGGGGTATAGTTGCTGCATTTCTGCTGGAGCTAATTTGCCCATTTGAGTTGTCCTTTAGCGTATAAACTGTAGGTGATTGAATGGAAATTCCGATATTTAAATTTTCGTTTGGACAAACAATTGCTCCCAGTTTAAAGTTAATACCGGTTCCTTTGGTGCTAATACTATCTTTCAAATTCATTGTGCCACCAAGTTCAAATTTTTCGGAGTACTTCCCAACGCATGAATAATTCAACGTTTTGAGATTAGCAGTTACTCCTAAGTGAATGAAATTGTTGTAACTGCCTGCCCAGCCTACCGAGTATTCATTCAGTGCGCCTTTTTCGGAAGCATAATAAGTTGGAGTTACTTTTTCGGCGTTACCCAAACCAGACACCCATGTACTTCCACTTGGGGTTGAAATTTCGGTAATAAGCCCAGCTTTATTTGCTAGTGCCGAAATCCACGGTGTATTGTTGTTTTGATAGGCGTTGCTATTTCCCAGATCTGTTCCTTTTATATTTCCAGTGTTGTAAGCAATATAATCAGTGATGGATGTTTGAGTCGCATTTTCGTTGCTGCCAATAAACAAGCTACGATTAAAGTTTGCAAGCTTGTTATAGCTCAGCGAAAAACTTTGCGTAAATAAGCTCTCCCGTTTTCTCTTTTTGTCTTTTTTATCCTTACTTTTTGTTTTCAAGGATGAAGGAACCAAAACGAATGAAAAGCTGTTCAGTCCGATATTGGTTTGAGAAAAAAAACCTGTGCCACTATACCAGTTGGCATTGGATTTTTGTAGTTGCATATTCCCTGTGACCACAAGCTCAGAGCTTTTGTAAAGACCCATTCCTGCCGGATTATCTTTGATAGCCGAGGCATCGCCTCCCGCAGCACTCAGTGAACCGGCCATACCCATGTACCTAGCAGTTCCGTTAATATCTGTCTGTAGAAGTTTCGCAGCATCAAATTCTGTTTGAGCCATCATTGGAATGCTGTAAATGACTACTGCCAAAATGGTTATGTACTTTCTCATATTCAGTGTTTAAAATTACGTTGGACGCAAAGTTAGACAAAAAACTTTGTTTAACCAAATTATTGTTCGATATGGCTCAAAAAAAAACCTCCGCTTTAAAAACGGAGGTTTTTATTAAAATTTAAATCCAAGTGTGACTAATATATTGTCGGTTTTTGTAGTAACTGTAGCAGGTGTTACGGCCGGAGTGCTCGATAATAAATTTGAATTATACGGCATAAAGGTTTGAACGAGGTTTTTATGAACATAAGCACAATCGATAAACCAACCGGCTTCCCTATATCCAAAACCTGCTGTAAGGTAATTTGTACCGTTGTGTAATAAGTATTCTGTGTCGGTACGAGTTGTGTTAAGAACCATTATTTTGCCTCCGTCTGCTTTAGTGGCACTGCTAGAATTAGCAAATCCGGCACGAAGCGAAAAATTATCATTTACCTTGTATTCTCCACCAATTTTTATAGTGTGAACATTGCTTAAGGTGCTAGGTATTCTGGCATTGTCTTCGGTATAGGATTGAGTGTTTCCTTTATCGTCCATAAACTTTGTTGCGGTAAAATTACTGTAATCATATTCTACACTAATAATACCTTTTTTATCAATTACGGCAGCACCACTTGCATTTATTTGCATAGGTCCTTGGATTTTAAAATTATTGTATCCGTCGCTTGGAGTAGATGCAGTGCCTTTGCTTTGAGTGTCAAAGTTCAATGTTGATTGATAATTGTCTTCTAGCGAGTACATGGTAGGAGTGTGTAAAGCCAATCCGAAACGTAGATAATCGGTAGGGCGAACAATAGCACCAATCTTTAAATTGAATCCTGATCCGGTGGTAGTTACAGAGTTATCTAATCTCATGCCTCCTAAACCGCTGAACTCTTCGCCATACTTAGTAAACATGGAATAATCAACGCGTAATAAATTCAGTGTTGTACCAAGATAAAATACATTGCTGAAATTTCCGGCCCAGCCTAATGAGTATTCATCAACAAAGCCTTGTTCGCTTAATATATAAGTTGGTTTTACAGTTTCTCCCGGTGCTAGTAATGACTTCCAGGTATTTGTATCTGTTCCGGGGTTAATTAAATATCCTTCATACGCCAAAACCGAAATCCATGGAACATTAGTATTGTCGTAAGCACTCCCGCTTTGCATGTTCGATCCCGATAAGTCGGCGACAGTAAGACCATTTGAGAAATAGGACAAATAATCTGTAATAGATGAGTTCGACGATCCGCTCTTGATGGTTGCGCTACGATTGAAATTCTTTAATCTATTAAAAGAAAATGCCCAGTTTGAACTTAATAGTCCACTTGCACCAGATTCATTTCGCCACGTTGGAGTAGCAAATACCAACGAAAAATTATTGAATCCAATTTTGAAAGGGTCGGTTGCATAGCCAAACGAATTTTTTGTTACACCACTTTCGTTGTATTTCCAGTTCGAATTGGTATTTTGCATAGTCATATACATTGTTCCTGCTAATTCCGATTTACGATAAATTCCAAGCCCGGCAGGATTGTCTTTTATTGCTGACGGGTCGCCACCCAATGCTCCAAAAGCACCAGCCATACTCATGTATCTGGCAGTTCCAGTGATGTCATTTTGCGTATATTTCAACGCATCGTATTCTGTTTGAGCATTTATGTTTGAACAGCTTAAAATCACTGCCACTGCTACTATTATCTTTTTCATATTTTGAATTTTATTTAAATTTCAATATTGTAAACAATTATCTCTTACTGCTTTGTTCTTTCAATGAGTTTATCTTCTGCTTCCACTCGAACTGCTTCCACCCGAGCTGCGAGATCCGCCACCGCTGCTGCTCCCCGAACTGGAAGAGCTGCCGCTACTGTAGCTGCTACTGCTTGGAGCTGAGTAAGAAGGCGATGATGAGCGTGAACCACCAGAATAGCTTGAAGAAGTGCTGTAAGAACTGCTACTCCGGGTTGGCGTTCCAGTGGAATAGCTGCCACGCGATGATGATCCTGCTGAATAACTACTGCGAGAAGGTGCTGAATTTGAATACGATGAACGAGTTGAACCGTTAGTTGTATTGTAATTTGATTGATTTAAAGTACGGGATTGAGTATTAATGTAAGATCCTGTGCCATAATTTGAGCTTGACCCTCTCGATGTGTAGTTGCTGTTGTTAATAACACTTCTTGATCCGGTGTTAGTTCTAACCGCTCCAATACCATTTCCACTACTGTAGCTTGATCTTGTATCGTTATAATTTGCTGTGGCGCTGCGTGATCCGTTAGATGTTGAACGAACACCTTGAGCTGAAGAGCCAATTGCTGACTGGGCTCGTGATCCAGTTCCGCTGATAGTTGTGTATGGGTTTCTGGCTGCTCCGTTGTATCCGCCACTTACTGCTCTCGATGCCGAAGTTCCTGAGTTGTTTAAGCGACTTGAACCGATAGCAGTATTTGCACGTCTGTTTGCTTCGTTGTAAGCAGAGTTACGTTGAGTATAACCGTATCCACCATATCCACCGTATCCGTAATATGGGTAGTCCCCGTATCCACCATATCCGTAATAACCTCCGTAGCCATATCCCATGCCATATCCGTATCCCATGCCAAATCCACCATATCCACCCCAACCATAATAATTGTTGAAGCTCCATGGATAATTGTTCCAACCATAGTATCCGCCATATCCACCGTACCCGCCCCAGTTGCCATAACCGAAGCTGTTAAACGGACTAGAGTTATAATTCCACCAGTATGGATTTGTCCATGTTGGTGTAACATAGGCATATATGCCATCGACATATACATTCCAGTCGCTGTTGTTCAGGAAGTAAATGTCATTGTAGTTTGGATCTCCGATATGAATGGTATATCTAGGGTTGTGAAAACGACGAATGCGTTCTGCATATTCCAAGTCAGATTGTGAACCGTTAAATCCGTTAATGTATTCACCTTGTTGGTCGTAGTTTTCGGTACTATCATTAGCTTGCGCCAAAACATAAGTGGTATCGGGTGACAGTGGTCTATTGCTCTGGCCGTCTATATAAATAATTTCTTTTGCTCCGTTCTTGTAATTAGGTGTTTCATTATTTTTACGGGCTTTTTGAACAATTTTCGCATCACTCGGTTTGAAGTATATATCGTCGTCGGTAATTGAAGATTGACTTTGACCAATCCCGCTGAGCGGAATAAGTAGCGTCAGTGCGATAATAAATGTGGTTCGTTTCATGATAAAACCTCCTGTTTATTTTTTGTTAGTGCTTGATGATTTTTTTATTTAATATTCAACAATAATCGTGCCATTGAATAGTCTTTTTTAGGTGATTATATGTAAAGTTTGTATAAAATTGCCAATTCGAAATTGTCTAAAAAAAAATGTACCTTTGTAGATGAATTAATATCAGAATAAACCTTGAAACGTTCTTAAAACGGTATTGTTTAGAGAAGTTGGCAATAATTTTTTTATTTATGATATCGTTGTAATTATAATTATTAACTATTAAATATCAATTGCTTACATGGATTACATTGAAGTAAATTTTAGTATCGAACCTTTTGAAGAATATATTTCGGATGTTTTGGCTTCGGAGTTAGGCGAAATTGGGTTCGACAGTTTTGTTCCAAGTGAAGTGGGCATGGATGCTTACATTCTCCAATCAAAATTTGACGAGTTGGAGTTGAAAAACTTATTGTCTGATTTTCCTTTCGAAGCATCAATCGACTATAAAATTACACCAATTAAATCGAAAAACTGGAACGAAGAGTGGGAGAAGCATTACTTTGAACCCATTGTAATTGGGAATGATTGTGTGATTCACAGTTCATTTCATAAGGATGTGCCGAAGGCAAAGTATGATATTGTGATTGACCCAAAAATGGCCTTTGGTACCGGGCATCACGAAACTACAAGTTTGGTTATCGGGCAATTGTTGCTTATGAATTTGGAAGGTAAAACTTTGCTTGATATGGGATGCGGAACAGCTGTACTGGCTATTTTGGCAGCTATGCGTGGGGCTAAAGACATTGTGGCTATCGATATTGATACATGGTGTACCGAGAATTCTACCGAAAATATTACTATTAACAACGCTTCTGGTATTGATGTACGACTTGGTGGTGCAGAATTGCTTGTTGGGTTGCATTTTGATATTGTATTGGCAAATATCAACCGGAATATTTTATTGTCGGATATGGAACAATATGCTGCTTGCTTGTCGAGTGGTGGCGAGTTGTATATGAGCGGTTTCTACAAAGAAGATATACCCTTGATTGAGGCCGAAGCTAACCGACTTGGACTACAACTAGTTGATTTTAAGGAGAAAAATAATTGGGTAGTAGTGAAAACTGTGAAAGACTGATAGTTGAAAGTCAAAGGTCAAAAGTTGAAGTTGAAAGTCAATAGATGACGGACGATCTATATAATAAAGCAAAATAAACGCTGCGAATTCAATATTTGCAGCGTTTCTTTTATTTTGCCAATCAACCAATTAACCTGTCAACCAAATAATTAACCATTTAGTCAACCAATTAGTCAACCTTTTTTATCAATCCCATTCCTATCTGTATTGCTTTTTCATTTAATGGAATTAAATGATGGTGACGATCTGGAAGTGATTTTTTAAGTCCTTTCAATACGTTTTCAACCTGAACAATAGGGCGCACTTTCAACAATCCACCCAAAATAATCATATTCATTGTTTTAGATTCGTTGTTGGTCATTGCATATTCGGTAGCATCGATACGGTAGATGTTTATGTCGGTACGCGTCGGGAATTTTTTAAACCCGTTACCGTCGAAAATCAAGGTACCACCAGGTTTTACTTTGCTTTCGAATTTTTCTAAAGAGGGTTGGTTAAGCACAATGGCGGTGTCGTAGGTGCTCAGCACGGGTGAACTGATACGTTCGTCGCTCAAAATTACAGTTACATTGGCAGTTCCGCCACGTTGTTCGGGGCCATAAGATGGTATCCAACTAACTTCCTGACCTTGCATTAAACCGGAGTAAGCCAAAATTTTCCCCATCGATAAAACTCCCTGGCCACCAAATCCGGCGATTATTATTTCTTCTTTCATTTTTTAAATCGTAAATTGTAAATAATAAATTCGTAAATCGTTAAATGTCCTTCAAATCGCCAAGTGGATAAGCAGGGAACATGTTTTCTACCATCCATGTGTTTGAATCGGCAGGAGATAATTTCCAACCCGAGTTGCATGTTGAAACAATCTCCACAATTGAAGTTCCTTTGCCTAACATACTGTTTTCAAAAGCTTTTTGAATTGCTTTTTTTGCTTTTCGAACCGAGGCTACAGTATGTGCACTTTGACGTGTCACGTAGCAAGTTCCGTCTAGTTGTGCCAATAGCTTGGTGATGTCGAGCGGGTGACCGTTCAATGGTACAGTTCTTCCGTTTGGTGACGTTGAAGACTTCATACCTTGCAGCGTAGTTGGTGCCATTTGTCCACCGGTCATTCCATATATACCATTATTAATGAAAATGATAGCTATGTTTTCGCCACGGTTGCAAGCGTGAATAGTTTCGGCAGTACCAATGGCAGCTAAATCACCATCGCCTTGGTAGGTAAATACCAAGCGATCAGGGAGCAACCGTTTAACTGCGGTAGCCAATGCGGGTGCACGTCCGTGGGCGGCTTGTTGCCAGTCGATATCAAGATATTTGTAAGCAAATACGGCACACCCCACCGGTGCAATACCGATAGTTATTTCCTGAACCCCCATTTCGCCAATGATTTCGCCAATAAGTTTATGAATCACGCCATGCGTACAACCCGGACAGTAGTGCATCGGAACATCGTTCAGCACACTTGGTTTGGCGTAGACAAGGTTGGCGGGATTGATTATATCGTTTGTTGTCATAATATTTTAGTTGTCAGTAAAAAGTTATCGGTAAATTGCGAAATAAGGTATCAGCAACTTACCGTATCAATATTTTATTTTACGATTAGTTTTTTTAATGCTTCGTATACATCGTCCGGTGAAGGAACAATACCACCCATGCGGCCGTAAAACTCTACTGGCACACGTCCATTTACTGCTAAACGAACATCCTCTACCATTTGACCCGCGCTCATTTCCACGGTAAGCATACCTTTGGTCTGATTGGCGTAGTGGCTGATTTTTTCGGTAGGAAATGGGAAAAGAGTGATGGGACGGAGCAAACCTGCTTTAATGCCATTTGCACGAGCAACTTCTACCGCTTTTTGACAAACGCGGGCACTTGTTCCAAATGCAACGATTATATAATCTGCATCTTCGCAAGAGAATTCTTCAACTAAGACTTCCTTACTTTCAATGTCGCGATAACGAGCTTGTAAACGGAGGTTTATGATTTCCATTTCTTCGGCAAGCAGCGAAAGTGAAGTTATGTAATTGGGTTTGCGGTTGGCAGTTTTGCCAAGAGTAGCCCAAGGGTATTTTGTGCGAATTTCTTCTTCGGTCATACGGGGTTGAAAAGGTGGCAACACCACTTTCTCCATCATCTGACCAATAACTCCATCGGCCAGAACCATTACTGGAGTGAGGTATTTGAAAGCAAGATCAAAAGCCATAACGGTATGATCGGCCATTTCCTGAACAGAAGCAGGGGCGAGAGTAATCATTTTATAATCGCCATGACCGCCACCTTTTACTGTTTGAAAATAATCGGCCTGACTCGGTTGGATAGTTCCTAATCCGGGACCGCCACGCATAACATTTACAATTACGCAGGGAAGTTCAGCAGCAGCAAGATACGAAATACCTTCTTGCATAAGACTTACGCCTGGGCTCGACGAACTGGTCATTGATTTTTTACCGCAACCGGCACCGCCATAAACCATGTTAATAGAAGCTGTTTCGCTCTCGGCTTGTAGTACCACCATACCAGTTGTATTCCAAGGTTCAAGTTCCATAAGTGTTTCCATTATTTCGGACTGAGGAGTGATAGGGTAGCCAAAATAACCATCGCAACCACAACGGATAGCAGCATGGGCTATGGCCTCGTTCCCCTTCATTAATCTAACTTCTTCTGTATCTTTCATTTTATTGTTCATGATGTAGATTTTTAAAATTAATAGGCTCTGATGTTCTAGAGCTTAACTCTATAAACAGTGATGCAAGCATCAGGACAAACATATGCACAGGCCGAACAACCAACGCATGAGTCGGGATCTGCCATATAAGAATAATTGTAACCTTTTGAATTTGCTTCATTATTTAGTAACAACACTTTAGACGGACAAGCTACTACGCACAGGTTACAGCCTTTACAGCGTTCTACGTTTACTACTATTGCTCCTTTTACTTTTGCCATTATGTATTTTATTTAAAATTGCAACGCAAATGTAACTAAAATTCATTAAATAGAATTTTCAAAAACGCTTTTTTATGGTTTTTTTATTGTTGAATAATTCTATGAAAATTAGTTTTACCTATTCAATATCCCAAAGTTTATTTTGTGATTTACTGATTTGTTTTTTCCAAATCACTATTACTATTAGTTGTATTCAATTTAACGTCATTTTATTTCGAATGCAAAGTAAGCACTCCTAAATAATTATTGCAAATGAATGGGCGAATTATTTTCAAATTGGGACAAACAAACTTGAATTTGGGATAAAAAATAATATAGTGGGGTGAAAATATTACCTGTACTTAATTTTTTACTCTCTAATTAGATGGTTTAATCGTTGTTTTTGGATATTTTAATTTTATTTATGCAGTTAATAGGGTTCGCTCTACATAAATATTTCTTAGGATCTTCGGTTTGTGTTTTTAACGGTACTATTGATTTTATCGATTGCAGACTCCTACATATGCACAATACTGACATACTTTTACATTTTCGGTTTGTGTGAATGCTATTTTCGGATCGAAAATTTCCTCCAGACAAGCAGTTAGATGTTCTCTGAACTCATTTTCATAAACACTAAAATCGGTTACTGTTTCATTAATAGTTTTTTCTGGTTTGTAGTGCAATTCGGTATCAAACCCGTCTTTGAACACGTCGCGCATATAATAAATGCCCGGTGTCATTGTTTTTCCTTCAGCTTTTGTTTTGTACAATATGCCGTAAAGAAAAGTCTGTAACACAAATTTTGGACGTTTGTCTTTGTTTTTTTCAAACACTTCGTCCAGACTTTTGAATTCTAAAGAACCACTTCCAGTTTTATAATCAAGAATGCGCATCCTACCTTCTTTCTCGTCGATACGGTCGATAAAACCTTTGATGTTTACCTTCGTAGTACCGTTCTGTATTGGGTATTCAATTTTATTTCTGTCCTCGGAATTAATATACCGAAACGGTGCATGTTGTTTATCGGTTTTAAGCACTTGCAAAATGTACTTGCGAATAACGGTAGCAATGAGCAAATTGTTTCCTTCCAGCTGAACTACTGTTTTGTTCTTTTTCTTGAAATACTTGGACGAAAAAGCCTGTGCAATTTGTTGATCGATATATAAAATGTTTTTGAGTAGTTCATCGAAATCGCTTGTCTGCATCATTTTACCTTTAAAGGGTTCGTACAGATTTTCCATTACGTTGTGAAAAAGTATACCAAACATATCAGCTTCAATGGTTTCCTTCACTTCGTCGGGCTGTTCCACCTCTTCTACTTTGGTGAGATAAAACTGCAATGGACAGTCGATATAAGTGTTGATAGAGCTTGCCGAGAGTGCCGGTGCTTTTTCGGCATCAGAGGCAAAACGTCGAATTTTTTCCATTACTGCGGATGTTTTCTCTATCTGAATAGCTTGCGGGCTACCAAACCCAATATCGAACGAAATGTTTTTTCGCTGAAAGTTGACTCCATAATGATAGTGCAATTGATGCATGAAACGGCTCACTTCCCCTGTCTGACCAGCTTCGGAACGAGAATCATACAATAGAAAAATGCGTTTAGCACGGTGTATTAATCGATAAAAGTTATAGGCAGTAATTGCATCTTGATGTTCGGTGGTCGGTAAATCGAAACCTTTGCGCAAGTTGAATGGAATAAAGCTATTGGTGCTACTTTTTTGGGGAAAAATGCCTTCGTTGAACGAGGTTATAATCAGGTTGTCAAAGTCAAGTCCACGAGTTTCCAGCACTCCCATTATTTGCAATCCGTCGAGCGGTTCGCCCACAAAGGGGATGGTAATGCCGGAGGTGAGTTGGCGAGTCAGACGCACCAAGGTATCAATGGTCATATCCACTTCTACAGGTTTGTTTTTCATTATATCGGCCATTCGGTTGATGGTGACATAATATTGATAGAGAAAATCGCATTCCAATTGGTACTTGTGCGTATCGTTCGATGGCTGTTGCCAACCATTTTGCAAACTGCGGAGAATGTGCAATAAATAGTGGAGGAAATGTTGCGTATCTGTTTGTGGAATGAATATAGATGCTAGAAGTTCATTTTTTTTTAGTTCCTCGGCATCGATGTAAATCCAGTTGTTTTCGGCCATTTGACGAAGAATGTGATTGGCTTCATCTCTACACAACAGGGCAATATATTGATGGTTGAGAATGTTGGAAACATTGAGATGATAAAACGAAATTTTATCGCCCGAGGTGCGCATGCGTTTTTGCAGTTCAAAGATATGCTCTATCAGCCCCGAAACAGGTGTAGCTTTAAGTGGAAATCCCATGGTAACATTCACTTTGCCAATCTGTTCTGGCAATGAGTGGAGAATGGGAACGAGTAAACTTTCGTCGGGTAATACCACGGCTGTGCGTATCCAGCTCATGTTGGGCACTTCGGGTGGAAAAAGTTTGTTGAGAATGGCGTAGGTTTGTTTGGCCTGACCCACTGCTGATGGAACGACAATTAGCTCTATTTCTTTTTCTTGTAAGGATTCGATGATAGTTTCTATCGGGTATTTTGATGGGAAAATATGTATGTTCTCGGCGTAAAAACGTGATGCCTGATTGTCACTGTCACGCAATTCAGCTGCATCATAATCCCAATAGAAATCAGCTTGTTCACGTCGTTGTAATTCTGCAAATAGTGTTCGTTCGCAGGGGTTCAATGCGTTAAACCCAATGAAAACAAATTGTTTGTTTTCAAATACTGCAATCGGTTCTTTGGCTTTCAGTCTGTCGGCCACATTGCGGCAAATCATACCTTCAGTAGCTGTATTTTCTGCTATTAACTCAGCTCTAAATTGCTCATAGATGGGCAAAAGAATTTTCCATGTAGCAATAAAATCTTCTTGCGATTTGCCTTCAATCACTGGCACAAAGTTGTTCCAGAACTGGCGAATGGCTTCCACTTGTCGGTCGGAAAAAACGTTGAACAGTTGGTCGATTTGCTTCAGTTCGGTGATGTTGGTAAACAGCTGTTTGGCATCCACACGGTATTTGTCCACATCCTCGAAGTCAGACAATAGCATTTCGCCCCAGAAAACAAAAGAATCGAAACTTTCATCGCTGCCACTCCGCTCTTTATAGATGCGATACAGGCGAAAAAGCATACTCATCCGGTCGGCAGTTTGCCAAGTGGAAGCCGCCGAGAAACATTCGTTAATTGTGAGAATTTCAGGCGAAAAGATCGGTTTTTGTGCTAGCTCTGCAATGTATCGTTGAAAAAATAGACCAGCGCGACGGTTGGGGAAAACGAATGTGAACTTACTTATGTCCGACTGCTTTTGTGCGTAATAGGTTTGTGCTATGCGGTAGAGAAATGAATTCATGGTTGTTTTCGTTTGCGATTTTAAAATATGAGCCTATTTTGTAGATAGGTACAAATCAACATACAATTTTTTTTATTAGTCTTTTTTATTTGTGAAGACTTTTCTGGATGTTTTTTCCGTGTGCTAAATTACACAATTTTAATCAAAGGAGCTTTATCTAATCTTATTTTGTTATTTTTGTAAGCGAAATTTTAAAAGGCACTTGTTTTAAACTATTTCAACACATAGAAGTGTTTGGAAATTATTATTGATGGGTTGTTTTGGAATAACTTTCAGGGAATAATACTTGTAACCCGTAACTAAATACTTGTAACTACTTATGATTGGAACACTTATCAATGCATCAGCAGTCATTGCTGGCGGAACGGTAGGGTTGCTGCTGAAAAAGAGTATGCCTCAGCGTGTAACTACTATTTATTTTCAGGCTATAGGCTTGTTTACCATTGCCATTGGTATTAGCATGGTGTACAACATGCAACATATTCTTATCGTGGTAAGTAGTTTGGCTGTAGGCTCGCTATTGGGTGAGTGGTGGAATCTCGAAGCTGGTGCCGAAAGGCTGAGCGAGTATCTCAAACGTAAATTTCGTATTGGTAGTGACAAGTTCTCAGAAGGATTGGTGACGGCATTTTTACTGTATTGTATTGGTTCAATGACCATTTTGGGAGCTATTCAGGAAGGTACCAGTGGCTCGTCCGACTTACTGCTGACGAAATCGCTTATGGATGGATTTTCATCCATAATATTAGCCTCTGCTTTTGGAGTAGGTGTTCTTATTTCGTCTATTCCGTTACTTATCTTTCAGGGTGGTATCACTTTGTTGGCTATGTATGCCAGCACTTTTTTTACTCCCGAAATAGTAAATGGACTCACTAGTGTGGGTGGTATTCTTCTTATCGGGCTTGGTATTAATATTCTCGAAATAAAAAAACTACGCATCATCAATATGTTACCTGCACTTGTAGTAGTGGCGTTGCTACTGTGGTGGTTTGCCTAATTGGATCATCTTTTCCTTATTTCCATCCTTGAGTAGCCGAAACAATATGAATGTCGTATTTAAATTGTAGCGGTTAAGAGAATAAAAGATGTATCGACTTTTGCCCAAGCTGATTTCTTACATTGAAAATAGCAGTAAGCATTCAACGAGAAGATCATACAAATCCACGAGTAGTTAAATATGCAAGCGAGGAGCTCCTGCAATTCTGCATCAACGAAAATACGCGAGCGAGACCTTGCTCCAGAATTGCAGCTATTTCACTATTTAAGCATGCGGCAACCACTACTTTGCGAAATAACGGATAAATAATCGTATGAATTGTAAAATTGCGAATGTTTCGATTTTTTTCATCCCTTCACTGCTTATCATCCAAGCTTAAATACTAGCATTTTTCCTGTGTTTACTCAGTTTTTATTGTTAAACAAGGTATAAGGTATTAAAAACAGACCTATGTGTTACACATTTAGTCTACTTTTGTACACCTTTTTTAAATCTACTTTTAATTGAACGAAATTAAAACTTAGTTGTTAGAATAAGGTTAAACAACATTCGGATATACATGATAAATAAAAATGAAGTATTTGAACAGCGCCTCAAAGCACTGCAAGAAATGGAAAATAATGCTGCACAGAGACAGCATTTAAAAGGTAAACTCACAGCTCGTGAACGAATAAACATTCTTTTTGATGAAGGTACATTTTACGAATTCGATGCTTTTGTGTCGCCTTCGCAAACTCCTATGAGCAGCAAACAATCTAACTTTGGTGATGGAGTGGTGGTAGGACGTGGGATGGTTCAAGGTAGAAGTGTGTTTGCCTATGCACAAGATTTTACGGTTCTAGGCGGATCGCTAGGCTTTGCACACGGCATGAAAATAGCCAAAGTTCAGGAAATGGCGTTGAAACTAGGTGCTCCTATTGTTGGACTTATGGACTCGGGAGGTGCTCGTATTCAGGAGGGTGTTAAGAGTTTATCGGCTTATGCTACTATTTTTCGCAACAATGTTCAGTCGTCGGGCATTATTCCTCAGATTTCGGCCATCTTAGGCCCGGCAGCCGGTGGAGCTGTTTACTCGCCTGCCCTTACCGACTTTATTTTTATGACTAATCAAACTTCGTATATGTTTGTTACCGGACCCGATGTGGTGAAAGAGGTATTGAACGAAGATGTGGATATGGAAAGCCTCGGCGGCGGTAATGTACATGCAAGTAAAAGTGGTGTGGCGCACTTTGTGTCGGACGACGAGGAGCATACTATTATGCTTATTCGAAAACTGTTATCATATATTCCTTCTAATAATTACGAATCGTTGCCGGTATCTAATCTAGTAGGTTCATATAAATCACGTCAGGAGTTTCTGGATCGAATTATCCCCGACGATCCGAACCGTCCGTACGATATGAAAGATATTATTAATATCATCGTAGACAAGGAATCGTTTTTTGAAGTTCACGAAAAATTTGCTCAGAATATCCTAGTTGGGTTTGCCCGCCTGAATGGAAAATCGATTGGGATTGTGGCCAATCAGCCTAAGGTAATGGCCGGAACGCTGGATATCAATGCCAGTATAAAAGGAGCACGTTTTGTGCGTTTTTGCGATGCGTTTAATATTCCATTGTTAATACTGGAAGATGTGCCCGGATTTTTGCCTGGAATGGAACAAGAACATAACGGCATAATTCGTAACGGAGCAAAACTGCTGTATGCTTTTTGCGAAGCTACTGTGCCTAAGATAACCGTTATTACCCGCAAAGCCTATGGTGGTGCGTACATTGTTATGAGCAGTAAGAATACTGGTGGTGATTTCAATTTTGCATGGCCAACAGCCGAAATTGCAGTTATGGGACCGGCAGGCGCTATCAAAATTGTAAATAAACATGAACTTGCAAAAGCTGAGAATAGAGCTGAAATGGAAAAAATGCTTGTTGATAAATACAAGGATGAAACAGCTAATCCATACAAAGCCGAAGAATTGGGGCTGATAGATGAAGTTATCAGTCCGTCGAGAACGCGTGATCTTCTTATCACAGCATTCGATATTCTGTCGAATAAACAATATCATAAACCAGCTCGTAAACACGGAAGTATACCTTTATAATTGAAAGTTGATAGTTGACAGCTGGCCAATGCTATTACCCAATTTATCAATAGTGAAATGATGTTCATTTGCCTAGTATGGGTTTAACTAATTGACGGTCAGTTTTATAATAAAATTTATTTACATACTTGTTATTATTTTGTAACTCGTAACATGTAATTCGTAACTAATAAAATAAATGAAGAAAAGACTTTTAATTGCTAATAGAAGCGAGATTGCGATCCGCATTATTCGTTCTGCTCATAAATTGGGCATGTTGGCTGTGGTTTTTCAAAGTGATAAAGAGCCGGATGCTCTTTATCTGAAGTATGCCGACGAAATTATCCCGGCCAGAGATGCTACCACCGAAAAGCCTATTTTTTTGGATGCTGAGCGCATTGTAAATCTGGCTTTAGAACACAATATTGATTTAGTGCACCCAGGTTATGGTTTTTTATCCGAAAACCCAGATTTTGCAGCACTTTGTACCGAAAGTGGTATCAACTTTATCGGACCATCATCGAGTCTGATTCGTGAGATGGGACTGAAAACAGTTGCTAAAAGCATGGCTATCGAAGCGGGTTTACCATTAGTTCCCGGTAGCGATGGTGCTATAAATGATGCTCAGGCAGCAAAGGTCTATGCCGAAAAAATTGGGTATCCGGTATTGCTTAAAGCTTCGGCTGGAGGTGGTGGTCGTGGTATGCGTATTGTGGAAAAATCCGAAACAATAGAACGACATTTTAAATCGGCTTCAGAGGAAGCATTGGCTGCATTTGATAATGGTGATATGTTTATTGAAAAATACCTTCAAAACCCAAAACATATTGAATTTCAGATTCTGGGCGATAAACACGGCAACATAATTCATCTTGGCGAGCGCGAGTGTTCGTTGCAGCGCAAACACCAAAAATTGTTGGAGGAAGCACCCTCGGCCAGTCTTACTACCGAAATGAGAAAAGAAATGGGCGACATGGCGGTGCGATTTGCAAAAAGGATTGGTTATTTTTCGGCAGGAACTATTGAATATATTCTGGACGAAGATGGTTCATTCTATTTTATGGAAATGAATACCCGTATTCAGGTGGAGCATCCCGTTACCGAGATGGTTTCGGGGGTGGATCTGGTGGATTGGCAGATTAGAATTGCTCTAGGCGAAGTCTTAACTCTGAAACAAGAGGATATCAAGATTAACGGTTGGGCAATTGAATGTCGTGTAAATACCGAAGATCCTCAGAACCGTTTCAGTCCGCAAACAGGTTTCATCGACAAAATACATTTTCCACATAGCAATGATATTCGTATTGAAAGCGGTGTTCAAAGTGGCTCGGTGGTAACACCTTATTTCGACTCAATGATTGCTAAAATCATTGTTCATGGCAGCAATCGTCAGGAAACGATTGAGAAAACGCTGGCAGCATTGTATGATTTTAGTCTGATAGGGTTAAAGACTACAGTTCCCTTCTGCCGCACGGTATTGCAGCATCCTGAGTTTGTGGATGCAACTTATACCACACGCTGGGTGGATCAGATATATACTCCCGAAATGCTTGAAAATGCTGATGATGAAATGATTGGTGCATTGGCGGCCACTATTATGTATGCTTCGGAATACTTGCAATTATCCTCCGATTTGCCTTCTTATAAAAACGACTCGTTGAATGTTTGGGTATTGAATAAACGACTTAATTATTAACATATGGGAACTTCATATATTTATAAACGTGATGCTTCACGATTGTTTATTGCGTTGCGCGAAAATGGTAAACGCTATAAAATTTATATTCCAAAGGAATCGGAACCAGTCATTGATGGAGAAGAATACGACATTGATTTTGTGGAACAAGAAGATTTTCATTACGCTTTCGACTGGAAAGGGAAACGCTTTCATTGCGAACTGGTATCGCGCGATCAAAACAAAGCGGTGGTGAAGGTGAATGGTGTGGAATATAAATTCAGTCTGGAATCGCTTTTCTCATACATTCGTCATGGAATGATTGGTAAAGACGATAAATCGATAGATGAGAACAATATTACTTCGCCAATGCCGGGTAAAATAGTTGATATATTTTTAGCCGAAGGTGATTTGGTTAACGAAGGTGAACCCATCCTGAGTTTGGAAGCCATGAAAATGCAGAATGAAATTACGGCAACCTGTAATGGTGTAATTCGCAAAATTCATGTGGTAAAAGGACAATCGGTTATGAAAGATGATTTGATGGTGGAGGTTACTTCGATAGACGTTTAATGAGCTGCTGGTAGAAAGTATGTGCATAATCTAAAATAACTGTTCATGTTTTTGTGTGCGAGTTAACTCTTATTGTGAGTTAACTCGCAACTTTTTATTAATTATTTATTCAAAACTTTGAAACGATTGTTTTTTTTTCTACTTTTGAAGCCTTTAAAAATGGAAATATATAAATTAAATATTCATCTTAAGTAACTTTTATGCTAGAAAAACTCTTCAAATTAAAAGAAAATCGTACGAATGTTCGTACTGAAATTATTGCCGGCATAACCACGTTTATGACCATGGCTTACATCCTGTTTCTGAACCCAAGCATTCTTAGTGCAACAGGGATGGATACCAATGCGGTGTTTTTTGCGACAGCTATTTCAGCTGGTTTTGTAACTATTGCAATGGGATTAGTTGCTAATTTTCCAATTGCATTGGCTCCGGGTATGGGACTTAATGCACTTTTTGCAACTGTGGCTTTGGCAGGTGTTGGTATGCCATGGCGAGTGGCCTTAGGTGCTGTATTTATTTCGGGACTTATTTTCATTTTGCTTACCGTAACTAAAGTTCGTCAGATTTTGGTGGTGGCGGTACCAAATTCTCTCAAAAAGGCTATCACTGTAGGTATCGGATTGTTTATAACTATTATCGGATTTAAATTATCTGAGATTATGGTTGTTTCTGCCAATGTTATTCCTCCAACATTAGCAGCATTGAATAAAGCTGCCGGTCCAACCACGCTGAAATTTTTTGAATGGAACATTGGTATGGGCAGTTTTACGAATCACTCCATGGTGCTTTGTTTGATTGGTTTAGGAATTACGGCTATTTTGATGGCTATGCGCGTAAAAGGATCTTTGCTTATCGGTATTGTGGCTGCTACGGTTATTGGTATTCCAATGGGAGTGACTATAATTCCAGAACATTTTAGAATATTTAGTTTGCCAGATTTAAGCAAATTGGCTGTTGGTGAATTGGATATCAGAGGTGCATTGAATATGGGTATCTGGACGGTAGTGTTTACTTTTACTTTTGTTGAATTGTTTGACACTTTCGGAACACTTGTTGGTACTGCTGAAAAAGCAGGATTAGTTGACAAAGAAGGCAACTCACCCAAAATTGGAAAAGCTATGTTGGTAGATGCATTTGGTGTTTCATTCGGAGCATTGATGGGTACCAGCACAATAACTGCATACGTTGAGAGTGCTGCCGGAATTGGAGAAGGTGGACGTACAGGATTAACTGCGGTTACTACAGGTCTTTTATTCTTATTGGCTTTAGTACTTGCTCCGTTGGCATTGATTATTCCGAGTGCTGCAACTGCTCCTGCATTAATTATTGTAGGAGTATTAATGGTTTCTTCGATATTAGATATTGATTTTAATGATTTTACAGAAGGATTTCCTGCATTTCTTACCTTTATCCTAATGCCGTTGACATACAGCATTGCTAATGGTATTTGTGGTGGAATTGTTGCTTATACGATATTAAAAGTAGTAACTGGTAGGGGTAAACAAGTACATTGGATGATGTATTTATTATTTGTATTGGTAGTTACTCGTTATATTTTCCTTGCGGAATAAATTATTTCTTTAATCGTCCTAAAAAACCGTTTCCTGCATTGGAGGCGGTTTTTTTTGAATTAATGTTTCAGAAATCTTAATTTTTGATTACCGTACAAAACAAAAATAGTATCTTTGTACCTCCAAAAAAGAACTTAAAACTACAGCCTTTATGTACAGGAATTATTTCAGGCTCACGTCATTGTTTGTTTTTATACTTCTATTCCCTTTTGAGCTGTTTTCCGCTTCGCAGTTTAAGTTTGCCTTTTTTACAGATTTACACATTTCGCAGACGAGCAGAGAACCTGCCGAGGATCTTCAAAAAGCTGTCGATGAGGTAAATACTTTCAAAGACATCGATTTTGTACTTGTGTCGGGCGATATTACTCAAAAAGGTGATTCTGCTTCCCTTTCCGAAGCGAAACGAATTCTTCAACATCTTGCCATTCCCTTTTATATCGTGGCTGGAAATCATGATTTTAATTGGATAAATGCAGGTTCAGGTACTTTCAAAGCCATTTTTGGGAACGATAAATTCTCTTTCACTCATAAAGGTTTTAAATTCATCGGTTTCACTACTACACCCTTTAATCATCAAGGAAATGGATTCATTATGAAACAAGATGTTGATTGGATGGCATCGGAATTAAAGAAAGCAGATGCTAAGCTCCCTATTTTTGTAATTACTCATTATCCGCTTCAAACCGGCGATGTGGATAATTGGAAGGATATGACCGATTTACTCAAAAAATACAACATTCAAGCTTTGCTGGGAGGGCATTATCACCGGAATACCTTTTTGAACTATGAAGGGATTCCCGGTATCATTCACCGTTCCACTTTGCGTGGAAAGCAACAGGTAGGTGGCTATTCTATTTTGACTGTTGCCGATACTTTGACCGTGAGTGAAAAAGTAATTTGGCAACAAGAGCAGGAGTGGCTTAAATTGCCATTAAAGATGAAAAATATGAAACTAAGAAAATAATTCGGTTATCAGTTTGCAGTTATCAATACCGAAATTTGGATTCACTGCCAGCTGTTTACTACTAACTAAAAAACAATGAAACTTAGTAAAATTGCCCGGTTGATAGGTGCGAGCGAAAACAAAATACCTTCTATTGAAATTAATTGGTTATTGACCGACAGTCGCTCTTTATCTTTTCCCACCGAGAGCCTGTTTTTTGCTATTCATACTTCACGCAACAACGGTCATAATTATATTCTGGAATTGTACCAACAAAATCTTCGCTACTTTGTGGTGAGTGAAATACAACCTGAATATGAAAAATTGCTCGATGCTGTGTTTATAATTGTGCAAGATACTTTGCAAGCATTGCAAATTCTTGCAGTTGCACATCGAGCTTCGTTTAAAATTCCGGTAATTGGCATTACGGGTAGCAATGGTAAAACGGTGGTGAAAGAATGGCTATACCAACTTTTGCATACCAACTATCGCATTACCCGATCCCCACGTAGTTATAATTCGCAGATTGGGGTTCCGTTGTCGGTGTGGGCAATGACTGAAAATACGCAACTGGGTATTTTCGAAGCAGGCATCTCTGAAATGAACGAGATGGTGCATTTGGAACCCATCATTCAACCTACCATAGGCATTTTTACCAATTTGGGCGAGGCACATCAAGAAAATTTTAGCGGACTGAAACAAAAATGTGAGGAGAAATTGCAGCTGTTTAAAGATGCGGAAGTGCTTGTGTATTGTTCCGATAATAAATTGGTGGAAATATCCATTGCACAATCAGGTTTCAAGGGTAAACTGTTTGCTTGGGGAAAAAGCGAGAAGGCGCAGTTACGAATTTTGAAGTTGGGAAAAACAGTCAATGCCACTCAGGTTTTGTTGAAATTAGGGAGTTCAGATATCAACATTTCAATTCCATTTACTGATGCTGCATCGATAGAAAATGCCTTGCAGTGTGTGGCAGTAATGCTTTATTTGGGTGTGGCTGCTGACGAAATTGCCAAACGTATTTTGCTGCTTGAGTCGGTAGCCATGCGCTTGGAGGTAAAAGAAGGGGTGCGTAACTGTTTGATTATAAACGATAGCTATAACTCTGATTTAAATTCGTTAGGCATAGCACTCGATTTTTTAAATCAACAAGCCACAGCAAAGAATTTGTCGAAAACACTGATTCTTTCCGATATTCTTCAAACCGGACAAGCTCCCGCTGAACTGTACAAAACTGTGGCAGAACTTGTAAAAAATAAAAATGTTCAGCGCATTATCGGTATTGGCTCAGAGATAGGCAAGCAAGCTGATAAATTTGATTTGATTAATACGGTTTTCTTTGAACATACAGATGATTTTTTGAAATCACCATTGATGCGCGATTTTCAGAAAGAAATTATACTTTTAAAAGGCTCACGTTCTTTTCATTTCGAAGATATTTCGGAAAAATTGGAATTGGTAACACACGAAACTACGCTGGAAGTCAATCTCAATGCGTTAGTGGATAACCTGAACTATTTCCGCTCCAAACTCCATCACGAAACCAAAATGATGTGCATGGTGAAAGCCTTTGCCTATGGAAGTGGTGCTGTGGAAGTGGCTCGTACATTGCAACACCATCGCTGCGATTATTTAGCTGTTGCGGTAGCTGACGAGGGTGCTGAGTTGCGTCATGAAGGCATTCGTATTCCCATTGTGGTTATGAACCCCGAAAAAGGCAGTTTCGGAATGATTTTCGATAATAAACTAGAACCTGAGATTTATAGTTTCCGTTTGCTCGATGCATTTATTGCTTCGGTCGAGAAACTGGGATTAACCGATTATCCTATTCATGTTAAAATTGATAGTGGTATGCATCGTCTGGGCTTTGAACTACAGGATATGGAACAATTACTAGCCCGACTGAAAAATCAAAGTCAGGTGAAGGTGCGCTCGGTATTCTCACATCTTTCGGGATCGGATGATGCTAAATTTGATGGTTTTACCAAGCAGCAAATAAGTACATTTACAGCTTGCGCCGATCAACTTTCGTCTACATTCACACACCATATCATGCGTCATATTCTCAATTCAGCGGGTATAGAACGATTTCCAGAATTTCAATTTGATATGGTTCGTTTAGGTATCGGACATTACGGTATCAGTTCATTACCTGATACTAATCTGAAGCAGGTGTGTGCTTTGAAAACCGTTATTCTTCAGATTAAAACAGTGAAGGCTGGCGAAACTGTAGGTTACAGTCGCAAAGGAATTGTAAATGCCGATAAGCGCATTGCCATTATTCCAATTGGTTACGCCGATGGGTTCGACCGCAAACTTGGAAACGGTGTGGGAGAGGTACTCATAAACGGACAACGTGCTAAAGTGATTGGGAATGTCTGCATGGATCTGGCCATGATTGATGTTACCGATGTAGAAGCAAGGGAAGGTGATATGGTTGAAATTTTTGGAGATCATCTTACTGTTTCGGAAGTAGCCGGTTGGTTGAAAACAATTTCTTACGAAGTACTTACAAGTGTTTCGAGACGGGTGAAGAGAGTCTATTTTCAAGAATAGGTTTGATAATAGAAAATGAAGAATGGAAAATGAAAAAGACAAGTTTGCTTTGACGAATTTGCAGAAGAGATACTGAATCAAAAAAAAATGAACTCGTAGAGTTCAATTTGCATAACCCCCAATGCAATTCGGGGTTATGCAAATTTAGTCCTACGGACAGTAATAAATATCAATTTATAACTTTAAGTATTAATCAGAATGGTTTTAGCCCTCATATACAATCCAGATACTGCCAATACACTGCTCAAAAGTGCATCAAAGCTTGCTAATCAACTCGAAAAAGAGTTTGGGATACTTAGCTTTGTGAGCGTTGATGAACAGATTCCGGTTCGGGAAAAAGAGCTGAGCGAGCTTTGTCCAGAAATGACAATAACCGTACGAGTAGCCGAAACCAATCAACTCGAAGCAGTTTGTGAGGAATTGGATGCTTCGTTTTTATTTATTCAACTTTCTGATTCAAAATCAATTCGTGGCTACTTAACTGCTTGTCGTAATTTGCGCATTCCGTATGTTTTGTTCAAAGATTCATTTGACGAAATAGATCTGCAAAAAGTGATGTTGCCTATTGGTTTTTTGGAAGAAGAACTTGAAAAAGCACAGTTTGCAGCTGCTTTAGGTCGCTTTTGCGACTCGGAGATAAAGATGCTATTGGCCAACGATTATGGTTCAAAAGCTGCAACCAATGCCGAACGAATGCAAAGTTTATTTGATAAGTTTGAGTTTAAATATACTTTGCGAAAAGCCACCAAAGATAGTTTTAAAGTAGAAAAAGAAGCTGTTCTGGTAGCTGATGTTGATCATGCTGGAATGATTATCGTTTCTGCATCGCGCGATTATGGACTGGACGATATTTTTTTTGGACCTAAAGAATATCACGTAGTGAAAAAAGCGTCTATTCCCGTTTTGCTGGTCAATCCCCGTGGTGATTTGTACGCCTTGTGCGATTGATGTTAATTTAAAATGTTTATCTAAAAGAATACTATGAGGCTACGATCAAGATTACGAACACTGATATTAAAAGAACTATTGGTTCCTTTGCTGGCATTGCTTACAATAATAATTGTTGGTTTTGTGGGATTTATGGTTATCGAAGGTCTCAGCCCGCTCCAGTCGCTTTACGTGTTGGTTATCACTTTTGCTACCATTGGCTATGGCGACGTTGTGCCGGTAACTGATGTTGGAAAAATATTTACTATTTGTCTAATCATCTCCGGATTTACGGTTGGTGTTTATGCAGTAGGTAAAATTTCTGCATTTTTTGTCGAAGGTGAATTGTCTAAATTATTAAAACAGAGAAAAATGAATAAGGTGTTAAGCAACATGAAGAATCACTACATTGTGTGTGGTTACGGGAAAACCGGAAAAAGTGTACTGGAGGATTTGCTGGTAAAAGGATTTGAAGTGGTAATGATTGAAAGCAATGCCGAACGAAACGAAAAGTTGAAGGAGGTTTTTGGTCAGAAATTTATCCATCTGGATGGCGATGCTACTGATGACGCCGTGCTTATTCAAGCCGGAGTTGAAAGAGCTAAAATTCTGATTTCAGTGCTTTCTACCGATGCTGAGAATCTTTTTGTAACCCTTAGCGCCAAGGATTTGAACAAAGACGTAAAGGTGATTACCCGTGTCGCTGAAACGAACTCGACGGAAAAATTTCGCAAGGCAGGTGCTGATTTCATTGTTTCACCCATTGAAATTGCTAAAGATCGCATTATTTCAATTGCCACCACAAGTGCCGATTTTTTTAGCTTTGTAGAATTTGCAGGAGCAAAAGAAGAACTCAAGAGCTATAAATTCGGATTAGTAGAAATTCAGGAAGGCAGCGATCTGATTAATAAATCGTATCGCGATGCTAACATTCCGAATCGCACTAATTTGGTAGTGATAGGTTTCTATTCATCTCAAAGTGAGTTGCAGATTAACCCTAAAGCCGATAATGTTATTCAACTTGGCGACAAACTGTTAGTATTCGGAAACGATCCTCAAATTGATGCTTTGAAAAAAATAGCATGTCATAATTGAAAAACATAGTTTATAATATAGAATGACAAAAATTGGAACAACACTCTCCCCTGTTGGCAAAAAAGCGGTTTTGTGCGGATCGGGAGAATTAGGAAAGGAAGTTGCTATTGAATTGCAACGTTATGGTATTGAAGTAGTAGCTCTGGATAAATATCCCAATGCACCGGCCATGCAAGTGGCACATCGATCACATATACTTTCGATGCTTGATGGAAAGAAGCTTCGTGAAATTATTGAAGCGGAAAAACCGGATTATATTATTCCGGAGATTGAAGCCATTGCCACTGATGCCTTGGTAGAGTTAGAAAAGGAGGGATTCAATGTAATTCCGACTGCCAAGGCGGCTTTTCTTACCATGAACCGAGAAGGAATTCGACGTTTGGCAGCCGAAGAGTTGGGCATTGACTGTTCACCCTATCGTTTTGCCTCGAGCAAAGAGGAATTTGAACTTGCAGTGGCTGAGATTGCCATTCCCTGCGTGGTAAAACCGATTATGAGTTCGTCGGGGCACGGACAAAGTGTGATTAAAACTGCTGGTGATATTGATAACTCATGGAAAATAGCGCAAGAAGGTGGTCGGGCAGGAGCAGGGCGTGTCATCGTGGAAGCATTTGTAAAGTTCGATTATGAAATCACTTTGCTCACCGTTCGTCACTCGGCAGGCACTACTTTTCTTCAACCGATTGGACATTATCAGGAAGATGGCGATTATCGCGAGTCGTGGCAACCGCAACCCATGCAGCAAAGCGTGTTGGAAAAGGCGCAGAAGATAGCCAAAGCGGTAACCGATGCTTTGGGGGGTTATGGCATTTTTGGTGTTGAATTGTTTGTTTGTGGCGGCGATGTTTTGTTCAGCGAAGTATCTCCTCGTCCACACGACACCGGTATGGTGACTATGATTTCGCAGGACTTATCGCAATTTGCGTTGCATGCCCGAGCCATTTTAGGCTTGCCTGTACCCTCGATTCGTTTTTACCGTCCTTCGGCTTCTAAAGCAGTTGTGGTGGAAGGCGACAGCGACAAAGTGGTTTTTCATAATTTGGAAGAAGTGCTCTCTGAGGCAGATGTTCAAATGCGTATTTTTGGAAAACCGGAAGTTGTTGGACACAGACGCTTGGCAGTGATTCTGGCAAGTGCTGATACTATTGAAGAAGCACGTGCGAAAGCGAATCGGGCATACGATAAATTAAAGATTGAAGTATTGGCGAGATGAATTTGAAATAATAAAATAGCAGTCGAATTAGACTTGTTTAATACACAAAAACCCCTTGCAGCTCGAAAGCTACAAGGGGTTTGGCTTATATAGAGTCCACAGGGTTGCGCCTGCAGGAAGATAGTTCTTTTACAGTTGTCTGTAAACAGTTATCAGTGATAGAGTGTTCAGTTATCAATAAATTAATCCAAAACTGATAACTGTTTACTGCTAACTGATCACTGAATTTTACATCATTCCACCCATTCCGCCGCCCATAGGCATTTGTGGAGCTGGGCTATCTTCTTTCTTTTCGGTGATAACGCATTCGGTAGTCAGGAACATGCCAGCAATAGAAGCTGCATTTTCCAACGCCACACGACATACTTTAGCTGGATCAACTACACCTGCTGCAAAGAGTTTTTCGTATTTGTCTGTTTGAGCATTGTAACCAAAGTCATCTTTGCCTTCAAGTACTTTTTGAACAACAACAGCACCTTCTTTACCAGCGTTGAATACAATTTGACGCAATGGTTCTTCGATAGCGCGTTTAATGATTTCGATACCGGTTTGTTCGTCATCGTTCAACGCTTTGATTTTGCTCAACGAATCGATAGCGCGGATATATGCCACACCACCACCAGGTACAATTCCTTCTTCAATAGCGGCACGTGTTGCACAAAGTGCATCGTCAACGCGATCTTTTTTCTCTTTCATCTCCACTTCCGAAGCAGCACCTACGTAAAGAACAGCAACACCACCAGCCAATTTAGCCAAACGTTCTTGCAATTTTTCGCGGTCGTAATCCGAAGTAGTTGCCGCAATCTGCGCTTTGATTTGAGTCACACGGTTAACGATAGCATCTTTAGCACCTGCACCATTTACAATCACTGTGTTGTCTTTGTTTACCGTAACTTTATCGGCAGTTCCCAACATTTCGAGAGTAGCTTGTTCCAGTTTAATGCCTTTTTCTTCAGAGATAACGATACCCCCGGTAAGGATAGCAATATCTTCCAACATTTCTTTACGACGGTCGCCGAATCCTGGAGCTTTTACAGCACATATTTTCAACGAAGCACGCAAGCGGTTTACCACCAATGTAGTTAACGCATCGCTATCTACATCTTCGGCAATAATCAACAATGGACGACCCGATTGAACGGCCGGTTCCAAAATTGGAAGCAATTCTTTTAGGTTCGATATTTTTTTGTCGTGGATAAGGATATATGGTTTTTCCATTTCCACTTCCATCTTTTCTGTATTGGTAATAAAGTAGGGTGAAATGTATCCACGGTCGAATTGCATACCTTCCACTACTTCAATGTGGGTGTCGGTTCCTTTGGCCTCTTCGATAGTGATCACGCCGTCTTTCGAAACTTTACGCATTGCATCGGCAATAAGTTTACCAATTACAGCATCGTTATTAGCCGAAATAGAAGCCACTTGTTCAATCTGATCGTAATTGTCACCAACCACTTTAGCTTGTGCAGCAATGCTTTTTACTACTTCAATCACTGCTTTGTCGATACCGCGTTTTAAATCCATTGGATTAGCTCCGGCAGCCACGTTTTTCATACCTACACTTACGATAGATTGTGCCAAAACGGTTGCGGTTGTTGTACCGTCACCAGCATCATCACCTGTTTTTGAAGCAACTTCTTTTACCAGTTGAGCTCCCAGATTTTGAAATGGGTCTTCCAACTCAATTTCTTTAGCCACGGTTACACCATCTTTGGTAATATGTGGAGCACCAAATTTTTTCTCGATAATTACATTGCGACCTTTTGGTCCTAATGTTACTTTTACCGCATTTGCTAACTCATCAACTCCTTTTTTTAAGCGGTCGCGAGCATCTAGATTGAATAAAATTTCTTTAGACATATTTTTTTAGTTACAAGTTACAAGTTACGAGTTACAGGTTTTTTTTAGTAAACGAGTAGACAAGTAAACAAGTAAACAATTAGTATTAATGTTATTTTTTATTATTCTGCAATGGTAGTAGAAAGCTCTGATTCTGCTTTTAAATAATCATACAAATTTCTGAGCTATTACTTCTTGCTGCTTATATAATTGCCAAAATATCCGATTGTTTCATAATCAGGTATTTTACGCCTTCCCATTCCAATTCTTGTCCGGCATATTTACCATATAATACAGTATTACCAACTGCTACCACCATTTCTTCATCTTTTGTTCCGTTACCAACGGCCAATACTTCACCTTTCAAAGGTTTTTCTTTTGCTGAATCTGGAATAATGATTCCACTAATCGTTTTTTCTTCTGCTGCTACGGGTTTTACCAACACTCGGTCGGCTAAAGGTTTGATATTCATGTTTTCAGTTTTTAATTGATTAATATATTGTTTTACTATAAAATTTATACTGCCAAATGAAACACTTGCATACAAGAAATTGTCTTCGTCCAGAGGGCGAAACATGCGAAGTCTGTCTTTGCTAATTTTATGCCAATGCGTAATCGTGTCAATTATGACATAAATAACTATTTCGAGGCATAAAAGTTTAGTTACTTTACTGTCAACTTGTCATTTTTGTCAAGGATGTTTTGCACATAAAAAGTAGCTTGTAAATATCGTAGAGGCGGAGGGAAGGCGACGAACTTAACAAATTGCGACGCAAATAAGGCTTGGACAAGCTAAACGTAGCTGCGCCTAATCTGGTAAGTCCTGCTTTTTTTAGCTGTACAAAGCTGTGGAGTAATTTTGATTTGCGTATCAAAAAAGGATAATTCCCGCTTTTGTACAGTAGCAACAAGTTGCGGGTGCTTTTTTCCGTTTTGTGGATAAAAGTTTCATTGTCGTCCAATCCTCTATGAATAAGCGGATTTTCTATATGTAGAAATTCGCTTTCCAACTCGTGCAATTGATGCCCCAGAAGTGTATCTTCATGACCGTAGCCACGTACGCTTTCATCGAAACGAATGCGATTGAATAGCGATTTTGAAATAAGAAAATTGAAGGTAGATAGATTGTGATAAGTGCTATGTTTAAAACGATCTATTGCCGATCTGGCTTCGCGTTCCCTGCCGTATTTCAACCGCAGACTGAATTGGGGATCAAGTTCGTTCGCATCATAGGCTGTTCCACCTACTACCACACATTCCTCTTTGCAAAACGACACATATTTTGCCACAAAATACTCCGAACAGACTTCAGCGTCACAGTCGATAAATAGCAAATGATCATAGCTAGCCTCATCGGCTAACTTATTCCGCACACACGACCTGCCTATGTTTTTTTCGAGGATGATATGCTTGCAAAACTCATGGTCATTCACCGTTTTGTTTTCTTTTACAAAAAAAGTAGAACCATCCTCCATGACGATAATCTCAAAATCGACATACGTTTCCAAGGCCTGTTGGTGCAGGTCTGCCACCAGACGAGTGATGTTGTAATTGTATGCAGGGATAAGGATAGAGAGCATTTAATACTAAATATTAATTGAAAATCATTGAATAAATAACGATTACAGATTACAGTTAACTGATTACCTCAATAAGCACTTTCTCTTCCTCCTCCCAACACAGTTCTTCCTGTATTTTTTCAAAATGATCAGTGTTTATAGGGGTGCTAAGCGATTCATTTATGACTTTAGCGAGGTATTCAGGTTCGTAGTGGTTTATCAGAATTCCGGTTTTGTATGTATTTACAATTTTTGCTATTTCTGGAAAATCAGTGGCCAGAATTGGTACGCCTGCATGGATATAATCGAATACACGGTTAGGTAAAGAATAATAGTAGCTCCAACCTTTGTTTTCCAACAAGCATAAGCCAATATCAGCTAATCGAGTATATTCAGCCAGTTTATTGCTATCTATTCTACCTAGAAAGATAACTTTCTCCTCTATCCGTAACTTTTTTGTCTGTTTCTGCAATTTCGCACGAATGTCGCCGTCGCCAATAATCAATAAAACAACCTGTTCGATATAAGGCATCGCATCCAATATCCATTCCAACCCTCTGCCCACATTCAAAGCACCTTGGTATAAGATAATTTTCTTATCCGAAGAAATGCCCAAATCTTCTTTTTTAAGTTTACATTCAGTGCGTCTCGCCAGTGCTATATTTCTGCAAACAACAACTTTTTTATTGAATTTATCGCTATAAAGTTTGGCAATAGATTCATTTACAGTGATAATATCTGTCATGCGTGGGAATAAGAAGTTTTCGATCCCTTTCCAGATAGCTTGTGTTACCGGGCGATGAATAAGTTCGGGGGTCTCGGTAAAGTACTCGTGACTATCGTAAATCAATCTTTTGTTGCGAAGCTTTGCAGCTAAAAATGCAGCCGGTAATATATCCAAATCATTGGCGAAAATCAAATCGACATCAGCCAATAGCAGGTACAGAAAAAACCGAATGTTTAGCTCTGCATAAAATAGTGGGCCGCTGCGAAACCTTAATTTTTTTCGTAATACAAAATAAGGACGTTTTAATGGCAGACTATCAGGCAGCAATCGACCCACTTCAACTACCCAATAGCCACACTTTTGAAGTGTGAGGCAGGTTTTATGAACGCGTTGGTCTGTGCTCAAATCGTTACTTACACATACAATTGCCGTTTTTTGCATATTATTTGGTTTTCAAATGTTCGATAACATCTTTGTACAGTTTACGGTGATAGGATTTTGGCGTATCTTCCACCGATGTGTTGTGCCAAAGTAGTACCAATTCGCCGTTCCAGTTTTCCACCATATTTATTAACCGTACACAATATTCATATGCCTCGTGGGCATTAAGGAACATGTATCGTTTGTCGGTCAAACTACCATCCATTATGGTGAGTGGGTGGAGTATAAGAGATGTTAGTTGTTGTTTTTTGGGGTTTATCCAGCGCACTGCTCTACAAGTACCTAATCGGAATCCGGCCACGCCGGCATATCCCATTGTGAAATCGTCGGTTATCTCGGCATCAATCAATGCCTGCATATCTTCCGGCTCGCGAGAGTTTAAAAAGTGGCTGCGGCTATAACAAGACTTCTTTTTGACAATTCTATCTAAATGTTTCTTCTCGTCAGTAATTCTTGAAGGCGTAATGCCGGCTTCGTAACTCGAATGGAGCCCAAAAACAACATTTTTTTTCGTGCAATGCTTCATAAAGGTTTGAAAATCGGGTGTGTGAAACAGCATAATGGGTTGGTCTTCTTTTCGTAAACCTCCACCAGCTCTGATAAATACTACCGATTCACATCTATCTGCTCCCAAAGCTCGTTTTGCAGAATTATCAACATTGAATAACCATGGAAACGTGTACCAAGGATCATATTTTAATCCACCAAAAAAACTTCTGATGGCTTTATTGCCTTCTTTGGGCAAACGTATTCCGCGAAGCAGTCCGCCTATAAAACCACGTATGTTTCTGAAATGAGCCAATTGGTCTAAATCGTGCGTCAGGTAAACTTTTTTAATCGTTTTAGGAGGCTCAATAATGTCGCAACCGACAAGTCGAAGTTGGTCTCGCAATAGTTTTCCATATTCTTCAACCAATGGCGAATCGATGAATCCGGCCCTGAATGGCAATGATTCTTTCCCGTTAAATCTGCCATGCTCATCTCTGACGTCACGACGCACCATTTCTTCGTAGCGCGAAATAAGAAAATAAGTACTTGCCACTAAATCAGCATGAAGCACCAAGGTTTCTCCAACCATCTCTGAACTAGCCTGACCGAAAAGAATAGGCGTTTCTTCCCATATTTTTAACGGAAATACAGGCAGTGATTCCTCCGTGCCATATATTTCTTTATTAAAGAAATTAGATGGCATAATGATAAGTTTATAGTTGCTAAACTCCTCCCGATTTGCGGTATAACCTATTTGTTTAATTATTTCGGGCGAGACATGCTCCCCTAATAAAAAGCCGATAATATAGTGTGTAATTTCAGTCATTAATGTACAATTCCAGTTTTAAGTAAGCGTTGAAATAAGTTCAATACTTTGATTTTTTTTTTCGTTCGTGATTAAATGTAACTACCAATGCCACAATTACTCCCAATACAATATCTCTTTTCGAAAAAAAACCAAAGTATTCTAAATTTTGAACCGTACTGCTTGTAAAGTGCCTTAAACCAACGGCAAAAGTAGTGAAGACGGCAAATACTCCTAGTCCAAATAATAATGTTTGTAATTTTGGGTGCATATGTCAGTTTATTTTTAGATATGTAGTTAGTTTCGAGCTACAAGTTTTTTCTAAAGTTGTTTTAAGAATGATATATTGATAATAATTTTCGAATACTTAGACGTTTAATTCAAGTTTTAAAAACTTACCAGTTTCGCTTTTTTTGTGATTAGCCACTTCCTGTGGAGTGCCTGTGCAAATAACATATCCACCTGCCCTTCCGCCTTCGGGTCCAATGTCGATAATATGATCGGCTACTTTAATTACGTCCATATTATGTTCAATGATAATTACAGAATTACCCTTGTCTACGAGCCGGTTTAATACACCTAGAAGCACTCTGATATCTTCAAAATGCAATCCGGTAGTTGGTTCATCCAAAATATACAAGGTTTTACCGGTATCACGTTTTGAAAGTTCAGTGGCTAATTTTACACGCTGACTTTCTCCTCCCGACAATGTGGTGCTCGACTGTCCCAGTTTGATATAACCCAAGCCCACATCTTGCAAGGTTTTAATCTTATTGAGAATTGCCGGTTGATTTTCGAAAAATTCTACAGCCTGATTGATAGTCATGGCAAGCACCTCGGCTATTGATTTTCCTTTGAAACGTACTTCCAGCGTTTCTTTGTTGTACCGTTTGCCATCGCAACTTTCGCATGGCACGTAAACGTCTGGCAAAAAATTCATTTCTATGGTTTTATACCCATTTCCTCCACACACTTCGCAGCGTCCGCCAGCCGTGTTGAACGAAAATCGTCCGGGTTTATAACCACGGATTTTGGCTTCAGGCAAAGTTACAAATACATTTCTTATGTCCGAAAAAACTCCAGTATATGTAGCCGGATTTGACCTAGGTGTGCGCCCAATGGGCGATTGATCCACTTCCACCACTTTGTCGATATTATCTATCCCTTCAAAACTCTTGTATTCCAAGGGGTCTTGCAGCGAACGATAAAAGTACTGACTCAGAATAGGCTGCAAAGTTTCGTTTATCAAGGTCGATTTTCCACTCCCAGAAACGCCTGTTACACAAACCATTTTTCCTAGTGGAAAGGTCACATTTATATTTTTTAGATTATTTCCCTTAGCTCCTTTTATGGTCAGACTCAACCCATTTCCATGGCGAACTTTAGCGGGAATATCAATCGTTTTTGTCCCATTCAAATAAGCAGAAGTGAGTGTGTTAGCCTTCAGCATTTCTTGCGGTGTTCCTGCAAATACAACCTCACCACCATGTCGTCCGGCATGAGGTCCCATATCAACAACATAATCGGCTGCCATCATCATATCTTTGTCATGCTCCACCACTATCACCGAGTTGCCTGTGTCACGTAGTTGTTTCAATGAACGTATTAAGCGCTGATTGTCCCGTTGATGCAATCCGATACTTGGCTCATCGAGAATATAAAGCACGTTTACCAATTGCGATCCGATTTGTGTTGCCAAACGAATACGCTGACTTTCGCCGCCCGAGAGGGACTGCGAGCTTCGGTTCAATGACAAATAAGTGAGCCCAACATCTAGCAAAAATTGCAATCTGGTGCGAATTTCTTTCAAAATTTCCACTGCAATCGCCTTTTGTTTTTCAGATAAAAATTGCTCCACGTTTTCCAGCCATTTTGATAATTCAACAATATCCATGGCCGATAATTCAGCTATATTTTTGTCGTGCATGCGGAAATGCAGCGATTCTTTGCGCAGTTTAGTTCCTGCACATTCGGGACAAGCAATTGATTTTGAATACTGATTGGCCCATTTCTGTTCGGTAGCTGAGGCGCCGGTGTCAGCTTGCATCTCTATGTATTTCAAAATGCCGTCGTAGCTTAAAAAATAATTGGTGCCAAGCGAATGATTTTTTATTTGTAACCGTTCGTCCGTACCATTCATTATTTCATCTATCGCTTCGTCCGGGATATCGGCAATGGGCGATTTAAGCGTGCATTCGTATTTCTCAAGAATGGCTTCAATTTGCCAGAAAATGGTACTACTTTTATGTTTTCCAAGTGGAGCGATACCACCTTGGTAGATGCTGAGTTTTTTGTCGGGCACTATCTTGTCCATGTCAATCTCGTTCACAAATCCTAGCCCTTTGCATCGTGGACAAGCTCCGTGAGGCGAGTTGAAAGAAAAATTATGAGGAGCCGGTTCGTCGTACGAAATACCACTAGTGGGGCACATCAACGTCTTGCTGAAAAAACGCGCAGTGTCAGTATCTTTTTCAAGTAACATTACTATGCCATTGCCTTGTTGCATGGCTTTTTGCATCGATTCTTTCAGTCGTTTGCGGTCCTTTTCGCTAACGTCCAACTTGTCGATAACTACCTCAATATCATGATTTTTGTAACGATCAAGTTTTAAACCGTGTGTAGCTTCACGTATTTCACCGTCTACACGCACATGTAAATATCCTTTTTTACGTACCTGCTCAAACAACTCTTTGTAATGCCCTTTTCTACCACGAACTAATGGTGCCAGTAAATATGTTTTTTTACCTTCGTACTCCTTCAAGATCAAATCTACAATTTGATCTTCAGAGTATTTTACCATCTTTTCGCCTGTTACATAGGAATATGCTTCACCTGCACGAGCATAAAGTAACCGTAAAAAATCGTAAATTTCGGTTGTTGTCCCAACCGTTGAGCGTGGATTTTTGTTAGTTGTTTTTTGTTCGATGGAAATAACAGGGCTTAAACCGGTAATTTTGTCAACATCCGGACGCTCCATTGTTCCCAAAAAACTACGTGCATATGCCGAAAACGTTTCGATGTAACGGCGTTGCCCTTCGGCAAAAATGGTATCGAAAGCCAAAGACGATTTTCCACTGCCACTTAAACCGGTAATAACCGTTAAAGCATTACGAGGAATAGAGACGTCAATGTTTTTTAAGTTGTGAACCCTGGCTCCGATTACCTCCACTATTTCTAATGTTTCGGGTGGGTGTATGTTGGTTTTTTTAGTCAAAGCAAATATATCTAATTCGTAATTAATGAACTCGCAAAGATACAAAAATGAACTAGTGAAACAACATAAAGCTCTCTAAAAATTCTTTTCTGAATAAAATTGCATTTTTTTGTGATATTATTGCACAAATCTTTATCTTTGCATAACACTTTGCAAACTTATTTTAATGAATAATGAAAAAAACACTAAAACATCTTTCTGACTTGCGTCAAGCCATGATTCAACATGGTGTAGCAGCCTGCATAATACCTGGCACTGACCCACATGCAAGCGAATATATAGCCGATTATTGGAAAGAACGTGTATGGATATCAGGCTTCGATGGCTCTGCCGGAACAGCAGTTGTAACACTTACTAGTGCCGGTTTGTGGACAGATTCACGTTATTTTCTTCATGCTGCTGAACAATTGGAAGGTACGGGCATAGAACTAATGAAACAAGGATTAACCGAAACATTGGAGATTTTGCCATGGTTGGCAACTCAACTCAAAGCGGGTGAAAAAGTAGGCGTGAACCCACAAGTTTTTTCTTTGAATAGCTATGCATCAATGAAAAATGATTTGAAAATGAATAATTTGGAGCTTATTTCTATCGACCTGCCCGCTTCGGTCTGGACAGATAGACCTTCTATTCCTCTAAATTCATTTTATGCTTTTAATATAAAATATACAGGAAAGTCCACGGTTGAAAAACTCGCCTTAGTGCGAGCAGAACTTAAAAAAGCATATGCGGATGTATTTGTTATGTCGGCGTTGGATGATATTGCATGGTTATTCAATATTCGTGGAAACGATGTAAATTATAATCCTTTAGTCATTTCGTATGCTTTGATTGAAAATGACAAGGCTACTTTATTTATTGCTCCTGAAAAGTTGACACCTGAAATTAGTTCATATTTAAAAAATGAAGGAGTTGTAGTTGAAAATTACGAGGCAATTTATGATAGTCTGAAAAATCTTCATCCTTCTGTTTCAGTGTTTGTTGATGGCTCAAAATTAAATCAGGCTTTGTTTGAATCCATATCTTCTTCTTGCATAATCCGCAATGCCATGTCGCCCGTTTTTAAACTGAAAGGAATTAAAAATGAAGTTGAGATGGCTGGTGTACGCTCTGCTATGGTGAAGGATGGTGTAGCGTTGACCCGCTTTTTTATGTGGTTGGAAGCCAATTTAGAAAGTGGTAAATTATCTGAAATTTCTATCTCGAGAAAAATGTGCGAATTCCGCAGTGAACAAGAGAATTTTATGGGCGAAAGCTTTGGAACAATAGCCGGATATGGCGCTCACGGTGCAATTGTACATTATAATGCACAACCCGAAACTGAATCTACCCTTAAAGCTGAAAATATTTTGTTACTCGACTCGGGAGGACAGTATTTAGAAGGAACCACCGATATTACCCGTACAGTTGCACTTGGCAAGCCGACTGATGAACAACAAGTTGATTTTACACATGTATTGAAAGGACATATTGCATTGGCAACAGCTTTATTTCCTGCCGGAACGCGCGGTTCGCAGCTAGATATTTTAGCTCGCAAAGCATTATGGGATTTAGGCTTAAATTATGGCCACGGAACCGGACATGGTGTCGGACATTTTCTTTGTGTGCATGAAGGCCCACAAAGCATTCGAATGGACGAAAATCCAACCGTGTTACAGCCGGGCATGATGATTTCGAACGAGCCAGGAATGTATCGAACAAACGAATATGGGATTAGAATAGAGAATTTGGTACATGTTGTACCTGCAATGAAAACTGAGTTTGGTCAATTCTTGCAGTTCGAAACATTGACTCTTTTCCCAATTGATAGGGAGCTAATTGTTGTTACAATGCTCACAGATGATGAGAAAATGTGGATTGATGAGTACCACCAAGAAGTCCTTCGAAGGATTGCACCAAGTCTTAACGACGACGAAGTTGTTTGGCTCGAAGATAAATGCAGACCAATATTTGATATGATATTTTAATATAAGCAACATAAAAAACTTTTTCGAAGCTTGAGAACTTTGAAAAAGTTTTTTTATAAAATACAAATTCATGCAATTTAACATAAACGATACTATTCTCGGAAAGACAACTTCTACTCCGGATCATTATGACGCAACGCTCTTGTTTCGTATTCCGCGATCCGAAAACAGGGAACAATACAACATTTTCGGAACAAATCTGCCTTTTGTTGGTTTTGATGTGTGGAATTGTTACGAACTTTCGTTTCTGACCGATAATGGGTTACCAGTTTCTAGAGTCTTGAAGTTGATCTATTCGGCCAAAAGTCAATATTTGGTTGAATCAAAATCGCTGAAACTTTATCTCAATGCTTTCAATATGGATAGTTTCGGTAAAACGATAGCTGAGGCTGAAAAAAAAGTTGAGGAAACAATAACCCGCGATTTAAGTGGCTTGTTGGATACCGAAGTGCAAGTAACATTGTTTGGTGCTGAAAGTCCTGTGGAGAAGGCTTTTCCTATGTTGCTTAAATACAATCTTATAGATTCAGTGCCCGTTGAAATGCTGGAATCTATTCAATTTACACGTTTTACCGAATCGCCCGAATTACTTCGAAGTATACAAACAGATAAGTTGAATGTGTACGCATTTTGTTCGGATTTGCTGCGTTCAAATTGTAGGGTAACCAATCAGCCCGACTGGGGCGATTTATTTGTAGAAATGACTACCAGATATGAAATTGATCTCAGTTCTATTATGGAATACCTAATTTCTTTTCGCAAAGAGAACCATTTCCATGAAGAAGTGGTAGAAATGATTTACAAACGTTTCACAGATATTTTTAAACCGGAAAAACTTATGGTTGCTGCCATGTACACTCGTCGCGGTGGAATCGATATTAATCCTATACGAGCTTCGCATTCTGAAATGCTTGATAATGTGATGTTAAGCCCGAAAGTGAGAGTGGCTAAGACATTGAGGCAGTAATTGAAGGAGTGTGTGATTGAAATTTGCCGAAGTTTTGGAAATGAGAATTACAATATTTACATTGAAAAAATGCCATCAACGCTTGTGGATACGAAAAAAGATAGTATCTTTGCACCCGAATTACACAGCATGCGGCTGTGGCGTAATTGGTAGCCGCGCCAGACTTAGGATCTGGTGCCGAGAGGCGTGTGGGTTCGAGTCCCTTCAGCCGCACTGAAAATCCCGATAATCTAACGATTGTCGGGATTTTTTCAATAAAATAATTTGTAGAAAATATACGATTTTATAACTTTTAATTTAATTCTTTATGGAACTTCAAGACAATCAATTAAACATTGAACTATCGGAAGAAATTGCCGAAGGTACTTATTCAAATTTGGCTATAATATCGCATTCTACATCCGAATTTGTAGTTGATTTTATTCGCATTATGCCTGGTACTCCCAAAGCAAATGTAAAATCGCGTATTATCTTAACGCCAGAGCATGCAAAGCGCTTGCTTTTTGCATTGCAAGAGAATATTACCAAGTTTGAAAAGCAAAATGGGAAGATAAAAATAGCCGACAATGGCTTTGTTCCTCCTGTACCAATGGGTTTTGGCGGTGGCGAAGCCTGATATTAATTGTCATGAATATAAAGAAAGAGGCCGATTTGTTTTTATACAAATCGGCCTCTTTTTCAAACATTATTAAATTAATCAGAATTTTATTACTTTTGATAATTCATATTCAATTTCTTTTAGTGTCTCCGATTGTTGCAGCAGTGTTTTGTTCCCATTGTTTTTCGAAATAGATTCAATAAGTGGGCGAACTGATTCCAGCAAGCCTTGAATGTTGTGTAAAATTTCATTCTCGTCTATCTCTGGAGTGCCTGTTGCTATTGTTTGATTGAATCCCACATGTTGGTAATTTGACTCCAGTTTATCAGCCATATCATTTATTGCCTCTGACAATTCTTTGAATTCGTCGTGTGTCGATACCCTTATTCTACTGCTAAAATTATTGTTAGCCATTTCTTTTATATTGTCGGTTGTTTTTTGATAGGCCCAGCAATATAGTTTGGAAAATTAAATAAGAATGACGCTGTGATCAACAAGCAGAATGTCAGTAAAATAGACAACATTTTGTAGATATGACTAACCATTTCGCTCAATTTATCATTTTTCTGAACAAGAGAATGCATGTTGAGAGTTGATAATGCGAACAGCTGTGATTTTAATTCGTTGGCAATAGGCAAAATATTCAAGGTGTAAAAATCTGCCTTTTCGGGTATTGCGTTTATATTTTGCCCTAAAACCAAAGATTTATACCTGCTGTACTTCTGATTAATGGATTGAACCAACTCTTTTTCTCCGAATTCGGTTATGTTTTTTTCTTCAAGGCGAAAATTTCTTTCGAATTTGTCGAACGAATCAGCCACCAAATCTTTGTCGTATTTGTAATGTTTGTTTAAAAACAATGAATTCACTGCCGTATTGGTTTCGTCCACCGACTGGATCATGTTTTCGGAATACTTAACCGAACGATAATTGTTTTTAATCATTAGTTCAGAGCCGTATTTTTATGTAGAAACATAATACATCCTTAGAAATCCAATGATAACGAATTCTACAAAAACAAATATAATTCCGAGAAGGACTTTTGAAACGAAACAACCAAAACGAGCAAAAAACTGCCTTTATATTGTATGCTTATCGATGGTTTACCTTTAAATATTTTTTTCAATGTAGTTGATTAAAAAATGTTCGGTTGGATAGATGAATGTTTTGTGTTTGAAAAAAATACTCAAACTGTCTTTTAGGAGAAATCTTCAATATTATTCCTTTGAAAACTAAAAACATGCAAATTTAAGTAATCGTAATGATAAACACGATGCCATTTTGAACTTATTTTTGGTGTATTTGCTCCTGATTTTCCACTGAAAATATCTCTTCAAAAAAAAGATGTTTAATTGTTTGGTAATCCAAAGAAAAACAGTATTTTTGCAGTCCGTTTATTATCACAGTGTAATGGTCAGTTTTGTTGTGTGTAAATATCCTATTTTGTGCCGATTAGCCTCTTCCAAAATACGATTGAAGCAAATGAAATGGCTCAATTATTAATCAAAAACATTTTAAACAAGTGGATACGTTAAGTTATAAAACCATTTCTGCCAATAAAGCAACGGTGCAGAAAGAATGGGTAGTTGTGGATGTTACCGATTTGGTATTGGGACGTATGGGTTCAAAAGTTGCCAAACTTTTGCGCGGAAAATACAAACCAAGTTTCACTCCTCACGTAGACTGTGGAGATAATGTGATTATTATCAATGCAGAGAAAGTACAATTAACAGGTAACAAATGGAATGATCGCATCTACCTAAGCCACACAGGCTATCCAGGTGGACAACGTGAAATTACGCCAGCTAAATTGATGGAGAAAAGTTCAGAAAAACTTATCAAGAAAGTGGTGAAAGGTATGTTACCTAAAAACCGTCTTGGAGACAAACTTTTGGGCAATTTATATGTATTCCCAGGTGCGGAACACAACATGCAAGCTCAACAACCAAAACAAATCGATTTAAACTCACTTAAATAATCAGTATGGAAGTAATAAATGCCTTAGGAAGAAGAAAAGCGGCTGTTGCTCGTGTTTTCGTGAGCGAAGGAACTGGACAAATTACCATTAATAAACGCGATATAAACGTTTACTTTCCGTCACCATTATTGCAATTTGTGGTTAAACAACCGCTTACAAAATTAGGTGTGACTGAAAAATACGACATTAAAGTAAATCTTGATGGTGGTGGATTTAACGGACAAGCGGGTGCTTTGCGTTTAGCAATTGCTCGTGCGTTGGTAAAAATCAACCCAGAAGACAAACCAGCACTTAAAGTTGAAGGATTTATGACTCGTGACCCTCGTGGTGTTGAGCGTAAAAAACCAGGTCAACCAAAAGCACGTAAGAGATTTCAATTCTCTAAACGTTAATATCAGTTATCAGTTGTCAGTTATCATTCATCAGTTGTCCATTTTGTTCACTGTTTATGGTCGCTGTTCACTGAAAATTGTTTAGTATCTAAATTGCCGAGACTCTAAGTAAAATTGAAGGCTACTCGACAATTGAGTTAAACAGAATGTAAACAACTTTTAAACAAAAAAAATGTCTAGAACGAATTTTGACGAATTATTAGAAGCAGGTTGCCACTTTGGTCACTTGAAACGCAAATGGAATCCAGCTATGGCTCCTTACATTTTTATGGAGCGTAACGATATTCACATTATTGATTTGCACAAAACAGTAGTGAAAATTGACGAAGCTGCAGCAGCATTGAAACAAATTGCAAAATCAGGACGTAAAATTCTTTTCGTAGCAACTAAAAAACAAGCTAAAGACGTAGTTTCTGAAAAAGCATTAGCTGTTGGAATGCCATATATCACTGAGCGTTGGGCTGGTGGTATGTTGACAAACTTCCCTACTATTCGTAAAGCAGTAAAAAAAATGACCACTATCGACAAAATGGCGACTGATGGTACATTCGAAAATATCTCTAAACGCGAAAAACTTCAAATTACTCGTCAACGCGAGAAATTAGAAAAGAACTTAGGTTCTATCGCTGATTTGACTCGTCTTCCTTCAGCACTTTTCATTGTAGATGTGATGAAAGAACACATTGCCGTACTAGAAGCTCAACGTTTGGGTATTCCAATTTTCGGTATTGTTGATACAAACTCAAATCCAAATGATATCGATTTCATTATCCCTGCAAATGATGATGCAACAAAATCGGTTGACGTAATTCTAAGCGCTATGGTTGCTGCTATCCAAGAAGGTTTGGAAGAACGCAAAGTAGAAAAAATTGATACTGAAGCTGCTGAAGCTCCTGTTTCAAAAGACAAAAAGTCAAGAATTACAAAAAAACCAAGAACTCAAAAAGAAGATGATGAAGCTTTGAATGCTAACGTAATCAAAAAATTCGTCAAAGAAGAAGAATAAGAAGACCTCTAAATCCCCTAAGGGGGACTTAAAGACTTTGTTTCTAAAATAAACGAGTTACGAGTTCTAAATACAATTTTAGCTTGTAGCTCGTTTTTTATATAACTAAATATATTAAATAAATTAATAATTCACTGCTCTTGAACTCCTCTTTTGGGGATTTAGGGGGCTTTAATACTTATAATTATGGCAGTAACAATGGCAGAAATTTCAAAATTGCGTACCATGACAGGTGCTGGTATGATGGATTGCAAAAATGCACTCACTGAAGCCAATAATGATTTTGACAAAGCAATTGAAATTATTCGTAAAAAAGGGCAAGCCACAGCTGCTAAACGCAGCGATCGTGAAGCTTCTGAAGGTTGTGTTTTAGCTGCTTCTAATGGTGGTTTCGCAGCTGTATTGGCATTGAAATGCGAAACTGACTTCGTAGCAAAAAATGCTGATTTCGTAGCGCTTACTCAATCAATTCTTGATGTAGCTATGGCTTCTAAACCAACTACTTTTGCTGAACTTTCAGCACTAACTATCAATGGCCGCATGGTTTCTGAGGTTATCACTGATCGCTCTGGTATTACTGGTGAAAAAATGGAATTAGACTACTATGAATTCGTTCAAGGTGGAACAACTTCAGCTTATATTCACCCGGGAAACAAGTTGGCGACATTAGTTGCTGTTGCTGAAGAAGGCGTTGATGCACAAGTTGTACGCGATGTTGCTATGCAAGCTGCAGCAATGAACCCGGTTTCTTTGGATCGTTCTTCTGTTCCTCAAAAAGTAATTGATACTGAGTTGGAAGTTGGTCGCGAAAAAGCGCGCGAAGAAGGCAAACCAGAAGCAATGCTTGAAAAAATTGCTCAAGGCCGTTTGAATAAATTCTATCAAGAATCTACCTTGTTGGAACAAGCTTTTATCAAAGATAACAAAACTACTGTTGAAGCTTATTTGAAAGCAAATAATGCAACTGCTGTAGCTTTCAAACGTGTAACTTTGAATCAAGATTAAGATTTATTTTTACAGATTGATATAAAATTTAAAAAACCTCTTGAACTTTTTCAAGAGGTTTTTTTATACCATAAATGTCAACAACATTTCTTTCGTTGTGTCGCTTAGTAAATATTTCTTTTACTATTTGCTCCGTCTAACGTGAATTTTAAATTTCGGTGAGCAAGCTTAAATCCTTTAATGTTTAAGAAAATCTGTTGTTGGAATTTTTGTGGAATATCAAAATAAGAGCGATTGTCTTCGACTACCACATTTTTTATGTCGGAAAGATTGAGCCCTGCTTCTTCAATTAAGAAATCAGAGAGATTGCCTTTCGTAAAACCCTGTCCAAAGCCAATATTCATATAGATGGTTACCGGAGCACTTGGACGTTCGGGTTTGGGTTCAATGTTTAAAGCAGAAAATTGAATTTTAAGTTCTGACTCCAGGTTCTCGATCTCGGGCATATCCTCTGTTTTGACCAAACATACTGAGTTTCCCGATTTGCCTGCGCGTGCTGTTCTGCCACTTCGGTGGGTGTATTGCTCCGTTTTTTCGGGTAAATGGTAGTGGATGATATAATCTAAGTCTTTTACATCAATACCCCTAGCCGCAATGTCGGTGGCTACCAATAAATTAATTCTGCCCTTTTTGAATCCACGCATTACTTTGTCGCGCATTTCCTGGTTTAAGTTACCATGCAAGGCATCAGCTACCACTTTAAAGCCGGCTAATTGTTTTGCTAGTTTTTTTGCCGCTACTTTTGTGCGACAGAACATGATTCCTCGTTGATCAGGTCGTTGTAATAAATATGCTTTTAAATAATCTAGTTTATATCCTTGTTTGTAAATAATGTATTGATGATCAATTTTTTGATTGACAAACTCTTCTGCATTAATTCTGATTTCAACAGCATTTGGACGCAGGTATTCACGTACCAGTTGCTTTACGTCATTAGGCATTGTAGCTGTAAATAACATGCTGGTAATATCGTGCTTACAAGACTGCAGAATCTGATCGATTTCCGATTTAAAGCCCATGTTAATCATCTCATCGGCTTCGTCCAATACCAAATACTTTAAATCCTGAAGACTTAGTGCATTTCTGTCCAGTAAATCGAGCAAGCGCCCTGGGGTAGCTACCACCACATGTGTGGCACGTTTTAATTTTTGAATTTGATCATCGATAGGAGTACCACCGTAAACAGCCTCGGCAAATACGCGTGGCATGTGTTTGGAGAAAAGAAAAAATTCACGAGCCACCTGTTGCCCGAGCTCCCGCGTTGGAACCAACACCAATGCTTGTATTTTTGCTAATTTAGGATCGATTGTTTGGAGAATAGGCAAACAGAAAGCGGCCGTTTTACCTGTTCCGGTTTGTGCTATGGCAACCAAATCCAGTTTGGAAGTAAGTATGTGGGGGATGGCTTGAAGTTGAATGTCGCTGGGTTCTGTAATTCTGTTTTCTTGAAGTGCCTGAACTATATTATCGTTAATTCCTAAGTCTGTAAAAGTCATGTTTGTTCCAATTTAGTATAAAATGCTCGTATTGAGGATTTGACTGCAAAGGTAAGCGTATTTGTTGTATAAATTCCTATCGGTTAGGTTTTAGAGCTAAAACAATTTTAATTCTGTGTCATTTTCTTGCTTATCCGTAATTCCGTTGTGAAAATGGCATACCGAATTCATCACACAGCTATCGCACTTTGGGTTAGTGGGGCGACATATCTCGCAACCCAAAAATGAAATGGCCATACCCATTTCGGCCCAGTATTTTTGAGGGACAAGAGCCATTAGCTGCTTCTCAATCTTTTCGGGCAGTGTACTTGTTGCAATGCCAATATGTGGTACTGCCCGTACAACGTGGAAATCTACAATAATTCCTTCGGCTTCTTTGCCGGCTTCGCGCATAATCACGTTTGCCGATTAGCGACCAATGCCGGGCAACTTTGTCAGCTCGGCCATTGTGGTTGCTATATTGTCATCATCGCCAATCGTCTGAGCGAGTTTTACAATCCAGTTGGCCTTGTTCCCCAAAGTTGCGGATTTTACTGACATATCGGTGAAGATCTTCTGCAGTAGTTTCAATAAGACTGTTTATAGATGGATAAGCGTCGAAAAATGCCGGTGCTAAACCGTTTATATTTTTATCAGAATCTTGTGCCGAAAGGATAACCATTACTAACAGTTGATAGCGACTTTTATAATCAAGTGGATGCTTGCGATGATGATATTGAGCCATGAGTGGTTCAAGGTGCTCCAACCAGTTTTGTTTCATAATAATCAAGCGTAATGTCAGTTTGTGTTTTGAACAAATATAACAATGCTTTCTATAATTAAGTTGAGTATAGTCAGTTCATTTTGTTTCATAAAAAAAAGGAAGCTCATTTCTGAACTTCCTTTTTTCTGGTAGCGGGAACGAGAGTTGAACTCGTGACCTCCGGGTTATGAATCCGACGCTCTAACCAACTGAGCTATCCCGCCATTTTTCTAAAGCGGTGCAAAGATAGGCTTTTTAGCCCAATTTACAAATACTTTAGAATAAAAAAACAGTTATTTTTGCTTGTAAATGCCCCGTCTATTTAGTAAATAACTGATATGTAGTTGATAATTGTCAACTGTCAATTATCAACTATCAACTAAAATGTAGGTTTCATGCCCAAATTGAACATAACAAACGACCACATATCGGTTTGCGCCTCTAATAATTTGCCAATTGGTTTTCCGGCACCATGGCCGGCTTTCGAATCGATACGAATCAAAGTTGGCATTGTTCCTCCGTTCCTATTTTGAAGAGTGGCTGCAAACTTAAATGAATGGGCCGGAACAACCCGGTCATCGTGATCACCTGTCATAACCATTGTGGCTGGATATTTGGTGTAAATTTTAACATTATGCAATGGAGAATAGCCCTTCAGGTACTCAAACATTTCTTTGCTTTCCAGACTTGTTCCGTAGTCACTGGCCCACGACCAACCAATGGTGAACAGGTTGTAGCGCAACATGTCTAATACACCTACTTCGGGAATGGCTACGGCAAATAAATCGGGACGTTGTGTCAGACATGCCCCAACCAATAAACCTCCGTTAGAACCACCATTAATAGCCAGTTTTTTAGAAGATGTGTATCTGTTTGCAATAAGGTACTCAGCGGCCGAAATAAAATCATCGAATACATTTTGCTTACGCATTTTTGTTCCTGCCAAATGCCATGCCTCACCATACTCACCACCTCCACGAAGGTTGGCAACTACATAGATCCCTCCGTTTTCCAAAAATGGAATTCTTGACACGTTAAAAGTAGGGTTTAGGCTGATGTTGAAACCGCCGTAACCATAAAGCAATAATGGATTTTTACCATTCTTTTTCAGTCCTTTTTTATAAGTGATGGACATTGGCACTTTTGTACCGTCCTTGCTTGTGTAAAAAATCTGTTCGGTAATATATTCTTCGGCATTAATTTTTGCTTCAGATTTATGAAACGTTACAGAAGAGTTTTTATCTACATCCAATATAAAAATGGTAGGAGCAAAGGTGTAAGAAGTAAATACATAAAATGCTTCAGGATCAGTTTTATTGCCCGAAATAGAACTTACAGACCCCAGGGCAGGTAGTTTAACTTCGTATAGTTTTTTACCGGTTAGATCAAAAGCATAAATATGATTGCTGGCATTTATCATGTATTCGGCAATTATTTTTCCTCCTACTATATTTACACTTTCAAGTACATTGTCAGATTCAGGAAGTAGCTCTTTCCAATCATCACGGTTTGGATGTGCAGAATCAATTTGCATTAATCTTGATTTTGGTGCTTTCCAGTTGGTGAGAACATAAATCGTTTCATCAACATTATCAACTACAGTGTAATCGTTTTTGAATCCAGATGCTAATTCAATAAATTTCGAATCTGGATTTGATAGATCTTTCATTTTTAGAGAATTGCCGGTTGTTGTTTCGGTCTCAGTTATAAATAGAAACTTTTCATCGTCCGACACACTTGAGCCACATTCGCGAAGTGGAAATTCTTTATTCTCAAAAATAAGTTTGTCTTGACTTTGTGGTTGACCAATGGTGTGAAAGAATATCTTTTCAAATTCATTTTTACTTGAGTATTCTTTTCCAGCCTCAGGTGCATCAAATGCGCTGTAATAAAATCCATTGCCTTGCCATGAAATACCATTAAACTTTGACCACTTGATATGGTCGGGTAAAAGTTGCCGGGTTTCTACATCCATAACGAAAATTTCATTCCAATCTGAGCCACTGCGCGCAATTGAATATTGCAGGTATTTTCCATCTTTCGAAAACGAAACATCGGTCAATGCCACAGTTCCGTCTGTAGAAAGAGTGTTTGGATCTAGCAAAACTACAGGTTCCGATTTCAAAGTTTCCTGCTCGCAAAGAACACTTTGATTTTGCAGTCCATTATTTTTATAAAAATAATACTTGCCATTTTTCTTAAATGGAGAAGCAAATTTTGGATAATTAGTCAAATCTGTAAATCGCTTTTTTAAGGCTGAACGAAAAGGTATCTGATCTAAATAGCCTTTTGTAACAGTATTTTGTGCTTTTACCCAAGCCCCTGTAGTTGCGGAAGTGTCGTTTTCTAACCAGCGATATGGATCCTGAACCTGAACGCCAAAATAGTTGTCTACAACATTTCCTTTTGCTGTTGTTGGATACGTAATTTTTGAAGCGGAAAAAGCTGTTGACATAAGCAGCAATAGGAATGATGTGAGTGTAATATGTTTCATTATTTATAAGATTAAATCAGATTTCGTAATTAAATTTCAATTTACGCTTTTGTAAGTCCAAATTCTTTTGCTACTTGTTGCATATACGCTTGAGCAGCTGTGTATTCATTCGGAATAATTCCATCCAGAATGGCATCTTTAATCTTCATTTTTATGTCGCCAACCGTGGCACAAGCAGATAAATTAAAAGTTTCCATAATTTCTTGTCCGCTAATGGGAGGTTGAAAATTGCGGATTTTGTCTTTTTCTTCTATCTCTTTTAATTTCTGACGAACCAGCTGAAAATTAGATTTATATCGTTTTACTTTTTCTTGATTTTTAGATGTAATATCAGCTTCGCAAAGCATCATCAAATCATCAATGTCATCGCCGGCATCAAATAATAGGCGTCTAATAGCCGAATCAGTGACTTCATCTTCGGTCAGAACGATTGGGCGCATATGAAGTGTAACCATTTTTTGCACATACTTCATTTTTTCATTGGTGGGTAATTTCATTCTACGGAAGATTTCCGGAATCATTTTCTCACCAACGAAATTGTGATTATGAAAAGTCCAACCCAGTCGAGAATCAAAGCGTTTGGTGCGTGGTTTTCCTATGTCGTGAAGCAATGCTGCCCAACGCAACCAAAGATTATCAGTATGTTCGCACAATCCATCCAATACTGCCAGTGTGTGATAAAAATTGTCTTTATGTCCCACACCATCTTTTGTTTCAGCACCTTTCAATGCCAGAACTTCAGGAAAAATAAGTTCGAGCAGTCCTGTTTTTTCGAGCAGAATAAATCCTACTGAAGGTTTGCGCGACATCATTATTTTATTCAATTCATTAGCAATTCTTTCTTTGGTAATTATTTTAATTCGTTCTTTGTTGCGGGCAATAGCATCGAAAGTGTTAGACTCCAAAAAGAAACCAAGCTGAGCTGAGAACCGGATGCCGCGCATCATGCGTAACGGATCATCCGAAAAAGTAATGTCAGGGTTAAGCGGCGTGCGAATTACAAAATTTTTCAAATCCTCAACACCTCCAAACGGGTCAACCAATTCTCCGAAGCGGTCTTTGTTTAAGCATATAGCCATCGCATTAATGGTGAAATCACGTCTATTTTGATCATCTTCCAATGTTCCGTCTTCCACTATCGGATTGCGCGAATCGCGTAAGTACGATTCCTTTCGGGCACCTACAAATTCCACTTCTAAATCGTTTAGCTTCACCTGTGCTGTGCCAAAATTTTTAAAAACCGAGAGATGTGCTTTTTTTCCTAATTTTTCTACTACTCGTTTGGCTAGTTCAATACCGCTTCCAACGATTACTACATCAATGTCTTTTGACGGACGTTTTAGGAAAATGTCCCTAACGTATCCACCAATCAGATAACATTCCTGTTGTTGTTCGTCGGCTGCTTCGGAAATAATGGTAAATATCTTATCTTGAAGAAACTCTTTCATAAATTCATTGTCGTAAATTTGGGAGCACAAAGGTAAGTCATTAGTTCGGATTTGCAAAGAATCCCCTTGGTGCAAGCGCATCAAAATCATTTATACAAAAAGAACTTACTGAAAGTTCAGTAAGTTCTTTTTCCGAAATAGAGTATCTATTTTTTTACATCTTCCGTTTTTGCTTTTCTAGCTTTTAATTTTTTTACTTCGTTTTCCAGTAGTTCAATCTGTTCTTCCTGATGGTTTATTGTTTTAAGCAATTCGTTCAGTTCCTCGTTGTCAATGTTTGTTGGATATTGAGCATCAACACGTTCTAAGAAGTCAGCTAATACGTTCATGTAATTCATAAAAGCATCATATGCTGATTCGTAATTGGTTCCCCATGCATCTTTGTGACTCATGTACCTAAAATGATCTGTCGATTGAAGGATTGACCAGTCACGCAGCAATGGTTTGTCAGTACACATTCTAACCCGTTCGCCAACTGCATATAACTTAGTAATAGCTTCGTTCTGTAAGTCATTTCCTGTCCAAGGGGTGAGGTCTTTGTCGTTGCCAACCCAACTAATTGGAAACGGAACTGATAATGGACCAGCCGATTCATTTTTCTTCGATAACTCGGTTGGGAGTACAAAAGTCATTTGATGCTCCATTGCATGGTAGGGGATGGCTTTTAAAAACTCAAAAATACCCGTATAAGCAGGTTGGTTGATACCAAGTGCTTCGTAACCCATTCCTATATTGATAACTTTGTCTCCTTCGGGTAAACCTACTATCCATTGTACGAAAGTTTCAGCACTTAGCGATAAACTTGAAAATCGAAAAGCTATATCATCGCTTAATTTATGGTTTCTTACCAACAATTTTAGTTTTGGAAGATAGGAATGCGAGTAAACATAATTAGGACTTTTCCAACCTAGTATATGTTTTGCTTCATCAATCATCAGCGTTTTGAATCCCATTTTTAATGCAATTTCACCAATCTCATCAGAGTAAATTAATTCAGCATTAAATAATGCGCTTGGACGTTTGCCAAATAAAGTTTCAATTTTATTGGCATGCAATTTTACCTGGCGCTCAAATTCAGTTCCGTCAAAAACCGATGACAATGAATGAGCATAAGGCTCGGCCATGAATTCAACACAGCCGGTTTTAGCGAGATCCTTGAAACTGTCTATTACTTCGGGTGCAAAGTGCTCAAGCTGATCAAGCGTTACCCCTGATATAGTGAAAGCACAACGGAATTTGCCGTTAGAACTTCGAATCATCTCTGCTATGGTTCGATTACCCGGCAAAATTGATTGCTCTACGTATGTTCTAATGCGTTCCTCTATCTGAAAGTCATCGTAATAATAATGATCTTGACCTATTTCGATGAATCTATAGCGTTTCAAACGATATGGAAGATGAATTTGAAAATAAAAACAAATGTTTCTCATATAATATTAGTTTTTAAGTTACAGTTACAAATCAGGAATACTTAATTCGTTTTTTTTCATTTAAATATATGGTTTGTACTTGTAAGTCAATAAATTGTAAATTACATCACGCTTTCGTAAATACCACGAACTTTTAACCCGGCATCTTGCCAACGAATATTATTGACTTCGTTTCTGCCCAGTTCCTGCAAGCTTTTGTGCATTGCTGGGTTTTTTACGATGGCATAAATAGCGTCGGCCATGGCATCGATGTCCCAATAATCGGTTTTTATGGCGTGCGTCAAAATTTCGGCACATCCCGATTGTTTTGAGATGATGGATGGAGTACCAACCTGCATAGCTTCCAATGGCGAAATACCAAATGGCTCAGAAACAGATGGCATTATGTAAACGTCACTTTCTGCCAGCATTTCGTGCACTTGTCGTCCTTTCAGGAAACCGGTGAAATGAAATCTGTCAGCAATATTTCGTTTTGCCACAAGGTCAATCATAGCGTTCATCATATCTCCACTTCCGGCCATTACAAACCGAACATCCTTCGTTTTTTGCAGTACCCGATAGGCTGCTTCTACAAAATACTCAGGTCCTTTTTGCATCGTAATACGTCCAAGAAAAGTTACCACTTTGTCTTTTCGGGGTGTTTTGGTAAACGAATTGGCATCAGGTAGTGGGTCTACAGCATTGTGAACCGTTGTTACTTTTCTGGGATCTTGATGATATTTTTCAATAACAATTTTTCGAGTTAAGTCGCTCACCGTCATAATATGATCAGCAGCATCCATGCCCCGTTTTTCTATCCCATAAACTATCGGGTTAACCTGTCCGCGACTTCGATCGAAATCGGTAGCATGTACGTGAATTACTAGCGGTTTTCCGCTGATTTGTTTCACAAATACACCTGCCGGAAACGTTAACCAATCATGAGAATGGATAATATCAAAATCCAGTTGATGTCCCAGCACACTTGCTACTGCTTCATAATTTGATATTTCTTCAATCAAATTATCGGGATATCTACCCGAGAAATCAACGCAACCCAAATCGTTGGTGTGAATTCTATTGTAATTGTACTTAATACCATTTCTTAACCAGAAATACTCATCAGGATGCATTGTAGAACCAATCCGTTGGTTTACATAATTCCACTCATTTTCTTTCCATACGATAGGAACATTGCAGGCGCCTACAATGTTCAAGAAACTTTGATCCTCGTCGCCATGTGGTTTGGGAATTACAAACGTAATTTCCAAATCATCCTGCATAGCCATACCTTTGGTCAGTCCGTAGCTTGCGGTTCCCAATCCACCTAAAATATGTGGTGGGAATTCCCAGCCAAACATTAATGCTTTCATAGTATTTTACTCGTTATCATATTTCTTTAGTAAATCTAAAACTCTCAATATCTCTGCCACACTTATGGCAAATGACATTCCACCATGCCCTTTAAATGGTGGATTACCATCAAATAGTTCGGGCAAGGAACCCACACAAAGCTCGGTCATTTCGCCTTCAAATCCGATAAGCATACGTTCTATAAACGATTTTCCGCTTTCTTTGTATACTTTTAGATAAGCTTGAGCAAATGCCCCAAATGTAAATGGCCATGCTGGACCGTTGTGGTAATTGCGGTCTCGTTCAAGTTGTCCACCAATATAAGTTGGTCTGTAAAACCCGCTTTTAGGACTTAACGTTCTTAATCCTTTAGGTGTTAATAATTCCTTCGTAGTGATATCAAGTACCGATTTTTGTTGATGTCTGTCGAGTGGTGAGAATGGAAGCGAAACGGCAAAGATCATATTTGGTCTCACTTCTATATCGTTATAATTACCATCTACGTAGTCATAAAGATAGGCTCCATTCCAAAAAGTTTTTACAAATGCTTCACGCGCAATTTCGGCTTGATAGTCAAATAAATCTGCCGAATGTTCATTACCGATTGTTCTTGATAATTGCGAAGTTAATCTTAATGCATTGTACCATAAAGCATTAATTTCAACCACGTAGCCCGTACGAGGAGTGATTGGGCGTCCGTTCTCAATGGCGTTCATCCATGTAGCAGGTCGCTCTGTTCCATTTGTGTACAAAAGTCCGTTATTGTGAAGAAATAAATTAGGGTGATTTTGTTTCCGTATAAAAGTAATGATATCAGTTGCAATTACACCAAACCGATTTGCTGCTTCTTCAATGGTGGTGCCTATTGCATATTGTTGAATAGTCCATAAAAACCAAAGCAACACATCAGGGTCATCGATGGCCTCAAGCTTAAAGCCTGTTCTTTCGCCCTCCATAAATCTTCTAAGTTCAGCAATAGCAGTTTCAATAATATCATTGAAGTAATCCAACCGTTCGATAGTAAGTGTGCAGCCAGGTAAAGCCATAAACTGATCTCTGGCTCTGGCTCCAAACCATGGATAACCAGCTAAAAGATAGGTCTTGTTTCCTTCACGTTTATATAGCTGTTGGGCTGAGTTTTTCAGGCAGCTGAACATGTCAACACGTTCATTCCGTCGCGTCAGTTCTTCTTCCCACAGTGCTTTTAGTTTACGGGGTGATGCCTCAGTTATTCCAGCCGAAAATATAATTGATTCTCCTTTTTTTATTGGCATTTCAAAATAGCCGGGAACCAGCAAATCTTCTTTAAATGCGTATCCCCGCTCTTGCTCTTTAAAATATTCGATATTTTTATGCCAGTCGGGTTGGTGCACGTAGGTTATTTTTTTTGAAAATTGCATATGTAAGCAAGGATAGCTTTCGTACAAACACATGCGTATTCCATCCTGAACCTCAGCGTATGAGGTGTCTGCCATATCATTTTGATGTGTCAACTCATTTACACTCCGAAAAGCCAAAAATGGCTTGAAACGTAGTAGGGTAGGTGAGTGTGCCTCTAATAATGTGTATTTAAAAAGCACCCTTGGCTCGAAGGACACAAGCATCCGCTCTTTCGAGAGTATGACACCTCCTACACGATAAATAGTGCGGGAAACAACCTCACAATCGAATTGACGAATGTATTTATGTCCATTCGGACTATAGGTATTTCCTTCATATTTATGAATTCCTAAGTTAAATTCAGCACCATGTTGTATCACTGTTTCATCGAGCGATGACAGTAGAACATGATTTTTGTTATCGATCTCAGGAATTGGCATCACTAACTGGCCGTGATATTTTCGGGTATTACAATCAATTAAAGTGGTACTGTTGTATGCGCCTGCTCTGTTGGTACGAATCATTTCTTTAGAAAGCGACTTCTCGAGGTTTATAAGCAGGGCTTTGTTAAAATTAAGGTAGCTCATATAGTAAAATAATAAAAGGTAGCGTTTTCAGTGTGTAAAACATCTAATGAGGATTAAATCATTCGGTAAGGAAATAAGATCTTCAAAAGAATGACATGTAAATGTTATCGACTGCAATATATAAAACATTTTTCTAATAAAAAAGCGTTTATAGGTCTATTTTCTATTATATAATAGTTATTATTTAGTATTTAATAACTAATTGATTTTTCGACATTTAGTTATAATGTGACTAATGATCTTGATTATTTTGTTCTTTAATTCATTCATTTTTATTTTTTTTGTGACGAATGTTAGCATCTTTCTTAAGATATAATACCTTTGTTCTTCAATACGAAACACCGAAACATGCTATTTAAAGCAAATTTATCCGAATTTAAACGTCAGTTTTTACATGCTATTTTTATTCCAACAATTATAAGCATTATTCTGGTGCTGAGTTTTGTTTTGGAAAAAGGAATGGGGTGGGATTTACATACTTTGGGAGTGTATCCTCTTAGAATTGAAAAAATTAGTGGCATTTTTACATTGGTATTTGTTCATGCTGATTGGAGTCATTTGGCCAATAATATCGTGTCATTTATGTTGTTGGCTACTTGTTTATCCTTTTTTTACAGAAAGATTGCACTTAAAGTTCTGCTTGTTTCATATGTTTCGAGCGGGTTCATGCTATGGTTAATAGGTAGGGATAGTTGGCATATTGGCGTTAGTGGTTTAATTTACTCCCTTGCTTTTTTCTTGTTTTTTAGTGGTATTATCCGAAAGCATGTGCCACTGATTGCTATTTCTTTCATTGTTGCGTTTTCGTATGGTAGCATGGTTTGGCATATATTCCCCTGGGAAATTCATGACCCAATTTCATGGGAGGGGCATTTGTCTGGTGGAGTGGTAGGGTTGTTCTTGTCGGTGATGTATAGAAATGAAGGTCCCCAAAAGCCAATCATTGTTTGGGAAGATAAAGAAGGTGATGAAGGAGATAAGTTACATGTTGAAGATGAAAGTATTGATGATGATTCGAAAGCTCCCTTAACATAGTTGCTTTCAAGTATATTTATGAAAAAAGCCTCCACAGATGTGGAAGCTTTCCCGAAAAAAATCCAATTTCTTTTCAATGTTTTAATTTTTCTTCAATCTCTTTCACGCTGGTGCGGAAGTTTTTATCAGAGTCCATTAAATCGGTTACAATTTTGCAGGCATGAAGAACTGTAGCATGGTCGCGTTGGCCGATGGTACTTCCAATACAAGCTAATGAACTTTTTGTAAGTTGTTTGGACAAGTACATTGCAATTTGACGAGCTTGTACTACCTCACGTTTACGACTTTTTGTTGAAATTGCATCGATACTTAATGAGAAATATTCGCAAACAGCGTCGCGTATTTTCTCTACAGTATTCACTTTGCGGGTAATGTTTACAATTCGGCTTATGATTTTTTCGGCCAAAGTTACGTCTATCGGCATATTGGCCAAAGTAGAGTGAGCCAGCAGCGAAACTAAAACTCCTTCCAGATCGCGAACATTATCTATTACGTTTTCAGCAATAAAATTCACTACATCTTCCGGAATTTCTAACCCGTCACGATAAATCTTACTTTCTAGAATTGATTTGCGCAATTCGAAGTTCGGTTTTTCAATTTCTGCTGATAATCCCCATTTAAAACGGGTAAGTAAACGTTGTTCCAAACCTACCATCACAATTGGAGAACGATCTGAAGTTAAGATCAATTGTTTGCCCGTTTGATGAAGATGGTTGAAAATATGGAAAAATGTATTCTGAGTTCCTGTCTTACCAGCAAATTCCTGAATGTCGTCCACAATTAAAACATCAATTGTTTGATAGAAATTCAGAAAGTCGTTAACTGTATTACTCCGTACTGCGTCGGTATATTGAATCTGAAAAGTATTTGCCGATAAATAAAGCACGCGTTTTTCAGGATGCAATTGTTTTGTCATTACTCCAATGGCATTTGCCAAGTGAGTTTTTCCTACCCCGGATTGCCCGTAAACAAATAGCGGGTTAAATATTGTTTTCCCAGGTTCGTTGGCTATGCTTATACCTGCCGTACGAGCCAATTTATTGCTGTTTCCTTCTATTAAGTTGTTGAAGTTGTACGCAGGGTTCAATTGAGGATCAATCTCCGGTAATTGCGGTTTGTGATACGGGCTAATGTAGCTCGAACCGTTTGCAGCAGTTTTTGGTTTTGGTTGTTCGCTGGCGCTTGGTATTTGCGTACCTCTTCCACTCGACTTGTCAATAAGCACCCGGTACTCCAAACGAGTACCAACACCTATTTCGCGGTAAAGCGTCATTCTTAATAAATCGATGTACTTTTCTTCTATGTACTCTACAAAGAACTGGCTGGGTACTTGTAATACGATAATGCTATTTTCGTACTTGAGGGGAACGATTGGTGTAAACCATGTGTTAAACGATGCTTCGCTAATATTGTCCTTAATAACGCTTAGGCAGCGACTCCATAATTGATCGTAATTGTTTAACATCTTGATTGGCTCAATTTTTAATGATAATGTAACAGGCAGATAATATAAATTCTGCAAGAATAAATGTGATTTTCAGTTTTACAAAATTCGAAAACTTTTTCCAAATAAAAAAATACCTAAATTTTCCCAAATTAAAACAATATAGCATTCGATTTATTATCAGCATGTTAATGTAATTTGCTGATTTCTATAGCGTTATTTGTAATGAAAATGAAATATGTCTGATATTAAAGTCATTGACTATTTATAAGTACTTTGGTTAAATATTCGGATAAAAAAGCCGAAACTCTTGTAACAAAGAGTTTCGGCTGTAAGGGCTTGAAAAAGTAATTATTTTTCTCGATTTCGTTATTTAGAATCGTGACAAATAATAACTCTATTCTGCTTTGCGTCCGAAGAGCGAAAAATGTACATATCGTTTAGGGCTTTTTTGCAAATCTATGAGCAATTTATCAGCACTAGCAGCTGTGTTAGATAGGTTGATGTACAGGTCTTTATTGTTTAGTAGTAGTCCTATTGTTCCTTCCGAACTATTCATCTTTGTACTAATCATATTGAGGTTGGCAATGGTGTGGTCTATGCTTGCAAAAGTGGCTTCGTAGTCGATTTTTTTCAATTTTCCGCTAATCTGTTTGAAGTCAGAAGTAATGTCGTTTACATTGCCCATAATATGCGGAACATCATTATTCATCATCTTCTTTAGTTGCGATGAACTGAATGCTAAATCGGCTGTGGTGTGTTCAATTGAAGCTATACTTTTTGTCAAATATTTATTGTCGACCAATGTGCGTACAGACCGAATCAGCGAGTCTGTTTGGATAGAGATACTCTCAATTTTGGGCAATAAACTACCTGTGAGTTGAGCCATTAGTCCGGTTCCCATTTGCGACTGGATAGTATCGCCTGATTGATGCATTGTTTGGCTAACTGTGATGGGTGCATAAATCAGTTGAATAGCTTTTCCACCCATCAATCCATCATCATACAATTCAATTTTTGTACCGATAGGCAATTGAATATCTTTGGCAACAGATATTTTTACAACAAATGAATTCTTTTTCGAAAAATCGTATTTGATTTCTTCAACTTGTCCAACTTTAAATCCTTTTACGTAAACTGGTGATGATGGAACTAAACCTCCGATATTTTCATAACTCGTATAATAGTTGGATACGGATGAGAAGATATCTATTCCTTTCAGAAAATTCAATCCAAAATAGAGCACAAATATGGCTGCAAGTGCCATTATGCCAACCTTAACCTCACGCGTAAAAATCTTTCTTTTCATTCTATTTCTATATTAATTACTTATTTTGTTAATAATGCTGCTTCTTTAGGAGAAAGCTTTCTGTCTCCATCGAAAACAATTACAAAGGCATCAGGAAATTTAGAGAGGATAGATGCGCGAATTTTCTCGATTTTAGGATATTCATTTTCTGCTCCTAGTGTATATTTCTTTAAACCGCTTTCAACAAAAAACTCTGTATTTTTTACACCTCTAAATTCAGCAGAACTTGGGTTTAAATTCAATCTGGTTGCAAAAAGTTGAACTTTGAATGTCAGATTTTTACCCAAATTAGCTTTTGTCTCAGTACTTTTTGAATATTGTGTTTGTTCAGTACTGTTTTTATATGTAGTTTGCTGAGATGTTTTTGTAGGAAGTTGAGTCGCCGTAATGGTTGTTTCTAGGGCTATTTGCGTTGTTTCTGCTCGTTCGATAGGAGCTTTTTTAAGTGTTTCAGATTTTCGGATTTCTTGTACTTTGGGTTCCGGAACCTCTCTTTTGGGAACAAACACATTTTGAATACCCGATTTTTTATCGTGATCGTGTTTGTAAAATATAAATGCGTTGTAGATTGCCTTTGCCATTTCATTTCTACCAATGTCAGACGATAGGTATCTTTCCTCGGCAGGATTAGAGACGAATCCAACTTCAATCAATACACTCGGACAAGCAGAGCGGTGCAGTACCCAGAATCCGGCCTGACGCACACCTCTATCCGAACGATTGCAAAAGCTGACAAATTGTTTCTGTATATTCGATGCCATATCAAGACTCTTGTCGATATATTTGTCTTGCATAAATTCGAACATTATATATGAATCCACGGAATTGGGATCAAAGCCTTTGTATTTTGATTGATAGTCTTTTTCAAGCATGATAACAGAGTTTTCACGCATGGCCACGTCAAGGTTAGCTTTTGATTTCGCCAAACCGAGTGTGTAAGATTCAGAACCAGAAGCAGATGGGTTAGGGTTGGAGTTTGAATGTATACACAGGAATAAGTCTGCGTGATTATTATTTACTACGTCGGCACGTTCTTGCAAGGTGAGGTATTTGTCTGTTTTTCGTGAATAGACCACCTTTACATCTTTGAAATTACGCTCAATAAGCGCTCCGAGCTCTAAAACGATGGCTAAATTTATGTCTTTTTCGCGTATGAATGAGCCCATTGCTCCGGGGTCATGCCCTCCATGTCCAGCATCCAGCACAACCGTAAATTTTCTGTCCTGAGCATAAAGCGAAGTGGGTACGAAACCCGCTAATAGTATAGCTCCCAACAGACAAACAAGAATAAATTTTTTATTGATTTTCATAATAATTCCATTAAATTAAAAGGAATTTGCTGTGTAATTAAGTGCAAAAGTAATCTTTATTCCTCTTTCTTAAGCGAAAAGAAGCAGTAAATTTTCAAATTAATCATAAAAAAGAGTTATATGTAAATCAGACTCCTATTTTTTGACTAATTTTGCAGCCAAATCAAGAAAACCTGAATTAAACCAGATGTATATCTGTAAAACCTTATATTTCAGCAAATCACGTTTGTATTTGCTCTTTTTATTGTGCTTAGCTTTATCTTTTGCAGGATATAGCCAAGTGAAAGTTGCACCTAAAAGTGTGGTAAAGAAAGCCCTTGTAGCTGATTCTTTAGCCAAAAATGCGCTTGATAGTACCAAAAAGGCTATATCGGTTAAGAAAAAATCAAACCCAATAGACGCTCAAATTGATTATAGTGCTCAAGATTCTATTGTTTTTTTGGGAAATGGTACCGGTTTTCTTCATGGGAAAAGCGATATTACGTATAAGAATATAAATTTAAAGGCAGATTATGTTCGTGTAAAAATAGATAGCAGCACAGTTTTTGCCCGTGGTACGGTGGATAGTGCCGGTGTAAAAGTAGGCGAACCAGTTTTTAAAGAAGGAACGACTGAATATGCATCAAAAGAATTGACCTATAACTTAAAAACAAAAAAAGGTTATATCCGTCACGCAGTCACTCAGCAGGGCGAAGGGTTTATTATTAGTGATAAGACTAAGAAAACCGACAATGATATCCTGTGCATTGCTAACGCAAAATATACAACTTGCGATAACCACGAGCATCCTGATTTTTATATGAGTTTGTCCAAAGGTAAGGTTAAGCCGGGAAGTTACGTTGTTGCAGGTTTTTCTCATTTAGTGGTTTGTGATGTGCCTTTACCAATTGCAATCCCCTTTGGTTTTTTCCCTTTTACTGATAAATATTCGTCAGGCGTTTTGATGCCTACCTATGCTGATGATTTGAATGCTGGTTTCGGATTGGTAAATGGTGGATATTATTTTGCCATAAATGATTACATGGACATAACCATGCGAGCTGATTTCTATACCAAAGGCACTTGGTCGGTTAGTGGAAATACTACTTACCGGAAAAATTATAAATATAGTGGGAATCTAAGCGTTAATTACCGCGAAACGGTGACAGGTGAAAAGGATATGTCGGACTACAGTAAACAAAAAAGTTTTAGTGTCAGGTTGTCGCACACGCAGGATGCTAAGGCTAATCCTTATCGAACGATATCGGCCAGTGTCGATTTTTCAACCAGTGGATACAATCGTAATAATTTAAATACCTATTCACGACCGGAAATTTCTTCGCAAAACACGAAAGCTTCGAGTGTAAGTTTCACGCAACGGTTTCCTGAAAGCCCTTTCAGTATTTCGGGTAATATGAATATTGCACAACGAACAAGTGATTCGACCATTGACCTGACTTTGCCAAATATTAGCATTTCTATGAGTAGAATTTATCCTATGAAGAGAAAAAATGCAGTGGGTAAGGACCGTTGGTACGAGAAAGTTTACATGTCGTATACCGGAACACTGGATAACAGAATCAGTACGAAAGAAAATTTGCTTCTCACTTCTTCGCTCACCCGCGATTGGAAAAATGGGATGCAACACTCTATTCCGGTAGGGGCTGCATTTAATTTGCTAAAATATATCAACGTATCACCATCTGCTAATTACACCGAACGATGGTATCTGCAATCAGTGGATAAATCGTGGGATAAGACCAATCAAAAAGAGCTTACAACAGTGAAAGATGGTTTTAATCGTGTGTATGATTTTAGTGTTGGCGTGTCAGCTTCAACAAAATTATACGGGTTTTATCAGCCTATCCGATCGATATTTGGAGATAAGATTGACAGAATACGCCATGTATTAACGCCAAGCCTTGGATTAAGTTATAGACCTGACTTTGGTGAGTCGAGATGGGGATATTACAGCGATTATACTAGGCAGGTTGTTGACCCAGCCAGCATAACCGGTTATCGCCCAGAGAATGTACAGTATTCTCATTACGATGGTAGTTTATACGGCACACCGGGAAAAGGAAAATCGGGAAATTTAAACTTCTCGCTGGCTAATAGTGTGGAGATGAAGGTAAGGAACGATAAAGATACTACTGGAACACAGCCATTTAAAATTGTGAGTTTGATTGATAATTTTACGATAAACAGTGGGTATAATATGGCTGCTGATTCGATGAAATGGTCGAATCTTAGTACCAGCTTACGATTGAAATTTGGTAAAAGTTACAGCATTAGTTTAAGTGGTGATTTTGATCCTTATATGTACGCTTTCGATAAGTCTGGCAATCCGGTGCGTGTTAATCAACTGGTGTGGAATCATGGAAAGCTTCCTCACTTTTTAGGAACCAGTACATCGTATAGCTATACCTTTAGTAATGAAACATTCAAGAAAAAAGATAAATCGAAAGATGTTAACAGTGCCGAGAATCCCGATCCACAAGTAACAACTGATGCCAACAAAGATCCTAGAAACGGCTTGGCGAAAAAGAAGGATGAGCCCAAAAAGAAGGTGGATAAAGGTGATGATGGATATGAAAAAGTAACAATTCCATGGAGCATAAGTGCAAGTTATTCGATTCGCTATGCACCAAATTTTAGTGATTTTAATCGCCAAAAGATGTTCTACAATTACAAAATTACACATAGTTTGAGTTTGTCGGGTAATCTGTCGTTGACAACCAACTGGAAATTTAATTCCAGTGCCAGTTACGATTTTGATGCAAAAAAAATGACCTATGCCAGTATAAATATAACACGTAACCTGCATTGCTGGACAATGACCGGAAGTATGGTGCCATTTGGGCCATATAAAACTTATAATGTGCGTATTGGTGTAAATGCAAGTATGCTTAGCGATTTGAAATACGAAAAACGAAGCGGTTATCAAGCGAACAATATTACCTGGTATTGAGTTATTATGAGAATACTAATTCTAAACCGATTAATTGAGAAAGAAAAGAAATTAATTTAACAACAAATAATAAGAAAAATGAAAATTACAGCAGACAAAGCGGTATCTGCCGAATACGAATTGTACGTGGACGGTGAAGTAGAAGGTGAATTGGAATTGATGGAAAAAGCAACAGCTGAACAACCATTGAGTTTCATCTTTGGTGTAAACATGATGCTTCCTAAATTCGAATCAAATTTGTTCGGCTTACAAGCCGGCGATAAGTTTGATTTTATTATTGAAAAAGAAGATGCTTATGGAGAATATGATGACGAAAGTGTACTGGATTTAGACCGTGCTGTTTTCGAAATTGATGGTAAACTTGACGAAGAAATGATTTTCGAAGGCAATGTTGTTCCGTTGATGGACAATGATGGTAACCGTGTAAATGCACAAGTAGTAGAAGTAAATGATGCACATGTAAAAGTAGATTTGAACCACCCATTGGCTGGCGAAAATCTTCATTTCAAAGGAACTGTACTTGAAGTACGTGAACCTTCTGAAAAAGAATTGGCTGCATTAACCGGTGGTGGATGCGGAAGCGGTTGCGGCTGTGGATCTGGCGAAGGTAGCAGTTGTGGTGATGGCGGTTGCGGCGACGGTGGATGTGGTTGTGGCCCTGAGGAAGAAGAAGCGAAGGTTGGTGGTTGCGGAAGCGGTTGCGGTTGCAACTAATCGGTAGCGATTAATATACTTTTGATAAATAAGCGATGGATAGTAAGTGGTATTGTGCCATTTAGTATCCATTGTTGCAAATAGACCATTGGAATAAAGTCTTAAAATGTAGGAATGACTTAGTGTTCGGCTTGAAAAACAGATATTTTCTACTAACTTTGCACTTTAAGGTGAATTAAAATAGCAGTTTATAATTGAGGAACCAGAACAGGTCGTTTCTTTTATCCTTTGTAACTAAAATAATATGTCGAATACAATTGGAAAACTATTTACTTTTACTTCTTTTGGGGAGTCACATGGTCGGGGCATTGGCGGAATAGTCGATGGTTGTCCGGCGGGAATTGAACTGGACGTTGAATTTATTCAGCAGGAGCTGGATCGCCGTCGTCCCGGACAATCTGACATTTCTACTCCTCGGAAAGAGGGCGATAAAGTAGATATTCTTTCGGGAATTTTTGAAGGAAAGACTACCGGAACGCCTATTGCTTTTGTAATTTGGAACGAAAACCAACACAGTACAGATTATGATCATCTGAAAGAGGTGTATCGGCCGTCGCATGCCGACTATACTTACCAACAGAAATATGGAATACGCGATTATCGTGGTGGTGGACGTAGTTCTGCGCGCGAAACAGCTTCGCGAGTAGTGGCGGGAGCTATTGCTAAGTTAGCGTTGAAAAAGTTGGGGGTGGAAATTACCGCTTTTACCTCGCAGGTAGGCCATATTGCTATGAATCAAACATACGAAACTGCCGATTTATCGTTGATCGGAAGTAATGTGGTTCGTTGCCCGGAAGCTGCCGTTGCCCAGAAAATGATTGAATATATCAAAGAACTGAAAGGCGAAGGTGACTCGATAGGTGGTATTATTTCGTGCGTGGTGAAAGGCGTGCCTATCGGTTGGGGAGAACCTATTTTCGATAAACTACAAGCGCGCTTGGCACAATCGATGCTGAGCATCAATGCGACGCATGGTTTCGATTATGGTAGAGGCTTTGAAGGCGTAAGTTTAAGAGGCTCGGAGATGAACGATTCGTTTGTAAAAGATGGCGATCAGATCACTACTAAAACAAATAATTCGGGTGGTGTACAAGGTGGTATTAGCAACGGGCAGGATATTTATTTCCGTGTGTTGTTTAAACCGGTAGCTACTATTTCGAAAAAGCAAGATACGGTGGATATTTATTTCAAAGAAGTGGAACTCGAAGCGCGTGGTCGTCATGATCCTTGTGTGTTGCCGCGTGCAGTGCCTATTGTGGAAGCGATGGCTGCATTGACGCTGATTGATTTGTATTTGACGAAGAGCTGAGAGAGAATTAAGAATTAAGAATTAAGAATTAAGAATTAAGAATTAAGAATTAAGAATTAAGAATTAAGAATTAAGAGGCAAGAGGTAAGAGGTAAGAACCAAGAGCCAAGAGTCAAGACAAAAGAATAAAGATAAAAAAAGAGAAACCCCCAAACCCTTCAAAAAAAGGTTAGGGGGTTTTTTACTGCATTACAAACCGCTCTGCTTGGTCCAATACATTCAATTTTCCTACGTCCATCATCTTGAAATCATTCGGAACATAGCCCTTAATGACCTGCTCCGGGGCATTGGAAAGATAGAAATCCATAATCGGAAATTTGGGTGGAAGGTTATTCATTAAGTCGAAAATGCGGGGCGAAAGTACCTGAATGCCTGCAAAAGCCAACTTGTTGAATGCTGGGATGTCATCAAATTTTACGGGTTTTGTTTCGCCAGTCTTCTCATTTATCCATCCGCAGAGTCGGTTATCGTTGTTGAACAACAGATAGCGAAACGTGTCTCGCTCGCTCACCACCAAAGTGGCCAATGGGTTTGTAGTGAGATGTTGTTCATACAAATTCTTCAAGTCCAGATTGGACAAAATGTCTACATTGTGAACCAAAAACGGTTGTCCATCGTCGAAAAACCAAGCCACCTTGCGGATGGCACCACCAGTATCGAGCAACACATCGCGTTCGTCCGATATCTCGATACGAATACCAAAATCGTTGTTTGTTTTCAGAAAATTGATAATCAGTTCGGGAAAATGATGCACGTTGACGATGATTTCATCAAACCCTGCCGATTTAAGTTTCAGGATTACATGTTCCAACAGTGGTTTTCCTGCAATGGGAACCAAGGCCTTAGGTAAATTGTCCGTTATGGGTTTCAGACGAGTTCCCAAACCCGCTGCAAATATCATTGCTTTCATATAATTTGTGTTATTTACTCACTTCGTTCGTGTTATTTACTCACTTCGTTTGCGTTATTTACTCACTTCGTTCGTGTTATTAATTGTTATTTGAGTGGAGTATTCATTAATTTAGTTACAGAATTAATGAAATTATTGAGTTTAATTCCAACTGTATTAAAATCATTGAGCAATGACTTGTAATTTTCGTCGTCAATCAAATTTCGCCGTTTGGCCTTTTCAAGCCAGGTTTTGCTTTCGCAAAGCGCCCCGCGTGAAATATAATAGAAGCTACGTTGATTTTTAAAGTTATTTCGTCCAAAACCTTCACTGATATTTGCGCTAACTGAGTCAATGGCTCTAATCGACTGTTTACCTAATGTGTCTTTTTGAAAATAGTCCCACTTAATGACTATATCCCAAATTTTATCCGAAAGATTCATAGATAATTGATAAACTTCCAAATCTTCAAACTTCATAATAGTATTGATTTAAAATGAATAATTCCCAATAACGCGCAGCCAATAACGTGCAGCCAATAACGCCGAAGGCAAATAACATGAAATTAATAACGCGAAGCAAATTTCGTTTCAATATTCTGCTCCCGATGGACCAGTTGCACTTCTACGCCAAATTTTTCGTGGATATGTTCGGCCATTTTTTTTGCTGAATAGACTGATCGGTGACGACCGCCTGTACAGCCAAAGCTAATCATCAGATTGGTGAACCCACGGTCTATATAGCGTTTCACCGAAGCATCAGTGAGTGCATAGGCGTGATCGACAAAAGTGAGTATCTCGCCGTCGTCTTCGAGGAACTGAATCACAGATTCGTCCAGACCGGTAAGACTTTGGTAACGCTCGTATTTTCCGGGGTTATTCACCGCACGGCAGTCGAACACAAAGCCACCGCCATTGCCCGAATTATCTTGCGGAATACCTTTTTTGTAGGAAAAACTATATACTTTTACGATCAGCGGTTTGCGAATTTCCACCTCATGGAATTGTTCCAAAGCGGTCATTTTATTTAATACTTCCAATAAATAGGGGTAGGGGGAATGTTCGTTTTTTATCAACTCGCGCAGGTTTTCGATGGCGTACGGAATACTTTGTAGGAAGTGCGGTTTTTTCTCGAAATAACCCCGGAAACCGTATGCGCCGAGTACCTGTAGGGTGCGGAACAAGATAAAATGTTGGAGTTGTTCGCGGAAATCGGCTTCGTTCACTGGCATAATTTCGTTCAGTGCGCCGAGGTAAGTCTGCAATAATTCTTCGCGAAGTTCATTGCTGTATTTGGCTTTGGCCTGCCATAGAAACGAAGCCACATCGTATTGCACCGGTCCCCGACGACCGCCTTGATAGTCGATAAAATACGGTTCGCCGTCTTTCACCATCACGTTGCGACTCTGAAAATCGCGGTACATAAAGGTATTGGTTTTTGCTTGCAACAGGATGGTAGCCAAATGGGCAAAATCATCCTCCAATCTGTCTTCCTGAAACTCCAGTCCGGTTGATTTCAAAAAACAGTATTTAAAATAGTTTAAATCCCACAGCACCGAACGCTCGTTGAACTCCGGTTGCGGGTAGCACACCGAGAAATCAAATCCATTGGCACCCTTTACCTGTACTGCCGGTAGAATTTGCATGGTTTTGCGCAACATTTTCTTTTCGCCTTCCGAAAAAACACCCGTTTTACGTCCGCCCTCTATGAAATCGAACAGCAGTGTATCGCCCAAATCGTCCTGTAGGTAGAAAAGTTCATCGCTACTCACGGCCACCACGCGCGGCACTGGTAAGCCCTGCGCGGCAAAATGGGTTGACATGGCAATAAACGCCCTGTTTTCGTCCACCGATGTGCCCTGTACAGCAATAAGGCTTGTTTTTTGGCCCGTTAGCCGAAAATATTTCCGATTAGAACCCGAAGCCGACAGTTCGGTACTCTGTATTAAAGCCTCGTGAGTATAGTTCTGAAAAAGTGTTTTTAGTTCGTTCATGATGGGTGTGGGAGCAAGGTTTATTTTGACCATAAAGATACTCCAAGTTTAGAAACCACGAAAGAGCTGTTTAAATAATATTCTGCCCGGCACTTTCTAGCCTAGATGTTTAGTGGGTGTGATTGTAATATCTAACTCTTTATTTTTTTTACTGATAACTGCTTACTGATAAGTGCAATTTATTGTTGATAACTTTTTTAATAGAATTTCCATTTAACCCATTGCGGTTAAAATAAAAATACTTACTTTTGGACTATCAACTAACGTAAGTGATGTATGTCAAGGGCGTTTATTGGTTTTGAATCCATACCGAAAAAGGGAAACAGAGGTTTTTTGAACAAAAAATAGCGTCCAAAATTTCCAAAATCTTCCCGTAGCATTACGCGGAACCGTCCGAAGTCTCGGAAACCTCCCCGTAGTACTGCGCGGAACAATCCAAAGATGGGAAACCTTGCCGTAGCACTACGCCGAACAATCCGA
>JBBSDM010000009.1:0-74879 GCA_038249445.1 Bacteroidales bacterium
ATCGAATGTTGGGATTGATTTTAGTTTCTTCGGTCAAAGAATATCTGGTTCTGTGGAATATTATAATATGAATACCAAAGATCTTTTATTAAACACACAAATACCTAAAATGAATGGATATCCTACATTTAATACGAATGTGGGTTCAGTAAACAATAAAGGTATTGAAATCACATTGAATACAGTGAATATAAAGTCGGGTCATTTCGAGTGGTCTACGAATATTACTTTTGCAAAAAATGTGAATAAAATCACTGAATTAATGGACATTAATGGAGATGGTGTGAGCGACAACGACCCTGCAAATGGTAGATTTATTGGTAAATCAATGTTTTCGGCCTACGATTATGTATGGGATGGAATTTGGCAAGTTGGTGATGATTTCGCATTAGACCCCGCAGCTAAACCAGGTTACGTTAAATTTAAAGATGTAAGTGGCCCTAATGGTGTTCCTGATGGAGCAATTACACCTTTGGATAGAACAGTACAAGAATCTTCATTGCCAAACTTCACTGCGGGTTTAACTAATACTTTCTCATTTAAGGGTGTAAGCCTATCAGTTCTACTCTTTACAAGTCAGGGTGGTAAGTCGTCAAACTGGTATACAAGTCCTGGGTCTAATTTTTATTCTCGTGTAAATCAGATTGATTTACCTTATTGGACACCAGAAAACCCAAGTACAACAAGACCATCGGTGGGTTATTCAAATCCAAAAAGTTGGGGTTTCTACGAAGACAAATCTTACATTAGACTTCAAGATGTGTCTTTAGCCTATGATTTTCCAAAATCTATACTTAGCAAAATCAAACTGACTGATCTAAAAATTTTTGTTAGTGGTAAAAACTTAGCAACATGGACTAAATGGAACGGTTGGGATCCTGAACATGGAGCGGGGTTAGATCCATTTAGTTTATCTACTGAGAATGATTACTCACGTCAAAGTGGTCCATTAATGAAATCGGTTGTAATTGGATTAAACCTAAAATTCTAGAACATTAAAAAAATAAAGAAATGAAAAAGACAATATATATAATACTAGTATTTATTACGGTATCTATGATAGCTTGTAAAGACAGCTATCTTGACGAAAAACCGCTTGATAAATTTAGCCCCGAAAATCTATTGGTAAATAAAGCTGGTTTTGAGGCAGTTATTTATGCCTTGCATGCTGATGCTAGAGCTGAAGAGTTAGATAAAGTGCCTTCTATGGTTTGTGGAACTGATATAGCATCCTTTGCTACTTCCGACGGACGGTATTTTAATAATTATAAAGAAATGACACCGACCTCTGAATGGGTTAATCAATGGTGGGATTGGGCTTATACAAAAGTAATTAAAGATGCCAATTTAGTAATTTCTCGTGCCGAAAAACCAGGAATTGTATGGACTGAGGCAGAAAAGAATGCTATAGTAGCTGAAGCGAAATTTTTCCGTGCTTATGCTTATAATTCATTGGTAAACTTATACGGAGGTGTTCCAATCATTAAAGAAGAATTAACAGCACCCAAATATGATTTTGTTAGAGCTTCACGGTTGGATGTATTGAAATTTGTAGAAGAAGATCTAGATTTTGCAGCCCTTTACTTACCAAACGTACCTGCTGTTGCAGTCACTTCTCAACAAGGCCGTATTTTCAAAGCAGCTGCAAACCACTTATTGAGTGAAGTTTGTATTAGCCTTGGAAGGGAAACAGGAACTAATACTTATTATACCAAAGCTATTGCAGCAGCTACCAAAGTTATTGATGGTACCTGTGGTGAATATAAATTAATGACTACTACATTTGGTGCTCCAAAACCATCTGGTGGGGATGTTTTCTCAAACCTATTTTGGACTGGTAATATTAATCGTTCATCGGGTAATAAAGAAACCATTTGGGCAATTCAGCATGAATTTACAACGCCGGGTGGTGGTTCAGGAGCAAACGTGAATGTACGTTGGTGGGGACCTCAATTTGAACAGCTCAAAGATGCACTTGGTAAACCAATGCTTGTAAACGATACTTTAGGGCGTGCAGCTGGAGCTGTAAGAACTACAAGTTATCATTTGTACGACATTTGGAAGTCGGACTGGAATGATATGCGTAATTCAAAATTCAATATACGCAGAACCTGGTTCTGGAATAATCCAACATCCCCTACTTATTTGGGCAAACAGTTAAAAACTATAGTTGAAGGAGGTAAAACATATATCTTAAAACTTGACGGTACTAAATCAACCTTTGTTGTTGACACCTTGAAGCAATTGTTTCCAATGTTAAGAAAAGTAGAAGGTTTAATGCCACAAGGTCCAGCAAGTGGACGTACCGACAATGATCAATATCGCATGCGTTTGGCAGAAACTTATTTATTAAGAGCCGAAGCTTATATCCTGAATACTAGACCAGACCTTGCACTTCTTGATATTAATGTAGTACGTGCAAGAGCAAATGCCATTCCTGCAACACTTGCAGATATGACAAACGACTACATTCTTGACGAACGTGCACGTGAGCTAACAGTTGAGGAACATAGACGTAAAACACTATGCCGTATGGGCTTGTTGGTTGAACGAGTAAAAAAATATCGCTTCTCCAATAGGAGTCAGGACATTGAGACCTATCACCAATGGTGGCCAATTCCGCAAAGTGCAATTGATGCTAATCTTGGTGCAAAATTGAAACAAAATTCAGGGTATCCTGGAGCGGAATAGTTTATCAATACATTAATTTCAAAACCTTATTGTTATATCAACAATAAGGTTTTGTATTTTAATCCAAAAATGATACATATACTGAAAGTATAATAAGTATCGAAAGAGAATAAAAAGAACAAGCACGAAAAAACTATTTTTTTTATACCTCTTATCATTTTTTACAATTATTTCCAGTATTTTTGTGCATGATGTTTCGCATTTAAAAACCCGACACTGCAATCGCTTTTACCCGAACTGGTTTTCCAGTTAAATGCTGATGAAAAATAAGTGTTTATAGGTTATGAAAATGATAAAAAGGTTTGTTAGTCGCGTAAAACAGCCTTTCACTCACTTCAAAAAGTAGCCGAAATAGATGAAGCTCACAGATGTCGAGGGGGCAACTTCATCCGTCGAACAATCGTAATCATTGCGCTTTTGATTAACAATTTTTCTATTGTGAATTGCAATTAGTTAAATTATTAAAACTTGTGAGAGTGAATTATTCAATTTCAGTTCGCATTTTAATTTTGATATGCATGTTTTTCTCAGTTGAATGCGTATCAGCAAAATCTCAAGGCAAATACAATGCTGCTCGTATTGTAGCAACTGATGTGCGTTCTCCCGAAGTTCAATTTCCAATAAAGAAACGTATTCCACTTGGCTGGTGTGCTTTTCCAGTGGCGTCGAATGGTGCTGTTACTCAATTGAATTTTCCAAAACTGAAACATAATTCGAAACAGCTTTGGTTACGGATAACTGCCGCAATAGATTTTAGAGAAGAGTTTCTGATAAATGTAATTCTTCCTTCAACAGGACAAGTAATCGGACAGTTTGATATACGATATTCCCATCCATTTCAGCCCTTTCAGATTGCAATTGAACCCATTTATTTGAATGACATAAATGCAAATGGCATTGCTCTAAAAATGGTGAAAGGTAAGACAGATGCCTGGTTTTTTCAGCCAGACAAGACGCAAATTGATAGCAAGGGACTGCAACCACATATTTTAATTCCATCCGACATTGATAAAAATGAGGCTTTTCAAAATAATATACTATCAATGAATTCGATAGCAACCTTTGGTTGGATAGGTGGCTGTGTGATGGATGCTCTTTTGGAAAGATCTATTCAGGGAGATAAAAAAGCCCAAAACATTTTGAAAAAGCAACTGACCTGTTTTTTGGATTCGGAAAAAGGCATTTGTTTTGAGAATCCAATGACCGAGCCGCGTGATGGGACGTTCAATAGCATTGAAGATTTTCTCCCTTTTGCTGCCATTGCCAATTTGTATCCAACTCATCCATCTATTCAGATGGCGCTTGACTATTTGAAAAAGAAGGAATTAGTAAGTGGAGAAATAGCGAGTTGGAATGAACTAACAACCGAAGGTTGTTATTGTATTTCGTATCCACTGGCTGCCATTGCTGTGCAGAGAAATGATGGTGAGTTGGCTCAAAAAGCCCTCAATCAGTTGTTGTTTCGCATTAAATTATTGCATATGAATGACAGTATTTTTCAGCGTTCAACGCTCGAAGGGCATCGGGCATTTGCCAATTGGGGAAGAGGGGTAACGTGGTATTTATTAGGAATGGCCAAAACAATAAAAACACTCCAAAAAGGTCATTTTGAAAATTTGAAAGGCGTTGATTCGATAATAAAGGAATATCAGCAAGCTGTTGATTTAGCCTGTAAATATCAAAACGAAGAAGGACTGTGGTATAGCTATATCGACCGTCCGGAGACAGGTGTGGATGCTTCGGCCTCAGGTGGAATTGCAACTGCCATTGCAGAAGGTGTTCAGCTTGGATGGTTAGACAAATCGTACATTTCAAGAATTAAACGAACGAGCCAATCTTTGACCAAATTTATCACACCTGATGGATTTCTTACCAATGTTTCACAACTAAATAGAGGTGGTGAAGCTTTGCAAGCCAATGGCTATCGTGTTATCTCGCAGTTTGGAATGGGTTTGCTTGCTCAACTGAAATTTAATATTTATTTGCTTGGAAAATTAAATAAATAAATCTTTTTTTTGAAATTTTAAAAGTATTTAATAGAAAAACATTAAACGAGCATAAAAGCGACGGTCTCTAAAGTTGATGAAAATCTGAATCGGAATTAAGTTCCAGATAACTTGATAGATCATTAACAATAATTAATTGGTTGTATTCGTATGTTATTGAGTTATTTGGGATATGCGCCAAAAACAAATTAAAGATATTCTGAGAAGTCTTGCTATATTGCGTTTAGTGCTACTCAAAGGTGTTCATCTATAAAACACACTAGTTTATAATTCATTTTTTTAGGCATTGTTTCTCTTTTATACATCTATATATCAGATTAATATAAGAATTTCGTATTATTTTCAAATAACTTAAAAATATAAAAGCAGCCTGTTTTTTTTGCGAATATACCAGTTATTTCAGTTATCTTTGTTTACAATATAATATTATTATCTATTTAATGAAACTATTTGTATATAAACCTTTTACAGTTTTATTGATGCTCTTCTGCAGTGTAGCTATTTATGCTAAATCCGAAGTGCCAATTGCCCAAAAATTATCTGATAACAATTGGAACTCAATCCCAAAACACCCCTTTCTTTTTGCAAATAATGCACGTATTGCAGCCATTAAACAACAAAAAGATAAAGTAACAATTCAGTTGTTGGATTTTCTGAAAAAGGATGCCGAAAACATATTGAACTATCCCACAATGAATTATCCTAATGGTGTAAATAACATGGAAACTGCCAGAAATGTGCAGGGAAGGATAATTACATTGGCACTTTGTTACCGACTTTTTGAAGACAAACGCTATTTTGAAAAGGCAAAAAAGGAACTGCTTGATCTTGCAGGTGTTGTCAACATGGGAACCGGACATTTTCTGGATGTAGGTGAAGCGGCATTGGCGATGGGTATTGGCTACGACTGGTTATACAACGATTTGTCGGTTGCCGAAAGAGATAAAATTAGCACAGCAATTGTAGAAAAAGCTCTAAAACCTTCTTTGGATTCCAAAGAAGGTGATGATCATACCACTAGTTGGGTAAATGGCAATTTTAACTGGAATCCGGTTTGCCATGGTGGTTTAACCGTGGCTGCACTTGCCATCGCTCAATGGGAGCCAACACTTTCTCGTCAGGTTGTTGAACGTGCCATAGAGAATATTCCTTATGCAGGTGAGTCTTATGCACCCGATGGTTCATTTCCCGAAGCACCAAGTTACTGGTCGTACGGAACAACTTTTTATGTTTTTGCCATTGATGCATTGCGCTCTGCTTTTGGTACAAGTTGCCAGTTGGAAATGCTGCCTGGCTTCTTGAAAACTGCTGATTATTATAATCAGGTAAAAGGACCAACTGGCGAAGATTTTAATTATTCTGATTATCATCACGAAAACATCAATGAATCGGTAATACTTTGGTTTGGTCGTGAGCTGAAAAGGGTGGATATAGTTCAGGATGAATTGCTTGATATCAGTCGTTTGAAAGAAGTGTTGGAGCTACGTAAAAATGCGGATGCACATATTCCTGTTGATGCAAACCGCTTTACACCAATGGAACTGATTTGGTGGAATCCAGAGATTAAGACAATTTCAAGAACATCAACCCCTTTGCAATATACCGCAAAAGGTGGTCTACCACTCGGGATCATGCGCTCGGCATGGAACGACACGAATGCTAGTTTTCTGGCAATAAAAGGAGGCACACCCAATAATTCTCATGGTCACATGGATGCCGGTAGTTTTGTTTTGGAAGCCAATGGAGTACGCTGGGCATTGGATTTAGGAACTGAAAGCTATGATAAAATGCGTGCTGCCAAACTCGATCTGTGGAATTATTCGCAAAACAGTTCTCGCTGGACAACATTCCGTTGTGGCCCTGAAGCACATAATATTTTGCGGTTCAACAATCAGAAACAAGACGTTGTAGGTTATGGAACAATAATTGAAATGCCTGCCATTAAAGGTATGGTGGGAAATCAACTTAATTTGACAACTTTGTACAAATCGCAAGTTGAAAAGGTTTTACGCACCGTAAAATTGTTTGCAAACAAATCAACAATTATTACCGATGAGTGGAAAACAGGTGAAAAGCCGGTAGAAGCTTCATTTCAATGGTTGACAAAATCAAAAGTAACCAAAACTGTCAATGGATTATTTCTCAAACAAAATGGCAAAACACTTAAAATAACTATTGAAACTCCTTTCTCAAAAGAAAAACCAGAAATAACAATCGAAGATATATCGGCAGCTAAATGTCCACAAGATTCCCCAAATCCAGGAGTAATGAAAATTGTGATAAAAACCGCAAGTCTAGCTAACAGCAAGGGAGAATTTAAAATTACAGCTATTCCTTTTTGAATAAATATTTAAATAAAAATATACCAATGAAACAACTTAAGATTTTATTTCTTTGCCTTTTGTCAATTTTCTTTTCGAACGGAAATCTTCTTGGACAAACCAGCAAAGCGGTATCCACCAGTGAAATAACCAAATCGGTTTTTGAACAAGGATTGAAATATACCGAACTTGATTTTTATGCTGGCACACTAATGTTGCACGGTATCAGTGAGTTTTCTTTATTGAAAGGCAATGACTCGCTGCAAACCAGAATAATTGGTATGTACCAAAAATTCGGTAATGGCGAAATTAAAGCAAAAGGAAGCCTTATTTCATACGAGGCTGGTGGTTCGGGTGCCGCTTTTTTGGCATGGAAAGGCGTTTCCAATAAATTGGATGAGCAGGTTACTGTTTCAGCAGCAAAAATGCTGAAAGAACAAAAACGTTCTCCAGAAGGAATCCTGACAGCCGTTTGGGCTAAAAATGATCAGGTTTTTATTGACATTGCATTTGCAGTTACACCCTATTTATTGTACTCGGGCTTGAAGTCGGGTAATCAAGAATACATCGATATGGCTACAAACGAGACATTGGAACTGTTTAAAATACTGAAAGATAATAAAACGGGTTTGGTGCATCAGGCCAGAGGATTTACAGGTACTGGAGTAATTTCCGAAGATAATTGGAGTCGAGGAAATGGTTGGGGCGCATTTGCTCTTGCTACTCTGGTGAGAGATTTGCCAGAATCACATCCAAAACGAAAAGAAGTGGTGGCGCTTGGTAAACAGTTTTTCACAACCGTACTAACTTACCAAAACAAAGAAGGATTGTGGTATCAGGAAATGACTGACCCAACTTCGTATGTAGAAACTTCAGGAAGTGGATTATTGCTTTATGGAATAGGAATCATGCTCGAAAAGGGGCTTATTGATAGCAAATACATGAGTAACTTCAAACTTGGATTAAGCGGATTTACTTCTTACATTGGCAGCGATGGTTCGGTTAGCAATGCTTGCTTTAGCTGTTTAAACCCAGGAAAAGGAACAAAAGAAGATTATAAAAAACAAGCTTGGGCGTATAACGACCATCATGCTTTTGGCCCTGTAGTGCTTGCTTTTGCTCAAGCTGCCAAAATGGGAATTGACAAAATTACGCCTTTGAAAAAAATGGGCTTGTACTCGATAATTGATTCGCCGTATGTTCCCAGAACGTATGTAACATCTGCTCGCGGTAGAGATGTGGCTTGGGAAAATGACCGCATGGCTTATCGTGTTTTTGGACCGGTGGTTCGTGCAAAAGTGGGTAGCGGTGTTGATATTTGGGCAAAAAAAGTAAACTATCCTATTCTGGACAAATGGTACAAGTTGAATGCCGATGGAAAAGATTACCATACTGATAGAGGCGAAGGATGTGATTTTTATGATATGGGGAAATTGCGTGGATGCGGTGGAATAGCCATTTGGATTGATGGAAAGCCTTATATTGCAGAAACATATGATACATATCGAATAGTAAAAAATCAAAACGATAAAATTGCAGTCGAGATTGAATATAAAACATGGAACGTTCCTGAAATGAAATTGGAGGAAAAGAAGTTAATCGAAATGGAACTTGGCACCAACTTTTATAAAGTAACCAGCACTTTGAAAAGTGATATTGACAGAGAATTAACGGTAGCTATTGGTGTTACAACATTTGGGAAACAGGCTATTTATAAAAATGAGAAAAGTGCTGTTTTGTCGGTTTGGGAACAGTTAAATCCAGTACAAGGTTATATGGGAACTGCTGTGCTTGCAAATCCTAAAAACTTTGTGGGATATGCAAGCTACAAAGGCGATGAATTTATTCTGATCAAAGTCAAAACAAATGTGCCGTTCAGCTACTACACTGGGGCAGGATGGGACAAAAGCAAGTATTTTAAACAAAAAATTGATTGGGAAAATTACGTCCAAAAAGAAGCGAAAAGAGTAAAATTTTAAAAAAAATAAATATGAGAAAAAAAATTATTTTAGTAGCAATTCTTTTTATGAGTTGCTTATTTGCAAAAGCACAAAATGTTGCTTCATCACCTGAGTATATCAAAGCATTAACTGCCGAATGGACTGGCGAACGTTTTGCCGATGGCAGACCAAAAGTATCTGACAATCTTTTAGAACGATTGAAAAGTATTACATTGGAAGAGGCGTGGGCTGAATTAATTAATCTGGGTTATTTCAATCAATTTGAAGGTGACTGGAAATTGCTGAATGAAAACGATCACTATGTAATGACCGGACGTGCTGTAACTGCTCAGTTTATGCCGGCTCGTATCGATTTAGAAAATCAGGTGATTGAGCAAGGTAAAAAAGAAGGTCGTATGTGGGAACAACGGCGCACCGTATCGTGGGCAATGACAACGCTTGTTGAAGGCGATTTTTATGTAGCCGATGGATACAACAAACAATCGTACGGAACTGTGGTAGGGTCAAATCTTGGGAATGGTGTTTGGGCACGTTCACACCGTGGAGCTATTGTTTACGGACATATACGTGACACCGAAGATTTACGCAAAGTGGATGGTTTTAATATTTGGGTAAAAGGAACTGATCCTTCTTATATGCGAAAAACAATCCTAACTAGCATTAATGCCCCTATCCGTATTGGTGAAGCAACCGTACTTCCGGGCGATGCTGTCTTAGCAAAGAAAGATGGTGTTGTTTTCATTCCTGCTCATTTAGTTGAACATATCGTATTGACTGGTGAAGTAACAGAACTATTTGATATTTTTGGTCAACAACGTATCAAAGAAGGAAAATATACAGCCGGAACTATTGATAGTAAATGGTCGGATGATATCAAAAAAGATTTTAATGTATGGTTGGATGCATATAAAGGCAAATTGCCAATGACAAGACCAGAATTAGATAAATTCTTACAAAAACGCAATTTCTAAGAAATAACTAAAGACATTGAACTGATGTAAACGGTTTGATGTCTTCTGTTTCCAAAATATGAAAAACACATTAAAATGCTTATTGGTTCTCTTTGCTATATGCTTTGCACATTCAACCAAAGCAATTGAACCAAATTCAGAATTTTCCCGTTCAGCCATTTCGGTTGGTGTAGTGGTCGAAAACTTGGATAAGTCCGTAGATTTTTACACAAAAGTAGTCGGCATGGTGATAGTTCGCGATTTATTTATCGATTCAGCAAAAGCTAAACGAATGGGTTTGACCAAAGGTGAAACGCTTTCAATCAAAGTGTTGAAACTCGAAAATGTTGAAAACGCAACGGAAATCAAATTGTTGTCGTACGGCAAGAAATCAAACTTATTAAAACAAACTTCCATTTCGGATGCTAATGGAATCCGTTATCTGACTATTTTTGTAAAATCGTTAAAGCCTCTGCTTGAACGAATTGCAAAAAATGGAATTAAAACTTTAGGCGAAACACCCACAATGCTGGATGCAAAACGCCAATTTGTTTCGATTCAAGACCCTGATGGCAATTTTGTGGAATTTATTAGTTTGGAATAGTTTTTGGCTAAAAATTGTTTAATTTACATAGCAAAAATTTAGAACGCATATTACGCAAATTTACACAAATTCAGTTAAATAGATTTCCAATTCGCATGATTTGCGTTCGATATCTTAATTCAAATTGTGTTCAGATTTTTGTCATGTAAGTTTTTTATTATAAGATTTTTCTGATTATTTTATTGCAAACCCAACTCAAAATACAACAATGAAGAAAGTTTTTTCGATATTTTATATTGCAGCATTAATTATGACTGCAATGCCAATTTTTTTGGTTGCTCAAAATGCGGTTTCGACTAGATCCAGGATATTCCTTACTGACGTAGAAAAGGCTCGCATTTTAGCTCAGCCATCAACATCGCCAACAGCTCAACTTCTTTCGGCAATGCAAGCGCGAGTTTCTAAACGGGCAATATCGCCAAGTTTGGATGATAAATTGGCAACTACCGAATGGTGGCATCATGCAGCTGAATATTTAACTGATGCGGCTTTAATTCATGCAGTTCGTCCCACACCAGCTGCTGATGCTTGGTTGCGTGGTTGTGTTTTGGAAATTGTTCGAAGACCCGTTGCCGATTGGGCTGGTCCTGGTTTTCGTGGCTACAATGGTGGCGAAATGGTTGGCGGATTGGAAACAGCACACCTTACATGGGGCATTGGTATAGCTTATGATCTTTCCTCTGATTTGTTTTCCGAATCTGAAAGTGATGAAATTAAAACAGCATTGCGTGAAAAAGGATTGTTGCCATGTAAACGATATTTAGCACGAACTAATTTTTTTCATAATTGGAATTGTGTCATTTTTGCAGGATTTTCTGTAGCTGCAACTGTGCTTGGCGACGAGAAATCTGTTGCAGAAGCAACAGCATGGTTGCCTATTATTGCTGACCATTTTCAAGCAGATGGAAGTTATGGAGAATCGTTACAATATGAAAACTATGCTGCATACTCAGCCATGATTGCGCAAGAAGCTTTGCTACGTTACAATCCTTCAAAAACAATTTCACTTGAACCTTACGGACGCATTGTAAACTGGTCTTCGTACGCTTTTCTGTATCGCAAACCACTTTCGGGTTGGCCAATTATGGATTGGTCTCAAAGTATAAATTTTGGTGATTGTGCAGCTATATTTCGTCCTTCTGGTGATTTGCTGATTCATATTGCCGCTCGTGGAAAAAATGAAATGCCTCAACAAGCTGGTTTAGCTAGTTGGTTGTTTAATACACTTTATTTCCCAGCAAATGAACCTGGTCCGCATGATATGGCCAGTTTTGGGTTTGTAAACGGATTTGGGTTTCTTTCTGTTATTATGCTTGCCGATGCTGCTGCACCTATCTCGCCAGATGAAGCAAAACTTCCTGTAACAAACGCTTTTACAGGTGGTGATGCGTTTGCGCGCGACAAATGGGGTGGCTCGACGACTCTGGGTGTACGTATACCTGCTGAACCACGTCATGCTTCGGCTCACTTACATGGAGATATAAATAGTTTTATTTTAGCATACAATAAAGAGCGACTATTGGTTGATCCCGGACATACCTGTTATCGTAATTTGAATCGTGATTTGGATGTAAGTTCGGCGTTTCATAATACCTGTACTTTTGAAACCGTAAAAACAGAGAATGTTTCGGCTCGTACCCTCATTCAAAAAGGTGGAACAAACCGTCCGTTGGTACAAAAAGATGGAAAACTTATTGCGGGAGATCCAATTGATATTGGAGGGAAACGCTTAATTGCGTCAAAAGTCGGTCAAGTTTCGGTTATTGGAGCTGATGCAGCGCAACTTTACGGTGCGCCATTACGCACTTTTACACGTTTCTTCGTTTTGTGTGGTTCACATGCATTGTTTATTGTTGATCATATTGAATCTGATGAGCCGCTGAAAACAACCTGGAACTTTTTGCTCAATAATCGTGATGGATTACTTGATCTTCAATTGACTAGCCAGGATAAAATCACAGCCAGACGAGGCGATGCCGGAGTAAAAATAACTCACTTTGCCAAAGATAACAGGAATGGACCAATTTATGCCACGATGCACGATGCTTATCATCCACTTTCAGGACAATGGACGGAAGGAAAACCGGGTTCGGCAATAATGATGCGATGGGCTGAGTCTAAACCATCTTTAAAGCGAACTGTTGTAAACACTTTAGCCATTGATGACCATGCCGGAATTGCTGGTTGGGAAAGTAAATTTGAAAGCAATTCGTATTCAGTTGAAAGCACTGACAGAAGTGAAAAATGGACACTTCAAGTAGCCGAAGATGGAACTTTAAGTATTCAGGAAGCGATTTCGAATCAAACGTATAATCTCGCAAAAAATGAGAAAGACACTTGGGTTTTGAGTTCAAAAATGCCTAATACTAAAATCGTTTCAGGTAAAAAGCAAAAAAATAAGTTGTAAATTATAAAAAATCCTCACAAAATTTCTATATTTGTGAGGATTTTTTTGTCTAAGATGAATATGTCTAGCTCTTACTTCATTATCCTTGATATATTCGTTCTTTATTTGTTAGATTAGAATAAAAGGAAATCTTAATTCACGCAACTTTATCGCATCCCCAAAATATTGAATCTTTGTTTTAAAGCAAACACTGAAACTTTATGGGTAAAAATAAAGAACTAAAACACTGAAAATGTTACCTGCAAATTATCAAAAATTGCATGATGAGCTTTCTACAAAAATAGAATCTAAGCAAATCATTACCAATTCACTGGAATTATTAGCTTATGCTACCGATGCAAGTTTTTATCGACTAATTCCTAAAATTGTTATCAAAGTTCATTCAGAGTATGAAGCCGAAATAGTAATAAAACTTACCGAGAAGTATGATATTCCTGTTACGTACAGAGCTGCTGGCACAAGTCTGTCTGGTCAAGCTATTTCGGATTCTGTTTTGCTGTTGGCAACTCATAATTGGAAAAAATACAGCATTTCCGATAACGCCAAAAAAATCAAACTTCAACCTGGCATTATTGGAGGTAGAGCAAATATTTTATTAGCACCTTTCGGTCGAAAAATAGGTCCAGATCCGGCTTCTATAAATGCTGCAATGATAGGTGGAATTGCTGCTAATAATGCCAGCGGAATGTGTTGTGGAACTTCTCAAAACTCTTACAATACTATCGCCGACATCAGAATTATTCTTTACGACGGCACAATATTGGATACGTCTGATACTAATAGCAAACAAGAATTTGCTCGAAAGCATCCAGAAATAATAAAAGAGATAGAACAACTTCGCAACGATATTAAAGCCGATAAAACGCTTCACAAGCGGATTAAAAGCAAATTTAAAATAAAAAATACAACCGGTTACAGCATAAATGCTTTGGTCGATTTTAATGACCCATTTGAAATTATCAAGCATTTAATGATAGGGTCTGAGGGAACACTTGCTTTTATTTCGGATATTACATACAATACGGTAATTGACGAAAAATTCAAGTCGTGTACGATGATGATTTTTGAAACGATTGAAATGGCTTGTGAAGCAGTACCATTGTTGAAAAATAGTCCAGTTGCCGCTGTTGAATTGCTCGATAGAGATTCTATTCGTTCTGTGGAGAATGATCCTGATGCACCTTCCTATTTCAAAACTTTACCCGAATCAATTTGTGTGTTGTTGGTAGAATGCAGAGCCAATAAAATGAATGAACTAGAAGCCAAACAACTTCAAGTAAGCGAATCAATAGTTTCTATTCCCACCTATAAAGAATTCGAGTTTACTTCAGACCCAAAACAATACAATTTCAATTGGAAAGCGCGTAAAGGATTGCTTCCATCGGTTGGTGGAATGCGCAAAACTGGTACAACTTGTTTGATTGAGGATGTAGCATTTCCTGTTTCACGATTGGCTGAAGGCTGTATAGCATTGAAAGAATTATTCAAAAAACTAAATTATACCGATGCGGTTCTTTTTGGTCATGCCCTAGAAGGAAACCTGCATTTGGTATTTTCGCAGGATTTTAGTTCGGCTTCCGAAGTGCAACGATATGCTAAACTTATGGACGAGCTTAGCGATATTGTTGTAAATCAATTTGATGGATCACTAAAGGCAGAACATGGAACTGGACGAAATATGGCTCCTTTTGTGGAAAAGGAATGGGGTGAAGCTGCATATAAAATTATGCTCCGTATAAAAAATATTTTTGATCCACGTAAATTGGTCAATCCTGGTGTGATAATTAACGAAAACCCAACTATTCATTTAGAAAACTTAAAAGCACTGCCTGCTACCAACGAAATTGTTGATAAGTGCATGGAGTGTGGGTTTTGCGAACCAAATTGTGTTTCAGAAGGTTTAACGCTTTCTCCTCGACAACGAATTGTTATTGCTCGTGAAATTTCAAGATTAAAAGCTACTGGTGAATCTCCGGAAATTCTCACCGAATTATCAAAAAGAGCTAACTATTTTTCAGACGAAACCTGCGCCACTGATGGTTTGTGTGCATTGGTTTGTCCACTGAATATTGATACCGGTAAATATGTCAAAGAAATTAGGTATCAAAATTCCACAGAATCTAATAAAAATATTGCTACTCGTATTGGACGAAATATGACTCTCGTAACTTCAGCTGCCCGATTTGGATTAAATTCAGTGGGTGTTTTTCAGAGCATATTGGGCGATTCACTTATGAATAGAATTGCTACAGGTGTGAGAAAAATTTCTGGAAATACCATCCCACAATGGAATAAAAACATGCCACGTGGTGCTTTAAAAATAACCCAACTTTCTGTAAATGAAAACAGTGAACGAAAAGTAGTTTACTATCCTTCGTGTATAAATCGCTCTATGGGAACGGCAAAGGGTTACGAAAAGGAAGATCTTGCATTGACACAAAAAACAGAAGAATTGCTTAAAAGAGCAGGGTTTGGCATAATTTATCCTGAGGGAATAAACAATTTGTGTTGCGGAATGGCTTTTAGCAGCAAAGGCTTGAAAGAAGAAGGTGTCCGAAAATCACAAGAATTGGAAGATGCCTTATACAAAGCCTCAGAGCAAGGAAAATTTCCAATTTTATATGATATGAGTCCTTGTTTTTATACTTCTCATGAAAATTTCAAGAAGTATGAAAACATGAAGATTTATGACCCAATAGAGTTTATGAGTGATTACGTAATGCCTCATCTAACTGTAAAAACACCTCGCAAACAAGTGAGTATTTTTCCAGTATGCTCGGTAAAGAAAATTGGCATGGAAGAAAAACTGGTCAAACTTTCAAAAATGTGTGCAGATGAAATTATTCTGGTTCAATCTAATTGCTGCGGTTTTGCAGGAGATAGAGGTTTTATTGTACCGGAACTCAATAAACACGGGCTACGAGAGCTTGAAGGACAGATACCTGCTTCCTGTCACGAAGGCTATTCAACAAGTAGAACTTGCGAAATTGGCATGAATGAACATAGTCATGTTACTTTCAAATCAATTTTCTATTTAATAGATGAAGTTACAAAATAAACGAACGTGTAAAATAAGTTTTTTTGAACGCAAAATACGCAAATATTCACAAATAAAGAATTTAAATTGGAATGATAATCAGGTACATGTTTTATTGATTTCTTATTGCGTTTTACTTGCGTATTTTGCGTATTTTACGTTCTAATATCTTTTTGGACATCCTCATTGCCAAACAAAAACAACCTTATTTCTAATTAATAATTTTGATTTATGCACATCCTAGCAATCCAACAAGTATTCACAATAAGTGGACAATCATCGTTAGAATTACTTTTTGCAGTACTTCCAGTGCTAATACTTATAATTCTGATGGGTTTTCTAAAAATGTCCGGAGATAAAAGCTCGCTAATTACACTAATTGTGTGTGTTTTAGTTGGGTTTTTCGTATTTCATTATCCTTTGTCTGATACAGGTTTGAGTATCGCTTATGGTATGTTAAAAGCTGTATTCCCAATATTGATTATCATTATAATGGCTGTTTTCAGTTATAACATTCTTGTTTATACAAAAAAAATGGAAGTGCTGAAAGCACAATTCTCATCCGTTTCTACTGATAAAAGTATTCAGGTATTATTACTTACTTGGGGTTTTGGTGGTCTGTTGGAAGGTATGGCTGGATTTGGGACTGCTGTTGCAATACCTGCAGCAATTTTAATCAGCCTTGGCTATCAACCGGTGTTCTCAGCAGTAACCAGCCTTATCGCAAACAGTGTGGCTACAGCTTTCGGAGCTATTGGTACACCTGTAATTGTATTGGCACAACAAACTGGTATTACTGATTCTGCATTGTTGGGTCAACATGTTATTTTTCAGCTTTCCCCTTTAATGTTTTTAGTGCCATTTGCACTGTTAATGATGACCGATTCCCGCTTGAAAGTCATACCCAGACATTTATTTTTAAGCGTTTTGGTTGGTGGCGTAAGCTTGTTAACTCAATATCTATCAGTTAAATATGTAGGAGTAACTACACCAGCTGTTTTAGGTAGTTTAGCTTCAATTGTTGTTATTGTAATTTATGGAAGACTTATGAAATCAAAACTAAATATTGAAGAAAAAAAATCACTTCAGAGTTACACTTTATCGCAGACATTAAAAGCATGGAGTGTTTATGGAAGTATTTTATTATTAATTGTTTTAATGAGCCCATTATTACCTTTCAAGGCACTGTTGCAGGATTATACAAGCATAAATCTGACTTTCAATATATTTGACAATGTAAAGCAGATTAATGTCGCCAAAATTGTAAAAATATCTTGTATGGATGCAGGTGTTTTGTTGTTTCTAGGTTCAATTATAGGCGGTGTAATTCAGGGTGCAAGTGTCTTGGAATTGTTTAAACTATTAAAGCAAGTAATCGTTAAGCAGAAACGAACTATAATTACTGTTTGCAGTTTGATAGCTTTATCTTCCATTATGGATTTCTCGGGCATGATTCTGGTAATAGGAATGGCTCTGGCTCAGGCTGCCGGTTCTTTTTACCCGCTTTTTGCCCCTGCCATAGGTTGCTTGGGAACATTCTTGACAGGCAGTGATACTTCATCAAATATCTTATTCGGGAAATTGCAAGCCTCGGTTGCACATCAAATTCCGGGGGCAGACCCTTCATGGTTTGCAGCAGCTAATACAGCCGGTGCAACCGGTGGTAAAATCATTTCACCACAAAGTATTGCTGTTGCTACATCAGCTTGCGAACAGCAAGGAAAAGAAGGTGAAATCATGAAAAAAGCACTTCCGTATGCCCTTGCATATATTATAATTGTAGGATTAATGGTTTATTTCTTTTAGAAAAATGAAAGGCTTAAACAAAAATATTTAGTCAGTGAGTTGGGTAAATACTTTCCAGAATCAAACTAAAATTAAGAATAACATATTGAAAACTATTCTCATTACAGGCGCTACAGGAAATGTTGGTGCTGGAGTCATTCGGTTTCTATTCAATAATAAAACTACGAATAGGGTAATTGCAGGAGTGCGTGATATTGAAAAAGCAAAAAAAGCATTTTTAACCTATCCAGCGCTTGAGTATGTTCAATTTGACTTTGAAAATCCGGAAACCTTTGAAAATTCGTTAAGTGGTGTTAATTGTGTTTTTTTGCTTCGCCCACCTCATATATCAGATACAGAAAAATACTTCCGTCCGTTAATTGCTAAAATAAAAGAGAAGAAGGTGAATGAAATCCTTTTCTTATCCGTTCAAGGAGCTGAAAGAAGTAAAATTATTCCACATAACAAAATAGAAAGTCTGATTAAAGAGTTTGAAATAAACTTCATATTTCTTCGACCCAGCTATTTTATGCAGAATCTCTCTACAACCCTCATAACCGATATTCATACTAAAAATGCAATCGTATTGCCTGCCGGTAAAGCAAAATTCAATTGGATAGATGTTGATAATATTGGAGAAATAAGTGCTATTCTGATAAATAGATTTTCTGATTTCACAAATCAGGAAATTGAACTAACAGGTTCTGAAAACACTAACTTCTACAAAGTGGCGGAAATAATGAATACAATTCTGACAAAAAAAAGTATTAAGTTTGAAAATAAGAATCCATTTTGCTTCTATCAAATTAAAAGGAAAGAAGGAATGAGTAAAGGTATGATAATGGTAATGATAATGTTACATTTTTTAAATCGCTTCCAGAAAGAACCAAAAATATCAAACTTCTACGAAAAAGTAACTGGTAAACAACCAACCACTTTATTCGATTTTATTGTCAGAGAAAAGGGAAAATTCACTTCAAAAGATTGAGAAACTGTTTAGAAATAAAGTTAATTTTGTTTTAGTTTCAAATTTCACTAAAAATATGAATTTCTTATCGTTTAAAAAAAAATTATATCTTATCTTTTCATTTTCTTCTATTTGCACCTTTCATTTTCTCATCTAGCCCGCTATTTTTGAATAACAAAATGTCGATTTGCAACACAAGTGTAACACACTAAAACGAAAGCACCCTATTAATCAACAGATTAATAGGGTGCTTGCGGTACGGACGGGACTCGAACCCGCGACCTCCGCCGTGACAGGGCGGCATTCTAACCAACTGAACTACCGAACCAGTAGTGTTGCATTGTTTTCTAATGCGGTGCAAAGATAGGGTATTTATTCCATTTGTGCAAACAAAAAACAACGCAATTTGTAATTGATTTGGTACAATAATGATTAAATTCTCCGATTCCGAGTTACTCTTTTATATACAAGGACACACAACTGACTTATTATATGCTAATTACAAATTCGTAGCAATCAAGTAAAAGAAAAAAACAATTAAGCTGACTAAACAAAACCTTTTTGAGTTTTAATACAGGTTGAAAGTGAAATTTGCTTCTTCAATTGTTCGTTCTGCAACCCAAGTGTCAACCATCAATCTATTCATTCATAGGCGTTTTTGTATGATTAAACAATCATATTTAAAAATTCCTACATCTGACAATCTATTTTACTATTGTAACAAAATAAAATATTGATTAATCAACAATCTTACATTCTATCCATATACCAACTTAGTTCTTTTTCCATTTTTTTTAAGAGGAAGATGGAGGTAATGATTTTTTGAAGGCGCATAAAAGCTGTTTCGCTTTTCACAACGTAATCGAAGGCCTGATGATGCATACACTCAATAGCCACATCTATCTTGTCTTGCGACGATAGCATCACTACTGGTATGTTGGGATTAGAGGCTTTTATTTTATCCAGTGTTTCGAGTCCGTTCATGGCAGATTTATCGATGCTGTCCAGGTAATAATCCAGCACAATAATATCCGGGCAGCGCGATAAGTTCGCAATACAAAGTTCACCAGAGCTGTAGGTTTCAATGTTGAAATCGGCTCGTTCTAAAAAATCAATTTCCAATGATTTTAAGAAAAGCGCATCATCGTCCACCAAAAAGAGTTTAATTTTCTCGTTACTCATCATTTTTTATCTTTAATCTTTATAAATTCTTCTTCTAACTCTCTGCAAGCTTGTGTACAAATATTTCCAAGTTTTAAAACCATTTCCTGTATGCCTTCAGTTTGCTCCTGAGCACTTGCAAAATCTTGTATCTTACGAGCCATATCTTCAAAATCGCTACTAATGCCCATTATGGCAAAGGAAGGAATCATTTTATGCACCGCAGAATGTAATCCTTGCCAGTCTTTTTCCTCTAAACTCTTTTTCATAGCACTTATCAGAGGTGGCGTTTGCTCTAAGTAGAGCGTAATCATCTCCATCATTAATGTTGGGTTTGATTTTGTGCGTCGGTTTAGATATTCAAGATCGATACACCTTTTTATTATTGCAGCTTCAACTACTTCATCTACATCAACTACATCAGTCTCTATGTTGGCTTGTTTCTTTACCAAATTCATTATTTTGGCATACAATAATCGCTCATCGACCGGTTTGGCAATATAATCGTTCATACCTACATACTTGCATTTTTCCAAGTCAACGGTAGTAACATCGGCTGTGAGAGCTATGATCGGAGTTGACAATTTCATTGTGTTGCGAATATAACCAGTGGCCTCAAAACCATTCATTACCGGCATTTGCAGGTCCATTAAAATAATATCGTAGGATTTATCTTTTAATTTATCGACAGCAATTTGACCATTTTCGGCAATATCACGATCAAATCCGAAGTCGTCCAACAGTGTTTTCATCAATAGCTGATTAAGCGGAATATCTTCTACAACTAACACACTTATGCTTTTATTGTGGATACACAATTCTTCGTCAACCTCTTCAAGTTCCGGGACAATATCTGTTTTCAAAAAATTTAGGATAAAACTGAAGGTTGACCCCTCGCCTACCTGACTTGCCACCTGAATGCTGCCTCCCTGAGGTTCTACCAATTGTTTTACTATGGCAAGTCCTAAACCGGTGCCTCCATAAATTCTGGAAGTACCACTGGATGCTTGTTGGAAGTTTTCGAATATTTTTTCTATTTTATCCTCGGGGATGCCAATACCTGTATCTTTTACCGAGAACTGAATACTTACCTGTTCCTCATCTTCCATGAGTAAACTCACACTCACGGTAATATTTCCTTTGGTGGTGAATTTTACAGCATTGCTAAGAAGGTTGAGGATAATCTGATGCAAGCGAACAGGGTCGCCCACCAGTACTTCAGGAATAGTATGGTCGTACTGTATTTTAAGACTCAGATTTTTCTCTTGAATTTTTGTCTCGAACAAATGCAGCATGGCCGATATGGACATTGCCATTTTAAACGGAGTTTGTTCAAATACCATCTTGCCGGCATCCACCTTGGCTAAATCCAGAATGTCGTTGATAAGTACAATGAGTGCATCACCACTTAGTTTTATAGCTGTAAGGTATTCTTTTTGTTTAGCAGACACTTCTGTTTTCGTAAGTACTTTTGTAAAGCCAATGATGGCGTTCATTGGTGTGCGAATCTCATGACTCATGTTAGACAAAAACTGCTGTTTAGCCTTCACAGCATTTTCGGCAATAAGCGTTGCCGTCTCGGCTTTACTCTTAGCTATTTCAGCTATTTCAGTCGCCATTTCGGCAAACACGATGGCCTCATTTAGCTGTGCTTCAATTCGTTTTCGTTCGGTAATATCGCGTGCTACCACCACTACACCTTGCACATTTCCTCTATCATCTTTGTATACAGAGCCATTGAACAGTACATCCGTAGGTTTTCCATCACGAATAGTTAATGGAAAATCGGTAACAAATCCATTGGCAAAAACATCTTGATAGACTTCTTTTGCTTTCAGCGGTTCGGTAAAATAATCGAAGAAATCTGTATCCGTCAATTTTTCGCGACTCACACCGGTAATTCGTACCGTTGCATTATTCATATCTGTGATTTTTCCTTGCAGATTGATGGTAAATAATGGGTCGAGACTGGCTTCAATAAGACTTCTTGCGTATTCCGAAGTTAACTTTAGCGCCGAGCTGAAGGCCACCAATTCCTTGTTTGCAGTAGCACGTCTCTCTTTTTCTTCTTTCTGAAAAACGAGTTCTTTATCGGCAATAACAAGTTCGGCGGCACGTTTTTCTTTCTCTTCGGTTTGAAAAACCAATTCTTTATCGGCAATAATGAGTTCGGCGGCACGCTTTTCTTTCTCCTCTGTTTGAAAAACCAATTCGATATCTGCTATTTTTAGCTCCGCAGCGCGTTTTTTCTTCTCGCCAGTTTGGTATACAAGTTCTTTATCGGCAATGATTAACTCGGCAGCACGTTTCTCTTTTTCTTTATTCTGAAAAACCAGTTCTTTATTGGCCAGAATCAATTCAGCCGCTCGCTTTTCTTTCTCATCGTTCTGAAAAGCTAATTCCTCATTGGCAATGCTCAATTCCTGTGCACGCTTTTCTTTTTCATCGTTTTGAAATGCCAACTCCTTGTTAGCAATAATCAATTCAGCAGCGCGCTTTTCTTTCTCATCATTCTGAAACGCTAATTCCTCATTGGCAATGCTCAATTCCTGTGCACGCTTTTCTTTTTCATCGTTTTGAAATGCCAACTCCTTGTTAGCAATAATCAATTCGGCAGCGCGCTTTTCTTTCTCATCGTTCTGAAACGCTAATTCCTCATTGGCAATGCTCAATTCCTGTGCACGCTTTTCTTTTTCATCGTTTTGAAATGCCAACTCCTTGTTAGCAATAATCAATTCGGCAGCGCGCTTTTCTTTCTCATCGTTCTGATGCTCCAACTCTCTATTCGCGTTTCGCAATTCAAGGGCTAACTTCTGATCTTCGATATCTCTGGCCACTAACACAGCGCCCAGTACTTTTCCATTGGCATCTTTATATACCGAACCATTAAAAAGGACATCGGTGCGTTTACCGTTCGCATTTAGAAATGTGAGCGTGCAACCCTTTACAGAATTTAGTGTAAATACCTGTTTGTAAATATCTTTCGCCTTCTGGGGCTCAGTAAAATAATCGTAGAAATTAGTGCCAATGAGTTTTTCTCGTTCCACACCAGTAATGTCTACCTTGGCTTGATTTACGTCTGTTATTAGTCCATTATTATCGATAGTAACCAATGGATCAAGACTAGCTTCAATCAAACTACTGGCATATTGCGATTCATGTGTTTTTGTTCTTTCCATTTCTTGTTTTTGTTTAGCACTTACGCACTCTCCTCTTCAGTTCACCAAACTTAAATATCCTCAATTTGATTCCGTCGCTTCACTTTTAATTGCTTGAAATGGGATGGTGAAAGTCCGGTTACCTTTTTAAATTGGTTGGACAAATGAGCCACACTGCTGTAATTCATTTTCCATGCTATTTCGGTAATGTTCAACTCATCGTAAATAATCAATTCTTTAATCCGCTCAATTTTATGAGAAATAACAAACTGTTCGATGGTAGTTCCCTGCACTTCTGAAAATAAATTCGCTAAATAGGTATAATCGTGACTCAGTTTATCACTGAGATAATCGGAGAAATTTACCTTAATCATTTCGTCAGAATGATGAACCATTTCGATAACTACATTTTTAATTTTTTCAATCAGCATAGCTCGTTTATCGTCCATTAATTCGAGACCCGAATCAAACAAGGATGATTTTAATTGCGTCCGCTGCTCAGCCGAAATAGATTCCATTATCTCTACTTCGCCCAAATCTACCACTATGAAGTGAAGACCAAGCTTTTTCAGCTCTTCTTTAACAGCCATTTTACAGCGATTACTCACCATATTCTTGATGTATAGTTTCAAAATACGTGTTATTAGTGGATTTGGTCAAAGATACGCTTCTTTCAACCCGAAGCATTACATTATAATGGAAATAAATTACACAATTCACACATTTAGATTTAAAAGGCATTGATTTTCAGAATTTTTCATAATTTCTAATTTAATTCACATTTAAGAAGAGATAGCAATAGTACCATGTCCCGAACTAAAAACACCAACACAATGAATAAGGTAAATAAAAAAAACCTCACTTATTCTCGGGAATCCAACAATCTATGAATTATGTAATATATATTAAAAATTGTGTAACACACAAGAGTTCAAACTCCGATATATTTGCACTAACTAATTTGAAGAAAGAAGAATCACCACAACAAACAACAAAAATATGACACCCAAAAAGTCGGCTATAGGTTTAAAAGGATATGCAGTGCGGCAATCGATGATCCTGAGTGAGAAAACACTGGAAAAAAAAGCAAAAACTAATAACTTTATAACGGACATTGCCAACGTTTGCTTATTCCTTGTAAGGGTGATAAAAGAGACATTTACTCCTAACCACGAAATAAGGGAATTTTTTCATCAATGCTTTCAGATAGGAAACAAATCTCTTGCACTTGTTACAGTAACCGGTACGATTATGGGCTTGGTTCTAACCATTCAGTCGCGCCCAGTATTGGCTAACTTTGGAGCAGAATCGATGCTTCCCGGCATGGTAGCTGTTTCGCTTATCAGAGAAATGGGTCCGGTGATTACTGCACTTATTTGCGCCGGTAAAATTGCGTCAGGAATGGGTGCAGAACTAGGGTCGATGAAGGTAACCGAACAAATTGAAGCCATGGAAGTATCCTCCACTAACCCAATGAAGTTTTTGGTGGTAACGCGAGTTTGGGCGGCAACTTTGATGATACCGCTTTTAATTCTTTATGCCGATGGACTCGGGATTTTGGGAAGTTGGGTGGGCGCCAATTTAAAGGGTGAGGTATCATTTACCCTCTTTTTTTCACAGGCATTCAGCCACATCTCCTTTGTTGATTTATTACCTGCCGTAGTGAAATCATTTTTCTTTGGCGCAGTTATCGGAATAGTAGGCTGTTACAAAGGCTACAATGCTGGCCGTGGTACCGAAAGTGTGGGAATAGCAGCCAATTCGGCCGTAGTGATTGCATCATTACTAGTGCTTATTGTGGATTTAATTGCCGTACAAATTACAGATATGCTTTGATAATTAAGTAGCTACAAGTTATATTGTCTGACAATCACTTTAAAATAAACATATCAATAATTATTATTTATAACATATTAGAAAAATGAAGCGCATGATTCTTAGACATTGACTATGAATGTTCTACCGCAGCACACAAAACAAACTATATGGAAACACAACAAACCGACAACTCGACTAAAACAGGGAAAGGTGCACCAATCATCGATATCAAAAATTTACAATTATCATTTGGCAAGCAAGAGGTGCTCAAAAATGTGAATTTACAACTATTTGAAGGTGAAAACCTCGTGGTACTGGGCAAGTCGGGTTCAGGGAAATCGGTTTTGATAAAATGTGTTGCTGGGCTATTAAACGCCGACGGCGGCACCATCAGTGTGTTTGGAGAGGACTTAGGGACATTAAAAAGGGGAGAAATGAATGAGTTACGTAAGAAAATAGGATTCCTTTTTCAGAGCGGAGCATTATACGACTCCATGACCGTGAAGCAAAATCTGGAATTTCCGCTGCAACGAATTAAGCGTAAACTATCCAAAGCAGAGGGTGACGAAAAAATAAACGAGGTATTGGAAAACGTAGGGTTAACCGAGTCGCTGCACAAAATGCCGTCGCAACTCTCAGGTGGAATGCGAAAAAGAATAAGCCTGGCACGCACCATAGTGGTCGATCCGCGAATAATGCTTTACGACGAACCCACTACCGGACTCGACCCAGTCACTTCGAACGAAATCAGCTTTTTGATTAACAGTATTCAGAAAATATACAAAACATCTTCCATCATCATTACACACGATATTGAATGTGCTCGTGCCACTGCCAATCGTATCGTAATGCTTTCGGAAGGCGAAATTTATATGGAAGGCACATTACCCGAATTTGAAAAATCAAAAGACCCTTTAATAAAAGCATTTTTTCAGTCGGCAGTCATTAGTGGCAAGTAGTTACAAGCATTTAGTTACGGGCTACAAGTCTTATTCTGTGGAAGTTGTTTCAAAACAACCTACAATAATTATTTTTCATTACTAAACTAGCAGATTCTAAAATTATTCATCAACAAATACATCTTCAACAATAATTCTTAAAAAATAAAAAATATATGGAAACGCATTCAGATAAATTTAAAATCAGGCTTGGACTCTTTGTAGCAGGCGGTATAGCTCTTTTTGTAATCGCAATATTTTTTATCGGAAAACAAAAAAACCTTTTCGATGATGTATTTAAAATTTCGGCAAATTTCAACAACGTAAGTGGGTTACAAATAGGTAATAACGTTCGCTTTGCAGGAATCACTGTTGGAACAGTTGATAATATCCGCATTTTGAATGACTCTACCGTAAAGGTGGATATGTTGATAAAAAAAGATGTATGGAAATTTATAAAATCAGACTGTGAAGTGGGAATTGGCTCAGAAGGAATTATCGGCGATAAATTGCTAAAAGTATCGCAGGGAAGCAATTCGGCACCATTGGCTAAGGAAGGGCAAACGCTTAGATCGTCGGAACCGGTAGAAACTGACGCTATCATGGCCAGTTTAAAAGTCACCTCCAATAATGTGGAGATTATTACACAGCAAATGGCGGAAGTAATGATTAAAATAAACAAAGGCGACGGAACACTTGGTCGATTGATACAAGATAAAACCATTGCCGAGAACCTGAATCAGACCATCGTTAACCTGAAAAAAAGCTCCAAAGGTCTGGACGAAAACATGACCGCAGCAAAGCATAATTTCCTTTTTAAAGGATACTTTGACCGGAAAGCTAAGAAGGCTGCGGAAAAACAGAAAAAAGCAATAGAACTGAAGGCAAAAGCCGCTAAAGAAAGAAATAAGTAGTTACAAGCATTTAGTTACTAGCCCCTTAAAGTCTCCGCCATCTGGCGGAGACTTTAAGACCAAGTTTGAATATTTAGAGAAAATAAAATCTAACTATCAAAGTAATCGAAAATTTCTGATTTGCATTTTGTGCGTATTTAGAGTTCAAAAATATTCGTTCATAAAGTTTGCTAGGTAGTAGTAACAAGTCTTATTCTCTGAAAGTTATTTCAAAAAAGCCTGCCAATAATAATTTGTTAAACAGCGCTCTTGTCAACTTATTAATCCTGTTTTGGCTAAAACCGATATATCTTTGATTCTCTTATCCGCCCCTAAATGGGGCGGCAATTCAAAATAATTCATTATTCAAATAGCTCCAAAAATGGGATGCAATTGATGGTTCAGAGATACAACATTATAATGCTTTGACTACTGAAGTTATCCCAGCATGGCTTTCACTGAAGAGAAGACTTAAGAGTTGCACTAGATGTAAACAATAACGCAGGTGTCCGATAGAAATGGACACCTGCGTTATTGTTTTGTCGATATTATTTTTGTTATTTTTGTCGGGCTTTCAGCAAAATAAAACCTCCTACTGTCATTACAGCCAAGCCTATAAATGGCGACCAGCTTAAAGAATGGGGTTCCTCGCGCGTAATTTCTACTGTTCCAAGATCAATCACTTTGCGATTAGTAAAATAAGAGAACGTTGTAAAAATAGTCAAAGCCAATCCTATAATCAAAACGATTATTCCGGTTGTTTTCATTTGATTTGTTTTAATGAGAATGAAATTTATTTAAGAAGAGCTCTTGCTAAAGAGGTTTATATATTGAAGGCCAGTTTTATTCCTTGTATCAACATATTGGCTCCCAATACGCCGATGATCAGCCCCATGATTTTGCCTACAATAATGAATTTTTTATCGCCCACAAAGCGTACAATATAACTGCTGTAAATAAATGCGTAGTAAGTAAGCACAGTTATTACACCGAAAATAAATACGGTAATGGCGAGGTTGAGAAGATTTGCTTTTACCACAAAATTCATAGCGGTAACAATGGTTCCCGGGCCTGCCAAAATAGGAATGGCAAGTGGTGAGATAGCTATTCCATCGTCAAAACTTGTTTCGCTATCAATATGCACACTCGTTCTCTTTGAATGGAGCATATCGAATCCAATAAAGAAAATAAGCACACCTCCAAACACTTTAAAGGCAGGGATGGTTAGTCCGAAAATTTGGAAAATATACTGGCCAATAAATATGAATGCCAGCACAATAAGGAAGGCAACAAGGGTTGACGTTTTGGCTATCTCTTTTTTCTTCTGCTCATTTTGTCCCTCGGTAAGCTTTACAAAAATAGGGATATTTGCAATGGGATTCATAATGGCAAAAAAAGCCATAAAGACGGTAAGTGTATAACTCCAAACATCTTCCATACGCATTATTATTTTAAGTAGTTACAAGAATTTAGCTGCGAGTTACAAGTTGTATCTTTTGAAAATTATTCCAAGTTGTTCTATCAACAAGTATTTTTCATTACTTGTAATATTTCAATACAAAATCGTGCATTTGAGTGTCCGACATTTTAATGGTATCCACACATTCTATCTTCACTTTATTTAAATGCTTATCGGCCTCTAAAAGTTTATACAACTCGAATTTAGTTTCGGTTGGACCAAAAATAATGACCTGCTGATAGTTGCTCACAATGTTGCCAATTTCCTTGTAAAAAGCTAATTTTCGCTTGTCCTTTTCGCAGTTTTCTGACTGCGCAAACTGTTTATAGGGAACACTCTCTTCATTTTCTCTGGGTTTGAATACAATATTCCTCGACACAATCATATGATTGTATAGTTCCATCAATAAAGCATTTGTATCATTCACCAGAATGGCCAATTGTTTATTTTTCATCATCTTGCAATTTACTTTAATTGATTTTACAATCAATTTTTGAATTAAAATTATTCAGGGAGTTAGGTTGTTTATTCTATTTGTATATAAAGCCAGAGTCTTGCGAACACCGATTTTAAATATACACAGGGCATATGCGGAGGCTGAATCGTAGCAGCAAAACATTATCTCCTACCTTCTTTGTTAGGGATTTTGGCTTGCTCTTCCTTCACTTGTTGACGTATCGATTTGTCTTCTTTTGCTTGCCTTTCATTATTTTTACTATTCTGCTCAACATTTTTCGGCCTATTGTTGTCCTGTTGATCTGCACTCCGGGGTTGAGCCGGGGCATTATTCTGCACATCTCGTCTGTGTTCATTTACAGTTCTGGGAATGTTTTGTTGCCCATTATTTTTCTTTATATCCTGTATAACAGGTGGTATGTTTTCAGGTCTTATTTGGTTTGGTTCAGCGGGTTGAATGTTTTGATCATGATTGACCGGTTGATTTATATTTCGTTCCTGACTGTTATTATATTGTTGGTTCATATTCCGCTGTTGACCAGGCTGAGTATTATTCCGTATCTCAACATTATTTGGCTGTCTGATAGGTTTATTACTATTAATTGGCTGAACGATCTGATTAACATTGTCTAGACCCGCAGGTTCATTGTTATTCTGCTGATTTCTTTGGTCAGCAGGTTGTGTTGTCGATCTGCTTCCGGGAATTACTGTTTGATTGTTGTTGGTTGCATCCCTTCCGTTGGTCCGTTTCACATCATTTTGGTTGGTTATGCGTGTCGGAGCTGTTTTTCGACTACCATTATTATTATCAATACGTGGTCTGTAAATCTCTAATTGACCATTACGCACGTTTTGTCCCGGTTTATTTTTTTCTCTAACGGTAAGAGGTCTTATTGTTCTACCTGTTGCCTGTTGTACCGATTCTCTGGTTGGACCCGAAACATAAGTTGTATTTCTACTCCTATCCACATAAGTCCTACGTATCACGGTTGAATTTCTAGCAATTCTATCTCTATCAGATCTGCCTACATAATAACGATTCATATCCTGACGTTCAAAATCTCTATCGCGGACAAACAACCAGTGGTCATTATTGCTATCGTACGACCTGCCAAAATTGACGCTCATACTAATTCCAGGTTCCATAGGCGACCAACCGTAATATCCGTCGGACTGACGCCAGTTGACCCAGGCAGGACCCCATTCGTTATCGGGAACCCAGAACCAACCAAATGAATTGTTGAAACTCCACCGACCATAGTGGAAAGCAGCCCATCCCCAGTCGTAGTCCGAAGACCATGACCAACCATATTCTGTCAGAATCCAGTGCCCATCTGTAGAGTAAGGTGCAAAGTCTGAGTTGACATTGGGAATCCATACATAACCATAGTCGTTGTAATCAATCCACTGTCCATAAGGACTTAGTTCATCATAAAACACTTGCAAACTGATCGTTGACTGTTGCGCTTCCGTTTGCCTGGGCAGGGCTACGCATGACATTGTCAACAAAAGAAAAAAAGTGAAAATTTTTAAGTTCGATTTCATAGAGGTGTATTTATTAAATTGAGCTAGCATTCAACTCACAAATAAACGCGTTTTTGAGCGATTGCACGATTGTGTTGCCTGTTTTATCTTTCAAAAATTTTAATGTTCAAAGGTAAAGCAATCCCCTACCCTATGTGTTACACAATTTTTGGAATGAGTTACATAATTCTTAGATAAATAAACCTTCAATAGGTATATTCAATATAGTAAGTTCACATCATTATAATATTAAATGTGCCGTTTCTTTGAAACGAAATATCAAAAAAAAAGCGAATAATTCAAAAAGATGAATTATTCGCTTTCGTAAGAAGAGAAACGCAAATCGTTTACAAATAAACTTAGATCTGTACCACTAAATATTTAGATACGCTCCAGAATTTTGAAGGATTCGTGATTTCGACAGTGATAGTCTTGTCGGCATCAACTACCAAGTTGTAACTGCTTTGTGGGTGCAATGATAGAATTTTCACCTTTTTGCTATTGGTTGGTATTGAAGAAACATTTCTTAAGTCGACTTGTGTAAATACTGAATTGTCGAAATCTGTGTTCAACACTTTTGTACTTTTAAAAAGTCCACCTGCTGAAACCACCTTAGCTTCTTTTAGTCTTTTAGAAGTAGCAATACAGTACCATACAGAGTTCAAGTTGTTGTCCTGTATTTTTAGAGTCGATTTTTGTTGTTCAATTGCGCTTTGTTGTTCGGCAATACTCTTAGTCTGAACATCAACAGTAGTGTTAAGCTCAGTAATTTTAATGTTCTTTTGTTCGAGCTCTGCTTGCAAGGTCTGGATTTGTGACACTTGTGTATCCATTTCGGCTTGAAGGCGTTCGATGGTTTGGGCTAACATGGCGTTAGCTTTTCCTTTTTTAGATGAAAGATGACGTAGTTCTTCAATTTTAGCTTTGTTTTGCTCAATAGTTTCCTTTATAGCAGTCATTTGAGCAGCTATCAATTCTCGTTTGTTAGTTGTTTTACCTTCGGCACCTTTGAGGTTCACTTTCATTTCACTTGCACTATGATTTATTGCAGAAAATCCGGTTTCAATATCGTTAAGGAGGGCAAGCGATTGATTGTAATTAGAATCTAAAGCTTGTTTTTCCATGACTAGCGAATCGCGTTGAGCAATAGCGGCTTTGTATTTACCTGAATTCTCAACACAGGATACCGACATAAATGCGAGTGCTGTGATAATTGCAAAAAATTTAATTGTCTTCATTTTTTTTGAGTTTAATGGTTAGTGATTTTAATCAAGAAGTTTAATACTGCCTAATGTGTTGATAATAAATTGAAATAATATAATGTTTTGGGGGAATAGTGCGGAAATTCTGCATTATTGAATACCGCAACTTCGTTTATTTGTTATGCATAACGTATAATTGTTCGGTATAGTATTCATAAATTAATATAAATCTATTGCATTTCTATGTTGTACCCTCCATTTCAACAACATTATGCTATATTTTCACTTTAGATCTGAATTATATTTACATCAAATTCAAATCCTGGTGATATGCTCGTTGCAACTGCAAACTTAAACTGCGAGCTTCTAATTAAGTCGCAAAACATTCTGTGCAAAGTGAGATTTAATAAAGCATACAGAGCAAGCCCTTATTTGGGATTGTTGCAACTATTTAATTCAATATTTCAAAATTCATGCAGTTTTTTTTAGGAAAGTAACCGTCGAAACGGGCTTTCCCAACTAATCCATGATCATCTCAATTCGTCCAAAGATTATTTGTGTCAGAACGAAAAAAGCGATTCATTTCTGAATTGCTCTTTTACGGTCTGAACGGAAAATAGCTTTCCAGAATTCAGGGATTTAACTTCCTCTAATAACTCTAAATAAAATTGATATTATTGCAATAACCAGTAGGATATGAATAATACTTCCGGCACTGTATGCAAAAAAACCAATAGCCCAGAATATAATAAGAATTAATGCGATTAAATAAAGTAGATTGCTCATTGTGTAGTGTTTTAAATTTTTGTTTGTTTTTATTATTTTTTTCTTGTGTTTAATTGACCGGAACGGATAAATAAAAATTTACTACTCCATTACCGGCGTTGGGAATCGTGTACGAATTACCTAAAAGGCTTCGTTCTTTGCCTACCTTGCTAAATCCATAACTGTAACGAACGCCCATAGTCATCGAATGTACTTCTGCGCCCATGCCCAGCATAAGTCCGGCATCAATGCGATTAAAATTACTTTCGTCAATATTTTGCTCGAAGTTGAAGATATGAATGTTAGCCATATTAGTAACTTTACCAGCTAATAAATAAGACACATAAGGACCAAACTGCATATTAATATGGTCTGACACTTTCAATAATCCAAGTATCGGCAACTCTAGATAGGTGAGATTAAAATTGGCTGTGCCGTCCACTAAAAGACTGTTGTAAGTAACCGATGCACCTTTTGCAGACACATACAATTCCGGTTGAACAGACAGTATTCCTACGGTAGGTATGTGGGCAAAAACACCAAAATTAAACCCAAAAATCATATCGGCAGTTGAAGCATCTTTCGTGTAAAGATTAGAGATGTTTATACCACCAATTAAACCGAATTTAGTAGGTTTCGTTTCCTGCGCCTGACAAGGGTTGAACATTGCAAAAGTGAGCAAAAGCAAAAATACGATTTTAAAAATTTGCCTTTTCATGACTCTGTTTTAAGTAATAAGAAACCAATATTGTATTTACAAGTCTTATTATCGGAAAGTTATTTCAAAATAACGCATCAATAATTGAGGTTATACCTTATTTCGACTTTGCATCAACTATTTTAGCCAATGATCGTGCTAAATCATCCATGTCGCGATTAAAATCTTGTTTAAATTTCGTCCAATCGCTATGCGTTCTTTCATAATCACTCACGCGGGTTTTCAAATTTTTATTCTTGATTTCGATGGAATCAATTCTTCGGGCATAAACTTCATCGAGTGCACCCCCCGACTTGTTCATTTTCAATTTTAATGCGGCAATACTCACCTCATTGTTTTTGATTTTTAATTCCGATTCCAGCTTGAAGGTTTTAAACTCTTCAGCTGTAGCCGCTTTTTGTTCTACAATAGCAGCATTGTCTTTTACTTTATCTAAATTAGCTTGAGCAGATTCAACTTTAGCTTGTGCTGCTTCCTTTTTTTGACTGTCCGATAAACAAGATGTCAGTAAACTTCCCGCCAGGCAGATAACTGCCAGAGAGATAGGTAGGGTTATCCTTTTCATTTTTTTCTATTTTAATATTTATGAATGGTCGGGCTCGTGCTTATGGAGCTAAGTTTATATAGCGCTCTTTCAAGCTAGAAGTGTTCTAACTCTAACTAGTTTAGTTCTAACTCTAATTAGTTTTATTCCTTTTCTAACTAGTTTTGTTACAACTCTAACTAGTTTTATTATTATCTAGCTAGAATTGTTACAATGCAAGCTAATGCAATGTTAGACCTATTTAGTGGCTTGGCTATAATGACGAAATAATTTTGTGTAATTCCTCTTTTGTTTTTCCAAGTTTAACTTGTAAGCGGCCTAACATTTCTTCTTTCTTGCCTTGGGTAAACAACAAATCATTGTCGGTCAATGTAGCAAATTTTTGTTTCAGTTTGCCTTTTTGTTCTTCCCAGGTTCCTTTGAGTTCAGTTGTATTCATAATCATTTTTTTTTGTTGTGAAAGTAGTATCACTTCACAAAGGTGGTACATTTTCATTCGCATTGTATTACACAATTTATGAAAAGAGTTACACTATTCACACATCAGCATAAAAAAGCGAAGAAAGCTTAGTAAGAATTGACTGCCAGTAAATTAAAATCCAATTTAAAGAGTCTGTTTTCATGGGAATAAAAAAAAGGCAGAGACCTTTGTGAAGAGATCTCTGCCTTACCAGAAAGTGTAAACAATTGGAGATAAAATTATTTCTTAGCTACAATGTCGATGATAACCGTACGGTTATAGTATCGTTCTTCTGGAAATTTGTTATCAAATGGAGATTTTGAAAGGTCTTCGCCATATCCGTTTGTTTCAAATCTGACGTCGGAACGTCCTGATTTTCTTAAACTATTTTGCATAATTGTTTTCACATCGTTTGCACGATCCAACGACAATTGTTGGTTATATTCTTCAGCTCCGGTAATATCGGCATGACCGTGGATAATTACTGTTCCGTTCATTGGAATTTTAGGAACAACAACATCATTGATGTACGTTTCATACATTTTGATTGTTTTTGATCTGTTGAATTCGTAGATTACGCTGAAACGCATTGCTTCATCAGTTGTAGATGGCGCCCAACGTACAAGGTGAGCAGTAGTTTCTTTCTTCAACGTTTTACCGCTTTTTGTTTGACCAACTAATGTTACTTTATAATCACCTTCGGGGCGATTACCCAATACGCTGTTGCCCGGTATACTTATTTTATCTTTAGTATAAGGGCCAAAGTTTTGTACTGCACCTTGTTCGTCTTTAAACTCTACCGACCACGAAGTGTACGCTAGTGTTCCCCCATCAGCATTGATAAATACATAACTATCGAGAGGTGCCACCTGTCCTGAAACTATTTCTACCGGTCTCATTGCATTTTTACCGCTATAAAATTCTGTAAGCAGTTCAGGAGAATTGCTCTCTATGGTTACACGACGATCGCCTTCTTGCAAAAGAGCCAAATCGACAGTACCACCAACTTGTACGGAGGCAATTAAAGGTTTTACACGACCTTCGGTTACAATTCTACCAGGTGCAATGCCAAATACATTCACCAAGTATGATTTTGTAGACTCAGCCATTTCACGACCATCTTTCGGCCCTTGTTCTGATGAGCCAATCATTCTGATAGTAGAATTTGGGTTCTTGACCATACGATCGCCAATGATATTCAAAACATTATAATAAACAATCATTTGACGGCTTGAACGACCTGAGAAATTCTCAGGAGTTGTAAGCTCTACCTGATCTTGTCTGAAATCTTTTACCTGATCTTTTTGAAGCAATACATAGCGTTTTGGTATTTCAGTTGATCCAAGATCGAAATACACGTAGTTACCCAATGGAAATACTTCTCTTACATTGGTTACTGCAACTGTATTTTTTGCAGGGTCAACGTAGAATTTTACTTCTGGTTCCGCCACAACAGCAGCAAATGCCTGTTCTTTTACTTTCGATTCAATTTTATGTCCACGACCCAGTTTCAATGCTGCACCAACTCTTATGGTTGTAAGATTCCATGTTTCGATACTACGAGGATTTTGTCCGAAATAGGGTTGAAATGAAACAAATGGCGACAAAACAAACTGTGTACGATGACTTTGTGATGAAAGTGGAATGTCATATCCAGCACCAACCTGCATAGAAATAATATTGTTATTGATATCGCTAAAATCGCCTTCTACAGCAGGTGTGATTGCTTGATTCGGTATTGCCGGATTTAGCCCAAGTTGATAAGTAAATGATTTGGACATATTAAATGCGAACCGAGGGCCTGCATATATGTAAAAATTTGATTTGAAGGGTGAAAAGCGAAGACTTGGTTCCACGGTAATGTATCCAAGATCGGTTTTTAAATCGGCCGGACAGTTACAAGGAGTAGTCACCTGATCGAATTTACCTGATCGTTTATCATAGCCCGCTTGAAGCATTACGCTCCAGTGTGAGTCTGTAGGATGAAACTCGATTAATGGAGCCACATACAGACCTACCCCGCTACCATTCTGAAATCTGGTAGGAACGATTAAATCGGCATTCAATTGCTGAGTAGAGCCACGGTGATAATTAAGATTAGCACCCGCTGCAACTCCAAAAAGCCATGTAGGTTTGCTGTATTTAATTGTATCTTGTGTTTGTGCAATGGTTGTTTGAACTCCCATTATCCCAAAGGCAATCAGTACAACGCTTTTTATGCTCTTGGCATAAGGGAACCGCGCCAAGCGCGATTCCTTATTATACATATTATTTGTTTTCATATATTTTCTTTATTGTAATTAGTTTATTTGTCAATTGATTAGCTGATTAAAACTTCAACCAGCATTTCGAGCCATAACTAAATTACGGTTTGTTTATAATGTTTGTACTGGTCATTACAACAGCTCCATTGCGGGCAAGCATTCTGCCGGTAACTACTGCATACGAATCCATAGTAATTGATTGCAAAGCCAATATGCTACCATTAAAAGTAGTATATGTTCCTATGGTTGCTGAACTACCTGTTTGCCAGAAAACATTTTTAGCTTGCGCACCACCCGTTAGTTTAATATTACCACCGGTAGTAGTTGTAAGTGTTGAAGCTACCTGGAAAATCCAATAAGCGTTAGGATTACCTTGTGCATCCAATGTCAAATCGCTTCCATCAACAGATAGAGTAGAAGTAGACTTGTAGATACCCGGAGCAAGTGTTTTACCACCTTGGTTTCCTGCTACAGTTTGTGGTGGCATGGCGATACATGATTCGGCAAATAGATAAGCTTCAACTAAATCTAATTTCGCTTGTTTAAGCATGGCAGCTGTAGCAGCCCCATCATCGGCAGCATAGATATTTCCATTTACTATTGTTGCAGGTGGGAAACCGGTAATCGAAGTACGAGCACCCGGATAGATACCTACATCCATATTATTGATTACACTAGCACCGGCATTGTTACTTACACCTACACCAGAAATTATAGCAAATCGCGCAACAGATTTCAGATTTACAAACGAAGTTGAAGAAGCGATTAATGGAACACTGAATGTCCACACATAATTGTTGACCAAGGCTTTATTCGAAACACTTTTAGCACCTGTAGTAATAGTGGCAGTGTAGGTTGTGCCCGCTATTAAGGCACTGCTTGGTGTAAAGGTGGCAATATTGCCCAAATAGTTTACATTACCCAATACATTGGTAGCTCCAGCTTTAACCGTAAAAGTAGAATTAGAAATGGTAAGCGGGTTCATCGTTACGCTGAAAGTAGCGGAAACACTTTTTGTGAGAGAAACATTAGCGTCCAGATTGGCAGGGTCAGTAAAAATGATAGTAGGGGTAAAATCTCCTGTAGAGAATGACCATACGGTATCTTTCACCAACGCTATTCCATCGGTGTTTTTAGCTCCGGTAGTAATAGTGGCTGTATAAGTAGTGTTAGGGAGGAAATCGGTTGTTGGATTAAAGATTACTGTTGTTCCCGAATAGTTTACTGTGCCTAAAACACTGGTGGCACCAGCTTTTACGGTAAAAGTAGATGCAGTAATAGTAGCTGGATTCATCGCCACATTAAAGTTGACCGATATCGTTTTATTTAATGCCACATTAGCAGCCATATTTAACGGATCGGTTGCAACCACTACCGGCAAAATAGTTGTGCCAGTGCTAAACACCCACACATAGTCGGCTTGTAGTGCATTTCCCATTAAATCTTTTACCGCAGTGCTAACACGAGCTGTGTACGTTACGTTGTCGGCAAATTTGCTTGAAGCTGTGAAAGTAGCAGTAGAATCTGCATCAGTATAGCTAACGGTTCCGGCTATTGCCGAAGTTCCTATTACTGTAAAAGAAGTTTGGTTGATTGTTTTCGGATCGATTTTTTTGTTGAATTTGGCAGTAACGATAGTTGTACGTACTGCTAGTTCGCTGGCAATTACAGCTTTCCGCCCTACAAGTGTTGCGCCATTTACCGGCGTAACCGATACCACAACAGGACAAGGTCCGCCGTTGATAGCAACATAATCATCATTCTTACACCCTGCAAACAACACAACCAATAGGATGGCGAGGGCTGAAAGTAGCTTTTTCTTTTTCATACATTTGAATTTATTTGTGAAATTATTTTCACATGGCAAAGGTGATATATTTAAATTATGATGGGCTTACATAATTTTTAATAACACTTGCAAAATTCCCATGTTTATAAGTTAACTTTATGTAATTAAATGAGATACACCTAAAACAATTCACAAAAATCTAAAAAACAATGAATTTTCTAACGTTCTCAAATACCTGGTATTGTTATGAATCTAGTTTAGTGAACTTGATAAGAAAAGAGCGTTATCCTTCGAGTTGAAGGATAACACTCTTTTCTTATTATCTCGGAATCTTTTATTCCGGAATATATAAGCATACTATATGGGTTAAACTACTGTGATAACGGTTACAACAACTGCTATCATAACCACAATGTTTAAGATGTTTCGGATTATTTTTTTGCGGGGAATTAAGGTATTAATAGCCCACAGAAGAACAACAATAACACAGATAAACAAGAAAATAATGGATTGCGACATGATATTTATTCTTTAAGTATTTTATACTTGTATGCTCATCAGATTGCTGAATATCCCAAACACTCTGAGAAGCCATACGATAAGAAGAATTACAACTACGATATTTAAAATGTTTCTAATCTTGCGATCCATCGGAATGTAGGTATTAACACCCCATAGAATAATACCTACTAAGATAATTACGAGCAATACGGTTAATAGTGGCATAGTTTTATTTATTTAATGTAATTAAAAAACCCTTCATTTTGAAGGATTTGTGGAATTTAAAGAAGTATCAGTACGAACTATTCATTCTATAAATAATTCGTACTAATACTCTTATTCTACTTGGTCAATTGAAACTCAACACGACGGTTTAGTTCACGACCTTCGGAAGTGTTATTTGGTCCAATTGGATTTTTTTCTCCGTAACCAATAATAGTAATGCTTGATGCAGGAACGTTTTTGTTCAATAAATAGCGTTTAACTGCATTAGCTCTATTTACTGATAGTGTTTGATTAAATTCGTCAGTACCAACATAATCGGTATAACCGGCTACATTTAATCGTACAGTTGATGGTTTGCTATTCAAAGTAGCTGCAATTTCATCTAAAGCTCTGTATGAACCTTGAGTCAATTTATCCGATCCAAATTCAAATTCGATATTCTCGTAAGTGGGAAGATAACCTCCATTTGCATTTCTATTTGCCGAAAGAGAATCAATATCACTGTTCAATTTATTGATTTTATTATTCAATGCAGCATTTTCATCTTCAATAGCTTTCAAGCGAACCATTGTTTCAACTGTATTATCTTTGACAATTTTGTTGATAATAACTGGAGCTGGTTTTGGATAATATTCACACATGCTAATGTTGCGTGCATGTTGTTTTTGTCCGTTAGCACCAAGTTTAAAACGCAGACCAATAGTAGCAGTTAAAGCTTCACTGTTGCCTTTCGACATTTGGTAACCGCCCAGGTTTGTTCTGTCGTAATAACGATATTGAACTTCGCCACCCAAAGCAATTGATTTGCTGATATTGTATTCAAGGTTCAATCCAAGTTTTCCCATTACGGTTTCAGGCACGCCATCACCGGCGTTGCGCGAATCAACAATCACATTGTTGGCTGCATTCATTAGTTTGAACTGATAAAATCCAACACCCACACCAGCATCACCGTAGATATTCATTTTACTCCAAAAATTAGTTCTGTTAGGCACTAATAAGTTCATCAAATTGATAGAAGCAAATACAACTGCGTCGTGTGTACGTCCTTCCATTGTTCCAATTTGGTTAGCATTAAGTTGGTAGGTATGTCCGTATGGATTATACATATATTCCAAACCCAAGCCTACAAGTGGATTAATACTGTACTCAATAGCAGCACCACCTACCCAATTAAATTGATCACTACGAGAAATAGAACCCGGAGCTACACGGAAATAATTGCCACCACCTTTAAGGCCAATAGACCAATGCGATACAGGTGTGAATGCACAAGTAGTAGCTACTTTCAAAATACTTGAATCAGAGACAACAGTTACAGCTTCTTGAGTTGACATTGTTGTTGCAGTTGTAACTTCCTGAGCAGTGGTAGATCCAACAGCAGCAGCGATAAGCATAATGCTTAATAAATTTCTTTTCATTGTTTTGCTTTTAATTAAATAGAATTGTTTTTATAAATAGAATCATACTTAATAAATACACATTGGTTGTAATATTGCGTTATTGCATTACCAAATGTATTTTTTTATCGTGACAAAGATAGAGGGTTGTGCCGATGGCAGAGTTACACAACTTTTATTATTTATTGCATTATTCACACATATTTTATAGCTAAGCAGTTACAAGAATCTTATTAGCAGCTACAAACCTTATTCTCTGAAAGTTATTTTGAGATATCAGATCGATATTTAGGCAGTTTAAACAATAGGGTATCACATTTGAAATACATTGTTAGTATATTGACTATTTAATATCGTATTTAAAGTTATTTCACCCTATAAATTCTTAATTAGTTAGAAATTCATCTGTGCCACTAAATTTATTCTGTATTTTTGTGGCTTGTAAAGTTTAAAATCGATCCATTTCTAACCGCATAGTCCCCAATCGTTTTTCATGAAATATAAAAAAATAATACAATGGATATTCAGCATCATAGTTACAATAATCGTTATAGTTAGCTATTCATCGCTGGAAACAAGATGGGTGAAGATAACCCGAGTAAGTATTAAATCGCCAGATATACCACCAGCATTTGATGGAAAAAAGATCGTATTTGTATCGGATATTCATCATGGTGCTGCGTTGTCGATAGAACAGGTGCAGAGATTAGTGAATAGAATCAACAATTTGCATCCGGATATTATTCTGCTTGGTGGGGATTATGTCTCACTCGACAAGCAATATATACGGCCTGTTTTTACAGAATTACGTAAGCTGAAAAGCAAGTATGGTGTTTTTGGAGTGATGGGTAATCACGACTATTTTGTAAACGGTGATTTGAGCAGAAAGATGATGGTTCAAAATGGAATCAAGCAATGTGATAACAAGTCCTATTGGGTAAGGATAGACAACGACAGTATAAAAATTGGAGGGGTTGATGATCCGGGCGGATCTGTTCCACAAGTAGACAGCACTATTTACGATTTAAAAAAAACGGATTTCTGTATCTTGATATCACACCGACCTGAATACATCAAAGAACTAAACAGCAATTTAGTGGATCTTACGCTTTCGGGGCATACGCATGGAGGACAAGTAACGTTTTTTGGATTCTGGGCACCTATTCTACCTTCCAATAATTCAACATGGGCAAGTCTTTCTTTGACAAAAGAAAGTCAGAAATACAGCTACGGACTCAGACATATCAAACCGGGGATGCAATCGTACATCACCTCCGGCATTGGGACACGATCTCCTCATTTCCGGTTTTTTCGCCGACCTGAAATTACGGTATTGGAGTTAAAGAGAAAATAAATTTATGTTTGAGACTCCAGACAGCGCAGATTAGAAAGGATACCCAATAGCAATATTCAACACCAGATTTTCGCTTCTCCACGCACCACTACCGAGGCTTATTTCATTGATAACCCATCGTTTGTTTGGTTCCAACCAAGGTTTACGCAAAGGCATAGCCAAGTCAAAACGCAAGACAAAGAACGAAACATCAAAGCGCAATCCGAAACCTGCACCTACGGCCATTTCATTTATAAAACTACCAAGAGCGAATGGTGTTCCAATGGTGGAAGTATTTGATTTTTGCAACCACACATTCCCTGCATCCACAAACAGAGCACCTTTTATAAACTTGTAAATTCCAAAACGATATTCGGCATTGGCTTCCAGTTTTATATCGCCACCCAATTGCAGAAACACACTATTGGATGACGTTTGATGGTAGGTTCCCGGACCTAATGAATTAATTTGGAATGCACGAATGCTGTTTGGACCGCCACTAAAAAATTGTTTATTATAAGGCAAAACAGATGAATTGCCATAGGCATCAGCTACACCGGCAAACAGCCGAAAAGCAAACTTATCTTTTGTATTGAAATTATAATAAGCACGACCATCAATGCTTAATTTTGCATATTGCGAATAAACAGAACCAAGGATCTTTGCCGGTTGCTCGGCCGTTGGCTTGTTGCCTGCTATCAGTTCTGCCAATGAAAATAAATTTCCGGCAGTTTCGGCGGTAAAGTGAAGGTAAAACTGTGTTCTTTTGGCTTGGAGAGTTTGCTCATTGTAAGTAAATGAATAATTTGCCCCCACAATAAATTGTTCCTCATAGCTCTTTTTCAGAAATAAGTTGGATGCCAACAGGGCATTAAATGCGTCCGATTTATTGCCAATGGTAGTGTAACTAATATTTATAGGCATTAGTTCATGTTCCGTTCTGAACCCGGCCTTCCACTTAAAACCGTACCCAAACTGAATGGTGTTCATATCAAAATAGTTTACCCGTTTCAGATAATTGTAAGAAAGCAACAAACTGGTTTTGGGAATATAAATACTGTTAGATGGCTTGACGTAAAAAGGAACAAAAAATTTCGGAAAAGTCAACTCTATCTGTGGATTGATTGCATACGAAAATGCACTCTTGTTAGCACCACTCAGTTGAGCTTCGAATGAACCTGCAACCGAAAGGTTTAACAGTTCGGCCCCTTTGAAGGCGTTTCTGTTGAGCAAACTCAGGTTCATGCGCGGTCCGGTGTAATTGTTGGATTTGGTAACCATATCCAATTCGGCACGAAAAGTATGTTCGGTCATGGGTGTCATCAGAATGGTGGCATCCAAATATCCTGTGGCAGCGGTATCGCTCTGGGCAAATAGCACTTGTACAAATTTAAAATTGCCCATGGACATCAATCGGTTCAGGGTAATCGTATGGTTTTCGCGCGAATAAAGTTCGTTTTTTCGCAGATAGACCGATCGTAGAATAGCTTTAGGATGGATATTCATTTGTGCACTCTTTCCCTTAAAAACAGCCTTTTGAACCATCACCGTGTCTTTAAGGCTATCGGTGGGTTGCCCTCTCAAGGAATAGTTTTGATCAATATACACATTATTAATGTGATAGGATGTTCTAGCATTTATAGAGATACTATCCTTTAAGCTCAGAACGAATGAAATAGTGTGATTTACTGCAGAAGTATCGGCCTTAAAAACTAAATAATCTGGATTGAAATAGAAATAACCTCTATTTTTCAATAACTCATCTATTCTAATTCGTTCTTCTTTTAGTTTTGCAAGATTATATTCATCGTTTACATTTATCAGTGAATTGTCTTTGTCAGTAACGATTATTTTTCTCAAACTATCATCGGCAATACTATACACAAACTCTTTAATCTTGTAGGGTTGATGAACGTGAGTAGTGTAGGTGATGCTTGCAGTATGCTTCTTCTCAACAATTTTTGATACGGTATAGCTATTGAAAATTCCGATATTAAATAATCTGGCATCGATAACGGCAGCAGTGGCGCCAGAGTTTACACTACTAATAAGTACAGGAGCTTCTCCGTTGTTCTTCAGCCATTTTCTAAATTTACTCTTCGGGTTTGTGCCAGCGGCTTTGTAGAGCAATAATTGAGGGCGCATTCCCAAATAGCTACTGTTCGGTTTGGGGCGCATAGCTCCCAATGTGGCGGTTTTTATGTTTCGGGTATTTACTTTCTCTGCCGATACAATCTTTAATTGTGCACCGGTATAAAGTTTCTCGTTTTGCTTCAAGATGCTCGTACCACTGCATGCCGTGAGAAACAGGCAGCAGAGTAAGAAAAGAAAAGACCCCCAAGCCCCTAATCTCCTCCCCAAAAAGTTGGACAAACTCCACAATGTAACTGAGTTACTTTTGCCTTTTATATAGTTCTTCATATTCATTTTGTTCTTTGAATTATAGAATCAACCCTAATATTTTTCCTCTTCTGGGGTTATGGGTTTTACTTCCTTGCTTGCCTTCTTGGGATTGGCTCTCACTCGTTTTTTAGGAGCTGTAAAGAACTCTTTCCATTTGTCGAAATCGCGAACGTACAACACCCCCGCACCTGTTTCTACAATTTGACCTTCAATGGCTCCGTCGTACAAGTTGTGCCTGAATCCTTTCAAGCGATATCGACCATCCTTGGTCAATTTATATTCTACCGTGACATCACTGGTAATTTCGCTTGCCGAATTTTGTTTAGCTTTTTCGCCTTCCACATCTATGGTTCCGCCTAACTGTACTGATAGTCGCTGGTTGAAAAGCTGCTGTTTCAGACCAATTTCTACTTGCGTTCTTCCTTGTGCCTGTCCCGTTTGGAAATCGTTGTACGATTGAACATCGAAATTTAACGACATGCCCGGAACTATCTTAGAACTCAATTGATTTAATTGTGCTGATAAAAAGTTGCTGATAGTCGACCGAAGCAAGGTAGAGGTTCCTCCAGATTCGGATGTTTGCAAAGGATTCTCTTGCACAAACCGACCCAATACCAACAAGGCAAAAACCTGCTTATTTAACAAGGAAGGATCATCGTTGAGCATGGTTAGTTTTTGATTTACAGCACCGCCCAAAATTCCTTTATCCTCGGGTGCTAATTGAATCTCGAAAGTAATTTCGGGTTTTAATATTGCTCCGCGTAATTTCAACAATACGATAAACGGGTATAATTGTTTGTATCCCCCTTGCTCTACATCGCTTAGGCCTGCCATCTGATCGGCCACCAAATCGAAAGGAGCTGCCCGAACTGCATAGCTGGCATTCAGCGTAATATCGGCATCCAATGGATCACCGTTCCAGATAATAGTGCTACCCGGGATGATGATAAACTTTCGTTTAATAACTGATTCAATGGAAATCAGATAACTTCCTTCGTTCAGATTATAAGCTCCGGTAAGACTCATTTTTCCACTTTTATCCATTGTAAAACTTAATGCAGCATCCCCGCGCACCACCAACGAATCGGAAGACGCCGGATCCATTAGCAAGCGAAGGGTTGCTTCTTTATCCACTTCCACCACAGAGGAAAGATCGAAACCCGTAAAAGTGGACTTCTTAATCACTTTTTTGTCCGTTTTATATAGTATTGAATTTGCATTCTGAGCTTCATTAAATTCAACTACATCTTCGCCTTTGTCCGTTGTAACCTTATCTTCGGGAACTGCGAAGGTAAAGTTAGAGCCTTTTCTCATCTTCAGTTTGGCATTGATCACTGGCAACGACATTGGACCATTTATATCTATCCGGCTATCGATAACCATTCGTCCGTAAAACTCTTTATTATCATTCACAGTAGTATTAAACAATAAAAAGTTCCTTGCATTGATATGCATTGCAAAAATATAATCGGTGAAATGCTTCATCCCAATTTTTCCATCTACAACCGCCTTATGCTGATCAACATCCAACAAGGTGAAGGCATTGAAATAAACGCCATCTTTCTTCAACTGAATAGTTTCATGTTTTAATTCATAACGATTATTCAGATATGTAGGATTCATAAATGCATTGTTGAACGTAAGTTCGCCAGTTACATCGGGCATGGTGGTATTTCCCGATACAAGGAAGTTTCCACTTACCATCCCTGCAGCCTGCGTTATCTGACCCATAGAAAAAGCTTCGATGGTTTTCATCGACAAGGCCTGAATATCGGCTTGTATATTGAGAGAATTGTCACCATTATTGGGGATAAAATAGCCCTTTGCAGTGAGATTATTGTCGTTGCCCGATAGTTTCAGCATAATATCAAAGCGTTTTGTGGTTGGATTATCTGCTTTCAATGCAAGATTTCCAACAGGCACATTCCGAACCATTAAGTTGCTAATATTTGCATCGGCAATGATACCATAGGAATTGTTGACCCTTTTCATCAACACATTACCATCTACATTTCCTTTGACCAAACTGCTGTCTTTTTCAACAATTCGTGACAAATCTTCCAACTTCAGGTTTTTAATTCCAATATTCAAATCATCATTGAATGTACCGTGCACCGAAGCAATATTAAACTGGCTCTGTCCATTGTTCATAAACAGATGATGAATCATAAAACCTTGCTTTCCAAAAGCTATATAATTATCAGCGGCAATGCCCCAACGATTATCCATGATGTAGAAATTGGCCGGATCCAGCGCCAGCCTAAAGTTATTTTTGTCTTTGGTAATTTGTGATTGAACCACCAGCCTTTTTATTTTCTTGTCATCAATAGAAGATAGGTTGGCTATAATCTTATTATTAGCCATTTTACCTGCGAGTAAAAAGTTGGCAAAACTGATCTGGCTGTTGCCAATACTTGAGCTTGCCACTTTATAATTCAATGCCGTGGAATCGGAAATTACCTCTATAGTCAAACCATTTATTTCGGTACTTCCATAAACAATCCGATTCATACCGGCATTTAGTTTCAGTTCATTTTTCTGGCTATCAAAGTTTCCGGTAATAATTCCCGGTTCAAACTCTTTCAGTTGTGGCAACAATACTTCCGACAAGATAGGATGATTGTGAAGTTGAATCTCAAAAGTAAAATCAGAAGGGTCCACTTTCTTTTTATCCACCGGAGTGTCGGAAAACGGGAAGTAGTTATTGATAAACTGACTCAGCGCTGCCGGGAGCGAAGCGGGAGAAATACTTCCGTTGTATTTTAAACCAACAAGCGCACTTTTAAAACTGAACTCGCTCTTTTTTGTTTCATTAATCGACGCCATAAATACCGAGTCGAGCGCATATTTTTTGCCGTTTTGGATTAATACCAGACTACTTATTCCCGCTTTTCCATTCAGCTTATCCACCGTACCTCCTTTTAAATCGGCGGTAGCATGCAGTCCTATTCTCAAATCGATTTTGCTGAAATTCAACTTTTGAAGATCAGCACCTTTTAGGTCTAACTCAAATTTGTACTGTTCCTTTTGGGGTGTCATGTTTACCAGACCATCGAAATCGAGTACTGCATTTTTGTCATTCAAGTTCACTTTTCCGCTAAATTCGCGACCACTCACATCTCCATCCACCAGTAAGTTGTGGTACAAATACTTGTTGAAATATATTTCGGTAGCATTTGCTTTTACGTTGGCCTTCATCGTCTCCGGTTTCAGTCCGGCACCATTGGCCTGTGCAGTTAACGATACAAGACCGTACATGTTCTTGTCTTTGAGCAGACTTCCCATATCAAAATTAGCAATCGTCAGATTGACCTTAAAATTCTCTTTTGGGTTGATGGTTGCTACCATATTGGCAGCCCCAAAGCTACTTTTCATATCGAGTGTAGAAGCAAAAGATGTCGCCTTACCGTTAAAGTTGATGAGCAAGCGAATATCGTCGGGTAAAGAGATCTTTGCAGGGATTAATGAGCCAGCTATCATGTTCAGATCTTTCTTGCCGGAGACTACTTTTAGATTGGGGAAATTGTACGTAGCCGTTTTGGCATTTGGCAAACCTACAATGCTAAAATCGCTTTGCAACATAGTCTTTGTAGCGGTTTTGACGATTAGTTTCGTCCCTTTTAAATTCTTCACCTTTCCATTTATCTGCCCAGACAAAGAAGTAATGTTCGTTTTATTTTTAAAGAAATCCTGCTTGGCAAGTTGTGGATTGAAATAAATAATATCGGCATTTTTAAAACTTGTCTTCTTTAGGTTGATGTGCAACTCCAGGTTGGGTAACGATTCTGACATGGTTTGTATTGATGCGAAACGTAGATTGACATCTGCATCAATCGACGAATTGGAGGTTTTTACCTTCAACTGTTTGGTAGTAATGGAATAATGATCCATACTGAAATCGGTCGAAAATTTGGTAATGATAAAGTTGTTTTTGTCAATAGCATTGAACTTCAGAATCGTTGCCCTGGTATTGGACGAGGAGTAATTGATATCTTTTGCATCCAAGTTGAAGTATTTAAAATAAATGTGATTAGCATCAAATACTTTTTTAAGCACAGGCGTGTTTGCCACATCGTAGCCAAAGGTATTGTTTGCAAATTCCACCGTTTTTACGCCTACCTTCCAATCATTTACTTCCACTATCCCCAACGCCTTTTTCGCATTGGATTTAGTGGCTGATTTTGCGGTCGATTTTGCTGGTGTAGCAATGGTAGTATAGATCACTTTACTTTTCGCCAACGCAATTTTATCCATTGTCACCAATTGTTTTCGTATATCTACTACGCCATTGTTTAGCTCAAACTCCTTTAAGTCTGCCAAAACAGATTGTTGCAGAATGGCATTTTCATAGCTGACTGTAGTTGTGTTGATGTTGATTTTATTGGCAGTAATTAGTGGCAAAATGTTGCTTGAAGTATGCGTCTTTATCTTTTTCGATGCTTTCATTCGTACTTTTACCTTGGTATCCTCCAACAGCAAATTATCAATCTCATAAATGCTATTCTTTAAGTCAAGTTCATCTACCGTCAATTTTAAGTTGCCCAGAAATGCGGTTACATCCATTCCTCCAAACTCGTCATCATATCGAAGTTGGATATTTTTCAGACTCACATTACCCATTGTAAACGTCCATTTGGAAGGAGTTTTCACCGTATCTTTAGGAGCTGAACTGGCAAAAGCTTTGATCAAGAAATTGTAATTAAACAGCGAATCAGTGTTGGTGTTATATAGGTTCATCTTTACATTTTCAAGACGAATATCGTGAACATTTATTCTACTTACAAATAAATCTTTGATAGCAATATTAACGTTCGCCGCACCAACGTATATCATTGTATCTTTTTTCTGATCTTCGAGGAAAATACCTTCGAGAACTACTGTTTTGGGGAATGAAATGCTTACGCTTTCAATTTCTACACGCGTATGTGTTTTGTTGCTCACAAAGCTGGTAGCGTAACCAACAATGCGAGTCTGCACCGCAGGAATTTGAATGATAGCAGCAATAAGGAGGAATATAAGCACGAAGATGACAACCACCCACAAGATTGCTTTCAGTATTTTCTTTATAATGGGAAGTGCTTTATTCATATTTAATCCGTTAGGGATTTTTTAAGTTTGAAATAAAAAAAACACAGAAATGAATCTGCATATAAAGGTAATTAAAAATTTGTGAGTTTTCGTTTCTATTCACCATCCCTCATCCGTCATACAAACGATGAACTATATAAAGTTAGGCATCGTTTAACCCTACAGGAGGTTCAGATTCTCTATACTGCTTTTAATCCCCCAGTTTCGCAAGCTCGCTGGGGGTTATGCACATTAAACCCTTGCAGGGTTTTGTTCTCAATATCCTTGAAGCTATTCATATATCCCCAATCTGTTTTTAAGAACAACAAGTTCATTTTGTAAGGCATTTACGCGCTGCAATAAATGGCTTATGGTTTCAATTCCTTCGAGGTTAATATCCAGCTCATAATAAAAGCGAACAAATTTTTCTAACTGAAGAAGTTGATTTGAATCTATGAACCAAGCATTTTCAATAGTCGTAATTTCTATCAGTCCGTATTGTTGCAACGAGTCGACAAACGAAATTTCGATTTCATGTTTGGCACAAAATTCATCCAGAGCTATTAAATTATCTATTTGCATGTCTTATCTTTGTCTATGGTCTATAGTCTTGTTTTGCAACTGTCTGTTTATTCCTCATCCTTGTTCTTAGTCTTTTATCTTTCTGAGTTCCTCGAACAATGCTTTTTGTTTTTCGGTCAGATGAGCCGGAATTTGAATCTGATACGTTACTTGTAAATCGCCGAACTGTCCTTCGCTTTTATAAACAGGAAATCCCTTGCCCTTCAAATTCACTTTCGTTCCATTTTGGGTTTCGGGTTTTACTTTCAGTTTTACTTTTCCGTCCAACGTATCGATGGTAATCTCGCCACCCAACACAGCTGTATAAATATCTAAATAAACTGTTTGGAATAAATTATTACCCAAACGTTTTATCTTAGAATGATTGGCAATAACAAAGGATATATACAAATCTCCATTCGGACCGCTATTTATTCCCGGGCCTCCATGTCCAGCGATTTTTATCGTCTGACCGTTTTCAACTCCGGCAGGAATGGTAATGCGAATGCTGTTACCATTTACCGTCAGCGTTTGTTTATGTGTAGTATAAGCATTTATCAGTTCCAAATGAATTTCGGAAGTATAGTCATCACCACGATATTTTGTTTGCCGGGCTCTGCTACTGCTACCTCCTCCACCTCCAAACATTGATTCAAAGAAGTCAGAGAAATCACTTCTGCCTTGTCGACCTGAGGAGAAACCGCCACCATACGAACCAGCAGCTTGTGACTGCTGTTGTTTTTGTTTTTCAAATTCTTCAGCATGTTGCCAGTCCTTGCCGTACTGATCGTATTTTTTCCGTTTTTCGGGATCGCTCAATACCTCATTCGCTTCATTTATTTGCTGAAAATTAGTTTTCGCAGTTGTATCGTTCGGGTTTAAATCGGGGTGATATTTACGAGCCAATTTCCGATAGGCATTCTTGACCTCTTTTGCCGATGCCGATTTATCTAATCCTAATACCTTATAGTAATCTATAAAATTCATAATTATACCATTAATTGAAGAAGTAGTTACAAGGGTATAGTAGTTGAAGAAAAATCGTCAGCACCTATTTATCCCTTAGGGTTTGAATCAAACTAATGCCCGAAGCAAAGAAAACGATTCCGAGTACTGCATAGATAATCACTTCCTTGATGGAATGGGTACTACCTGACAAACTCATAAATAAAATAGCGGCATATATCAGACCACCTATTCCAAGCACGGTCAATAATGCTCCAAAAATTCTTTTGATATCCATATTTTTTGATTTAATGAAAATAATATTGAATGGAACTATCCCACGCTACAAAGATGAAGCATATAACTTCGCTTTGTGTTACATGATTTCACAAAAAAGTTACATAATTCACATTTTTTCTTTTGGCTTGGCTCTAGGCTCTTTCAATTATTCAGCATTTATTTTAATAGCTTTCAGCTCTATACCTATTTCATCTACCTGTTGGTTCATCGAGGCTTTAAACAATTCCCATTTCAGTTTTTCGTCTTTGTTGTATTTGTCCAATTGTATGGATAAATCATTATTTTCTTCTTCCATTTTAGTTGCCTTCTTTTTCATATCACCATCCTGACTATGGTTATTCTTCAACTCCGCAATTCCAATCTGGTTAGCTTGAATTCTTTTTGCAATCCCCTGATAAAATTCGGTTCGCTCGTCGGTAATTATTTTTACTGCCGGTTTCTTTTTGGCAATTTCAAAAGTCATGGCATCATTCACCACCGCACTATCGTTGGTTTCAGTCTTTTCTTGCTTTACACGGTCGAAGGCCGCATCGTTTTTCTGCTCGCGCGAGGTACAAGCAACCATAAAGGCCACTATCAGGCACAGAACGGCACTTTTCATAGGTATTTTCATCTTTAAGTTCATCTGGTTTATTTATTGTGAGTTCGACATGAGAACTCTCTTTTTAATGTATTGTTGCAATGTGCATAGAATAAGGTTTATGTTTGTCGGCATATTGATTTTCCACTAATTCTACTTTACCAAATTATAATTTAGTTGGATTTTCAGAGCCGAAAGTAATTTTACATCTCCGTCAGCTGACGGACTTGGAGCGGTGCAAGAAAAGGAGAAAAAAGAGTATCAATTCCTTTTCAACCACCCCTAAGTCCCCTAAAGTGGACTTGAGATACATTAGCAGCTGTTAACGTCAAGGTCACAATTGACCCCTAAGTCCCCTAAAGTGGACTTGAGATTAGTATTGTTTCTTGAAAATCTTCAATCAATTTCTGCATTTTTTTATTTCAGTAAAGTAGAACTAAGGTTTTCAATTTTAAACCTTAGCTTTCTTTATTCTCTTAACCTTAGTAGAATATTATTCAGTTACAAACAAACTTTATTACCTTATTATCTTATTGTCTTATGACCTTATTGTGACGTGTTTTATGACAATTCAGCAAATGTATTATACTGAACTCACGTTATTAAATTTCTGGTTTATTGCCCCCGCAGACACTTACAAAAGGGCAGTGACAGCTATTTCTGCTGCACGGATTTTGTGGCATGTGGGTCGGGGTTCCATTGCTCCATGGTAAATATCTCCTTATACGATTTAGGTTCGATACCCAAACTGCCCGAATAGGGATGATCCAACATGATAATGATAAAAAGAATCATGCCTATAAAAACGCCCATTAATGCATTTAGCGTTATGTGCATGACAGCATGTTCAATGTCCATTAGCATGGCGCAGAGCAGTGTAACTAATGCTCCAAAGAGAATAGGCAACCATAAAAGACCCGGAATTTCTGTTTCCATGGAGCTGATACGCAGCTGACGGTAGGATGCCAGTTGGTTGAGGTGATTAAACATCTCGGCAACCAACTGTATCTGAAACGGATTTTTAGGATTGAGATTCTCCATTTTGTCGAAAACACGATTCAACGACACCGTTGTTTTACGGCTTGTATTCAGATGCTCCATTTGTGGAAACTCGTCATCAATCACATTGAACACAAAATCCAAATACACGATCATCAGTTGTTTGGCCTCCAGCGTATCCGGGTAATATTTTATATCGCGATACATGCCCATGGCCGAACTGCCTTCTTTTATCACATTGCCCCGGGTATCGTTTAGCTGTCCCCAAACCATAAATACCACGAAGCTAAGAAACATCGAATAAAAACTAGCGATGGCCAAAAACAAAAAGCCGGTGACTTCATTGTGCGAGCGTAAAACTCTAACATTGACCCACCTGCGGAAAAAATAAGTTCCCAATCCCGCCACCAATGCACCAAACGAGAGCAGCAGTACGAAAAGCAAAAAGGGAGGAATCTGCAACATATAATATGTTATAGCCATTTATGTTGCTTATTTATAGGTAAAAATGAAATAATCATCTGCACTACAAAGATAATTGGAGAGGTGGATCATGCTGTTACAAAATAATGGTTGTGAGTTACATCATTCACATGTTTTTACACAAAGCCTGCTGTAGGATATACAAAGCCTGCTGAAAGATATACATTGCCTGCTGAAAAATGTACAAAGCCCTCTGTACGATGCAAAAATTGGGTTTATTCAACAAACTGTGTCAGAAAGGATAATGAATTGATATTCCATCTTTGTTCAAAGTTCGCTCAACGCAAATAAAACACTCAATTATTTTTTTTATAAAAAATATTTCAAGGAAGATGTTATTAGGTTAATTATTATTCGTATGTTTGTGGGCTAAAGTTGGTGTATAGAAACAGTAAGTTTGTATATATTGGTGTTAGTGGCAAGGGTAAAAAAATAAGATGCGGAGAATAACATGCATATTATTCGCATTATATGCGGATATAATTTTGTTATGAGGATAATAAACTGCACTTTAGCCGCAAATTAAGCGGAGAAAATAATATGTATTTATATGACAATCAAAACTGGCCAATCTTAAAATGGAATAGTGAAAAACTTTTACCATTGCTTTCACATGTCAGAAGCCGACAAGGAAGATTAATTGGCAAAATGGGTGCTTTGGGATTTGAACTTCCGTAATGAAGCAAATCTTGAAATCTTAACGCTCGACATAATTAAGTCGGCAGAGATAGAAGGTGAAATTCTCGACAGAGAACAAGTAAGGTCTTCAATAGCGAGACGATTGGGACTTGATATATCCGGACTGGTTTATTCAGAACGAACGTTGACGGAATAGTAGATTTGATGCCTGACGCTACCAAAAACTACGATAAAGAACTAAACAAAGAACGATTATTTTCTTAGCATGCTGCACTTTTCCCAAGTGGACAAAGTGGAATGTACAAAATTATTACCGGAAATTGGCATGAGGATTCAACAGGGTCAATGCAGGTTGTATCAGGTGCAATGGGAAAAGAAAAAGTACACTATCAAGCACCACCAACAACTCAACTTGAAAATGAAATGCGAATCTTCTTCGACTGGTTTAATCTGGAACAGAATACAGAGATAGTTCTTAAAGCAGCTATGCGCATTTGTGGTTTGTAACACTTCGCCCATTCGAAGATGGAAACGCAAGAATTTCAAGAGCATTAAGTGATATGTTACTTGCTCGCTCCGATGAACAATCATACAGGTTTTATAGTATGTCGACGCAAAGAAGGAAAGAACGAAATTTCTATTATGACATATTTGGAAAAGATTCAGAAAAGTGATTTAGATATCACAAATTGGCTCGAATGGTTTTTAAATTGTTTATTAAATGTAATTGATGGTTCTGAAAAACTACTGGAAAAGATTATTTTCAAACACTCTTTCTGGATAAAACACTCAAAAGTTACCATAAACAACCGACAATGAAAAATCCTGATTTTGAAGGAAAACTAAACTCTACAAAATGGGTTAAGATAGGGGAATGTTCTCAAGACACTGCATTGCGAGACATTCAGGATTTGATTGAAAAGGGGATAATGATAAAAAGCGAACAAGGTGGACTAAGTACTAATTACGAACTAAATACTAACGAATAGTCTTAAACCCCAGCCACTAATACCAGCTCTAGCCAAGCCACTGCCCGACAGCGTTCCGCAGTCAGACAGGTTTGCGCAAGGCAGCTGGCGGATAGACTTGGACATTAGGCACACTCCAAAAAATAAAAAAAACGCATGGACTCACATTGCTAATTATTGAAAATTGATGTTGAAAGTCTAATATTTACATAGCACTAGTCAGAATCTTGAGTAGTTGCTATTATCAAATCAAGGAACTAGAAACAAACATAAAAATGAAAATAAGAATATTGTCATTGCTAATCTTTTTATTTACTATTAGAAACTTATTTTCTCAAGCAGGAGGTCCACCAATGCTCACCACCGACCCCGGTACTCCAGGTAAAAACCACTGGGAAATAAATACTTCATTGAATTACCATTTTTCTACTCAAGTAGATATTCAAATCCCAACTACAGAGATAGTTTATGGCATCGGCAATCATTATCAGATTTCTGCTCAATTACCTATGCCGAATTTTGAATTGAATAAATCACATTATACTAATTTTACACAACCTCAAATAGGTGTTAAATGTCAGTTATTGAATGAACAACAAAATTCGATTGCGGTTGCCATTTATCCACAAATAATTGTACCATTAGACAAAGAACAAGACCCACAGATTTTTATCCCCTTAGAATTTGAAAAAACTTTCAATAATTTTCGTATCGGTGTAGAAATCGGCTATTTTGTTCTCAACAACCCCAATACCATTTTCAACGGAACAATTGTTGGATTTCGATTTAGAAACGATTTAGAATTAATGGGCGAATTTTATATCTCAAAAACAATGAACAAATCGCAATCAACAACTGGGTTATTGAATTTTGGATTTAGAAAACAACTCAACAAACATTTAGTATTGATGTCATCGATGGGTACAAAAATAATTACGCCTTACGATGAGGACAAAAAATCTCTCTTTGGATTAATTGGTATGCAGATATTAATGGGCGAGTAAATAACAAATATTTAAGACTGTAAAAAAAATGGAACTACTAGATCAAAAAAACAAAGTTGCCAAAATCGTTTTGATTTTTTGGCTCATGAAAATTGTCGCCACAACACTTGGCGAAACGCTTGGCGATTTTATTTCTATGACTTTGAACTTGGGCTATACAGTTGGCATTGCCATTACGCTTGCGTTTTTCTTTGTTGTATTATTTCTGCAACTTTCAGTCAAAAAATATATACCTGTCATTTATTGGTTAGTGATTATTGGAACGACAACTTTAGGCACAGAGATTTCCGACTACATTGACAGAACCCTGCATCTTGGCTACACCTTAGGAAGCATTTTACTGCTAAGTTGTTTGCTGCTTACCTTATTTTTGTGGTTTCGCAAATACAACAACCTTGAAGTTTTTCCAATCGCTGACAAGCAAAAAGAAGTTTATTACTGGACTGCAATTCTTTTCTCAAATAGTCTGGGAACAGCTTTCGGAGATTTTCTTGGCGACTATTTTGGGCTGAGTTATTTGCATGGCGCTTTTGTAACAGGCGGAGTAATTATTATTATAGTGCTTCTCCACCATATCACTAAAATCAATCATATCATTTTATTTTGGATTGCATTTGTTTTTACCAGACCATTCGGCGCAACCTTTGGCGACTTCCTTACAAAGCCATTTGACAAAGGCGGTTTGCATCTTGGTACTTTAAACTCCTCACTTTTTTCAGTTGGTGTAATGACAGTTCTGCTCTTCATTGTACATAGACAGCATAAATTGAAGAGACATGATTAACCCCAGAAGTAAGCCAGTCGCCAACAAACGGGAATCATAATGGCAAATAAGTTTTAGCGTGCGGATAAGTTTTGGTAATACCAATACACCTGCCATTGGAACGTTATGGGTTGATCATCGCATACCGCTAGCCGAAACTAAAAAAACAAGAATAGCAAATAAATATAAAAAAGAACCTTGGATCATTTTTAAAGATGGGATTGTTTGAAGCAGCAATTTTGCTGCTTGCGGCCAGTAACAAGGACACAGAACATTCGTTTGCAACAGACTAACGCAAATCTGAAACCTCTGGAGGATTTGTTGAATAAAATTAAGGCATCAAACAATGTAAAGGAGCTGGTTATTGCGGGTGATATGTTGGTTCCCCTTACCAACATCTCAGGAGAGTTGTTTCAAGGATGAAATAGAGTTCCTATTGTGGTGGTTCATCTGTTTCAAGGGTGAAATAGCTTTCCGAGAGTTTGCCTAGCAAATCACTATCACTTTTTTGTTCCACCTATATTCGAGAAGTCCAGATTGAACACCACACGTATTCTGTTCTTCACCGACCCGGTCATCGATTGGATATTGGAAGTAACCAACAAGGGGAAATGAATCTCGAAAAGGTGCCACACACCGACTTTCAATCCTAGCTCTGCAAAAATTGGAGAACCTGAGTTTGTTGTCCATCCGTGATCGTTTAATAATATATTGGCAAATGGTTTTATTCCCATTTTACTAGCCTTACCGGGCAAACTGCTCGACAAAGAGAGCGACACCAACCACTTGCTATAACCGAGTTTTTCGTTTATAGGTGAAACCAAACCTCCTTCCGAGACAGTCATTTGTCGAGAGAAAAATGAACTTGGATAAGTGGCAAACCGATCGGGGTACATGCCGTTGTAGAGGTATTGATCTCGTCCGCTTCTGCCACTGGGTGCAAGTGCGTAAAAGGTATTTGAAACTGTATTTTTCAACATAGCACCTGCAAAAACCCGCATCTCCAGTCCGTTGGATCGGCCATTATAACTGTGCAGATAATTGAAATCAACACCCGCTTTTTGATAGGAACTGCCCGATTCGAGTGAAACCAACAAATTATAAGGATTCACTTTGCCGGTTTTCTGCAGAGTATACCCCAACTGAACATATCCATTGAGGCTTGCCTTTTGCTGGTTTTCTATCTGATAAAGATCCGAGGCCATAATATACCGCACAAATAGTTTCTGTCGTATCGGTTGGTTAAGTTGCTTTGCTCGGATATGAATGTCCAGTCCCAGCATTAGTTTTTGGTAATTCTGGTCACCGGGAGCACCAAACTGTGTTCCTTCGAGCGTTATCTTTGCCAAACGAACGAACTGATTATAGGGCGTTATGTTATACGAAATTCGTCCAAAACCTGCCAAGCTAGGCGTATTGAAGGTGTAAAAAGGCATCACAAAGTATTGAAGCCGTTTGGGCACTACAAAACCATTGTGCAAAGCTACACCAAGCATAAAACCATTTTCGTTGGTCCAGTTGACAGCGGGCAGATACATAAGCGATTGTTTTTCGGGATCTTCGATACTGAGCAACAACTGCGCTTGCACCGGATCGGCTTTGGGGAAAAGGCCTGATGTACGTATATTGTTATTGAGGCGATAAAGTTCCGGCATCTGATGCTTAGGGTCTATTTTCCACTCGGTGAAATTACCTTTGGGTAGGTCTATCCATTTCGAACTGATAAAACCATCTTCCCATTTTTCAAAACGTACCGAATCGCCTACCATTCCGGCAATGCACAATGGCGAAGCTAACTCACCTACATTTTCAACAAGTAATCGTTGGTTTTCATAGCAAACCATTTTATAATCCAGTCGCTTGGTAGTGCGCAATACATCATCAAAAAACCAACTCAGATTTTTATTCGTTCGCGACTGAAAAGCCTGTCGAAGATCATCGGGCTGTGGGTGTTTAAATTTCCAATTAGTATAATAATTGTGCATCATCGAGTCGAACAAGGTATCGCCCAGATAAGCTCTCAGGTAATTGAACGCAATGGAGCCCTTGTTGTAAAGAATAAGGCTATAATTCATTTGAGTAAAATCAGTAGATGCAATATCTATAGGCTGTTCCGTATTGTTTCGGGACGTCAAAAGCCATTCGAGCTCCATCATTCGTTGTTCAGGCAGCTTGTCCACATGAAAGAATTTTGCTTGTCTGCTATTGTTCAAGTAATTTTCCCAAAGCTTTTTATCAGGGTATCTTCTGTTCAGATACCGCACTTCGAAGGCCGTTGTAATGCCTTCGTCCATAAACGGAAACCTTCGTTCGTTGGAACCCAATGCTCCATAAAACCAGTTGTGACAAGCTTCGTGGGCAATTATTTTATCCAGTGTGTATCCATCTTTGGCGCGTCCTATGACCGTAATGCCCGGATATTCCATTCCCAAACCGGCGTTGAGGGCACTTTGTACAGCGGTAAAACTAGCGTAGGGATAATCGCCTATCCATTCCGAAAAATCGGCAATGGCATTATTGATATACGGAATGGCATTGCGCCAAAGTCTGGATTGTTGGTTGGTAAATAGCAACCAGGTGGTTACTTCCTTACCAGATTTGGGCAGAATGACTTTGCCTTTCAGCACATGAAACCGCTTGTCGGCAAACCATGCAAAATCATGAAGATTATTGCCTTTGTAATTCAAGGTTTTGGTAAGAACGGATGACGGGGGAAAACCAACTTTCGCTCTCATGGATGGACTTTCCCAGGTGGTATCGGCTGCCAGTTTATCAAGCCTTGCAGCTTCCTGTTTATTTTGCAATGCGCCTGAAGCACCTACAATGTAGTTATCGGGCAAAGTAATGCTTACATCAAAACTGCCAAACTCAGAATAAAACTCACCCTGATCCAGATAGGGCATTTGATGCCAACCGTTGCGGTCGTAAACAGCCGGTTTCGGGAACCACTGCGATATCTGATATGACTCCCCGATATGACCCAATCGGGAGCTAACTCCTTTGGGTATTTTTACATGAAAAGGCGTTGAAATATCAATACGTTCGCCCGGATAAAGCGGCTTATTGAGGGTGATAATGCAAATATCCGGTTGGTTGGAAAGTAAATTCCAACCAACCGGTTGATTGTTGACTTTAAAATCCAGCGAATCGATAGATCCTCTTAATTCGGGATTAGTGAACAGCCGTTCTTTTCCCCTCAACACCAATAACTGCTTTGCTAAATCGGTTTTGTTATCTGAATAAGCATTTGGCCATAAGTGAAAATATAAAAGTTGAAGTGTGTCAGGAGAATTATTGAGATACTCAATGTTTTCAAAAGCAGATAATTCATGACGTTTATCATTTAAGGTAACGTGAATAGTATACTTCACTTTTTGCTGAAAATACTGTTGCGACAAAGCATTCGGCAGCATTCCGACTATCATCAAAAAAACGAATAATGTATGTATTCGTTTTTCGGTACCGAAATGTTGTCTTCTATTTTTCACGGGTTTTGTTTATTGATTAGAATTCGTTTAGCTAAAAATAGAGCTCTGTAAAAACACAGAGCTCTATTCTATTATTCGACAAACCTGTTGATTAAAGTATCAACAAAATGATGATAATAATAAGGAGTGTACTTCCACCAATATAAAGGTAAGTACCATCTTTACGCATAGTTTCTTTAATGTCTTTCAATTCTGATTTCAATTCCTTTTTTTCTGTTGATGTAAGTTCCGATTTATCCATTTCGCGAATTTCTTCAACACGTGCTCTGTAGGTACTGATTTCTTCTTCAGTAAGTTTAGTCGTTGCGGTTGCGGTTGTTGAATTTTTTTCAGCAGCAAAAGCAGTTGTGGCACTCAACGAAAATATCGCTAGCAGTGCAATAAAAATTGTTTTTTTCATTTTGATGTTTTAAATTAGCTGTGTATATGTTCGATGTAAAAGTAGTGGTTGCGGTGACCCAGCTTGTTATACAATTATTGATTATTGTTACATAAATCACATATTTTAAGGTTAACTGGGTGGTATGATCTTGGTTACCTCTACCCATGATGAACAAACCGCCCGCTTTGCAAAAGAAGCAAAGCGGGCGGTGGGTCTAAAAAAGAAATTGATAGATAGGATTCTATTTTATCAACAGACTGGTTATTTTGTTGTGCAATAACTTTTCATCAAGGGGTTTGGAGATATAATCATTCATCCCGATGGCACTGCATTTTTTAAGGTTCATATTCACCACATCGGCCGTTAGTGCAATAATGGGAATAGTAGAATTCATTTTGGTACGGATATGTTCCGTAGCTTCCATACCATTCATCTCCGGCATTTGCAAATCCATTAAAATGATATCGTAAGAATTATTCTGCATTTTCTCAATAGCAATTTTACCGTTGGCGGCCATATCGCATTCATACCCAAAATCTTCCAATAAAGTGCGTATAAGCAATTGATTGAGCCCATTGTCTTCGGCAACCAATACTTTTACATTTTCTGTTTTAAGCTCCACAACCGGCATTTCGGCTTCGGCTTCCATTTCGCACATCTTCTTGCCGAAGGTTAATGAAAAACTAAAGGTAGAGCCCTCATGAATCTTACTCTTTGCGCAAATAGATCCACCTTGTTGTTCCACCAGTTGTTTTACAATACTCAGCCCTAATCCTGTCCCCCCAAATATCTTAGAAGTATGGGTGGTGGCTTGCTGAAAACTCTCGAAAATAAATCTCAGGTTTTCTTCCGCTATTCCAATTCCGGTATCGGCAACGGAGAAATCAATCGTAGCCGTATTCTCATCTTCGTGCAGCAAGCGTACACTTGCCGTAATTCTACCCGCTTTAGTAAACTTCAGCGCATTGCTCATCAGGTTTAAAATAATCTGGCGCAAACGAACAGAATCGCCAATCAATACCACAGGAATTCGTTCGTCGTACTCACAAATGAATTTCAGACCTTTTTCCTGTGTATTCAACTTAAACAGATGAAGCACCGAAGAAATTGATAGATCCATCCTAAAAGGCAATTGTTCGAATATCATCTTTCCGGCATCTACTTTGGCCAAATCCAGAATATCATTAATCAGCACAATCAAAGCATCTCCGCTCACTTTTATAGCTTCCAGGTATTCTTTTTGCTCATCAGCCAGCGTTGTTTTAAGTAGAATATTAGTAAACCCAACAATAGCGTTCATCGGCGTGCGGATTTCATGGCTCATGTTAGACAAAAATTGCTGCTTGGATTTCATGGCATCTTCTGCAATTTTTGTGGCTCTCTCTGCATTATCCCTAGCCTCTATCAACTGGCTATCCAACTGTTTTTGATCGGTGATATCGTCGATAGCCAACAGAATTAGTTGTTCATCAATCGTTTCGGCTACAACCTTAAGTGCATTCAGCAACAAAGTACGCTCTCCGTTGGAAGGCAATTTGAGCGTGATTTCAAAGTCAGTAAGTCGCTCCTTGTGTGGAAGAATATTTTCCAGCAACGACCGCACAATAGAATCATTCCACAAATTATGTTGTATCTCATAAAATAGCTTTCCTTCAGTATCCTCTTTGCTGGTAGCAAATTTCCGGTAAAAAGCTTCGTTGGCGGTTTTGATGCGCAAAGCTTTATCGAGGACGATAAGGGGCTCGCGAATGGTAGATACAATACTTTCGGAATACAGCCGGGCATCGTTGAGTTGCTCCTGCCTGTCGGTAAATTCCTGATTCAGAATTGTTAGCTCTTCATTGGTCGATTGCAGTTCTTCTTTGGAAGTTTCCAACTCTTCGTTCAGACTTTGCATCTCCTCGTTGCCACTTTGCAGTTCTTCGTTAGCACTTTGCAGCTCTTCATTGGCAGCTTCCATGTCTTCGGTAATGCTGCGCATATCCTCGCGGGTTTGTGCCAATTCTTTTTCTAACTGCTCGTTAAATTTTCGCGAATCTTTATGATTCTGTGACTCATTTTGCTCCGAGTGTAAGGGTATCGGCGACATCGTTGTTTTGTTAAACAAAATCAAATTATGTTGCTCCACGGTGTTGGGTAGTGGAATAATTTCAATTTTGACAAAATACTGATCAACGTCATCATTCAACAGGTTTGTTATTTTTACTGGAATATTTTCTTTAATAACAGATCCTCCGCTCATTTGCACTTTGTGTAATCCGTTGCGCAATTCGAAAGCTAATCCTTCACGAGCCATTTTCAACAAATTGAAAGTAGGCTTCCCCTGAGGTGCTTCCAGAAATGGCGAAATAAGACCGTGAATATGTACAATATCCATTTGTTCATTCACCACCACGCTTACCGGCGTAAACTTCGAAAGAAGAATGGCTTCTGCACTTTTTCTAAAATCGCTGTATCCGGGCTCCTGTTTAGTAATGGCTTTATCCTTTGTAGGTGCTGCTTCTTCTTTACGCTCATTAATAACATGAATAAATCTACCGGGCACCGACTTACGCGAATAAATTTTTTCGTGTTTATCGTACAAAGCGAATAGCTCCGCCGCCGGACTGATGCTTTCGGATTTACCGAGTAATAAAAATCCGTTTTCTTTCAGTGCATAATGAAAAACGGTAAGAGCTTTTTTCTGCAAAAAAGTATCCATGTAGATAAGTACATTCCTACAGCTAATCAAATCCATTTTGGCAAAAGGTGGATCTTTCAGAAAATTATGCGGTGCAAACACACACATCTCGCGTATGAGTTTATTCACTTCATAGCTGTCTTTGTGTTTTACGAAATACTTTTTAAGCTGCATATCGGTAAGCAGCCGCACATCTGCTTTACTGTAAATTGCTGTGCGGGCTTTTTTGATAGCCCTATCCGAAATATCCGAGGCAAAAATCTGAATTTTTATATAGGATGCCTTTTCCCTTAAGAACTCATGCAAGCAAATAGCAATGGAAAATGCCTCCTCGCCGGTAGAGCATCCTGCAATCCATACCCGGATAGGTTCATCATCCGATTTATCGCGAAACAATGCCGGCAAGATAGTATCGGTTAATGCCTGAAACGTTTTGGGGTCACGAAAAAAGGACGTGACGGGAATGAGCACATCCAGAAAGAGTGCATCCTGCTCAGCTTTATCGCTGCTCAAAAACTGGAGATATTCAGCTATGTTTTTCTTTTTCACAATGGCTATTCGCCGTGCAATGCGCCTATGGAAAGTAGGTTGTTTATAATAGGTAAAATCTACTCCACTGCGTTTACGAAGTACAGACAAAATCTTATTATAAGTCTCTTCCTCGTCTTTTGGTAATTCTTCCTCAGGGGCGAATACATGATTCACATTATACGAACCTGCTATTTGCAACAGATGCTCCGGGATTTTCGCTGGGGTTAAAATAAAGTCCACCACGCCAGCATTGATAGCGCTCTGCGGCATACTATCATAAGCTGCCGATTCCTGATCCTGTGCTACGGTGATACCGCCATGCTCCTTAATGGATTTTAATCCGAGTGTTCCATCGTTGCCTGTACCGGATAATACAACTCCTATGGCAAACTCTTTATGAACATCTGCCAAAGAGGTAAAAAAAACATCAATACAAAGATTGAGTTTTTTCTTGTCGCGAGTGGTGAGTTTAAGCACACCGTCGGTAGAAGTCAGAATTTTATTGGAAGGGATAATGTAGATATGGTCGGGTGCTAGATGAATATCATCGGTGATTTCGTGTACAGGAATTTTCGTTTCACGGCTGAGTATCTCTGGAAGCATACTTTCATGCGACGGGTCGAGATGCTGAACAAGTACATAAGCCATCCCTGAATCTTCAGGTATCGCTTTCAGCAAACGTTTAAATGCATCCAAGCCTCCAGCCGATGCACCAACACCTACTATCGGAAAATACTGCGGAGTAGCAGGTGGCTTCTTTTGATCTTCTTTTGATGTTGCCATAGTTATTGATAATAAAAATTCAAAGTTAGTTCTTAATTGTGGAGAAAAAAAGAATATATTGATTTAAATAGAGTTAGGTTGCATTTTTCCTTGATTTAGTACTGTAAGAAGACTCCTTGAGAGCATTTCAATCATGAAATGCTCTCAAGGAGTCTTTTTGATTATCAATATCTTCTTACTAAAGCAAAACCACCAGTTTTATTCCGATTAAAATGCATGGCTGATGTCAGACCATTTTTTATTGTTCCAATAATTTATAAAGTTCGGTAAGGTTGGGTGACAATATCACTTCCGTACGGCGATTTGCTGCACGTCCTTCGGCTGAATCATTTGGTTTAACGGGTTTAAATTCACCTTTGCCGGATGAAGTAATTCGTTGTGAATCGAAACCGTTATCTTTTGTAAGAATACGTACTATGGAAGTTGCCCTAGCTGTACTCAAATCCCAGTTATCTTTAAACAAAGTTGTTTTAATGGGCACATTGTCGGTATGACCTTCTATCATTACCGAGATGTTTTTGGTGCTGTTCAGCACCTGAGCCAATGATTGGAGCGCAGCTTTTCCAACAGGATCCACCACATCACTACCCGATTTGAACAGTAATTTTTCCTGAAGCGATACATACACGTTTCCGTCTTTAATATATACCGACAACTGATCAGCTTTGTATTTCAACAGTGCATCTGCAATCGAATTCTTTAGGTTGCTCATTACATTCTTCTGAGATTGAATCACATTTTGAAGATTCGCCAACCGTTTTTGTTGATCTTCAATGGTCATTTTAGAAGCAGATGAAAGTGCTGTGTAATCTTTATTTACAGTTGCATTTTTATCTTCCAAGTTTGCATTTTTATCTTGCAGTGCGGCTTTCTGACCTCTCAAATCTTTCACCAAGCCATTGCAATCGTTCAATTGGCCGTGGGTATCAGCGCTGTCTTTTTGTAATTGGCCTACCCAGGCACGCGATGCAACCAGTTTTTTACTTGGTCCACAGGATGTAAAGGCCACACTGAACATCAAAAACGAGAATGGAATGATAAGAATACTCTTTTTCATTTTGTTTGTTTTAAGTAAATGAATAAATTTACACAAAGTTCCGAAATTTTATACAGCCAACAGTTACATAACTTTATGAATAAATTGTATAATTCACATATTATTAGACCAACTGCAAGATGAGACCCAGCAATGGGAGGCATATTTAAAAGTCCATCTCTCAAAACGACAGATGGGCAAAATGAAGGGGAGGTATTCTTGTAAGAAAGTGTTGAATGTTTCAACATTTGTTTTAGCATCTGTTCATTTTCAAAAATCCTTTAATATTTTGTTTTCTTCTTTAATGCGTATCGTAAGCATAATGGCATTAAGTACAAAGAAAACTGCGGCTGTAACATACAAATTGAAAATGAATGGAATAACCGCAATTTCGCAGATTACAATAATATAATTGGGATGTTTGACGTATCTATAAAGTCCTTTGCTCACTAAGCGATGGCCAGAAATATGGAATATCTTTGTATTCCAATACTTACCTAACGAACTTATCACCATAACCTTTGCTCCTATCAACACTAAATAAACCATCAGAAAGAAAGAATTCAATGTTTGGGTAGGTTTTAAATAATACTCAACGATTAATGAAAGTATAAAACCCGAATGCAACAATACAATGTATGGATAATGTTTTTGCCCATACTCCACCGCACCGTTTGCTCTCAGCCATTTTTCATTTTGACTGGACACTACTAATTCTATCATTCTTATCCCGATAAGGAAAGCCATAAAAAGTATAAACGCCATATATCATTATTTTTTCATATCCAACAATACCATTTCACTCGAAAATCCAGGACCCATGGCCACCATTAATCCATATCCGGTCTCAAAATTATTGTTTAAAAATTTTTCCAACACGTACAACACCGTGGAGCTAGACATGTTGCCGTAATCGTTCATCGTCTCGCGGGTTATTTTCAGAAAATCTCCTTTAACCGCCAACGCATCGGCATAGGCGGTAAGGACTTTTTTGCCTCCGGGATGAAAAATAAAATTCTTGATATCGCTCAATACAAGGTCATTTTTTGCCAGAAAGTCAACAATATCTGCTTTAATATTTTGGTCGATAATGGACGGAATATTCTCCGAAAAAAGCACTTTGAACCCTACATCCAAAAATTCCCAACCCATCACGTCCAGCGAATCGAAATACAATTTGCTGCCGGAAGCGAGAATATTAATGGTTGATTTGCTCTTAAATGCATCACCTACAATAAGACAAGCAGCAATACCATCCGAAAATAAACTAGCAGCTACAAAATTACTCTTGCTAAAATCGCGTCTCAAAAATGTCAGTGAACACAACTCCACAGAAACCAACAACACGACGGCTTTTGGGTTCGACTGTGCAATGGCATTAGCTTTGGCTACCCCCGATACACCTCCCGCACAGCCCAATCCAAAGATGGACATGCGATTGGTGTGCGGATTCATTTTCATCTTATTGATAATTAATGCATCCAAACTGGGCGTGGCAAGTCCGGTGGAAGACACAAAAATCAAATCCGTGACATCCAACTTATTGATGTTTGCTTTTGTCAGGCATTCTTCTATGGCTTGTATCGAATAATCCAGTGCAAACCGAATAAACTCCTTATTATTTTCCTCAAAACTATTGTTTGAGTCGTACGAACGAAGCGGCTTACATAAATTACGGGATATGATTTCCGTGTTATCGAAAATGCCTAACAATCTATCTATTTGCGGAAAATTTGAAACAAATAATTCCTTTGCAAATGCTTTTACTTCCTTTTGTTTTACTTTATGCGGAAGATTAATTTTAGTTACTGCGACTATTGAACCCATAGTTTAAAATGATTAGTATTTAAGTTTAATAAATTGCAACAAATCTGCATTTAGCAGATCCTTATGTGTATCGGCTAAACCATGTGAGCCACCCGGATAAATTTTGAGTGTTGCATTTTTGATACGTTTCAATGCAGTCTTTGCTGTAGTGTCGATGGGTACAATCTGGTCATCATCGCCATGAATAATAAGCGTAGGGACGTCGAACTTTTTCAAATCTTCGGTAAAATCGGTTTCCGAAAATGCCTTTACACATTCGTATTGGCTTCTTAATCCACCCATTATTCCCTGATGCCAAAAAGCGTCGCGCATACCTTGTGTAACGTTATGATTCTTACGGTTAGCTCCGAAAAATGGCGTCGTCAAATCCTGATAAAACTGCGATCGACCGGCACTAATACCGAACCGTATTTCGTCAAATTTCTCGATGGGTAGTCCTTCGGGATTGGATTTGGTTTTCAGCATAAGTGGAGTAACTGCACTTAACAAAACAATGCGGGCAATACGGGAAGTTCCGTGTCGACCAATGTATCGTGCTACTTCGCCACCGCCAGCAGAATGACCAACCAGCGTTATGTTTTTCAAATTAAGTTTTTCAATTAATTCCGACAAATCATCGGCGTAGGTATCCATGTTATTGCCCTCCCAAGTCTGATCGGAACGGCCATGTCCACGTCGGTCATGCGCAATGCAGCGATAACCCTGCTCAGCGAGGAAAAGCATTTGCGATTCCCACGCATCGCCACATAAAGGCCATCCATGACTAAAAACTACTGGTTCGCCTAAACCCCAGTCTTTGTAGTAAATTTGGGTACCATCTTTGGTTATAAGTGTGTTCATATTGTTTTTATTTAGTTGTTTTTAATTGATTTAAATCATCTTTTTAAGTTTTCACTGTATTTTATTGGTTGAAGAATTCACGAACATACGCTACAAGTTGACCATCTGTCATATTGTCGGCTGTTTCTACACCGGCAATATTATTGCCGAGTTTGTTTTTCTCCATGCGTTTTTTTAGTTCAGCTTTTGCTTCAGCCGGACCGAGTATCAGAATCGATTTGGCATCACCTAAACTGTCAATAACTTCATCATAGAAGCTGTTGATATTTTCGGTGTATGCCTTTTGTTGAATATCATCAGCCTTTACTTGCAACGATTCGAAAGATCCTTTTAAAATGGAATCGCCGGTGCGACGAAGTTGTTTTTCAACATCCGATCCGATCACTTTAATTACTTCCTCTATGTCCGTTATCGTTACAATTAGTGCTTTACTATGGTCAATCCACAAACCCGTTAATGTTTTCATTTCTATTTGTTTTAAAAGATTTGTAATTACTTTTAATTAGTATAGGGGATGTACGAATCTAATAATTTCCAGCTTACCATGCATCAGCAAGACGTTCAATTAAATAGTTTGAAGCAATTTACTCTTAATCAGCAGTATGTACTAACTGACAGAGTTCTTCAACTCTTTCAACAGTTCTTTAAGATTAACCGTTGCGTAAGTTGATGAATAATCAGACATTGCATAAGGGATAATCAACGAATCGTTATGAATCATCGAACCGCACGAATAAATCACATTTGGTACATACCCTTCCCTTTCTACTTCATTTGGAACTATTAACTGGCTACTTAACCTTCCAATCTCTTTCTCCGGGTTATCAAGGTCATATAATGAAGCTCCTAAGCTGTATTCCCTCATTGCACCTACCTGATGTGTAATAACCAGCCAACCATCTTCTGTCTCGATAGGAGAACCCGCATTACCAATTTGCACCAGTTCCCATGGATACTTGGGTTGCTGTATAATTTTAGCCTTGCGCCACATATTTAAACTATCCGAATAAGCGATATAATTATTTACGCCATCTATCCTGCACAACATGGCATATTTGCCATTTATTTTTCGGGGAAACAGAGCCATGCCTTTGTTATATGCAATTTCACCACTAATAGGCATTATTTTGAAAGCATAAAAATCCTTAGTGCTTAACAGCTTAGGCATAATACTTGCTCCATCGTAAGCAGTGTATGTGGCATAATAGGTTACTTCGCCGTCATCGTCAGTAAATTTTACAAAACGGGCATCTTCAATTCCGTTTATTTCGGTTCGCGATATCGGGAAAATAACCCTTTCGCTAATGGCTGAGTCAATTGAAAAATTAATCTCGTAATGCGATGATGCAATCCACATCATTTGATTCATTATTTTAACATGACCTTCCGTATTAAATTCGGGGTCTTTTGTTGCGGTTACAAGGTTTCTCCTCAATTCGCCATAGCCAAAACTATCACCAAGCTTATCTAAAATAAAATCAGGTGAAATAATTTTCTTCTTTGTTTTCGTTTTATCCGGATGGTCTTCTATAATAAATTGAGGTATGTCACTTACCTCGTAGTCTTCTTTTACCTTAGGTTCATCTAAAATAACAGGACTAAATCTACCGTCTACACCTTCCAATCGTTTCAGTTTTTCCTGGAAAGATTTTTTAATGTAAACATGTCTTTTTATAACATCTGCTTCGGCTAACATTTTACCGACAGATGCAAGCCTTATTTCGTTATTTTTATCAAGAATTGCTGAGCGGAATACGATAGATGAGATATGTCCTTCACCTGTAGCACGAAAACTAAAAATTACCCTTTTCTCATTTGGCTCAAGTTCTGTTTGATCTGGATCTTCTATAATCGATGGATTAAAAAACGCAGCTGATTCAATCGAATACTCCATAGTGAAATACGAGCCTATCAGTGCTTTGCGAGCCGAACTAAGATCTTTTTCATTCACATTCATTTTATCGAGTATAGGAGCCAGTTTGTCGAAATGTTTCTGGAATATTTGGGAAATACTCCTGTGACGCATAGAATATCCTCTCGCCAACCTGCTCATAGACTCATTTACTTGCTTATCGGACATTGCCAATACATTCTTTATTATATCAGTTGTTCTTACATCGTCCACTTTTAAAAAACGAACGATTACCCTGGAAGAATCTGGATAAAAGATGTGTTTTTTTCTGGTTACTTTTACGTTCATGGTTAATGTTTTTTAAAAGGTTTTTGGTATTATTCTAAATTCCTAGGCATCCGCACTTAGCGGCCATCCGCAACAAAAGCAACCGATTGGCACGAACCCCTGAAGAGAACTTAAAGCTATTTTTGTTTCTTAAAATTGATATCAAAAATCAATTCATCTTTATTTTGGTATAATTAAAATAGATCATAAATTAATCTTATTCAGTATTGGAGATATTCCGTACTTCGTCGAAAAAGGGTGTATTCCGGTCTTCAACACATTTGGCAGCATACAAATAGAGTGCTGCCGACCAGGTTTGCCAGTCTTGCCCCATTTGTTTACCATCCTGTGCTTTGATCCATTCATTGAAACCAAAATCCAGGTTGTTATTTTGCTTAAGCTTCATCAATTCTGTAAGTGCAATGAGTTTTTCCTCTGCTAGTTTAAATCGTTTGGCAGCCACCAGTGCAGCCACGTAAATACCGCAGATAAACGGCCAGACGCCACCATTGTGATATTCGCCCGGATTATTAAACTGTGCATAGCGTGGCATCCAATCCGGATCTTCGGGTTGAATATAGGGGAAAAAATTAGGAGGTAAATCTACAGCCAGTTCGCCTTTCAATCTCATGGCTGCACATTCAGCCTCAATCCACGAAACCATTTCGTCGGCACGGGTCGGTGTGGTAATGCCCGAAAGAATGGCAAGACTATTCCCCAACAAATCAAACCGTTCACTGCTATGAATCTTGTACGACCAAAAAGCATAATATGGTTTATGACTTACCGCCAGTCCTTCGTGCACATGATGATGAATAACACCAGCCGTAATGGTAAATCGAGTCATTTCTTTGCGTACCTGACTAGCTTTTTCGGGCAATCCCAACAAGCGGAGGTAGCTGTAAACAACCGTATTTACAAAAAGTCCATATCCTGTCACCCATTGTTCATCTCGCCAATCGCTAGTAGGCTGCTGCGCCACCAAGTGACGGTCGGAAGGGCTTTGATATTCCATCCATACCAAAGCTTTTTGAGTGGCTTCCTGAAGGAAATCGGGATTTCCGGTTACTTTCCGGTACACGCCCACACCCATTAAAAAAAGCGGTGTGGTATCGCTTGATCCACGGTCTTCTTTGTCGTGCACAAGTGAAGTAATGTGACCCCGATCGGTTTGATTTTTAGCGAGCATCTCCAATACATTTTGTATGCTTTTTAGCAAGGTTTTGTTTCCAGTCACCGCAATTCCCAAAATGGAGAACATCAAATCGCGGGTATATGGTTCGGGATATCCCCAACCTGCCGTACGTGGCAGACCGTGATAAGGACCGTGTGCATTAAAAAGCAATACTTCCAGAGCAGCTTTTTTGGCCTTTTCTATTTCTTGTGCATCTATTGGTTTCATCTGTTTGTATTTTTATAAAAAATGTCAGATGGCTAGTCAGTCCACTGGCTGAGAATTCATAAAACAAAATTTAATCATGCCCAAGGTTACGATTAAATTTTGTTTTGTTCGTTTCATTTGTTTTTCTTCTTTTTTGCCATATCAAAAGCTATGGCTATGGCTTGCTTCTGAGCTTTCTCGTTTGAAGCTGGTGTCGAAGTTCCGATGGTTCCGTTTTCGTGAAAACTATGCATTATTTCTTCAATATTTTCCGAGATAATTTTTTTTGATTTCCCTTTTTTTAGTGGCATATTTATTAGTTATTAGTTAATAAATGATAGTAGATAGTTGTAGTAAGTCGTATAATTCATAGTGGTTTACTATCTGAGAGCCGTTTGAAATAGCATAAACTAATTTATTACAAACAAGTACCAATTGTCAACTATCCACTATCATTTGTCAACTATCAATATATTCCCATTTTTTCATTCATGATCTGAACAAATTTATGAGCAACAACACGGTAATCGAAAAATTCTACGGCGCGTTTGCGTCCGGCTTTTCCCATTGTATCGCATAATTCGGGGTTATTCATCAGTTCTAACAGGTATTTAGCAATATCATCCACACTAGCACGGTAATCTACCGTTCGGGGTTGGTTGAAAATCACTTTGTGTTTGTTTTCAAAGCCCGACTCGCTTCCAAGAATAACTTCATCCACTACAATCTGACGTGCTACTTTTGCCAAAAAGGCGGTTTTACCATGAACCATCGTATCTAGCAATCCCATGGCATTGATACCAATAACTGGTTTTCCGCAAGCACCGGCTTCTACTTGTGGCATCCCGAAACCCTCGAGCCGTGACGGTGCAGCGTAAATATCGCAGGCACCCAGCAGATAAGGCATAAAGTTACGCGAAATGGTATTGGTGGTATAAAGCACATTTTTTTCAATTCCCAATTGCGTAGCCATTTCCAGGTCTAACAAGTTCTGAGCTTTGGTTCGTGGTTGTGGCCACACTTTGCATATATACTTCCAACTTGGAGCTTTTTTATCGATGATGGACAAAGCCTGCATCACTTCCTGCGCTCCCTTAGAAGCTGCATCGCCGCCAATAGTAAGAATCATTTTTTGGTGGGGCAAAACACCTAGTGCCTCACGTACTGCCACTACTTTCGGATCATCTATTGCAAAAGGTCTGAACAAATCGGTATCGCAACCAACCGGCAAAACTTCAATTTTGCTGCCATCAATTCCATCGCGAACATACATTTCCTTCACCCAATTAGAAGTAACCAATATTAGTGGTAATGAGTTCAGAATTTCCTGATAATTGGCAATATAACCATCCGCTACGAGCCACGGCACCGGTGTAACGCCATAGCGCTGCGGGTGAAGTACCAATTGCGGAGTATGCCCCCAATAACCAACTCCCACCACCACATCCGGTTGAAACCAGCGGTAATACCATTCCTTTTCCTGCGCCGATTCGAAATGAACTGCGTGTGCATCAATTCCCATTTCAATTAAGCCCTTGAAGAGTAAATCTCCCTGAGTGGCCAATCCGCCTGGTGCAGGTGGATAATCGTACAAAACTAAAACTTTCATGCGTATATATTTATAAATTAAATTTTCCCTTCGTTTTCAAGCCATTGTTTTGCATCCGCCGGATTTGAAAATTGCCAAAACGATTCTGCAACAGGAGCTGTTTTTGCTTCCCAGCTATTCATATCAAAACCGAATTCATGGGTAAGAATATTGTGTTTCTTTTCCCAAATCTCTTTTGGCAATTCACAATACAAGGAGGCTGTTTTTATTGGTTGCGGAAGGTATTGTTTACCACCATCTTCGTACGCAAATGTCCATAACTGGTTGGCCTCAATTTTGCCCATTTCCCAAAGCGTTATTACAGCTTTGCTTATTTCCTCGTGCCGGAGATGTTTTGTGTATTCACCTGTTGGGTTATGGGAAATAATAAGATCAAAATGTTTTAATGGGAACAACTGAAGAATAGCACATTCCACTTCCAGCTCGGACAATGGAATCTGATTTGGACCATCATTCATATCACCCATAACTCCCCTTGCACCATATGCTTTCAACGCTTCGAAAAAACGGGGGGCACGATCTTTATCACTGCCTCTCGACAGGCATAGAACGAACCACTCCCACTCCGGATGCATTAGAATAGTGCCACCAGCCCACAATGTTTCATCGTCGGGATGAGCCACAATGACGATAACGGATGTTGGAATTTCATTTATCATTTTAATATTTTTGAATAATTAACGATGCCATTCGATAACAGACTGTCGGTTCCGCGCCTGATTCAAATACTCTCTTCTTTGGTATCCTTCGGAGCATTATCAGAATCGGAGTGTGACGGTTTATTAGGTTCAGATTCCTTATTATTGACAATGTCCTTTGATTTTTTTTTGGAGGGCAGTAAGTCTGATGGGATCAAGGTACCGGGTAAAAAGTTTGCGGTTTTTGCAATTTCAGGATTGACGATTTTAGTTTTCATTTTTCTTATTTTAAAGATTAGTCCTTTTTAAAATTTGCTACAAAGTCCGCCAGTTCGATTTCGAATACCCTCAGGTCGTGAGAAAATTCAATTTCAAACCTATTCCATTCGCTTTCTCCATCTTCTTTGTATTCGTCCAACTTACCTTCAAGTATTCTTTTGGTATGTTCCAATTCATCCATTTGGTTTTGATAAATCATTCCAAGCTCTACGTTAGCCGTTTTTATTTTTTCTTCTAATTTGATGATTTTCTTTTCTATCAAACTTATTTTTTCGACTGATTCTTTTTTAAAATCGTAGAAATTTTCCTCACGAAGCTTATTGAGTTTTTCCGTCAAATCAACAAAATTTTCCTTTGTATCTTTCCGTTTTTCATCTCCATTTTCTAGTTTAGAAGTTGGCAATCCGGTTTTGGTAAGGTGTTCTGAAACTTTATTCTCTGGCATAATGCTAAGTCTTTGTTTCGATTCAGCAATCAGGATTTTTCATCATTGCTGGATATTATTGTTTTATCTGTGATTACGATCATTATTCTTGACAATCAGAACAGTACGTTTTTCATGATGGCGATGGTCATTTCTGTGAAACCAACCTCGGTGTCTTCCATTATCTTCGTGCATTCTAACAGCGCAAGATGTTGTACTCGTTAAAATTAGTAAAACAAAAATGATTGTTACAATACTTCTTAGCTTTTTCATACTCTCTATTTTTATACAAAGATGGTTCGTTGTGGACAAAAAAACCTTACATAACTTTAGAAAAAAGTTGCATTATTCACACCTGAATTTAAATGGGAAGGAGTAAGAATGGAGAAGTATAGGTAGGAGGGCTGACGCATTGCAATGATTTTAATTAACACAAGGAGCTTTACCCCTAAAACCCCACTCACTTTTTTTGCCTTGACGCAAAAAAGTAAGCAAAAAAAGTCAATCCGTCAGCTGACGGATACTTCGTTCGAAAAACTTACGCTCGGTAGGCAATAGTGCATCATCAATAAAATTGATCTATTATTTATTTTAATGCGTCAGCCCTGTAAGATAAGTAGTTAGAATAATATAATACACCATTTCTTTGGTGGTATGGATTAATATTCGTATATTTGTCTCAATATGAGATATATAAAACTAAAAACAGAGGATATTGAGCTCCTAGAGTTGCTTGTTAAAACTAGTCCCAAT
>JBBSDM010000010.1:0-74459 GCA_038249445.1 Bacteroidales bacterium
AACAACGATGTTGAAAAAAGTTAAGATGCTGCCAGCGTTTATTTTCAGTATCATAAGCAGTTACGCTCTCACCAGAAGTAGATACAAATCGAAAACCACGTTCGAAATCTATGTAAATATGAAGTTCTTTCTCTTTTGAAATTCCTTCAACGAACTCGATGTTACTAATTATCCAAGGTCGATTTAGACCCAATGCTAAAGAAAATATATCTGTACTGTTCATTGTACAAAGATATCGATTTTTGATTACCCACCCGAAACGTTATAGAGCCAAATAATTTCTTTAGATTTTCTCAATACACATCTCCTATCTCAATTAATACCTACACAAAAAAAGACGCAAACCAGATAAATCCGTTTGCGTCCTTTATTTTTATTAAATAACGCTAATTTCAACTATTAGTATTGCGGCTATCTTTCACCACCACGTCATGAGCACCACCTTCAACGATACTGGTAGATGAAACTAGGGTAATCTTAGCATTCTGTTTCAAGTCGTCCAGCGATATAACACCACAACTGTTCATGGTTGATTTAATTTTGCCCAAAGTGATGTTTAGGTTATCTTTTAGTTTTCCGGCGTAAGGAACAAAACTATCTACTCCTTCTTCGAATTTCAGACCATCGCTGCCGCCCATGTCGTAACGTTGCCAGTTGCGGGCACGATTGGAACCTTCACCCCAGTATTCTTTCATGTAATTGCCGTTCACCATCATTTTGCGGGTAGGACTTTCGTCGAAACGAGCAAAGTAACGTCCCATCATTATAAAGTCGGCTCCCATAGCCAATGCCAGTACCATGTGATAATCCTGAACAATTCCACCGTCGGAACAAATAGGCACATAAACACCTGTTTTACGCAAATACTCGTCGCGCGCCTCAGCCACTTCAATCATAGCAGTAGCCTGTCCACGACCGATTCCTTTTTGCTCGCGGGTAATACAGATAGAACCACCACCAACACCAACTTTCACAAAGTCGGCTCCGGCTTCGGCCAAGAACAAAAATCCATCACGATCCACCACATTTCCAGCACCCACTTTTACATGATCGCCAAATTCTGCTTTGATATATTCGATGGTTTCTTTTTGGTATTCCGAAAAACCATCAGATGAATCTATACACATAACATCCACTCCTGCTTCAAGCAAGCGAGGCACACGCTCTTTATAGTCGCGCGTATTGATACCAGCACCTACAAGCAGTTTCATGTTATCATCCGACAATTCGTTTGGATTTTCTTTGTGATTTTCGTAGTCCTTGCGAAATACGAGGTATTTTAGAAATTGATCTTTATCAATAATGGGTAAGCAATTCAACTTATGATCCCATATAATATCGTTGGCTTCGGTAATACTAACACCAAATGGTCCGGTAATTAATTTTGGAAACGGAGTCATAAATTCTTTTACCTTTTTATCAAGATTATCGCGGGTAACACGGAAATCTCGTCCGGTTACAATACCAAGCAATTTGCCTTCTGAGGTTCCATCTTCGGTAACGCCTATCGTTCCGTGACCCGATTGTTCTTTCAGTGCAATCACATCACGTAGCGTATGTTCTGGTGTCAGATTCGCATTGCTTAGCACAAAGCCAGCTTTGTACGATTTTGCTTTGTATACCATTTCGGCTTGTTCCTCTATACCTTGCGAGCCGAAGATGAAAGAGAGTCCACCATTACGTGCTAAAGCAATAGCCATTTTATGATCGGACACCGACTGCATGATAGCAGAGACAAAAGGGACATTAAGACTGATGGGTGATGTCTCACCAGCTTTAAATCTCACAAGTGGAGTTTTCAACGATACATTCGCCGGAGTACATTCCTTTGTTGTAAGTCCGGGGATTAATAGATACTCACTAAAGGTTCTTGAGATGTCGTTTAAATATTGTGCCATACCGTTTTTAAGTTTTATGCGATAAAAATTTTGCAAAGGTATCCAAAAAAACAAATAATAACGAAAGATTTATAGGAATACCTTGAATTTTTAAGTAGTATTTTTAGTGTTGATACGAATTTTATAAAAAAAGCGCGAACCAGATAAATCGATTCGCACTTTTTTGTTCTATTTTCGAATAACCGTTAATTACTTTTCTGTAAACATGTTTACCAACGAGATAAACTCACTACGGTAACCATTAGGGTCAAAGGTAAAGGCATTTTGCCCTAAACTTAGCACCATCTGCTTAGAAACTGTTCCTTTGTATTTCGAGTGCTTTAGCAATAATCCAAAAGCGGTAACAGAAGCTGCAAACCGCATATTTTCAGATGCATTTTTAAAATTAACGGGAACAGCTTGAATATCGATACCCAATTGTCGTGCTGATATTTCGTTGGGTTTGGTATAATTGAAATCCACTATTCCAATTTTATCCTCAACACTTAAATTACTCAATACAATTTCATAAATAGCGGTAATGGTTTGGGTTGCACCAATTTCAGCAGCAAGCGAATATCCATCAGTTGCCTCTTTTTTAAATTCGCGCTCTTCGTACCCTATCAAACGAAACGAATCAACTTTTAATTCATTAAACTTGACCTTAATCATGGCATTTTTTGCAACAGAACAAAATTTATCCTTTTCTTTTACAAAAACCTTCATAAATTGACCCAAATTGTCGATATATTCGTAGTTTCCATTCCCCTTATTGGGGATTTGCTCCATGAGGTGATTGTTAGGGTTTTTTTGCCCAAAACCTAGAACTGTTAGATTAATGCCCGCTATTCTTTTTTCATTTATTAGTTTAACCAGCTCATCACTCGACGATGGGTTTACGTTTAAATCTCCATCCGAAGCCAAAATTACACGGTTGTTTCCACCAGTTATTAAATTATTGAGAGCCACACTATATGAATAGGTCAAACTTGGCACATCAACACGAGAGCCGCCAGAAAATAGCTGATCAATTGCAGTTTTAATCTCGTCTTTTTTATCACAAGTAGTAGTTTTAAGCACCAGTTTCGTTTCATTAGAATAGGTGACAAGAGTGATTTTATCAGCAGCTTGTAAGTTATCTACTAGCAACTTAAGTCCGGTCTTTAGTAATTGTATTCTCTCTACCGAATTCATTGATTTGGATACATCAACCAAAAAAACATAGTTGGAAGCAGGTTGTTCGCTCGCTAAAATTGACTTTCCCTTCACTCCTACACGCATCAAGTAATGGCCATTATGCCATGGGCAGGTAGTTACTTCGGAATTTAATGCAATATTTTCCGAAGAAACCGGATTAGGATAGTCGTAGGTAAAGTAATTGACGAGATCCTCTATTTTGAAAGATGTAGTTGGTGGTGTTTGTCCAAAATTTATATATTGCCGCACATCAGAATACGAAGCACCTTCAACGTCGGTCGACACAATTGAAATGGTTTGATTATCCACCTTTACAAAAGGGTTCTCAGCCGTACCTCTGTATTTTTCGCTGAAAGCTACATCTTCTGAGTCTATTCCGTAGTTTTGATCAACATCATTCCTCTTGCAGGCTGATGTCAGGTAAATAAGAATCGAAAATGTATATATTTTTAATGTTATATTCACAGTTGCATTTTTAAATTCAGGAAATCAAATCGTCTGTTAGGCTATAAATCAATATTCAAAAAGTACTCACAAAATGACTGAAGTTGTATATTTAGAAAGCTCCCATTTCAAATTTCTTCAAAATAGGCAGTAAAGGCAGGAAGAGTTAATGAAATAATCACATCCTTAATTAAAAAAAAGAGGATAAAATTAAAATCAAATCAATATTTAACATTTAGGTATCTTATTTTAGGCTATTTTATTAGAAATCATGAAAAAAAAATTCTCGTTTCCAATAATTCAGAAACGAGGATTTGTATGAAATAAATAATCTCAATTTTCAAATTGATTCTTTTACCACTTTAAGTGATGGTGTGCCCATAGTCGACTTTTTCTTGCGTGGCACATATTTGCCCGGAAGAATAACATCTAATAATTTTTTACCCATTAGCCCAAGTTTAACTGCACAGCCGAGCGCCAGTAAGCTCAGCATCAAAGTCACCCAAGTATAAACATTTTCATAAGCCGTGTACCATTGAGCAAAGGCAAAAACCATAATGATACAACTAAAAATTATTTTAGACCTGAGTAAAGGAGTTTTTAAAGTTTTAAATCGGGTGATTCCATCCAATATCCCCGAGATTGTAGATGCTACAAGTGAAATAGGTAACATTAATATCGAGAAACTAATAACTGAATGAACAATAACCTCTTGAAAACTTGGGAAAATGTAATGGAAAATAATTAACATCGGTGTTAGTGCCACAAATGTTTGCGAAAGGTGAATAGCAATTGGGTGAATATCCAAGGCCAAAATAAATAAACGGTTTGCCGAAACTTTTTCGCGATAAGGTTCGAACACATTTCTGGGAAGTCCGCATGCCGGGCATACATCGCCTAACTCACTTTCTTTCATTACGTAACCGCACGGACGACAACGTACTAATTCTTCATCTATCATTTTTGTAATAATTTTAAATTTGTTTTGAAACGCAAAGATAATAAGTTATTAATAAGGAACAAAAAAGAAATGATATTTTTAACTGAGACGAAATTCAAAGTTCAGTTACATACTTTTACAAAAAAAATGAACTAATTTCAAATTTTATCCAGCTTTGGAATAATATCTGCACCATGCTCTTAAACCACACTCAAGGCATTTAGGTTTACGGGCAATACATACATATCGTCCATGCAAAATAAGCCAATGATGGGCTTTGGGAATCAAATTGGAAGGAATATGTTTCACCAGTTCAAGTTCCGTTTGCAGTGGGTTTTTGGAATTTGTAGTCAAGCCCAATCGTTCGGAAATACGAAACACATGTGTGTCTACCGCCATGGTGGGTTTATTGAAAATTACTGAAGCTATTACATTGGCGGTTTTGCGCCCCACACCGGGTAAAGTTTGTAGTTTATCAATATCGTCGGGCATCACCCCTCCAAAATCCAACATTAGTTTTTGTGCCATACCCACCAAATGTTTGGCTTTATTATTGGGATAAGAAATACTACGGATATATTCAAAAATCACTTCAGCGCTTGTAGCTGCCATCGCTTCGGGTGTGGGAAAATCGGCCAATAATTGGGGTGTAATCATATTCACCCGTTTATCGGTACATTGTGCCGAAAGAATCACAGCCACTAGCAAAGCAAAAGGATCAGAATAATGCAATTCAGTTTCGGCTACAGGCATATTTTCAGAAAACCAAGCTATTATGTATTTATATCGTTGGGCTATTGTCATATTTTATATTAAAAAAAGTGGAGGACTTCTACACCATAGTTCAAAAAGACTTCGTCAAGATGTCCCCTTCAGTGCCTTAGAACTTAATCATAGATTTTTCTGCAAATTTATATCAAAAGATGTAATTCTAGCGTTCCTTTTTATTATTTTTGCAAATTAAAGACGCAAATTGAACTTGCTAACTGATTTGATTTATTTGTACTGACTTAAGCTTGTTTATTTCACTGAAAAGAGAATGAGATAACGCAAACCTTTCTCATTTTTTAATTTTAAAGTCTCAATTATACACATGGCACCAAGAAAACCTATCAAAGCCACTCCAAAACCGGATCAGAGACCGGAACCTAGGCCGCAACCAAAAGTCGAAAAAAAGATTGTAGATTCCAATGAACCAGGGCTTGGAGAAAAATTCAAAATATTTATTACCGATGAACGAACCCGTTTCGTGATAGGATTAGGTTTGCTATTGGCGACTTTATTCTTGTTTCTGTCTTTTATTTCCTACTTCTTTACTGGAGCAGCAGATCAAAGCAAAATGGAATTATCGTTCGGCGAATTGCAAAAGATGCGCAACGATATTCAAAACTGGGCCTCGGTAACGGGTGCTATTTTAGCTGAAACCTTTATCAATCGTTGGTTTGGTGTTTCTTCATTTGCGATTTTCTATTTTGCCGTTGTGTTAGGATTACGATTGATGAAAGTACGCATCAACTCGATTTGGAAATCTTTTTTTCATTCCAGTTTTTGGTTGGTATGGCTATCTGTATTACTTGCATTTGCCTTGCGCTCATTTTACAAAGACTATTTATTCTTCTCACCCGGTGGACAGCATGGCGATGGAGTGAGCAACTGGGTCATTTCATACGTAGGCCTACCAGGCACGATAATGATTATTATCGGTACATTTTTGGTATATTGCGTCATATCTTCTAAAGCTACTATCCCATTCCTGAAACGGTTATTCTCCCGCAAATTAAAGGTAGATGAACTGACTGATGTTGAAGATATTGATAGTAACGAGGAGATTATGGAGGGATCATCGGTAGCAGTTGGAACGGAAATAATTCCTGAAGATTGGATTACAAAACCCAGTGACGAAGAAATTGACGGAGAAGAATTTATTATTAAACCTACTATTGCAACTGAATTGGACGAAACCGATGACATACCGTTCGTGATTCAGCAACCTGCCGAACCGGAAGAAAGCAAAGCGGTGGATGCACTCAAAATGGAAATTGTAGAGCCTGAGAATGATGATCCTTATTACAATGTTGCCAAACTGGGCAAATATGACCCGACCTTAGATTTGACGCATTATACCCCGCCAACACTCGATTTACTAAAAGTGTATGGTACCGACAATGATACCCAAATAGATATGGTGGAACAAAATGCGAATAAAAAACGGATTACCACCACCTTGCAAAACTACGGAATTGAAATTGATACAATTAAAGCAACGGTTGGCCCAACCATTACTCTTTACGAAATTGTACCAAAAGCAGGTGTGCGTATTTCTAAAATTCGTAATCTGGAGTATGATATCATGCTCAGCCTTGCCGCAACTGGAATTCGTATTATCGCTCCCATTCCGGGCAAAGGAACTATCGGTATTGAAGTACCGAACATCGATCCGCAGGTTGTTTCTATGCATTCAATCATCGCTTCCAAAAAATTTCAGGAATCTAAATTTGAGCTCCCAGTGGCATTCGGGCGCACCATTACTAACGAGATTTTTATGGTCGATTTGGCTAAAATGCCTCACTTGCTGGTGGCTGGTGCTACGGGACAAGGAAAATCTGTGGGATTGAATGCGATTATTACCTCTTTACTATATAAAAAGCATCCGGCCGAATTGAAATTGGTATTGGTGGATCCTAAAAAAGTTGAGTTCAACATCTATGGAGATATTGAAAAACATTTTTTGGCAAAGTTACCCGATGGAGAGGATGCTATTATTACCGATACAAGCAAGGTGGTAGAAACACTCAACTCTCTGTGTAAAGAAATGGACGACCGCTACGATCTACTCAAAAAAGCGCACGTTCGTAATCTAAAAGAATATAACGAAAAATTCACCAACCGCCACTTGAATCCCGAAAAAGGACACAGATTTTTACCTTACATAGTGGTGATTGTCGATGAATTTGGTGACCTGATAATGACTGCCGGCAAAGAGGTGGAAATGCCGATTGCTCGTATTGCTCAGTTGGCTCGTGCTGTGGGAATACACATGATTATTGCCACTCAACGCCCGTCGGTAAACATTATTACTGGTGTTATCAAGGCCAACTTTCCTGCACGTGTGGCCTTCCGTGTATCGTCAATGATTGACTCTCGCACGATTCTTGATGCACCAGGGGCAAACCAATTGGTTGGACGTGGTGACATGCTTTTCTCGCAAGGAAATGATTTAGTCCGCGTTCAGTGCGCATTTGTGGATACGCCAGAAGTGGAGAATGTGGTGAATCATATCAAGGTGCAACAAAGTTACCCTACAGCGTTTTATTTACCCGAATTTGTACGTGCAGATGGTGATGGTATCGACTCTAGCTCTGTTGACATGACCAAGCGTGATCCATTGTTTGAAGAAGCTGCACACTTGATTGTGGCCAACCAGCAAGGTTCAACATCGCTTATTCAACGTAAATTTTCTATCGGCTATAACCGCGCAGGTCGAATCGTGGATCAACTGGAAGTGGCCGGCATTATCGGACCATTCGAAGGAAGTAAAGCTCGTCAGGTATTGGTAATGGACGCATTTCATTTGGAACAGATTTTGAAGCATCTCTAGGGAGACATTGAATCCGTTCAACTAAACAATTTTTTATTTAAACAACTAAATTATGAAAAAGATATTTTATTCAATAGCAGTCTTATTTTTTTGTTTTCACGGAGTTACGGCACAAACCGACGCGAAAGCTCACAAAATCGTCAGCGACTTACTCGCCGAAGCCAGAGGCAATGCCATTAAAACTAATTTTAAATTGGCCATTACTGAAAAAAGTAATTCGCAAGCACAAGTATCCATGGGAACTTTTACCATTAAAGGCAATAAATTTTTATTGGATATGACTGGCATGAAAGTTTATTTCGATGGAAAAACACAATGGGCTTACGTAGCTAATAGCAACGAAGTTTCAGTTACCGAACCTTCGGAAAAAGAACTATCAGAAACAAATCCAATGGCTATTTTATCCGGTTTTAAAGCCAAAAGTAGTATTCGCTTTTCGTTAAAAATAAAATCGGCTCAAAATTATTGTATCGAAATGACTCCAAAAATCAAAGGTCAGGACATTGCAAAAATTGAAGTACAAATAGCTAAATCAAATGGAAACTTGTACTCTGTAAAAATGATCAATAAAAATGGAAGTAGCTCGCTCTTATCGTTGAGTAATTTTCAGAAAAACATAAAAGCAGCTGATAATATCTTTGTTTTCAACGCTGCCAGATACAAGGGAGTAGAAGTAAATGATTTGAGGTAGTTTGCTATGCATTTATTCTGATTTACGGTTATTTATTTCAATAGAATTCATAAATATCTTTATTGATTGCCAATTGATCTTTTCCAAAAAACCTTTTGAGTATAAATGCGTTTGAGTATAAAATCAAAGAAGCAATCAAACGTAGCAACCCCTAGAAAGAAACAAACAACAGAAAAAAAATATGAACGAAAAAGTACGTTGCCTAATTATAGGCTCAGGACCAGCCGGATATACCGCAGCCATTTACGCTTCGCGCGCTAACCTTGCACCGGTATTATACGAAGGTATGCAACCCGGAGGGCAGTTAACTACAACAACAGAAGTAGAAAACTTTCCTGGCTACCCAACAGGTACAACCGGAACGGAGTTGATGGAAGATTTAAAAAAGCAAGCCGAACGCTTTGGTGCTGATATCCGATTTGGAATGGCTACAGCAACTGATTTATCTGCAGCACCTTATAAGGTAACAATCGATGGCCAAAAAGTCATTGAGGCAGACACTATTATTATTTCTACTGGTGCTACCGCAAAATACCTCGGAATACCCGATGAACAAAAATATGCAGGATCAGGAGTTTCAGCCTGTGCAACTTGCGATGGCTTTTTCTATCGTAAAATGACTGTAGCCGTTGTTGGTGGTGGTGACACTGCCTGTGAAGAAGCAATTTATCTGTCGGGTTTAGCCAGTAAAGTATATCTTATTGTGCGTAAGGACTTTTTACGCGCTTCTAAAATTATGCAAGACCGTGTATTGACTAACAAAAAAATAGAAGTACTTTTCGAACATGAAACGCTGGGTTTAACGGGCGAAGGCGTGGTACAAGGTGCTAATTTAGTAAAACGCAAAGATAAAGCCGACGAAGAACAAGTACATATTGATATTGACGGATTCTTTTTGGCCATTGGTCACAAACCAAACTCTGATATTTTCAAACCGTGGATGGAGACTGACGAAGTGGGATACATCAAAACCATTGCTGGAACACCACGCACCAATGTGCCCGGTGTTTTTGCATCAGGCGATGTGTCAGACCCACACTACCGACAAGCTATCACAGCTGCGGGCACAGGTTGTCAGGCAGCCATTGAATCCGAACGATATTTATCTGAAAAGGGACTTTAAAAAAATAATTAATACAAAAAAGCCAGAATGCAATTCAACATTCTGGCTTTTTTCATCATATGTTCTCTAAAATCAACTCATCTTTTCGTTGAATTCTTACCAAGTCCAAAAATAGACTACTTTGTCAATTCCACAAGATATCTATTTGAAAAAGAGGATATTATTACAGACAATTAAAATTTATGGCAGTCCGCTTTACATTTCTATTTAAAGATGATATTTAAACAGTTCTATTTTTTTTATTTTTAATGCTTGAATTTAATATAATCGCATAAAAATTCATATATTTGCCACTGTATAATCTTAAAGAATACGAAATAACCAATTTTAAAAATTTAATAATTCACTATGAGTAACACAAAAAGAGTTTATACTTTTGGCAACGGAAAAGCTGAAGGTAAAGCAGACATGAAGAATTTGCTCGGAGGAAAAGGAGCGAATCTCGCAGAAATGAATTTAATTGGCGTTCCAGTTCCTCCGGGATTCACGATCACCACAGATGTTTGTACCGAATATTACGAGTTGGGCAAAGAGAAAGTTGTAGAACTGTTGAAACTGGAAGTAGAAAAAGCCATTGCAGATGTTGAAGTTCTTATGAATTCAAAATTTGGCGATATTGAAAATCCACTTTTGGTTTCGGTACGTTCCGGAGCTCGTGCCTCTATGCCTGGCATGATGGATACAATTTTAAACTTAGGATTAAATGATGCAGTAGTTGAAGGCTTAGTTCGTAAAACTGGAAATGCCCGTTTTGCATGGGACTCATACCGTCGTTTTGTACAAATGTATGGTGATGTAGTGCTGGGAATGAAACCTGAAAATAAAAATGATATTGATCCGTTCGAAGATATTATCGAACACATAAAAGCAGCCCGTGGTGTGGAGCTTGACACCCAACTTTCGGTTGACGATTTAAAAGAACTGGTTACTAAATTTAAAGCTGCCGTTTTGAAAAAAACTGGCAAAAACTTCCCTGATTCGGCCTACGAACAACTTTGGGGAGCTGTTTGCTCGGTATTCGACTCGTGGATGAACGACCGCGCTATTCTGTATCGCAAAATGGAAGGAATTCCTGCCGAATGGGGAACTGCCGTTAGCGTTCAATCGATGGTTTTCGGCAACATGGGTGAAACTTCGGCTACCGGTGTTTGTTTTAGTCGCGATGCCGCAACGGGTGAAGACGTATTTATTGGTGAGTATTTAATTAACGCTCAAGGTGAAGATGTAGTTGCCGGAATTCGTACTCCACAGCAAATTACCCAGTCAGGCTCACAACGTTGGGCAGTATTGGCTGGAGTTTCAGAAGAAAAGCGCTTAGCCAAATATCCTTCGATGGAAGAAGCAATGCCTTCTATTTTCAAAGAGCTTGATGCTATCCAAACAAAATTGGAAAATCACTACAAAGATATGCAAGACATGGAATTTACCGTTCAAGAAGGTAAACTCTGGTTCCTACAAACCCGCAACGGAAAACGCACTGGCGCAGCAATGGTAAAAATTGCTATCGATTTATTTCATCAAGGTATGATCGATGAAAAGTCGGCCATTCTACGTATCGATCCAAACCGTTTGGATGAACTCCTCCACCCTATTTTCGACAAAAAAGCGTTGAAAGAAGCAAAATTGATAGCTAAAGGTCTGGCTGCATCTCCAGGTGCTGCCTCAGGTCGGGTTGTGTTCAATGCAGATGATGCTGCTGATTGGGCTTCACACGGTGAAAAAGTAATCATGGTACGTGTTGAAACGTCTCCTGAAGACTTAGCTGGTATGGCTGCTGCTCAGGGAATTCTGACTGCTCGTGGTGGTATGACTTCCCACGCTGCCGTTGTGGCTCGTGGTATGGGCAAATGTTGCGTTTCGGGTGCAGGGGCGTTAAAAATAGACTACACCGCCAAAACAATGGAAGTGGATGGTCTCGTTGTAAAAGAGGGCGATTATATTTCTCTAAACGGTTCGACAGGTGACATTTTCTTAGGAAAAGTTGGCACTTCTGAAGCTGAACTGGATGCTGATTTTGCTGAAATTATGGCATTGTCCGACAAATATACCAAAATGACTGTTCGCACGAATGCTGATACTCCTCACGACGCTCAGGTTGCTCGTAAATTTGGTGCTACCGGGATTGGTCTTTGTCGAACAGAACACATGTTTTTCGAAGGTGAAAAAATCAAAGCCATGCGCGAAATGATTTTGGCGAAAGATGAAGCTGGTCGTCGTATTGCTTTAACTAAAATTCTACCCTATCAGGAAGCTGATTTCGAAGGAATTTTTGAAGCAATGGCTGGTTGCCCTGTAACCGTTCGTTTGCTTGATCCACCATTGCACGAATTTGTTCCTCACGATGAAAAAGGTCAACAGGAAATGGCAGAAGCTATGGGCGTTTCTATCAAAGTTATCAAACAACGGGTTGACGCTTTGCACGAACAAAACCCAATGTTAGGACACCGTGGTTGCCGTTTAGGAAATACTTATCCAGAAATTACCGAAATGCAGACCCGTGCCATTCTGGGTGCTGCGTTGACATTGAAAAAAAGAGGAATCAAAGCAATGCCTGAAATTATGGTTCCACTAGTAGGTATCAAATTTGAGTTCAACGAACAGGATAAAATCATTCGCAACACCGCTACCAAACTGTTTGCCGAAAAAGGGGACAGCATTGAATTCAAAGTGGGCACCATGATTGAAATTCCACGTGCTGCACTCACTGCCGACCGCATCGCAGCAACAGCAGAGTTTTTCTCATTTGGAACTAACGACTTAACTCAGATGACTTTTGGATATTCGCGCGACGATATTGCTTCGTTCCTGCCTATCTATCTTGAAAAGAAAATTTTGAAAGCCGATCCATTTCAAGTGCTTGACCAAAACGGTGTGGGACAATTAGTACAAATGGCCACCGAAAAAGGTCGCTCCGTAAATCCGAATCTGAAAGTAGGTATCTGTGGTGAACATGGTGGTGAACCATCATCGGTTGAATTTTGCCATCGGGTAGGATTGAATTATGTGAGTTGTTCACCATTCCGTGTGCCAATAGCACGCCTTGCAGCAGCACAGGCTGCTCTGAAAAATTAGAAATACGTTCTTATTTGATTATAAAAATAGACTGCCTATTCATTTAGACAGTCTATTTTTTATTTAATAAAAAAAAGTGTTAATTATTTCGTAATTATAAATTCCACACGACGATTTTTTTGACGACCTGAATCACTACTATTGGTAGCAATAGGTCTATCTTCACCAAAACCGGTAACGGTCATGCTCGAAGAAGGGACATTTTTACCCAGTAAATAATTTCTTACCGAATTAGCTCTATTTTTCGAAAGTGCCTGATTGAATTTACGTGAGCCACTTGAATCAGTATGTCCAGCTACGTTCAGTCTTGCCCATGCTGGATTTCTTACTAAAACCACAGCAATTCTATCCAATGTTGAAAATGAATTACTTGTCAGTTGAGCTGAACCAAGTTCAAATTCAATATTATCGAAAGAAGCGTTCACAATACCTTTATTCTTCAACGATAATGCTTTCAAATCATTTTCCAATTTTTGAATTTTATCATTCAACGCATCATTGTTTTTTACAATAACTGTAGTTCCAACTTTATTATCGCGTAGTGATAAAGCTTTGATATCCTCAGCCATTTTTTTGTTTGCTCTGTTTATCGAGTCATTTTCGGCTTCCAAAGCATTCAACCTATTAACGGTTTCGATAGTATTGTCTTTTACAATTTTCTCTACAATAACCGGAGCTGGTTTTGGATAATACTCACACATACTGATATTTCTAGCATGTTGTTTATCGCCTGTAGCACCAAGTTTAAAGCGTAAACCAATGGTTGCTGTTACTGCATCGCTGTTTCCTTTTGACATATTATAGCCACCTAAATTTGCTCTGTCGTAGTAGCGATATTGCACTTCGCCACCAAAAGCAACAGATTTGCTTAGATTAAACTCAAGATTTAAACCAGCTTTTGCCGCTAGAGTTTCTGGCACACCATCGCCTCCGTCGCGTGAGTCTACCATTACTTTATCATTAGCATCCGATAATTTAAATTGATAGAAACCAACACCTACACCGGCATTTCCGTAAACGTTCATTTTACTCCAAAACCCTGTACGATTAGGAATCAATGCATTAGCCAAATTTACAGAAGCATACATAAGCACATCGTGTGTGCGACCGTCAAGCGTGCCCTGCTGATTGTTGTTAAGTAAAAAAGAATGGCCATAAGGATTGTACATGTATTCTACACCAAGACCTAATAATGGATTAATACTGTATTCTAATTCTGCTCCACCCATTAGATGGACTTGATCTCGTCGAGATAAAATTCCCGGAGCAACACGAAAATAATTAGCTCCCCCTTTAAAACCGATAGACCAGTGGGAAACCGGTACAAATTCACAAGTTGTTGTTTTTGGAATTTCCGCACTCTCTGAGCGACTCACCGTTACTACTTCCTGTGCGGAAGAATAACCAATTGATGCCAATAACAAAGCAGCAATACAAAATTTTTGTTTCATAATTTTCTTTTCTTTTTTAATGTGTACTAATAATTGAATGTAAATAATGTTCCTTAAATTGTATTTCAAAAGTACTTATTGAACGAGACAAAGGTAGAGATTTTGTTAAATCTAAAATTACACAATTATGGTTATTTATTGCAGAATTCACATGTCGAACCTCTACCCTTAATTTTTATATTTTCTTAGATTTTAAATTCCTGCTTTCTATATATCTTTGTCATAGTCTATAATTAGATTTTTTAATAATCATGAAATATAAACTTATTGGCTGGATAGTATTATTTGCATCAATGAGTTATGCTCAACCAGGCACAGCAATAAAAGCACCACTCAACAAGATGTCCAGCAGTCGGAATAAATCAAACATCACTTTACATTTAAATGCAACAAAGTGGAATGAACTGTTTCCGAACAGGCACGGAATGCACGGGATGAACACTAAAAAGCCCGCAACCGAATTTTATTCATTCGAAGCTCTGGTAGAGGCTACTAAGCATTTTCCTGATTTCCTGACCGGAAATGCCATTACTCAAAAGCGTGAACTGGCTGCTTTTTTAGTAAATATTGCCCAAGAAACAAGTGGTGGTTGGAGCGAAGCACCGGGAGGATACTTTAAATGGGGGCTTTATTTTGTGGAAGAAGTAGAAGATAGTTCTAAAAGTAGGTATGTCGACACTAACTAAAACGAACTACCCACCCGCTCTGGGCAAGAGCTACCTGGGCAGAGAACCGAAACAATTGAGTTGAAACTACAACTATGGTCAGTTTAGTGAGGCATGGTTTGGTACAAAAGATACCTTGCTCCATCACCCCGAATTATTGGCACAAGACCCGGAATTATCTTTGGCCTCGGCTATTTTGTTTTGGATGACAGCACAATTTCCTAAACCATCTTGCCACCAAATTATGAACGGAACATGGAAACCTACCGAAAATGATCTACAAAAGGGACGTTTAAGCGGTTTTGGTGCTACAGTAAATGTGATTAACGGTGGCGTGGAATGTGGCAAAGGATTAGAACTCGCCAAAACTGCACATCGTTACCAGTACTATCAATTTTTTTGTCGTTATTTAAAGGTGTCTCCTGGCGAGAATATCTTATGCAGTGACCAAAAACCGTTTGGACAATAATAAGTACCCACTTTAAATCAGAATGCTCTATGAAAATGGATTCGAAAAAATCAATAATTCCTATTATTGTAGTAACACTTATTCTACTTGCTGTTTTATACAGAAGAATAGTTGCCCGAAATCTGAATGCAGATTCATTGCTCAGCTTTTGTGCCGGATTTGCCATTGTTGTGGTTGGGTATATTGTTTTAAAAAAAATAATGAATAATAAAAAGGATTGATAAATTGGATCATAGAATTTAATGCCAGAATGAACTTAGGTCATTCAGGCATTTTTTTAATCATCCAAACTTGGTTGTATCTCCAACAATCGTGAATAAAAATCAAGCATAAGTACTTACAGTATTTTATATAATAATACATGCTTAACAATAACGCTGTTAGACATTTATTAGATATATCAAAAAAAAATCATTTCAAACATTTTTAAAAAAGCTCTTATTTGTTTGCCAAATTTAATTAAATTTACACCGTTTTACTAAACATATAGAGCATATATGATAAATAAACCCAATTTTAAAAAACTTCAGCAAATGAAATTGTGTGCCAAATGCAATAATTCTCTGACAAATTTTAAATAAAAGAAGTGACCTGAAAATCCATAAAGAGTAAGGAGCGGTTGTCGAAAAGCTTTAGAGTAGACAAAAAACAACACGAAACAATTTATGAAATCATTTGTAAAAATTTTAGTCGTAATCGCACTAGTATTATCGTCAACTTACACACAAGCTCAAACAAGATTTGGAATTAAAGGTGGATTAAACTTGGCCAGTATCACGCTGAAAGTGGGCGGGGTTAGTGCTGATACAAAAGCGGTAGCAGGTATTAACCTTGGTCTTATTTCTGAATTCACTATAAGCGACAATTTATTTCTACAACCAGGTCTTCTATTTTCAACTAAGGGTTCGAAGTATAAGATTTCCAATTTAAGTTTCAATACTAATAATATTGAAATTCCTATCAATTTATTATATAAATTAGGTACAGGATCGACAAAATTATTTGGTTTTGCAGGGCCATATATTGGATATGCTACTAGTGGGAAATATGGTACTGGAGGTGTTTCATCTGATATTAAATTTTCTGGAAATAACAAAGATATGAATGCATTTGATTTAGGGTTAAACATTGGAGTTGGAGTTGAAGTAAGAAATTTACAAATATCAACTCAATATGGTTTGGGATTGGCGGAATTAAACTCGGATAATTCTGGAAGTTTAAAAAACAAAGTCATTGGAATTTCTGTAGCCTGTTTATTTGGAGGAAAATAATTAATATTTGGTACACAATATTTCATATACAAACGGAGTTGTAAAGTAAAATTTACACTCCGTTTTTTTATTGTTGAAACTGAAGCAATCATTGCCATCGTATTTATCTATTGTATGAATAACTACAATATAAAGTCTCCCTACATCTCCATTTCCAAATTCCCTCTTTCTTTTGTATATTTGCACTCCAATTATTAATTGTGCATTATTAATTATGAATTGAATATATGGCTGACGATAAAAAAGTTATTTTCTCGATGGTGGGAGTTAGTAAAACTTTCCCTCCACAAAAAAAAGTATTAAACAACATTTACCTTTCGTTTTTCTACGGAGCTAAAATTGGTATTATCGGTCTCAATGGATCCGGTAAATCTACCCTATTGAAAATTATTGCCGGTGCAGAAAAAAGTTTCGATGGTGAAGTAGTTTTCTCTCCGGGTTATTCAGTTGGATATTTGGAACAAGAGCCACATCTTGACCACACCAAAACGGTAAAAGAAATTGTACAGGAAGGCGTACAAGAAATTGTAGATATGCTGGCTGAATACGAGCGTATCAACGAGCAGTTTGCTGAGCCCGATGCCGATTTCGATAAATTAATTGCCCGTCAGGGTGAATTACAGGAATTGTTGGATCACTCCGATGCTTGGAACCTAGACAATAAACTGGAACGTGCTATGGATGCTTTGCGCTGTCCGGACGAAGAGGCATTAGTAGCAGTACTATCGGGAGGGGAACGTCGCCGTGTGGCGCTGTGCCGCTTGTTGCTTCGCAATCCGGATATTTTATTACTCGATGAGCCTACCAACCACTTGGACGCAGAATCGGTAGAATGGCTGGAACATTATCTGCAAAACTATGCGGGAACGGTTATTGCCATTACCCACGACCGTTACTTCCTGGACAATGTTTCGGGTTGGATTCTGGAGCTCGACCGTGGCGAAGGTATTCCGTGGAAAGGAAATTACACTTCGTGGTTAGAGCAAAAAACAGCACGTATGGCTGGCGAAGAAAAACAAGCCAGCAAGCGTCGCAAGACATTGGAACGTGAGTTGGAATGGGTGCGCATGGCTCCTAAAGCGCGTCATGCCAAAGGTAAAGCACGTATTGAAGCCTACGACAAGTTGATTAACGAAGATCAAAAAGAAAAAGAAGAAAAACTGGAGATATATATTCCTAACGGACCGCGTTTGGGAAACAAAGTGGTAGAAGCCATGGATGTAGCCAAAGGATTTGGCGAGCGTTCATTGTTCGAGCATCTCAATTTTATGCTTCCTCCCAATGGTATTGTTGGTATTATCGGACCAAATGGTGCCGGTAAAACTACGCTTTTCAGACTTATGATGGGACTGGAGACGGCAGACAAAGGTACCTTTGAAGTAGGCGAAACAGTAAAAATTGGTTATGTTGATCAAAGTCATGCTGATATCGACCCTTCTAAAACAGTTTATCAAGTAGTATCGGGCGGAACAGATTTTATCCGCGTAGGTGGTAAAGAAATCAATGCGCGGGCTTATCTTTCGCGCTTCAACTTTGCGGGTGGCGATCAGGAGAAACTCTGTGGTGTACTTTCGGGTGGTGAGCGTAATCGCTTGCATTTGGCTATCACGCTTAAATCGGAAGCCAACGTGCTCCTACTCGATGAGCCCACGAATGATATTGACGTAAACACATTGCGTGCATTGGAAGAAGGTCTCGAAGCCTTTGCCGGTTGTGCAGTGGTTATCAGTCACGACCGCTGGTTCCTCGATCGTATTTGTACCCATATCATTGCATTTGAGGGTAACTCCGAAATCTTTGTATTCGAGGGTTCTTATTCCGAATATGAAGAAAACAAGAAAATGCGCTTGGGCGACGAAGCTCCAAAACGAATACGCTACAAGAAATTGATGGTGTAAGATCAACTAATAGATACAAACAGTTATTCATAAAAACGAGGCTGTCTCAAAATAACATTTGAGGCAGCCTCATTTTTTAGCGGCAAAATGAAAGTCCAAATTAATCGTATTTTCTGTTAAATTAAAAAACTCTGCTCAAAACGCCTAATATTTATGCTTTATAGCAGAAATTTGAGAGAAAAAAGTCAATTAAAGAACATAAATGTAATATATGTTGAAATAAAAATATTTGTTATTATTTCAATATGTGAGCAAATAAGGCGTTTTGGTTTCATATCATAACAATTACAACCAAAATGATATCATAATGGAATGCACATTTTTAATTTAGCAACATTTTGGTAGTTTTAATTGCACAATTCTGACATTTTGCTTATTTTTGCAATGCATTAGAAACAATATGATAATATTACTATAATATTACTATCTTTTTTATTGATTTAGCATATTATTAAGAACAATATGACTTTTGAATACAATAAGAAGTAAAAGGTTGGAAGGATATAAAAAAAGAATAGAAAAGCTTGTGAAATTAAAACAATATTCTTTCATGTGATATCCAATCGAAACGTATCTGTTCATACTACTCTATAAAAGAAATTAATTCAAAAAAAACGCAAAATAAATACAGAATTTTTAATTATTAAATTTTAAAAGTAAACAAAATGAGAAAGATGAAAGTTTTAGCAATCTGCGCGATTGCCGTTTTAGCAGTTTCAAACATTAAAGCTCAAGGTTTTTCAACAGGTGCCGACATTGTTAGTTCGTACATTTGGCGTGGTGTTCCACAAGATGGAACTTCGTTAGGTGGAACTCCAAATATCCAACCTTATGCATCATTTACTACAGGTAAATTAACTTTGGGATCGTGGGCTTCCGGTAGCTTTACTGGAGCAGTTAAAGAAGTAGATCTATATGCTACTTTAGCAGTATCAAGCAAATTTGCAATAACCATTACCGATTATTATTACAATTTTGCTTCTCAACCTAATTACTTCAAATATAGCGGAGGCACAGGTCACGTTTTTGAAGGCACATTAGCTTACACCAGTTCTGCATTTAGTGCTTCTGTAAACACCATGTTTGCCGGAGCCGACAAAAAAGCAAACGGAGACAATGCATTATCAACTTACGTAGAGTTAGGTTACCAAATTGCTCCGGTGGCTAAAATCTTCATTGGTGGTTCACTTGGCGAAAGCGCAACTTATGGCACTACAGGTTTCGGCATCACCAACCTTGGCATAAAAGTTAGCAAATCAATTGCCATTACCGACAAATTCAGCCTTCCTATTTATGCAGTTATAGGAGCAAATCCATACTCAAGAAGTGCATTCTTTGTTGCAGGAGTAACATTATAATAAAAGCATAAATTAAGCTACTCTAGTGCTTAATAGAAATATTCATTTTTAAAATTAAAAAACAATGAAAAAAATTGAAGCAATAATCCGCACTTCAAAATTTGAAGAGGTTAGAGAAGCGTTAGGTCAAGCAGGCATCGATTTCTTTACCTATGTAGATGTAACAGGAATTGGTAATGAAATTCATAAAGGTGAATTATCTTATAGAGGTACTGTATACGATACAAGTTATATTTCACGCCAATTACTGACCATTGTGGTACGTGACATAAATGTACAGAAAACTGTAGATGCCGTATTAAAAGCTGCAAAAACAGGTGAAATAGGCGATGGCAAAATTTTCGTTTCAACGATTGATGACTCATATCGTATCAGAAATGGCGAAAGTGGTGACACTTCATTATATAACAAAGAAGCGTAATATAGTAACTCAATTTAAAATAGGAGAAAAGTATATGAAAAAGTATATATTATTATTTTTGTTAATTTTTGTAACTGCATCAACAACCAGTTACATATATGCAGAGAAACCGCTTGATCCTAGCGGAGCGACGACAGGAACAATTAGTGACGTGGCAGCGGCTAAACCTGGACAACCAACGCTTGAGGAAATTGGAACTCAAGCTGGCCATAATAAAGTTGCCATTAACATGGTATGGGTATTAGTAGCAGGATTTTTGGTAATGTTTATGCAAGTTGGTTTTGCAATGGTAGAAGGTGGCTTAACCCGTGCCAAAAATATTGCACATACCATGGCCATGAACTTCATGATTTATCCCTTAGGTATGATTGGATTCTTTATATGTGGGTTTGCAATTATGTTTGGTGGAGTTGGAACGCTGGGAACACTTGGTGGAGCCGATGCGCTAAATCAAGAATTCACCATAAACCTTTTCGGACATGCATTTGGACTTATCGGAACAAAAGGGTTCTTCCTAAATGGAATGTATGACACTGGTATACTTACATTATTCTTGTTTCAAATGGTATTTATGGATACCACTGCTACCATCCCAACAGGGTCTATGGCAGAACGTTGGAAATATATCGCATTCGTAATTTACGGTTTGGCTGTTGGAACTATTATCTATCCAGTATTTGGTAACTGGGTATGGGGAGGTGGCTGGTTGTCACAACTTGGCAACATGTTCAGCTTAGGACATGGTGTAGTTGACTTTGCAGGATCTTCTGTAGTTCACTTAACCGGGGGTGTATTAGCATTCATTGGAGCAAAAATGATTGGTCCACGCTTAGGAAAATATAACAAAAACGGGTCAGCGAATGCAATACCTGGTCACAACTTACCATTTGCAGTTCTAGGTACATTTGTTCTTGCCTTTGGATGGTTTGGTTTCAATGCAGGTTCAACTCTTGCAGCTGGTGATTTTAGAATGGCAGTTGTAGCAGTAAACACAATGCTTGCTTCAGCCACAGGTGCAATGGCAGCAACAGCTTATATGTGGTTATTTAAAACCAAAAAACCAGATGTGAGTATGATGTGTAACGGTATGTTGGCTGGACTTGTAGCAATTACAGCACCTTGTGCTTTTGTAACACCACAAATGGCAGCAGTTATTGGAATCATTGCAGGTATCATTGTTATCGAAGCAGCTTTCTTTATCGAAAATAAACTGAAAGTAGATGATCCTGTTGGAGCAGTTGCAGTACACGGTGTAAACGGTGCATTTGGAGTTATCGCAGTTGGTTTATTTGCCGATGGTTCTTATGGTGACGGATTAAATGGAATAAAAGGTGGAGTAACTGGATTATTCTACGGAGATGCCTCACAACTTTGGGCACAATTAATCGGTGTGGGAGCAAACATTATTTATGTTGGATTAATTGGATTTATCGTGTTCAAATTAATTGACATTACTGTTGGAAACCGCGTACCTGCGGAAGATGAACTTGCAGGTCTTGATATTCCAGAAATGGGAGCCCTTGGTTACTCGGGTATAAAAATGGACAAGAACGCTGAAACCCCACTTTCTAGATAAGCTGGTAATCACTTAGAATACTTTGTCAAAGAGATTCCTGTTATTTTTCAGGATCTCTTTGATAAAATTCAATTCTCAATCAGATATTCACATCTGATAAATTAAACAATAAAAAAGAGACAAAATGACTAAAGAAGAAAACACACTCAACTGTTACACAAAGCTTATTCCTAAATGGATTGCCATTGTAGTATTTATTGTTGGAATCATCGGTATTTATTTTGTACCTGTTACATCGGTAGCTTTTTATTTATGGATTGGTTTATGCTTGTTGGTTATTGTAAAAACATTGACCCAAAAGCAGGAAAAAACACCAGCACTTTCTTTAGAAGAGACTGGCATTCAGCTGGAAAATAAGCAATTTTATCCTTATAAAGAAATTGAAAAGGTAATGGCTTATTCAGAAAACAAAATGAAATTTCGATCTATAAACTTTAAATTATATCTTAAAAAAGGTACTAATGTTGTGTTTTGTGTTGACAATTTAAATGTAAAACCTCAACATATACTGGATGTAATTAATGAAAAAATAAGGTAATCGTACAAATATCGAATTATCACAATACAAATAATCATCAAATACCTGAGGACAAGAAATCCAACTATTTGTGATTCTCTTACTGTAAACGAATATTAAAATAATTTATCTCTTTCGAAAATAGAAGGCACGATACCATAACGCTATGGCATTCATGTTCTAGGTTTTTCAATATAAATAAAGGTATTTGAAAATAGTAATGAATCAATGTATTCACAGGTACAAATATCTTCTATATGATGGCAAACACGGTGAAACTGCTTACAATTAATCGTGTATTTTTTAGTTTTATTGTTTCAAACAGGCTATTTCGTGAGAAATGGCCTGTTTATTTAAAAGACAAACTCAATAGTTTGATAAATTTTATGTATTTTTGAAAAGCCAAAGCAATAAGTTAATTACTGATGTCTATTAAAATCAAATTATAATAATGAAAGATATTACAAATATACCAATATGGTGCTCAATTCCTTTTGGGATAATGCTGCTGGCTATTGCAACAGGACCTCTCATTAATGAAAAATGGTGGGGGCAAAATAAAAACAAGCTTCTAGTTTCTCTTCTTCTTGGCATACCGGTAGTTATCTATATGTCTACAAATGGTTTTTCGGTGAATTTGATTGATACAATTGCCTATGATTATGTGCCATTTATGGTTTTGCTGGGCTCGTTATTTGTCATTACCGGAGGCATTCATCTTTCTGGTGACATTAAAGCTACTCCGCTAAACAATACATTGTTTCTTGCCACTGGCTATGTCCTAGCATCCATTATGGGCACTACCGGAGCAGCTATGCTGCTTATTCGCCCAGTAATTACCACCAATCAGGAACGCAAATACACTACGCATACCATTTTATTTTTTATTGCAGCTGTAGCTAATTGCGGTGGACTTTTAACGCCACTTGGTGATCCTCCCCTATTCATGCTCTACCTGCGCGGCGCTGAGTTTTCGTGGTTTCTAAACTTATTCCCGGAGTGGATATTTACCGGCACACTCTTGTTATTGATTTATTATTTTGTAGACCGCTATTATTGTAAAAAAGAAGATTGGGTAGATATTGCAGAAGATTACATTCGCATAGAACCCATTCGCGTAACCGGCATTATCAATTTCCTATTTTTGACAGGCGTAGTTATCTCTGTTGCGTTTATCAACAAAGGAAATATTCCACAAATGGGCGAAGAACATGCCTCAATTGGACTTAAGTATCTACGCGAAATTGTATTGGTGATACTTACTGCTATGTCTTTGTTCTATACTAAGTCAGAGGTTCGTAAGAAAAACAAATTTACATGGGAACCAATTATTGAAGTTGCTTATCTCTTTCTGGGTATATTTGTAACTATGGCTCCAACATTAATCTGGTTAACTAGCAACGCGTCCAGCTTTGGGGTAACTGAACCATGGCAATTTTTGTATGCATCAGGCACGCTAAGTGCATTTCTAGACAACACTCCTACCGCAGTAGCATTTTATGATTTAGCTCACGGTTTAGTTGCCGGCAGGCTATCGGGAACAGCAATGGTGGCTGGAGTTCCCGAAATGTTATTAAAAGCTATTTGTGTAGGTGCAGTATTTTTTGGAGCAATGACCTACATTGGTAATGGACCAAACTTTATGGTAAAATCTATTGCCGAAGAAAGCGGCATAAAAATGCCTAGTTTCTTCGCCTACATGTGGAAATTTTCGTTAATTATTTTACTACCCGTTTATATTCTAGTACAATTGATATTTATATAAACACTTAAATATGTTGGGCATGCAAACTTCATGAATGTGAGTCTGCCAGAAAAAATATAAAGCAAGCTGTTTTTTATTAAGCAGTTTGCTTTTTTTGTGTTTGATCTTAAAAAACACAACTCAAATTCCTTCATTTTATTCGACCTGCTTGCAAATACATAAATGTAGCTTTAGACAAAACTATGTATTTATGCTGTTTTATTGAGCAATTTCCAACCTAAATGTCGCTATTATTAGTTAGATGATACCTTTTTGTTTCATTTAAGATGATTTTGTTATCATTTTGCTTGCACAATTCAAAACAATGATATACTTTTGCAATCAAATTATTGAAATAGCCACCTATTTGTCATGGATAGGGCAATATTGATATAAAATTGACACATACGCCATACATTTATGTAACCAATGACAATAAAACAAATAAACAAACAATACGATTTATGAAAAAAATTGAAGCAATTATCCGCAAATCAAAATTTGAAGATGTAAAAGAAGCTCTTTACGACCAAGGTATCGAATGGTTTTCTTATTGGGACATAACCGGGCTTGGCAAATCAACAGAAGAGCAGATTGTAAGAGGCCAGGTATTTCAATCGAGCTATATCCACCGTAGAATGCTTTCTATCGTAGTTCGCGATATTAATCTCGAAAAAACAGTCAATGCAATACTAGATTCAGCTTGGACAGGCGAAACAGGTGATGGAAAAATATTTGTTTACGACATTGAAGATACGTACCGCATTCGTAATCGCGAATCAGGATCAGATGCATTGTTCAACAAAGAGTAAGAGAGCTTAAAAGAAAAGTAAAAAATAAAAAATAAAAAATAATAGAAGAAAACATGAAGAAAAATATTTTATCTATAATAGCCCTATTAGCGTTATCTGTTTCTACGCTATCGGCTCAAACAACACCACCGGTTGCTCCAAGTATAAATGCCGGCGACACAGCCTGGATGATAGTTGCAACTGCATTTGTATTGCTTATGTCAATTCCAGGATTAGCCTTGTTTTATGGCGGTTTGGTTCGTCGTAAAAACGTTCTGAACGTATTTATGCAAGTATTTATACTGGTAGCTGTTATTAGTGTAGAATGGGTGGTAATAGGTTATAGTAATGCATTTGGATCTAACTCTATAGAAGCATTAAAACCTTATATTGGTGGATTCAATTGGGCATTTCTATACAATATAGGAATCAATGATTTAAGTCCATATTTCATTTCGCACTCACAAATTGGACTTGATGGAGTTGCTGTAGGTACTATCCCTCACATTATATTCATCATGTTCCAATGTATGTTTGCGGTTATTACGCCAGCATTAATTATTGGAGCCTTTGCCGAACGTATTAATTTCAAAGGCTTTTTAATTTTTTCGATACTTTGGTCTGTATTTATCTATAATCCAATTGCACACTGGGTATGGGCCGGCGATGGCTGGTTGTTCAAATTGGGAGCATTGGATTTTGCCGGAGGTACGGTAGTGCATATCAATGCCGGTGTAGCTGCAATTGTTACAGCCGTCCTACTTGGAAAACGTCGCGACTACAAAGGTCACGCTATACCCGCTCACAACATTACTTACGTAGTTATTGGTGCCGGTTTACTTTGGGTAGGGTGGTTTGGATTTAATGCAGGTAGTGGATTGGCAGCCGATGGTCTGGCCGCTAACGCCTTAATGGTAACACACATTGCAGCTGCAGCTGCTGCGTTGACGTGGGCATTATTGGATTGGGTTATCGACAAGCGTCCTACCATTGTAGGTATCAGTACAGGTGCAGTGGGCGGTTTAGTTGCCATCACTCCTGCAGCAGGATTCGTTGGAGTTCCCGGAGCATTAATCATAGGAGTACTGGTTTCGATAGTAGGTTTTTGCATGGTGGCTTACGTAAAACCTAAATTAGGATACGATGATGCACTCGATGCTTTTGGTGTTCACGGCGTGGGCGGTATTTTAGGCGCACTTTTAACTGGAGTACTAGCTTCTCCGCTTATCCAGTCGGCCTATAGTGGAGCTATTTACGGAAACTTCCACCAATTATGGATACAATTTTTAGCCGTAGGCGTTACAATAGTTTTCTCAGGAATTGGAACATTCATTCTGTTTAAACTCGTCGACAAATTTGTTGGACTACGCGCCTCAGACAAACATGAAGCCATTGGTCTTGATGAGACTCAACATGGAGAAACAGCTTACAATAATTTTGATTAATCAAACACCTATACACGGTGAAATTGACTACAACTACATCGTGTATTTTAGTTTTATTGTTTATGACAGGTCATCTCGTGAGAAATAACCTGTCTACAAACAAAAGCCAATTCTTTTTTTATAAAAACAAAGTTTTTCCGAATATTTATTCATTATTTGAAAGTAAATATTTGAATATATCGAATTATTTTGTATCTTTGCTGTATATTCAATCCATTTTATACAGAAATACATTCAAAATAGCAAAATATCTATTTATCACACAAACAGATATAAAAGTTTTAAATTGATAGATATATGCTTTGTTTATTTTCAAATCAAAACTAATCAATCTTTTTTTTCAGAAATTGAGTATAGTATAGTGCAAAAACTATCATTTTAATTATTTTTGCACTGATTTAATATCATAACGAAAGAATAAGACTATAATTTTAAAATAAGAACAAAAAAATAACCCTCAAAAAATATAATTATGTCATCATTGAGATTTAACGCAGTAGAAGAAGCTTTTAAGAAAAAAGCGCTTGAAGTTAGTGCCCCTTCTGAATTTACATCCGATTATTACGGAAAGTATGTTTTCAACAAAGCCGCTATGGTAAAATATCTTTCAAAAGATACATTGAAAGCATTGCAAAATGTAATTGAAAAAGGTGCTACTCTTGACATCGCTCTTGCTAGCGAAGTTGCATCAGGAATGAAACTTTGGGCTACAGGATTAGGAGCAACTCACTACACACACTGGTTTCAACCATTAACTGATGGTACTGCTGAAAAGCATGATTCATTTATTGATTATGCCGGTGCTCCGGGCGAAGAAATCATTGAAGACTTCTCAGGTAAGCTTCTTGCACAACAAGAACCTGATGCTTCTTCTTTCCCTAACGGTGGTATACGTAGCACTTTCGAAGCTCGTGGTTATACTGCATGGGATCCATCATCTCCTGCTTTCGTTATGGATGATACATTGGTCATTCCTACTATCTTCTTCTCATATACAGGAGAATCTCTTGACTTGAAGTCTCCATTGTTGAAAGCATTAGCTGCAATAGATAAAGCTGCAACAGCTGTATGTCAAATGTTTGACCCAAGCGTTAAAAAAGTAGTAGCTTACTTAGGTTGGGAACAAGAGTATTTTTTGGTAGACGAAGGTTTATATGCAACCCGCCCGGACTTATTATTGACTGGCCGCACATTGATGGGACACGATTCAGCTAAAAACCAACAATTGGACGATCATTATTTTGGTTCTGTTCCAAGTCGTGTTGCTGCTTACATGAAAGATATCGAATTTGAAGCTTACAAATATGCAATTCCTGCAAAAACTCGTCACAACGAAGTAGCACCGAACCAATTCGAGCTTGCTCCTATTTATGGCGAATGTAACCTTTCTGTAGATCAAAACTTATTGATGATGTCTATCATGAAAAAAGTTGCCCGTCGTCATGGTTTCCGTTTATTATTACACGAAAAACCATTTGCAGGAATCAACGGTTCAGGCAAACACAACAACTGGTCGCTAGGTACTGATAAAGGATTGATTCTTTATGCTCCAGGGAAAACAGCTGAAGAAAACCTACAATTCATTACATTTATTGTAACTACCTTGAAAGCGGTTCATACACACAATGCATTATTGAAAGCGTCAATCATGACAGCTCAAAATGCACACCGTCTGGGTGCTAACGAAGCTCCTCCGGCCATTGTATCTGCATTCCTTGGAACTCAACTTACAGCTGTTCTTGACAAATTGGAAAACAGCACAAGCGAACAAGCGATTGTTATTGATGAGAAAAAGAAACTTCATTTAGGTATTCCTCATATTCCGGAAGTATTCCTTGACAATACAGATCGTAACCGTACTTCTCCATTTGCATTTACAGGAAATCGTTTCGAGTTCCGTGCAGTAGGTTCTTCTGCTAACTGTTCTTCAGCAATGACTGCTTTGAATACCGCAGTAGCAGCTCAACTAATTGAATTCAAAGCAGAAGTTGATACTAAAATGGCAGCAGGTGCAAGTCGTGAAAAAGCAATCTTCGAGGTATTGAAATCATATATTATTGCTTCTAAAGCAATCCGTTTCGACGGAAATGGTTACAGTGACGAGTGGAAAGTTGAAGCAGCTAAACGCGGTTTAGATTGCGAAACAAGCGTTCCAAAAATCATTGAAGCGTACACAAGCAAATCAAGTATCGAATTATTCACCAAAGTAGGTGTTCTTTCGGAAAAAGAATTGCACGCACGTAACGAAGTGAAATGGGAAACGTATGTGAAGAAAATTCAAATCGAAGCCCGTGTTCTAGGCGATTTGGCTATCAATCATATCATTCCGGTTGCAACTCGCTACCAATCAGTTCTTTTGGACAATGTATATAAGACTAAAGCTATTTTCTCGGCTGATAAAGCAGAAAAAATTGCTTCTCAGGACATGTTATTGATTGAAGAAATTGCAGAACGCATTTCGGTAATCAAAACGAACGTAGAAGCAATGGTTGAAGCTCGTAAAGTTGCTAACAACATTGAACATGAAGATAAAAAAGCGCTTGCATATCATGATGTTGTATTGCCATATTTTGATATAATTCGTTACAATATCGACAAACTTGAATTAGTTGTAGACAACCAAATGTGGCCATTGCCTAAATACAGAGAATTATTATTTATCAGATAATTGAAGGTTAACAACATCTTTCAAAAATAAAGATAGTGGGAAGCCCTAAATAGGGTTCCCACTATTTTGCAAAAAACAATAAAACAAATTAACAAGCAGATTAGCTAAAAGCAACAGTTTTTAAGCGTATAAAAAGAAAAGCTATGACAACTAACTATTTAAACTCACAACACACTGACGAATATGAGCAGAAGTCGCTATATTCACCTCAGAACGAACATGATGCCTGCGGCGTAGGTCTTGTGTTAAATCTACATGGAGAGAAATCACATGAGATTGTCGAAAACGGTCTACAGGTACTAGAAAACATGGTACACCGTGGAGCTGAAAGTGCGGATAACAAAACTGGCGATGGTGCTGGTATTTTATTGCAAATACCTCACGAATTTATATTACTACAAGGCATTCCTGTACCTGCCAAAGGTAAATATGGAACTGGACTTGTTTTCTTGCCTAAAGACAATAACAAAGCTGAACTCTGCTTGAATGTTATCAAAGAAAATCTTGAAAAAGAAGGTCTTACATTACTTGCTATTAGAGACGTACCTGTTAATAGCCATATTCTTGGAGCTATCTCCGCTTCAAACGAACCACAAACAAAACAAATTTTCGTTACAGGAGCTACTTCGCAAGAAGAACTAGAACGTAAGTTGTACACGGTTCGCAAAAAAATCGAAAATTCAATTTCCAAATCAAATATATCAAAAGAACGTAGTTTCTACATTGTAAGTTTATCTACTAAACAGATGATTTACAAAGGAATGCTAACTTCTTTGCAATTACGCGAATACTTTCCCGACTTATCTGACAAAAATTTCACTTCGGGCATTGCACTGGTCCACTCTCGTTTTAGTACCAACACCTTCCCTACTTGGGATTTGGCTCAACCATTCCGCATGATGGGTCACAATGGAGAAATCAATACAATCCGTGGCAACCGTCAATGGATGGAATCGCGCGAAAGTGTTTTGAAATCAGACCAACTGGGGAATTTGAACGACTTATATCCCATTGTTCAACCGGGAATGAGCGATAGTGCTTCTCTTGACAATGTATTGGAATTTTTGGTTATGTCCGGCAAAAGCTTACCACATGCAATGGCCATGTTGGTGCCTGAAAGCTGGAATCAAAAAAATCCTATTTCAGATAACTTAAGAGCATTTTACGAATATCACAGCACATTCATGGAACCATGGGATGGTCCTGCATGTTTACTTTTCAGCGATGGGCGTTATGCAGGTGGTATGTTGGATCGTAATGGTCTTCGTCCTGCCCGTTACTTGGTTACTCACGATGATGTAATGATTATTGCGTCTGAAACAGGTACTGTGGAATTTGAACCGGCACGCATTAAAGCTAAAGGACGTTTAAAACCAGGCAAAATGTTAATGGTAGATACCGAATTAGGTCAAATTTTCTACGATAACGAATTAAAAGAAGGTCTTGCAAAAGCTTTCCCATACCGTGAATGGTTAGATAGAAACTGTATTAATCTTGATAATATCTCATCTGGAAGAAGCGTGCGCAATGATTTGGATAATTACCAAACATTACTTCACGCCTATGCATACTCAAAAGAAGACTTGGAAAGATTGATACTTCCAATGGCAAATGATGGTTTTGAACCAACTTCGTCGATGGGTAATGATGTGGCTTTATCAGTTTTCTCAGATAAACCTCAACGTCTGTTTAATTATTTCCGTCAACAATTTGCGCAGGTAACCAATCCTCCTATTGACCCAATTCGTGAAGAGTTGGTCATGTCATTGACCGGTTATATTGGTTCTGTGCACCAAAACTTATTGCAAGCTGCTCCTGAAATTTGTAAAATGGTGAAACTAAAAAGCCCTGTTCTTACAAACTCTCAGTTTGACATATTAAGTAACTTACAATATAAAGGATTCTATACTATTTCATTGCCAATGCTTTTCGATCCTAAAACGGGAGCTGCCGGTCTTGAAAAAGCCATTCAGGAACTTTGCTTGTCTGTCGAAAAAGCGGTAGACGATGGAAAAAACTATATCGTATTGAGCGATCGTGGAGTTGATCCTACACATGCACCAATACCTTCATTGCTTGCTGTTTCGGCTGTTCACTTGTATTTGGTTAAAAAACGCAAGAGAATGCAAATTGACATCGTAGTTGAATCGGCTGAGCCGCGTGAAGTAATGCATTTTGCTTTATTGTTTGGATTTGGAGCCAATGCCGTAAATCCATATATGGTTTTTGCGGTTATTAACGACAGAATCAAAGCAGGTGAAATTCCAATGGACATGGAAACTGCTAAAAAACATTACATTAAAGCAGTAAATAAGGGCTTAATGAAAGTGTTGTCGAAAATGGGTAACTCTACATTGCGAAGCTATCGTGGAGCACACATTTTTGAAGCTGTAGGACTTTCTTCACCATTCCTGAATAAATACTTCAAAGGCATTTCATCAGCTATCGAAGGTATCGATATTGAAGATGTTGCAAATGAAGTATTAAAACCTCATAACGAAGCGTATTTCCCAGCTGAAGGAAGTGATCCTACTCAGTTAGAAAATTTGGGTCAATATGCATATCGCAATGATGGCGAAAAACATGCTTGGAATCCGGAAACCATTGCTCGTTTGCAAATTGCAACAAAGACCAATGATTACGCAAAGTTCAAAGAATATGTAAAAGCGGTAGACGAAAAACCAGCACCTATCTTTATTCGTGACTTGATGGATTACAAACGCAATCCTATCGACATAAACGAAGTAGAACCTGCCGAAAGCATTATGAAACGTTTTGTGACCGGTGCAATGTCTTATGGCTCTATCAGTCGTGAAGCCCACGAAGCAATGGCTATTGCCATGAACATCATTGGTGGACGAAGCAATACCGGTGAAGGTGGTGAAGATCCTGAACGCTACAAATTGCGTGATGATGGTTTGAGCACCCGTAGTGCTATTAAACAAGTTGCTTCCGGACGTTTCGGTGTGACTTCGGAGTATCTGGTTAATGCCGATGAAATTCAAATTAAAATGGCTCAAGGCGCAAAACCTGGAGAAGGTGGTCAGTTACCTGGACACAAAGTAGATAAAATCATTGCTAAAACACGTCACTCAATACCGGGCATTTCGTTGATTTCGCCTCCACCCCACCACGATATTTATTCTATCGAAGATTTGGCTCAACTTATCTACGACTTGAAAAATATCAATCCAACAGCTACAATTAGTGTAAAACTAGTATCTGAAACCGGAGTTGGAACAATTGCAGCTGGTGTGGCTAAGGCTAAAGCCGACTTAATCTTAATCAGTGGTGCCGAAGGTGGTACCGGTGCTAGTCCTTCAAGCTCAATCAAACATGCAGGTCTTCCTGTTGAAATTGGTTTAGCCGAAACTCAACAAACACTGGTAATGAACAACTTGCGCGGCCAGGTTCGTTTACAAACTGATGGTCAATTAAAAACTGGACGCGACATTATTATCGCCTCATTGTTAGGTGCCGAAGAATATGGTTTTGCAACTAGTGCGTTGCTAATTCTTGGTTGCGTAATGATGCGTAAATGTCACTTAAATACTTGCCCGGTAGGTGTTGCTACTCAAGATGAAGTATTGCGGAAACATTTCACTGGAAAACATGAATACCTTGTAAATTTCTTTAATTTTATTGCACAAGATGTTCGTGAACATTTGGCTGAAATGGGTTATCGAAAACTTGATGATATTATTGGTCACGCAGAGTTGCTGGAACGCAAAGTAATTGAAGGAAATTCAAAAATCGCAAAAGTGGATCTTTCAAAAATAATGTTTGTACCAAGTAACATTGAAAATTTGACTATACGTCATATTTCTGAGCAAGACCACAAATTAGATTCTGTATTAGATCGCGAATTAATTAAAAAGTCGCTTCCTGCACTGGATTTGTGTATGCCGGTTCAAATCAAATCAAAAATCAAAAATACCGACCGTACTGTTGGAGCAATGCTTTCTGGCGAAATAGCTAAACGTTATGGACAAACAGGCTTGCCTACCGATACCATCAAGGCTTATTTCGAAGGTTCAGCTGGTCAAAGTTTTGGAGCATTTTTAGGTAAAGGAATTTATTTCCACCTTACCGGAGAAGCTAATGATTATGTTGGTAAAGGTCTTTCTGGTGGTAAAATCGTTATTGTTGCACCAAAAGAAAGTACATTTAAACCGGAAGATAATATCATTGCAGGAAATACATTGCTATACGGTGCTACCTCTGGCGAATTATATGTAAATGGTGTTGTTGGTGAGCGCTTCTGTGTTCGTAATTCGGGTGCAATTGCAGTTGTGGAAGGCGCCGGAGATCACTGTTGTGAGTACATGACTGGCGGACGTACCGTCGTACTAGGCCAAACCGGACGAAACTTTGCTGCCGGTATGAGCGGTGGAGTTGCTTATGTACTTGACGAAATTGGTAATTTTGACTTCTTCTGTAATATGGAAATGGTTGAGCTTTCGCTTATAGAAGACAGCATGGACAGTAAAGAAGTACAAGGATTAATTTCTAATCACTATAAATATACAGGTAGCCAACGTGCTAAGCATATTCTGGATAACTGGAGTAGTTATGTTGACAAATTCAAAAAAATCGTTCCTATTGAATACAAAAAAGTATTACAAGAAGAAAAGATAGAAGCTATCAACAAAAAGATTGCTCAAGTAGAACGCGATTATTAAAACAGTGTCAAGTTGACGAGTTACAAGTAAACGAGTAAACAATAAAGACTAATAAATTATAAAAGCACCGCTCTTTCTCCCCTCTCCTCAAGGAAAGGGATTGGAGTGAGGTTACAATAAAAAACATCATGGGAAATCCAAAAGCATTTATAAATATACCCCGTAAGGACGCAGGTTATCGCCCTATAAACGAACGTATCTACGACTTTGGGGAAGTTGAACAGACATTAAATCGTGAAGACAGAAAACTTCAGGCCTCACGTTGTATGGACTGTGGTATTCCTTTCTGTCACTGGGGCTGTCCACTCGGCAATAAAATGCCTGAATGGCAAGACCTTATTTACAAAGGACAGTGGAAAGAAGCGGTAGAAAATTTACACGAGACAAATAACTTTCCAGATTTTACTGGACGTATTTGCCCTGCACCTTGCGAGAAATCGTGCGTATTAGCATTGCATGACGCACCTGTAACTATTCGTGAAAATGAGGCTGCTGTTACTGAAGTTGCATTTATCGAAGGCATGATTAAAGCTCGTCCGCCAAAAACGCGTACAGGTAAAAAAGTGGCTGTTATTGGTTCAGGTCCTGCCGGATTAGCTGCTGCACAACAATTAAATCGTAAAGGTCACCACGTCACTATTTTTGAAAAAGATAATGGCCTTGGTGGATTATTGAGATACGGTATCCCTAATTTCAAATTGAACAAGAACATCATCGATCGTCGTTTAGTTCAGTTGGAAGAGGAAGGTATTGAATTCAAGTCAAATACAGAGGTTGGAAAAGACATCACCGGCAAAGAAATTATGAAAAGCTTTGATGCAGTATGTTTGGCAATTGGTGCTGGTCATCCTCGCGATATTCAGCCTGAAGGTCGTAATTTGAAAGGTATCTACTTTGCCATGGACTTTTTAAGCCAACAAAATCAGCTTATTATGGGCGAAACTATTGCTGAGAAAGATATCATTTCTGCAAAAGACAAACATGTACTTGTAATCGGTGGTGGTGATACCGGATCAGACTGTGTTGGTACTTCAATTCGTCAGGGAGCTTTAAAAGTTACTCAAATTGAAATTTTACCACAACCACCGGTAGGTAAAAATCCCGAAACACCTTGGCCATTTTATCCAACTATTCTTAAAACTTCTAGTTCACATCAGGAAGGTTGCATACGTAAATGGGCTTTGAACACTAAACAATTTATCGGTGAAAAAGGAAACTTAACGGAAGTGTTGGTAGAAGAAGTTGAATGGTCGAAAGATGCAAACGGCCGTTTGAGTATGAATCCAACGGGTAAAACCGACACCATTAAAGCCGATTTAGTATTCCTCGCACTTGGATTTATTCATCCGGTACACGAAGGCTTATTGACTGAGTTGGGCGTTAATTTTGATGGTCGTGGAAACGTGGCTATCGATAAAGAAAACAAAAGCAATGTAGCTAAAGTATTTGCTGCCGGCGATGCTGCAATGGGTGCAAGCTTAGTGGTTCGTGCTATTGCTTCCGGACGTAAAGTGGCTGAAGATATTCATAAATCCTTATAATAGAAGCCACCTATATCCCCCAAGGGGAACTTTTAGAATTTTACAACATTTGATAACTAAAATATCAATTATATTTTGTGTTGCTTCGTAAATTAAAATTAAAAAACTTAAATAAATCAAATAAATGCAACTTAAGTCCCCCACGGGGAATTTTGGGAGCTTAAAAAAGTATACTATGTGTGGAATTGTATGTGCATTTGATATAAAACAACAAGCCCAGGCTTTGCGGCCACAGGTATTGAAAATGTCTAAACGTATTCGTCACCGCGGACCAGACTGGTCGGGCGTTTACTCTGATGACAAAGCCATTTTGGCACACGAACGCTTGTCGATTGTGGATCCTGAATCGGGGAAACAACCCTTGTTTAGTAAAGATGGTAAATTAGTTTTGGCCGTTAATGGTGAAATTTACAACCATCAAGAGATTCGCAAACAATTTGAAGGAAAATACGAATTTCTTACAAAGTCGGATTGTGAAGTAATTTTGGCACTTTATCGTGAAAAAGGACCGAATTTCATGGAAGATTTGAACGGTATTTTCGCTTTTGCGTTGTACGACATCGAAAAGGACATCTTCATGATTGGACGTGATCATATTGGTATTATTCCGCTTTACCAAGGTTGGGATAGTGAAGGTACATACTATGTAGGCTCGGAACTAAAAGCGCTGGAAGGATATTGTACTAAAATAGAAGAATTTCTGCCTGGACAATACTACTATAGCCCAGATGGCAAGCCTACTCAATGGTACTCTCGCGATTGGGAAAATTTTGATACTGTAAAGAACAATGAATCAAGCATACAAAAATTGCACGATGCATTGGAAGCTGCTGTTGAACGTCAATTAATGGCAGATGTACCCTATGGAGTATTGCTTTCGGGAGGATTGGATTCGTCAATTATTTCGGCTGTAGCTATGAAAATTGCAGCGAGAGAATCAGAAGGCTCAGGTTCAGCATGGGGTCATCAACTACACTCGTTTGCAGTTGGACTAGACGGTTCTCCTGATTTAGTGGCTGCCCGTAAAGTGGCTGATCATATCGGAACTATTCACCACGAAATTCATTTTACTGTACAAGAGGGGCTTGACGCCATTCGTGACGTCATTTACCACGTCGAAACATATGATGTTACAACCATTCGTGCCAGTACCCCAATGTATTTGTTAGCTCGTGTTATCAAATCAATGGGTGTGAAAATGGTACTTTCGGGCGAGGGGGCAGACGAAATTTTCGGTGGCTACCTTTATTTCCACAAAGCACCGAATGCAGAAGAATTCCATAAAGAAACTGTTCGTAAAATTGAAAAACTTCATCTTTACGACTGTTTGCGTGCCAATAAATCATTGGCTTCGTGGGGTGTGGAAGGACGCGTTCCATTTTTGGATAAAGAATTCATGGATATTGCAATGCGTTTAAATCCAAAAGACAAAATGGCTGGAAAAGGAAAAATGGAAAAATGGATTTTGCGTAAAGCTTTCGAAACTTATTTACCAGAAAGTGTAACTTGGCGTCAAAAAGAACAATTCTCAGATGGTGTTGGGTACAACTGGATTGACACATTGCGCGCTATGACTTCAGACTTAGTTTCAGATGAACAAATGGCAAAGGTAAATGAAACTTACCCTATCAATCCACCAATGAACAAGGAAGAATACTATTATCGAAACATTTTCACTGACTTCTTCCCTTCAGAAGCCGCTTCAAAATGTGTTCCTTCGGTTCCTTCGGTTGCTTGCAGTACTCCTATCGCAATGGAATGGGATGCAGCTTTCAAAAATTTGAATGATCCTTCAGGTCGCTCGGTTTCAAGTGTACACGAAGATGGATATAAATGATTGACTTAGGCATTAGAACGAAAAGAGGCTGATCTGATTTAATTCAGGTCAGCCTCTTTTGTAAAGTGAATTCTGGTTCAACAACCGTTTTATGAGATTCGGCTGTATGATCATCTAGAAAATTTTACGGTAAATATGGCAATATGGTGAGCCATGTTTTTTATCATAATACTCTTGGTGATAATCCTCTGCCGCCCAAAAAACAGTAGCTTTTTCCAAAATAGTAGCTACCTTATATCCTTTGCCGGTGAGAATACCAATATATTTCTCAGCTAAACGCTTTTGCTCATCCGAAGTGTAAAATATTACTGACCGATATTGATCACCAATATCAGGCCCTTGCCCGCCAACTTGCGTAAAATCGTGTGTCTCGAAATATAGTTTTATCATATCTTCATACGACGCTTTTGTTGTATCAAAAACCACCTCAGTAGTTTCAGCGTGTCCTGTAGTACCAGTGCAAACCTCTTTATAAGTTGGAGAAGTAGTATGTCCTCCCATATAACCTACTGTAGTACTAATTACACCTTTAGCTTTCATAAAATAATATTCGGTTCCCCAAAAACACCCTGAAGCGAAATATGCTTTTTCAATGGCTTTTTTACCAGCAGAAATAAACTTCATGGAAATAGAATTAACACAATGACGTGTATTTTTTTCAGTGAGATCCTCCCCTAAAAATACATGACCCAAGTGAGCTCCACAATTTTTGCAGGTAATCTCTGTTCTTCGTCCATCAGCATCAGTATTCCTACTAACTGCATCCGGAATTTCATCATCAAAACTAGGCCATCCGCAATGTGAATCAAATTTATCTTCAGAGCGATAAAGCGGTGCATCACATCGTCTACAAACGTAAGTGCCTGCGGCTTTATTATCAACATATTCACCGGTAAAGGGACGCTCAGTTCCTTTATTTAAAATCACAGCTTGTTCTTCGGGGGTAAGTGGATTATATTTCATTGTTTTTTTTGATTGAGTACATGCTGTTTGCGTAAACAACAAAAGCACGTACATTAGCATTATAGTATATGTTTTTTTCATCTCTAATATTTTGATGATTAAAACAGATGAAATCCATACTTTGTTCAGAAACTTGGTGATACTACAAACGCTCCCATCTATGGAAGCGTTTGAGTAATATGTGATAAAATAATTATCAATAGATTATGCAAATTTCAGACAATAAGACTTGTAACTCGTAACTAAATACTCGTAACTGCTCTCTAGAGCAAATAAAATCTTATCTAATTCTGTCTGTTGATTTTACCAGTGCTTCATCTTTACCAATAGAGCCAATGGCTAAATAGTTAAGAATCATACACGCAATTGGTAAAACGGTAACAAAGCGCAAATGCCATTCTGTATTCAGACGACCACTAATTAACCATATATTAATAAACATGACTGCATAAAAACCAATCATAAATAGCATATTAATAACAGATAAACGTATTTGTTTTACTCTGTTTTTATATTGAAAAATGGTATATAAAGCTATAATTGGTACAACAGAAGAAACTGAAGTCAAGCCCCATGCAGTTGAATCAAAAACATTTCCCTTTAACTGAACCAGATACACTCCTTTAAAATCGATAATGTAGTGGAGAGCACTTTTAATATTTATCAAATCGACCGTTGGCAAATAAAAAGTAATGCAAGAAAGCACCACGATTAACAACAAGTACACTGTTTGAATTCTTTGTAACATATTTTTTTTTAATTAGACTATTCCTAAATAATTCTATTTATTGTCGGTCAATACTATCAGACACTCTTTTTCCACTGTTTATCGCGCACACTGTAAATGCGCTCAATAATATCAACCACTTTTAGCCCTTCGAGTACATTAGTAGTAATAGTACCCTTGTCCATCAATTTTTCCACCACATTTTCAATCACATAATGGTGATTTTGTGCTGAACCTTTGTACAAACCATAATCATTAGGCGGATTAGACGGTGCTAATTCTGGCATAACGTAATCTTTTATATGGCAATACGATACTTCGTTCATATACTGTCCAGCAACTTTGATAGTACCTTTTGAACCAAGGATAGTAATGCTACTTTCCAAATTTTTGTCCCAAACGGCTGTAGAGTAATTCAAACTTCCCATTCCACCATTAATAAAGTCGAATGTAACAACTCCACTATCCTCAAAGTCGGTTAAATCCTTGTGACAGAAATCGGCAAAATTTCCACGAATATTTTGAATATCTCCGAATAACCAGTACATTATGTCGACAAAATGCGAAAACTGAGTGAACAATGTACCACCATCAAGCTTTGCATCACCGTGCCAGTTGCCTTTTTTATAATAACGGTCATCACGATTCCAATAGCAATCCAACTTGACGGTAAAGATATCTCCCAAGGTTTTATTATCAACAATTTCTTTCAACCAAACTGAAGGTGGAGAATAACGGTTTTGCATTACGCAGAATACGTGACTAGACACTTCCAGCGACTTGAACAGAATCAGTTCAGCATCAGCTTTTGTCAATGCAATTGGCTTCTCAAGTACTACGTGTTTCTTTGCTTGCAGTGCCTTGATAGCATATTCGGAATGGAAACCATTTGGAGTACAAATATTTATAACATCAATATCCAAGTCAGCTGCCAGCAATTCTTCGTAATTTGTAAAATATGCTTCCTTTATATCCGTCAAACCGATTTGATCTTTGCCCAACACATCGCAAACTGCTACTAACTGAGAATCAGGATTTAAACGAATCATTTCTGCATGGCGTTTTCCAATATGACCCTGTCCTATTACTGCAAATTTAATCATTTATTCTTTTCTTATGTGGTTATTTTACTCGTTTCACTTCATTATTCTGTATCTCATATTCTTGCCCTGTTTCAATGCAGGTGGCCTTGCCGTCAGCATCAAAAACCAGTTTATGTCCATTTTCACTGACCCAACCGATTTGCGTAGCGGGATTTCCCACAACTAGTGCAAATGGCTTCACAGGCTTTGTAATGACAGCTCCTGCACCAATTAATGCATATTCACCTATTTCATTTCCACATACCACCGTGGCATTGGCTCCAATACTAGCACCTTTGCGTACAAGTGTTTGAGCGTACTCATCTTTTCGGTTGACATGACTTCTCGGATTAATTACATTCGTAAAAACCATCGATGGTCCCAAAAAAACATCATCCTCACAAATTACTCCAGCATAAACAGATACATTGTTTTGTATCTTTACATTTTTACCCAAAATTGCAGAGGGCGAAATTACTACATTTTGTCCGATATTACAACCTTCACCGATGACTGAACCCGACATAATATGTGAAAAATGCCAAATTTTAGTATCTTTTCCAATGATACAATTATCGTCGACAATTGCAGTTTCGTGTGCAAAATATTCGTTCATAACCTAGGTAATTTAGTGTGTAAGTTGGCTTATTTGGAGAATTATCCCACAAATTCCAATACACTTGTTGTAATATAGTTAAGTTGCTCCTCTGTCAATTCGGTATGCATAGGAAGTGAAATTACGCATTCGCTCAATTTTTCGGCAACAGGAAAGTCACCTGCTTTGTAACGAACATCCTCATATGCTTTTTGCAAATGCAAACAAACAGGATAATAAATCATTGCCGGTACGCCTTTTTCATTCAGATATTTGATTAATTCAGCTCTATTTACGCCATTCAATTTCAAAGTATATTGATGAAAAACATGCGTAGAATGATCCGATTTGACTGGTGTAATTATTTTATCGTTTCCAGCAAATGCATCGTTATAATAGCTTGCGGCAGTAAATCTGCTGGCATTATAATCATTCAGATATTTCAATTTCACCCCCAAAACAGCTGCCTGAATGCTATCCAGTCGTGAGTTAATACCCACTATATCGTGATGATAACGAACAACCATTCCATGATTAGAGATGGCTCGCATACTGGCTGCCAATTCATCATTGTTTGTAAAAATTGCACCTCCATCGCCAAAACATCCCAGGTTTTTTGATGGAAAAAATGAAGTGCAACCAATATCGCCCATACAACCCGACTGAACTTGACGTCCATCGTTAAAAGTGTAAACCGACCCAATCGATTGACAGGCATCTTCCACTACGAAAAGGTGATGCTCCTTAGCCAAGGCTAAAAGACCCTCCATATCGGTATTTTGTCCAAATAAATGAACCGGAACAATGGCTTTTGTTTTAGGAGTTATGGCTTTTCTCACCGAATCCAGTGAAATATTGAAAGTATTAAAATCAACATCCACTACCACTGGCGTTAAACCCATTAATGCCACAACTTCGGCAGTGGCAATAAAAGTAAATGTCGGAGTAATAACCTCATCGCCCGGTTTAAGATTCAAGGCCATTAACGCTATTTGTAGGGCATCAGTTCCATTCCCGACCGGAATTACATGCTTCACGTTCAGGTAAGTTTCTAAATCACGTTGAAATTCAGTCACTTTTGGTCCTTTTATAAAGGCTGTATTATCAATTACATCTTGAATGCTTGCATCAACTTCGTCCTTAATTTTTTCGTATTGACTGCGCAATTCAACCATTTGTATTTTCTTCATAACTTATTTCTGTTCCAAAATAAATTCTACCTCTTCGGGTACAATTCTGATATTAGAAATGTGAGAACTATTATTTGCAATTTTAAGTTTTTGTTTGGTCGATTTACCCGGTTTCAAGTCATTATAATCTAAATAGACCGACATTTCGTCAGAACTCAATGAATTGAAATGACTTAGACCAACAATAAAGGTTGCATCTACCACAGCTGGGAAAGTGCGGATAAACAAATTGTCAGGACAATTCACTGTTTTGATTGGTATTTGAATTTTCTTTTCGGTAAATTGCTCCACAAATAAACTTAGCTTTATATCCGAACTGGAAAAGCGAACCGAAGGGATCGGTTTTAATTTACAGCTGAGAAAAGTAGTATCATTCAGATCTTGCATCTTGACCATCTCTGTTCTAATAAAAGTTAATTTATCAAGAAGACGTTTAGGACCAAAAACAGTCACCTGATTTGGCGTCAATCCAATACCTTCAGCCAGCATATATTGCGGAGCCATTTCAATGTTCGATATAAGTTGAATAGGCAATGTTTTCTGACTCAACTTCTCATATGTTATTAAAATAGAATCCGGTTTTATCTCCAGTACTGAGGTAGTGGAAAGCAGGCTACGCACTATTTTAGATCGTAGTTGATCGGAAGTGATAAGAATCTCACCTTTTTGATAAAATGTTCGGGATAAATCAATTGTGATTGGAGGACGGCTCTCATTCGAATAAGAAAAAAGGCGCAACCCTTGATCTTTAATGGTGATAGAAACACTTGTAGGGGTATTGGCTGCCAAACCAATATACTGTGGAACACCTACATAGCGTATCGGAACATTCAGAATTGTTTCGCGCTCTTTGCCTAATGCATTGATATACCAAAAAGCAGCCGAAAGGGCAAAAAAAAGCAAAAAGCTTAAAATATCTTTTGAAAAAAAGAATGATTTAAGCTTTTGCGAGTAATACTTTAAAAATTTTATGCCGCTGTTTTCAGCCATAAAACCCAATTATTTTGCTTGTGATTGAAGATCTTCAGCTGTGGCAAAAACAGAGTTTTTATCAACCTTAATACGTACGTTATCAGCTATTTCAACAATAACAGTCGTATCTTTGATATCTTTCACTTTTCCATAAATTCCACCAGTTGTTACTACAGAATCGCCAGCTTTCATTGCTTCGCGTTGTTTTTTAATTTCTTTTTGACGTTTTGATTGTGGACGAATCATAAAAAAATAGAAAACCACAAAAATCAATACCATCATCAAAATACCTGAGTATTGGCTTGCACCACCAGCTGCAGGTGCTGCTTGTAACATAATGCTTAATAGATTCATATTCATTATTAATTTTAAAAGTTTATACTTACAAAAATAGTTTATTATTTTTTATTGTCGGTAAACATTACCACTTTTATCAATTTATTTTCTTTTTTTAATTGTCCTACAATGTTATCAAGTACACCGTTGATAAAAGTACCACTTTTATCTGTACTATAGTTCTTGGCTATCTCAATATATTCGTTCAATGTAACATTGATTGGTATGGTAGGAAAATCCATCAATTCGCATAATGCAACTTCCATAATTACAATGTCCATAAACGCAATACGATCCAATTCCCAGTTTTTGGTATTTAGGTCGATCATTTCACGAAGCTTTTCACCTTTGGTTAGTACGCTGCGCAACAATTTTCGGGCAAATTCAGCATCTTCTTGGTCTTTAAACATCGGCAACAATTCTTGTTCGTCACCTTTATCTGCATCAAATCTTTTTATAGTTTTGATAATAAAGCTGATAACCATTTCAATATCATCCGTCCAATAAATATTCTGATCTTGGATAGAGTCATCGAGAGATTCACTTTTCAACAAAATTTTTGTGTATATTTTGCGCCAAATATCCTTATCTGCGGCATAATCCACAGCAGGTGCATTCATATATTCCGAATAATACTCTGAAGCAATTACTGATTCGAAAGTTTCTTTAATAATTTCCGGACTGTTCACCCACGACAGCTTGTGTTCGGTCAGATATTCATTAAATTGCACGTTATTAGCTAGTTGTGCTAAAAAAGAGTTGTCAATAAACCGGGTGTTTGGATTTAAATCTTCGGCTGAAGGACGAAGTCTGTTACGTTTTGTTTCTATCAGATTGGAAGCAAACCGTGTTACTTCGATAGACAAGTTCAACAAATGAAAATACAAATCATAGGTTTTTTCAATACTATGAAACAACTCTTTTTCTGCAATAGGCAACGATTTGCTATCGCTTTTGTAATAGGAATATAAGATTTGTACAATCTTTGTGCGTAATAATACTCGATTAATCATAAAATACAGTGAGCGCTTTTTATTAAGATGCAAAGGTAGCGTTTTTTTTTGTTACTACATTGTTTTAATGCTTAAATGCTTTTTGAAATTGAAAATATGATTTTTTGTATAATAATACTGTATTTAAGATGAAGAATACTTATTTTTTGAAATAAAAAATAAGTATTTGTTTGATAAATTGAAAAAAAATACTGAAATTTGAGGACTCATTTTCAATTCGTACTCTATCACCTTATTTTTTTTACGAACTTGTAATTCATAATGAGCATCAAAACAAACAATAACAGTTCACAAACGAAAGCAACCAATTTTTAAAGCATTTATTTATAACAGTTTAGAATAATAATAATCGTAACATTATGGAAATAGAGAAAAGAAAAATTGAAATTGAGAAGAAAGACAACGAAATTATCTATTCAAAAGCAATTAAAGCTGGAAAACGAATTTATTATTTAGATGTAAAGAAAAGTCGAAACGAGGATTTGTATCTAGCTATTACCGAAAGCAAGAAAAAAGTTGTTGGTTTTGACGATGATGCTCAGGTGACCTACGAAAAACATAAAATATTCCTTTACAAAGAAGATTTTGACAAATTTGTTGAGGGACTTGAGGATGTAGTGGGTTTTATTAAACGCGAACAAGGCGATGCCCCGCAACGTGAATACAAAGAGCATGAAACTGTTGAAAGTGCAATTGCAGAAGAATCTAAATCAAAAAGTTTTTTTGATAAATTTAAGTTTTAATGAAGTCTTTCGCCAGTGATAATTATTCGGGCATACATCCCGAAGTTTTTGAAGCAATTCAACAAGCCAATTCGAATCACCAAATATCTTATGGTGATGATTTTTTTACCCGTGAAGCCGTTCTGCTTTTCGAAAAGGAATTTGGGAAGGTGAGCGTTTTATTCTCTTTCAACGGCACAGGTGCCAACGTTATTTGTCTAAAATGCTGCACTTTACCGTTTCAGGCGGTAATTTGTTCCGATCTAGCTCACATCCATGTGGACGAATGTGGTGCGCCAACTCAAAGTATTGGTTGCTCGCTCCTACCCATTTTGACAACTGATGGCAAATTAACCCCGGACCTTATAAAACCATTGCTTTCTCGCCTCGGAAGTGTACATCATACCCAACCTAAAGTAATTTCAATAAGCCAAAGCACCGAAGTAGGAACGATTTACTCCATCGACGAATTGAAAGCGCTGAGCCGGTTTGCGCATGATAACGATATGTATGTTCATTTAGATGGCGCCCGAATATCGAATGCAGTGGCTGCCTTGGGCGTTACTCTCAAAGAAGCCACAGTGGATTGTGGTATTGATATTATGAGCTTTGGTGGCACTAAAAATGGTCTAATGGTGGGCGAAGCAGTTTTAATTTTTAACGATACATTAAAAGCCAACGCCCCTTATTTCCAGAAACAGTCGGCGCAACTTTTCTCAAAGAACAGGTTCATAGCTGCGCAATTTAAAGCTTTATTGAGCAATGACTTATGGCTACGGATGGCGTTGCATTCTAACGAAATGGCGCAACTTCTTGCGGCAGAAGTACAACAACTTCCCGGTGTAAAAATAACCCGCAAGGTACAAGCTAATGCCATTTTTGCAATCATTCCGCAGAAAGCTGTAAAGCCATTGCAAAAAGAATATCCTTTTTATGTTTGGGACGAAGAAACGCTTGAGCTTCGTTGGATGTGCTCGTTCGACACAACAAAAGAAGATATTATGAACTTTGTAAACACCCTCAAAAAAATACTATAACATTCGTGTCCAATAGTTTATAAAACGAAATAGACCTTGCAAAGTTGCAAGGTCTATTTCGTTTTATGGTAAAGATAGGTATTAATCTTTTTCTACATACGCTAGTACTTCGCCCTTGCGTACAGTTTCACCTTGTTTCTTTTCAACTCCAACGATACGACCGTTGCAAAAACTACCAATGTGTTCCAAACCATAGTTTGTTTGAATAGTACACAGTGTATCAAACTCTTTCACTATTTTTCCGTGAACTGGTTCTACCGAGACTTCGTTGAAATCAAGTTCCCACAATACACGTCCTGTTGCATTTGAAACAACTGGTTCTGCATTTGGATATTTCAATGCACGTAAATCAGGTAATTCGATAGTGCTTGTTGCAAATTTTTCTTTGATAGCGGTTTCGAGTTCTTTTTCGAAGCGTTTTTTAGCTTCTCCCGATTTGAAATCACGGTATTGTTTTTCGTGCATTGCAAATTCGAACAATTCTTCGTCATCTTTTCCTCTATCCCAACCAAGTTCTTTCATTTCGGCAACGAAACGAGGCAATTCATTCGGATAATTTGTTTGAGGGTTACCTTCGAAAAATTCAAATTTGTTTTTCTCAGCCAAAGCAATGATTTCAGCATCTAATTTTCCCGGAAGCTTGCCAGCTTTACCAAGAATCATATCCCAGCTGTTTTTGTCAATCATGCTCCAACGTGGTTGCCCTTTTACCAAGAACATAACGTTCATTAACGCAATATTTTTTACATACTGGCTAAATGGAGTTACCAATGGTGGATTACCAAGTTTAGGCCAGATATATTTCACTTCGTCGAACAACATTACCAACAGTTCATCAGTTGTAAGTTCTTTTTTGTTTGCTCCTTTCAAATAAGAGTTGATACCTGCGTGCACACCTTTGAGGTCGGCCATCAAAGAACCCATCATTCCACCCGGAAGTCCACAACCCACAAGCAATGAAGTCATGAATTTATTGCGTTCATCGATAAAATAACCCAAGAAATCATCAACGAAGCTTTGAGTTAAACGACGAGCTTCCATGTATGCATTCATGTTGATTTCAGCTACTTTAAAGCCTGCATCTTTCAACATTGCCTGAATAGTAATTACATCAGGGTGAACCATACCCCATGAAAGAGGCTCCATGGCTACGTCTAAATAATCAATACCTGCTTGGGCTACTTCGAGCATTGACGCTACAGAGAAACCCGGGCCGGAGTGGCCATGGTATTGCAGAATAATATGAGGGTGAGCAGTTTTTACTGCTTTTACTACTTTTCCTAATAATGCTGGACGACCAATACCAGCCATATCTTTTAAACAAATTTCATCAGCACCAGCTTCAATCAATTGTTCAGCCATATTGATGTAATACTCAGCAGTATGAATTTCTGAATAAGTAATACACATGGTAGCCTGAGCAATCATACCGGCAGCTTTCGCATATTGAATAGAAGGAATGATATTTCTAACATCATTCAAACCGTCAAAAATACGGGTAATATCAACACCTTGAGCTTTCTTAACTTTATACATCAACTCACGCACATCGGCAGGAACCGGATTCATTCGCAAACCATTCAAACCACGGTCGAGCATGTGTGTTTGAATGCCTGCATCGTGAAATGGTTTGGTAAAAGTACGAACAGCATCGTTTGGATTTTCTCCGTACAATAGGTTTACCTGCTCAGAAGCTCCACCATTTGTTTCTACACGGGCAAAACATCCCATTTCGATAATAATAGGGGCAATTTTAGCTAATTGGTCTTTACGAGGTACATATTTACCCGATGATTGCCACATGTCACGGTAAACAAGACTGAATTTAATTTCTTTCATTTTATAATTCGTATGATTGATTGTTTTTTATCAAAAAATAATTCACTTATCAAATCTCAACTAGCTATATTTCAGCTTGTTGAGTTGTATTTTTAAAAAATAAATTTGAAGTACAAATATCCGATTTTTTTTCCGAATAGCAAGCACATTAAAGAAATAATTCTTTAATTATTTTGCCTGAACTTTGTTGGTCGAAAACTATTTGAAAGTAATTTGAATGAAAAACTAGAAAACGGATACTCAATGATTTGAATAAATTACAAATAGGGGAAAAAAGCTGTATTTTTAATCAAATAATAAGTTTTGATGGTTGCTAAAATATGAGGTTGGAATGTGTTTTTGAGTCAGAATTGTTCAATAAAAGCCGTCTGGATTTTTACTCATATTTTCATTGCCATGAAGGCGAGGTTTACAGTTTCACCTCACCATTAAAAGTAATCATGTCTCGCTGTTGTGAACTAACTGTAAATGTAGTGTTACCATTATTAAATATATTCATAAATATCTCATAAACATATTCTTCTGACCTAATTTTAAAGTATATATCCCACCCATTTGATTTTCTATTGGGAGTGATGCTATATTCGGTCATTGGCTTGGCAAATTTTACTCCGCCTTCGTAACTTCCATAGGGCGCCGTATGAGCCACACCAAAATAAGGGAGATAAGCAAAAGCTGAGTCGTTTTTTATACGCAAATCATACTCTGAAGTTAACACTACCTGTTTCATTCTTAAAGGATTGGCATAATGTGCAGTTACAGTAAAATCTTTTGATTCGACTCCTCATGTAATTTCATCAACAGTTTTTGTTGTAGTTTTTGTGGATGAGCAAGATGCCAAAAACAGCAATGCAAAGGTTGAGTAAATCAATAGTGTTTTCATATCTTAAAATTTAAGTTCCGAAAATCGATTTTATAAAACTCCAACTGTTGTCACTAACAAACACTGCGCAAATTACTTATAATGAACTATTTAATTTTGGTCAGTTTAAAAATAAAGCCTTTCCAAGCCGGCATGTGAATCACAAAGGGGTCTTTAGAATTCAAGGTGTGCGACGGAATTTTTTCAGTCTCATTTAGCAGATTTACAATACTGTAGATCTGCCCCTCTTGCATGTCGAGATATTGGAATGCTTCAAATGGGAAACAAACTTCTGTATCCAAATGTTTATCGTCGAAATTAAGTACAATCAGTAATAATTCATCTTCAAACTTACGAAAATAAGCATATTGCTCGTGGGTATTGAATTTCGGATTTTCGAAGTTGGCAAATTCCAAATCGTACATCAAACCATTGGTTATTGCTTTTTCGGTTAGCGTAATGTTCAGCAGTTTTTGATAAAACCCACGCAAAGTTTTCTGATCACACGTCAACTTTCCACCATCATATTTACCGCCGTTAGCCCATGCCTGAATAGTTTTCATGCCCCAATAATCGAAAATAGAGGTTCGTCCGTCTACGCCGCTAAAGCCTTCGCACTCCATCCCTTGCTCACCTAGTTCTTGTCCGAAATAAATCATCAAGGGGGCTTGTGTGAGTGTTGCAGCAACTATCATTGCCGGCTGTGCATACACTCCGTTGCCCGAAAAGAAACCAGAACCAACGCGTTGTTCATCATGATTTTCGAGGAAATTTAGCATTTGGTTTTCCAAACCTTCCAAGGCTTGCCATGAATTGGTAATATCGCGTACGGGAAAATTTTTGCTTGTTACATCGCGAAGCATATCATATAAGCCCACTTTGTCGTACAGGTAATCGAACTTTCCGTTACATAAATAATTTCTGTATTCGGCAGGATTGTACACTTCGGCAATAAATAAGATAGCTGGATACTGCAATTTCACCTGAGAAATAGCCCATCCCCAGAATTCAACAGGTACCATTTCGGCCATATCACATCTAAATCCATCAACATTTTTTGAAGCCCAAAAAAGGAGTATATCCCGCATTTTGTACCAAGTATCGGGAATGGGATCAAACTGCTTTTGACCGCCTTCAACGTAATTAACTCCGTAGTTCAACTTTACAGTTTCATACCAGTCGGTAGATGTTGGCGAGGCAGTAAATTGATCGTTACCTGTTGCTTTTGCAGGAAATTCGATATAGCCTTGTGCATCAAAATTTGGTGTAAAGGGCTTATTGGGGAGGTAATAGAAATTATTGAGTGGCGAAAAGGCCCAGTCCGAATGATCGTTTTCTCCCAAATCGGCAACACCGGCAGGTTTTGCATCCGAATGATACTGACGTGCCACATGATTTGGCACAAAGTCAATAATAACTTTCATTCCTGCCTCATGCGTACGTTTTACAAGATCTTCGAATTCATCCATGCGATTATCTACATCCTCAGCCAAATCAGGATCTACATCGTAATAGTCTTTAATAGCATAGGCCGATCCTGCTTTGCCTTTAACCACACTCAGGTGATCTTGAACAATGCCGTGGGCAGAATAGTTGGTTTGTGTTGCATGTTCGATTACACCGGTGTACCATACATGCGTTATTCCTAGCGACTTGATAGCGCCCAGCGCTTTAGGAGTGAAACTATTGAATTTTCCACAACCATTGACCTCAATTGAACCATTATGTTTATTAGCTGTATTGGAATTGCCAAAAAGGCGAGGAAGAACTTGATAAATTACGAATTTAGACATGTAATAATTTGAAATCACCGGTTGGTTATTCAAAACCACCGGTAAAGATTATTGAAATAAAATTTGAAACCTTATTTATTAAGAATAGCATTTTGAGTGCCTGCATTAATTGGAGTAATCTCAAAACTAATAGGCTTATTTACAGCAACCCTAGCTGGAGCTCCTGAACTTCTAGATTGAGAAATAAGGAAATTATCAACAAGAACAGTTCCTTGCGGTGGCACCATAAAACCAAATTTATTTAAGCCACCTGTGGTAACAATTTCCGAACAATAGGTATAGGTATTATTAATGAAGTAATAAATCATACTTCCAATTTTAAATACCTTCAATTTATTCTTTCCGGCGAGTAAAATTTTTGATTCATCCAGTTCGGTAAAAAAACTATAGAAGGTGCGATTACCCATGAACATTTTCTTATTTTTATTGATATTGAAGTATTCAATCGGGGAATTGTTGCCATTTGAACCGTCCGGAATTACACCAAAGATAATCCCATACTGATCGACGCTGACCCCAATAGAATTTTCGATTGTTAATTCGTATGAAAAATTGAACGAAACAGCTGTGGGGGGGGTCAGCGAAACCAAATAAGCCTGAGCTATTTTAGACTGGAATTTTAATTTTCCATCGGTTGTAAGCGTTGTTGAATAGTTGGTTGCATCCACAAGACTCCAACCAGCCTGTGCCTGAGAATTGAAATTTAAGCTGTAAAGCGGAACATACCCCGTAGTATCGACAAGTAATTGAAGGCTAGAAAAATCAGGAGCAGGGGTACTTTCATTAAATAATTCATTAAGATAATAGGCTCGACGCACTCCGTGGTAATTTATGTTCCAGCTTCTATCATTTACTTTATCACCACCACACATAATCGATTTCCAATCGCCATTTTCGAGCAGTGAATTCAAGTGTTTCCGCCTCAAAAAACCATGACCAAGTTCATGAAACAAAAGATCTTCTTTCATCAAATCGGCATCGGCATATTTGCTAATGGCAGCCCAATAAGTTTTATCAATCTCTATCCGAATTGGTTTCTCATAATGACATAAACCAGCCTCACCATCTTTCAAATCGGCGAATTCAACGATTAAACCGCCGTTAACTAAATCGAAATTTTTACCATGTTTTGTGGCCTCGTCCTGAAATCGTTGCACATACACGGTAAATTCCGCTTCAACCCTATGCTCATTAGAATGACCACAAGAAGCAAGTCCAAAAGTGACCACAAATAGTAGGGAATATACTGTTCTTAGTTGGCTCATAATTTATTTTTCAAAAAAAATGTTCTGCAAATATAAACAAAATTCCAACTAAGGCTGTTATTACACTACAAACGAAATTATTTTTAAACTTAATTATAAAATTAGATGGCAACAGTAAAATTTAAAGGAATAGACGTACAGACAAATGGTCAATTACCAGCAGTAGGAGCTCAAGCTCCAGATTTCACTCTTGTGGGTGGTGGATTGAATGAAATTCATTTAAGCGATTACAAAGGAAAACGCGTATTACTTAATATTTTTCCAAGTTTGGACACAGGTACATGTGCTGCCTCGGTTCGTAAATTCAACAAATGGGTTTCCGAAAAAGAAAATGTGGTTGTTATCAGCGTTTCAAAAGATTTACCTTTTGCACAAAGTCGCTTTTGCGGTGCCGAAGGATTGGAGAATGTGATTACTGCTTCAGACTTCCGTTACAATTCATTTGCTACGGATTACGGGGTTTTATTTGCTGATGGTCCGCTCAAAGGTTTAATGGCTCGCTCAGTTGTAGCTGTTGATGAAAATGGGAAAGTAATTTATACTGAATTAGTTCCTGAAACTGTTGATGAACCTAATTACGACATCAACGTATTTTAAATGAGAACTGTGTTTGTTTTGTAGCAAACACTTTTAATGTGTGTAAATAAGAACGTTATCTACAAATGATAACCTCTCCTTGCTGTGAAGCTCGGAGAGGTTTTTTTGTTTTATCAAAGGCGCTTTAGAGCTACTCCTAATTTTGAAAGACCATCTTCGACATTAGAAGCACCTACAGTTTCGAAAGCTTTAATCGCAATAAGTGCACAGGCATGAGCATCGTCGCCGGCACGATGATGGTTGAACCGAATCTGATGATAGTCGCACACCATGCCTAACGAATGACTCGATAAATTTTTCCAAGTTTTACGCGAAAGACTTACACTGCAAAAATAATCGGTATGCGGAATGGCTAAATCATAATGCGCCAACGCGGCACGAAGCACACGCATATCAAAAGCGGCATTGTGAGCCACCAACGTTCTTTCATCTATCCACGGTTTCAACTCGCCCCAGAGTTCCTCGAAAGTGGCAGCATGTGCAACTTCTGCCGTTGAAATTCTATGAACTCTTTCATTCCATGGATTCATATAGGGGAAACATGCCGGTTTGATTAACCATGATTTTGATTGGAGTATCACTCCATCTTCAACCAGTGTTAATCCAATTTCGCAGGGATAATTGGCGTGAGCGGTCTCAAAATCAATAGCGGTATAAGTCATTGGGTATATTATTTCTATTCAAAACTTGTATTTCATTGGCAAAGGTAGTAATTATTGAAGAAATTACGACTATTTAAGATTAACATTTATTGAACTGTAACGTTCGGTTGAAACAACAATAACACTCACATTATATGCATATTATCTCATCACAAACCAAAGCAATCACGATGAAAAATGAATACGAAATATTTGTAATACGCCCAAATACCGTTAAATATATTTTAACCAACCATAAATCTGCTTATTATTAGCCAAAATTGCGTACTTTTGCACAATAATCGTTTAAATGTGCAATATGAATAATTTAAAAATCGGAAATATCACAGCTCGAATACCCATTATACAAGGTGGAATGGGTGTTGGAATTTCCATGTCTAGTTTAGCGTCTGCTGTTGCGAATGAGGGTGGTGTAGGCGTTATTTCTTGTGCAGGTCTTGGTTTGATTTATCGTAATTCGGCCAAAGACTATATGGAAGCATGTATTATCGGGTTGAGAGAGGAAATTAAAAAAGCGAGAGAAAAATCGAGTGGAGTTATTGGTGTCAACATCATGATGGCATTAACTAATTTCGGCGATATGGTTAAAACTTCGATTGCTGAAAAAGTAGATGTAATTTTCGCAGGTGCTGGTCTTCCAATGGATTTGCCCAAATATATTACAGAAGATTGCACTACAAAACTGGTTCCTATCGTTTCATCAGCCAGAGCTGCAAGAATAATTTGTGAAAAATGGAAAACCTTGTACAATTACTTACCTGATTTGGTAGTTGTTGAGGGGCCAAAAGCCGGTGGGCACTTAGGTTTTAAAACAAATCAAATTGAAGATGAAAATTTCTCTATTCAAAAATTGATTCCGGAAGTAGTTAAAGAAGTTGCTATTTTTGAAGAAAAATACAATCAGGAAATTCCGGTGATTGCTGCTGGTGGTATTTATACTGGTGAAGATATGTACAATATCATGCAGTTAGGTGCCAAAGGAGTACAAATGTCTAGCAGATTTGTAACAACCGATGAATGCGATGCAGACATAAAGTTTAAAGAAACGTATATCAATGCAAGCGAAAATGATGTTGAAATCATTCAAAGTCCAGTTGGAATGCCAGGTCGTGCATTGAAAGGTGAATTTTTGGAAAAGGTAAAACAAGGACTTACTGCTCCAAAATCTTGCCCATACAACTGTTTGCATACTTGCGACTACAAAAAAGTGCCTTATTGTATTATTGTTACGCTTTACAACGCCTATCAAGGTAAAATGGATAAAGGGTATGCCTTTGCTGGTAGCAATGCCTATCGTGCCAAGAAAATAACTTCAGTAAAAGAAGTGGTTGACAGCATAACTTCCGAATACAACCAAGCTGAAAAAGAGGCAAAAAATTAGAGATATCACAATTTACTGTTATTAAAAAAAGCAAATCGATAAACCATTGATTTGCTTTTTTAATTTCCAATGCTAAACTATTTTAAGATTGAAAATGTTATACTATTATATGTACTTTCAGAAAATCTGTAATATTTCCATAGTTATTTCTATTCATCTATTTCATTTTATAAAATTATTCATTAATATTGCAGTAAATTAAAACTCTAAGTACAAACATGAAACAGATTAAAATTTTATATAATGACGCCCTAAATGATATTGAATTAGAAGCTGCATCCGAGCTAATGGATGGTTTTGGGCATCGCGATTTGGTTGAAAACCTGAACTGGAAGGAAACATATCCGTACCGACCAATTACGCTGTTTAATATTGCACGTTCTAATGATAGTATATTTATCAAATACTCTGTGCGGGGAAGCATGCTTAGAGCAATCTATTCGAACGACTTAGAGCCTGTAAATGAAGACAGTTGTGTTGAGTTTTTTTGCAAACTACCGGATAGTAGCAACTACATGAATTTTGAGTTCAACTGCATAGGAACTTGCAATGCTTCCAAACGAAAAAGTAAAAAGGTAGATGTTATTCCATATTCACTGGAGGAACTGGCACAAATTAAAAGATATCCATCAATGGGTCGACGTGCTTTTAACGAAATGGAAGGCATGTTCGAATGGGAATTAACTGTAAAAATACCTTTTAGTCTCATTAGCATTGATCCTCTTCATTTACCTAAAAAGTTACTGGGTAATTTCTATAAATGTGCCGATGGTACCGACTCGCCACATTATGTAAGTTGGAGCCCAATCAAAACCGAAAAACCCAATTTTCATTGTCCCGAGTTTTTTGGCGAATTGATATTTGAATAAACGCTAAACATAGATTACGAAATTGCAAAGGTGCGGGTTCACTATCTATTGCACCTTCCATGGTTTTAAAAGAAATATTCGTAAGTTTGCAGAAAAATAAGCTGCATGAACATTCTTCTGGTCACTCCCCCACTTACACAATTAAATACACCCTACCCTGCCACCTGCCATTTAGTCGGTTTTTTACGCTCGCAAAAACTAGTTGCAGAGCAAATGGACTTGAGTATCGAATTGATTAATGCCTTGTTTACCCGCCAAAAACTGGAAGAAATCTTCGAACGCAGTTCCACACAGTCAAAACTATCAAAAACAAACAGGATCCTCCTTCAAAATGCCGACTTCTATGCTAAAACAATAGAATCTGTCATGCGCTTTTTGGGAGGAAATGACAACACTCTGGCGCAACGATTCTGCTCGTTGGAGTTTTGGACGAAAAGCAAACGCTTCCCAACTAACGATGATTTAGAGTGGGGATTCGGGATGATAGGCAATCATGACCGTGCCATCCACCTCTGCACATTGTTTTTAAAAGATATATGCGATTTTATTAATCAGACCATCGATTCACGTTTTGAGCTGATACGCTATGCCGAATCGCTTTGCTTGAGGCTCCCCGAATTTGAACCACTTCAACAGGAATTAAGCAAACCACTATCGCTAATCGACAAATTGATGTTGGATATTTTCTTATCAAGAATACAACAAAACAAGCCCGATATGGTCGGATTTAGCATTCCATTTCCAGGTAATTTGTATAGTGCATTACGCTGTGCACAATGGTTGAAACAACATCATCCCAACATAAAAATAGTAATGGGTGGTGGATATGTGAACACTGAATTACGTGCCATATCCGACCCAGCCATTTTTGATTTTATCGATTATCTTACTTTCGATGATGGAGAGCTGCCTTTGTTGCGACTGCTTACCAATGGTGAACTTATCCGCACGCTTTATCGCTCGGAAACAGGCGAAATCATGCGCATAAACTTCAATAGTAGTGAGAATATAAAATTCAACGAGACAGGAACACCCAATTACGATGGATTGGTGAAGAACAATTATATCAATATGATAGAACTTACCAACCCCATGCACGCGTTGTGGAGCAATGGGCGTTGGAATAAAATGATGCTGGCACACGGTTGTTATTGGGGTAAATGTGCATTTTGCGACGGTGGTCTGGATTATATAAACCGGTTTGAAGCTGCGCCTATTGAACTGATAGTGGATAGAATGGAAGCCATTATGCAACAAACCGGACAGTCTGGCTTTCATTTTGTGGACGAGGCTGCTCCCCCTGCCCTGCTCCGAAAATTATCCGAAGAAATTATTCGTCGCAAGCTGATAGTAAGTTACTGGACCAATGTGCGGTTCGAAAAATCATTTACGACCGAACTTTGTTATATAATGGCTCAGGCAGGCTGCATAGCTATTTCGGGTGGATTGGAAGTAGCTTCACCGCGGATATTGAAATTGATAAATAAAGGCATAACCATAGAAACTGCTAGAGAGAGCATGAAGAATTTTGCCGAAGCCGGCATCATGACTCATGCTTATTTGATGTATGGATTCCCTACCGAGACCGCCAAAGAAACGTTAGATTCACTAGAAATAGTTCGTGGATTATTCGAAGAAGGCTATATTCAGTCGGCTTTTTGGCATCGATATGCCATGACAATTCACAGTCCTTCTGGACAATATCCCGAGAGTGTGGGTGCTAAACGCTTGGATAGTACTCCCAGCAAATTTGCCAACAATGAAATTCCGTTTACTACAGCCATGGAGATTGATTTGGAGTATTACGGCAAAGGGCTAAACCTGGCAACCTATAATTATATGCAGGGGACGGGATATGATATACCGGTAAAAAAATGGTTCGCACAACCCTACATCAAAAGTGAATAGCCCGTAGCAAAATGAAGTTTTTGAAAAAAATTAAATAAAATGGAAAATATACAGAACAATGATAAGCTCAATTCCTCCTCTGAGTCTAGGGGGAATCATCAGCATCATCACGATCATACTGATGTAAAAAACATAAAAGTTGCCTTTTTTCTCAATGTGGTTTTTACCATTATAGAAATTGTAGGTGGTTTTCTAACCAACAGTATTGCCATTATGTCGGATGCCGTACACGATTTGGGCGACTCACTTTCACTTGGATTGGCATGGTATTTTCAAAAAATGGCCAAACGTGGTAGCGACAAATCCTATTCTTACGGTTACAAACGATTTTCGTTGCTAGGTGCCGTTATTAACTCAATAGTATTGGTTGTGGGGAGCATTTTAGTACTCGCTACAGCTATTCCACGTATTTTTCATCCGCAAACAACGCATGCGGGGGGAATGTTTTTATTAGCTATTGTAGGAATATTGGTAAATGGAGCTGCTGTTCTTCGACTAAAAAAAGGACATTCTATTAACGAAAAAGTAGTCTCACTCCACATGCTTGAAGATGTCCTCGGATGGGCGGCCATTCTGGTTGGATCGGTGCTGATGTATTTCTTCGATGTACCTATCATTGACCCGATAATGTCTATTGCCATTGCTTTTTTTGTATTATCTAATGTATACAAAAATCTTCGTCAAACGATGCACATTATACTTCAGGGCATACCCACCGAAGTGGACATGACAGAAATATCGGCTCATATACAGCAATTTGATGGCGTTGAGAATGTGCACGACTTACATGTATGGACGGTAGATGGCACCTACAATGTGCTTACCGTACATGTGGTACTGAGCAATGCGTTGACAATGGAGAAACTAGCTGAACTAAAAGAAGAAATACGCGAAACCCTTCACCAAGAAGGCATTGAGCATGTTACTATCGAATTCGAAACGGTGGATGAAAAATGCAGTTTCGAGAAATGTTGTCAATAAAAAGATGTGATACAATCACAAACGAAAAAAGAGTTTATCCCTTTCGGAAGAAACTCTTTTTCTATTGGTGCGCTGAATGAGATTCGAACTCACACACCGTAACCGGCACTACCCCCTCAAAGTAGCATGTCTACCAATTTCACCATCAGCGCAGAATTTTAAAAAAAAGGGAAATTTATTGGTGCCCAAAACAAGACTCGAACTTGCACAGCCTTTCGACCACTAGTACCTGAAACTAGCGTGTATACCAATTTCACCATTTGGGCATATTTTATTGTAAAGAGAAAAAAAGCGAAACTCACTCGTTTCGCTTAGACTCCTTTATTTGAGCGAAAGACGGGACTCGAACCCGCGACCCCGACCTTGGCAAGGTCGTGCTCTACCAACTGAGCTACTTTCGCAATTGCTGTGCAAAGATAGTTTGTTTTTGATAATTTGCAAATATCTGAGTAAAAAAATGCGGGTTTTTCGGCATATTTTACAAACTTTCATTGCTAACATTAATAAAAACAGAACCTTAGAAATGATATTTTTTTATCGAACACAAATAAATTTCGCCGTATCGGGATAATTCCGGGTGTTTATCGTAATTTTGCAGTTCAAAAAAATAAATATGACAGAAGAATTAAGTAAAGTTGACAAGAAAATACTGCAAAAAATACAATCTAAGGTAAAAAAAGCAATCAATGACTACCAATTAATAGACAATGACGATCACATTCTTATCGGACTTTCGGGCGGGAAAGATTCATTAGCATTAGTTGAATTGCTGGGAGAGCGTATGAAAATATTTGTGCCTCGCTTTAAACTTACAGCTGTTCATATTTCTGTCGAAAATATTTCGTACCAATCGGACTTAGAATATCTGAAGAACCACGCTGCTCAGTTTGGAATTCCATTTGTACACTACACTACCAAATTCGACGACAGCACCGACACACGCAAATCTACCTGTTTTCTGTGCTCGTGGTACCGCCGAAAAACATTGTTTAAACTTGCTAAAAAACTCCATTGTAATAAAATTGCATTAGGTCATCATCTTGACGATATAGCTGAAACTTTACTTTTGAACTTAGTGTATCAGGGTTCATTTGGCACCATGCCTCCAAAACTTAAAATGGATAAATTCAACATGACCATTATTCGTCCTTTGGCTTTGGTAACCGAAAAAGAAATGAAAGAAATGGAACAAATCCGGGCATACCATAAACAAGTAAAAAACTGTCCGCACGAAAAAGACTCATCCAGACGAGATGCCAAAAATCTGCTCACGGAACTCGAAAAGTGGAATCCTGATGTACGTCAGAGTATTTGGGGAGCTATGGAAAATATAAAAACAGAATATCTTCCTAAAAAAGCAGACCAGAGATTCACAAAACATATTGAGGACTAAAACATGACCTTTGCTTAATCGTGGCAATCATTTTTTATTAAACAAACTACTGATATTGAGTTATGAATACTTTATATACTATCTTGCTTTTAATTGTTTCGAATATATTTATGACTTTTGCGTGGTATGGTCACCTAAAGTTGCAACAAACTGGTTCAATTACAAACTGGCCTTTGTATGGCGTTGTATTATTTTAATGGATAATTGCACTCGCTGAGTATTCATTTTAGGTTCCTGCCAATAGGATAGGTTTTATTGGTAATGGTGGCCCATTTACGATGATGCAGCTAAAAGTTATTCAAGAAGTGATTACATTGATTGTTTTTGTTGTGTTTTATTCCGTAGCATTTAGCACTGGAGGCTTACACTGAAACATTTAGCTGCCTGTGTATGTTTAACACTTGCTGTGTTTTTTGTATTTATGAAGTAAACATTTTTTTCATTCTATTGGGTAAACGATGCAATAAACTTCTTAACTAACTAACTAACAGAACTTTATGGCATGTTCTTTGGTTGTTATATTAATAGAATTTAAAGAAATACCCTAACCATTCATATTTACCTGTTTAATTTACAATAAATAACCCTCACATCTCCTTTTTTATTATCTTTGCTAGCTAAAACACTTAAAATATGAATAAATCTTTACGCCGTCTACTCGTTATTTCGGTTACGATAATATCACTATCCAAATTATATGCCGTACCGGCTACGCCAAATCCAATTACGATTGTACAAGCCGATGGAACTGAAATCACAGTCAGAATCCATGGTGATGAGTTCTTTCACTACAAAACAACCTTAGATGGCTATACGCTGACAACCGACGAGACTGGGATTCTTACATACGCTCAATCCGACGCTAAAGGAAGATTGTATAGTTCGAAAATTAAGGCGAACAACCAGGAAAAACGTGGTCTTAGTGAAAAAATATTTTTACAGGAACTTAGTCGAAATATAAGTTACACTAAACAGAACATTGCCAGTCGTGTTAAACGTATGGCAAGTTCTAGTTCAACCACTGTACAAAAAAAGAGTTACCCTTTAATCGGTTCTCCAAAATCCTTAGTAATTCTTGTCTCTTTTTCGGATAATAGTTTCGTCGTCCCCAATACTAAAGTTGCTTTTACAAATTTATTGAATGAGTCTGGTTACAGTACTAATGGAGGTACCGGTTCTGCACGCGATTATTTTAACGATAACTCAATGGGGTCATTTAACCCACAGTTTAATGTTGTAGGACCCTATAAACTACCTCAACCAATGGCATTTTATGGAGAAAATGTTGGTGATTTAGATAAAAATCCCCAACAAATGGTTATTGACGCTTGTACTCAAGCACATAATGACAATATAGACTTTTCGCAATATGATACCGATAAAGATGGAATTGTTGACAATATATTTATTTACTATGCCGGTTACAATGAGGCTGAAGGTGCACCCAAAAATACAGTGTGGCCTCATCGTTGGTCTTTAGCAAATTACAACACAAAGTTTAACGGTGTTTCAATTTACGATTATGCATGCACATCTGAACTTCGGGGAAACTTTGGTTCCAACATGTGTGGTATAGGAACATTTTGTCATGAATTTGGGCATGTACTTGGATTAACTGATTATTACCCAACAAACGATGCAAAGCATCAAACGCTTTCATATTGGAATATAATGGATTCCGGTCCTTATTTGAATTCTGGAAGAACGCCACCATCCTATTCAGCTTTTGACCGTTTTTATTTAAAATGGCTTGTTCCAACCGAAATAAAAACGTCTGGAGAATATACCCTCGATAATTTAAACACCACCAATTCCGCTTATATTTTTACTCAGAATGGCAATCACAATCTCGATGGGTCTAATTCAACGCCTCCTGAATTTTTCACACTCGAAAACAGACAAAAAACAGGTTGGGACAGTTATTTACCTGGACATGGAATGTTACTATCTCATATCTTTTACAATGCGTCCGATTGGAATAATAATGAGGCAAACAATAATGCCTTAGCCATGGGATATGATATTATTGAGGCCGATGGAATTGCTGATGATAATACGCTATCGGGAGATCCTTTTCCTGGAACGCAAAACATCAGATCCTATACTCCATTGCTCCGTGATAAAATAGATATACGGAAACCGTTGACAAGCATTACAGAAACAAATGGAATTATTCAATTTCATTTTGCCACCAATATCGTTTTGAAAGAGACTTTAAAAAGCTTTACAACTGTTCAAGGCACACCCTCACAGGTGCAAACAGTAGCAATAAATGGTAGCAACCTGAAAGGAAATATTGAGATATCATTTGATGTTAGAACTCATTTTGAAATAAAAAAAGAAATGGATGCAAGTACAGCTTGGGGCAAAACAATCACATTGATTCCCGATGCTAATGGGATAGTCAACAATACCAATATTCAGATCCGGTACAACCCTACTGTACCATCGTATTCCGACTTTCATAGCGACAAAATCGTTTTAAAATCGGGTGTAAATGATTATGCGGATGCACTTATCTCTGGTCAATCAAGTAGGAAAGTTTATGTTGTACCGCCAACTGCACTACAATCAACAGACATTACATTTTCAAGTTTTGTTGCAAATTGGAATAGCGTATTTGATGCAACAGGTTATTACCTAACCGTGTATAATATTTCAGATGGAGAATCCTCTTTAACAGAAGGATTTGATAATGGTTCTACAGCTCCTACAAACTGGACAATTTCATCTGGTAGCACTTCAACTTCTACAATTTATAGTGGTTTAAAAACACCATCAATACAATTTGCCAACAGCAACGATTCTATCAGGACTGAACAATACATGTTGCCTGTTGTAAAATTGAGGTTTTATCTGCGCTCGATGGGTGGTACAAGTGGAGGTTTCTTAGTTGAAGCCCAAAAAGAGCAGGGAGGTTGGGTAAAAATTGATAGCATTCCTGTAACAAGTACATTGTACGAAAAAGCTAAAACCTACACTTTCTCGGAATCTAACAACTACGTTCGCTTCCGATTTAAGTACACTAAAGGATCAGGATCAGTGACTTTTGATGACGTAACGATTAGTTTTGCAAAGAAAATTTCATATATAGAACATGATAAATGGCTGACAACGACATCGGAAAGTATTGTGAATCTGGCACCTTTATCGGAATACATTATGAAAGTAAAGGCTAGTGATAAAAATACAGAACATGGTTACGAAAACTTAACAAATTATTCAACTGCCATTTCAACCTTTACGCTAAAATACCCGTTGGAGAAAAAGCTCTTGGCGGTTGCTGATGCAAACGGTAATATCAAGGTGTTTTTCCCTGATTTGAATAACACATTATATGTTTACACTTTAACGGGTAAATGTATGCGGATTATTACTCCTGAGTCAAATATTATTGAAATAATCGACTTACCGCGTAGACAGACCTATATCCTCAAGGCATCAAACAGGACTATCAAAATAACGATTTGAAATAGTCGAAAACAACCTCAAAAAATCCCGCATTTAAAAGTCAACACTTTAAATGCGGGATTTCAATATTTTATGATTAAAAATTTAATCTGTAGGTGCAACCGTTCTTCCATTCGGTACAACCATAGGCCGTTTTACCTTTAATAAGCGTTCCTTTACCACAAAGCGGACATACATTACCAACAAGTGGATTGGGATTTGTGATTACTGGCACAGACTTCTCTCCCACCCTTCGGTTATCACTTTTAACGTTGAATACAATTTGGGTGACCATTACTTTTAACTCGTCCAGAAAATCTTTCGCAGCATATTCGCCACGTTCTACCTGACGGAGTTTTTTCTCCCAAAGCCCAGTTAATTCAGCCGATTTTAGTAAGTCCTCCTGAATAATTTGAATCAGTTCAACACCGGTATTGGTAGCTATAAGATTCTTTCGTTCTTTACGAATATATTCACGCTTGAATAGGGTCTCGATAATTGCTGCCCTCGTTGATGGCCTCCCAATACCATTTTCTTTCAACGCATCGCGCAACTCATCATTGTCTACTAATCTCCCAGCAGTTTCCATGGCTCGTAGCAAAGTAGCCTCTGTATGCGGCTTAGGTGGCGTTGTCCATTTTTCGGACAATGTTGGTTCGTGCGGTCCGCTCTCGCCCTTTTCAAAAAGGGGCAACGTGCGCTCTTCTTCCTCTTCTCTATCGTCACCGGCTTTAGCAAAAACAACCCGCCAGCCCATATCCAGAATTTGTTTTCCGTTAACTTTAAATTCAACCTTTTCTACTTCACCCAAAACAGTGGTAGTGGCTATTTTACAATCAGGATAAAAATTGGCAATAAAACGTCGCGCTACCAAATCAAAAACAGCTCGTTCGGTATCAGTAAGTGCCGTGGGATGTACACCAGTGGGAATTATAGCATGGTGATCAGTCACTTTTTTATTATCAAAAACCTTTTTTGATTTGGGAAGTTTTCCTTCCAATAAAGGTTTTGTAAGCAGTTCGTAGTCTTTTATACCCTTCATAATTTCAGGCACTTTGGGATAAATATCATCAGTAAGGTAAGTGGTATCTACACGTGGATAGGTAGTCACTTTCTTTTCGTAAAGATTTTGGATAATTTTCAATGTTTCGTCGGCCGAATAACCAAACTTTTTATTGCATTCTACTTGCAGGGCGGTCAAATCGAACAAGCGTGGAGCTGACTCTGTTCCTTTTTTAAGTATAATATCAGTTACAAAAAAATCGGCAGAACGAACCGTATCAAGGAAATTTGTGCCCTCTTCAACACTCGAAAAACGACCACTTGATGCTGAAAAAATGGTGTCGCGATAGACCGTTTTTAGCTCCCAGTAAGCTTCCGGTTTAAAGTGTTCAATTTCCAGCTGACGATTAACAATCAACGCTAAGGTAGGTGTTTGTACACGACCGATTGAAAGCACCTGGCGGTTTTTTCCATATTTCAGAGTATATAAACGGGTAGCATTCATACCCAAAAGCCAGTCGCCAATAGCGCGCGAAAGTCCGGCCTCGTAAAGGGTTTGGAATGCACTTTGATCTTTTAATTTTGCAAATCCATCGCGAATAGCTTCTTCTGTCAGGGAGGAAATCCACAACCGTTTTACTGGACATGTACACATAGCCTTCTGCATTACCCAGCGCTGAATAAGCTCCCCTTCTTGCCCGGCATCACCACAATTCACTACTTCATCTGCATTAGCCATTAGTGTTTCAATAACTTTGAATTGTTTTTGAATACCACTATCGTTCATTACTTTTATGCTAAACCGCTGAGGAATCATGGGTAACTGACTTAATGCCCAGGCTTTCCATTCGGGAGCATATTCATGCGGTTCGAGCAAACCACACAAGTGCCCAAAGGTCCACGTTACCTGATAGCCGTTTCCTTCAATGTATCCTTCTTTTCTGGTCTTAGCACCAAGTACTTCAGCAATATCGCGTGCCACACTAGGCTTTTCGGCAATGCAAACAATCATCTTTTTCTGTTATAGGTAAACGGTTATTTGTGAATAGTTGTAATTACTATTTTCACTTCAATTAATCTATCTTCATGCAAAAGTACAGAAAAACTTTCAAAAGCAATTAATCTATTTAAGCGAAACATAAAGCTCGGACATACATTTGGAGCATTGACAAAACACTGAAAAGTTCTGTATATTGCTAATTATGAATTGTAAATTATGCTTTATGAATTGATAGAAATGCTTATCTTTGCAGTTCGAAAAAACAAACACATTGGTATAGGTGTTTTTATGGTATAATCTTTACAAATAAATAGCTTCATGTTTCAAAATCAAGAAATTGCAAAGGACATTTTTTATGTTGGCGTAAACGACCGCCAAAAACACAAATTTGAGAATATGCTTCCTCTCCCACTTGGAGTCTCGTACAATGCGTACATGATAATTGATGAAAAAACGGCACTTATCGATACTGTTGATATTGCTATGGGAGATGTTTTTATAGATAAAATTCAATCGCAACTTAAAGGCAGATCTCTCGACTACCTTATTATCAACCACATGGAACCTGATCATTCAGGCTCAATAAAACTTATAAGAAAATATTATCCTGAAATGGTTATCGTTGGCAACAGTAAAACCCTGGCAATGGTGGATGGATTTTACAGTATAGATAACAATATGCTGGAAATAAAAGATGAAGAAATATTATCTTTAGGTAAACATAAATTACAATTCTATCTTACGCCCATGGTTCACTGGCCGGAAACAATGATGACTTTTGATTTGGGAGAAAAAGTTCTTTTCTCGGGCGATGCATTCGGATGTTTCGGAACCTTGGATGGAGCAGTGGTTGACAGCGATATGAACATTGACAGATATTGGAATGAAATGACGCGTTATTATGCCAATATTGTGGGTAAATACGGCGCGGCAGTTCAAAAAGCACTAAGAAAACTTACACCTCTCGATATCGAAATGATTTGCAGCACCCATGGACCGGTATGGAAAGAGTATGTCAGTGAGGTAGTGGACAAATATGATCAATACAGCCGCTATGACAGCGAAGAAGGTGTTGTTATCGTCTATGGCTCAATGTACGGTTTCACCGAACTAATGGCAGAAACAGTTGCTCAGGGATTAGCTCAAAACGGCATCAAAACTATCATTATTCATAACGTTTCGAAAAGTGATCCGTCGGTTATTTTGCAAGACGTTTTCAAATACAGAGGGCTAATAGTTGGAAGTCCTACTTATAGCAATGAGTTATATCCCGAAGTTGAATCACTGCTTCGCAAGATTGAAATTCGTGGTGTTAAGTACCGTATATTTGGCTGTTTTGGGTCATTCACATGGGCAAGTGCAGCCGTAAAACGACTGAACAGCTTTGTTGAAACAATGAAATGGACCAAAGCAGAAATCTCTGTTGACGAAAAACAAGGTTTAAAAGAAAATAATTATAAAGCTTGCTTAGAGTTAGGCAGACAAGTGGCCGAATTGGTAAAAATACCAATCGATATACCACAACACTGCGTTTAATCACAACGGCTAACACGAAGTAACAATTAAATAACTAGAACTATGGTAGAACTAACACTAATTACGCCAACATTTTTATTTTCAGCTATTTCGTTGATTCTATTGGCATTCACTAATCGTTTTTTATCCTACGCACAATTGGTTCGTATTTTAAAAGACCGATACATGGAAGATCATTCAGCCCTGACACATGCGCAAATAATGAACCTACGCAAACGCTTGTATCTGACCAAAAATATGCAAGTTTTTGGAGTAGCCAGTTTGCTTATGTGCGTTGTTACCATGCTTCTCATTTATATTGGACTTCAGGTTATTTCGGCCTATGTTTTTGGGATAGCACTTCTTTTACTTATTATTTCGTTGTCGCTTTCTATTTGGGAAATGCAAATATCAGCCCGTTCACTTGAAATATATTTGAGTGATATTGAAAAAGACAAAAAAGACAAAATGGAAAGAATTGGCTAGTGCATAAAAAAATGGAGCATGAAAATCCAATCAGTTTAGTGTTGATTTAATCTTCTTTGTAACTAATATCTCGTAACTAATTATGAATAATGGCTTTGTACGTCTAGCAGCAGCTATTCCCGAGCTTAGAGTTGCCGATTGTGCTTTCAACATTGCCCGAATTGCCGACTTGGTTCTTCGGGGTGAAGATGAAAAAGTACAGGTAATCTGCTTTCCCGAATTATCGATTACGGGCTACACATGCGCCGATCTTTTCTTTCAGCATCAGTTAATTACAGATGCTGAAAATGCATTGGAGAAACTGCTAAGGCTTACATTTTCGACTTCAACAGTTTTTATAGTTGGCATGCCTGTGCGTATTCAACATCAAATATTTAATACAGCTGTTGTAGCACAGAGTGGTCGTATTTTGGGTATTGTACCTAAAATAAACCTGCCCAACAACAACGAATTTTACGAAAAACGATGGTTTACCTCCGGTGCCAATGTACAAACACAAGGCATAACTTTGTCGGGCGAAAGTATTCCTTTTGGAACAGATTTACTTTTTTCAAACGGAGAATTTTCTTTTGGCATCGAATTGTGCGAAGATCTCTGGGTGCCTATTCCACCAAGTTCGCAGTTAGCACTTCATGGCGCACAAGTTATCTTCAACCTTTCTGCCAGCAACGAACTTATCGGGAAAAATAATTACCTACGTCAACTTATCGAACAACAGTCGGCGCGTTGCATTGCAGCTTATGTTTACGCATCAGCCGGTGCGGGAGAATCGACTACGGATGTAGTTTTTGCTGGAAACGGACTGATAGCTGAAAATGGTAAATTTATCGCAACATCGGAACGCTTTTCATTCGACTCACAACTCGTAGTGAGCGACATTGATATAGAACGACTACAGGCAGACAGAATTCGGAATTCGAATTTTGGGAATGATGTATCTGCACGAAATTACCGAACAATAAAATTCAATGCCGATCAGTTATACGATACGCAATTAAAGCGAACATACGATAAACATCCCTTTGTACCACCATTGAGCAATCGTGATGAGAGTTGCGAAGAGATTTTTTCCATTCAGGTAGGTGGTTTGGCCAAACGATGGCAACACACTCAATTGGAGAATGTAGTGCTAGGTATTTCGGGTGGATTGGATTCAACATTGGCTTTATTGGTCTGCGTAAAAACGGCTGACAAACTGGGTTTTGATCGAAAACGAATTATTGGTATCACAATGCCTGGATTTGGAACTACGGATAGAACCTACAACAATGCCATCAATTTAATGAAATCGCTCGGCATAACCATGCTAGAAATTTCGATAAAAGAAGCTTGTATTCAACACTTTGAAGACATTAAACATGATCCAATGCAACACGACGTGACTTACGAAAACTCACAGGCACGTGAACGGACTCAAATATTGATGGATATTGCTAATAAACACAACGGGCTGGTAATCGGCACTGGTGATTTATCGGAATTAGCGCTTGGTTGGGCGACTTATAATGGCGATCATATGTCTATGTATGCCGTAAACAATGGAATTCCAAAGACACTGGTACGCTACTTGGTAAGTTGGGCATCCTATCAACTCGACGCAACTTCTAAAGGTATTTTGCAAGATGTGCTCAATACTCCGGTTAGCCCCGAACTTCTTCCGGCAGATGAGAATGGCGATATTGCACAAAAAACGGAAGATATTGTAGGTCCTTACGAATTACACGATTTTTTCCTGTACTATTTTGTGCGCTTTGGTTTCACACCCTTAAAAATTATATTCCTAGCTCGGAATGCATTTGCCGATACCTATTCTGATGAAGTGATTGGAAAATGGCTCAAAGTTTTCCTTCGTCGCTTTTTTGCACAACAGTTTAAACGCTCTTGCATGCCCGATGGACCTAAGGTAGGTTCCATTAATCTTTCACCACGAGGCGATTGGCGCATGCCAAGCGATGCGGTAGCTTTCACACTCCCAAAAGGGAAATAAATTTTCAAACTAATCATTTTTTATTTTATTTTTCATGACTGAACAACTTTATTACGGAAATACTTTTCACGATTGGTTAATTTCATTCTTCATCATTGTAGGTGCACTTATTCTAAATAAAGCTATTGTATTACTAAACAAGTATGTTATTCAGAAACTTACAACCAAAACCAACAACAGGCTCGATGACATTCTGTTTAAAATGCTGGAGTCACCTGTTTTGTTTGGCATTATGCTTTTTGCCATTTGGATAGCTGTCAAAAGACTCAATTTAAATGCCAAATTCGAACACTTTATATTTCTTTCTTATCAAATTCTCATTGTTATAAATATCACTTGGTTTGTTGCCCGGCTAATAAATGCCTTAATAGAAGAGTACTGGATTCCTAAAACAGGAGATATTAAATACAAAAGATTAGATTCGCATCTAATTTCCATCATCCGAAAAACTATTTTAACTATCATTTGGTCGATAGGTGGGGTTATGGCGTTGAATAATATAGGAGTTGATGTGCGGGCTTTATTAGGCACTCTGGGAATCGGAGGATTAGCATTCGCATTGGCAGCTCAGGATACAATTAAAAATATTTTTGGAGGAATCACTATTTTTACCGATCGTCCATTCCGCATTGGCGACCGTATTAAAGTTGATAAATTTGATGGTTTTGTGGAAGAGATTGGTATCAGAAGCACACGTATTAGAACCTTAGATAAAAGACTGGTAACCATTCCCAACTACAAAATGGTAGATGCTCCTATCGAAAACGTATCGGAAGAGCCCCAACGTAGGATACTAATGAAACTGGGGCTCACTTACAGCACTTCGCCCGAGATGATGAACGAGGCCATAGAAATACTCAAAAACATGCCCGAAAAAGTTCGCAATGTAGATTGCAAAGATGTCACGGTGGCATTTACAGACTTTACCGATTTTGCATTGATTATTACCTATATCTATTTTATCCGAAAAAATGCAGATGTAATGGAAACACCATCGCAAGTGAATACAGAAATTCTACGGTCATTCAATGAGGCTGGATTATCATTCGCCTTCCCAACACAAACTATATATCTGGAGAAAGAAACTCCACTCACATAATTTTGCAAACCGCAATAATTGGCAGGTTTGCCTATTTTATAAAGAAACGCAAAGAGCTGAATGCTATTCAATTCTTTGCGTTTCTTTTTTATAAGCAATAATATTGCATGCATTTTGGCTTTTCTGTTTATTCCAAAAACAAAAGATCCGATACACATAAATGTGCATCGGATCTTTCCTGAGATTTTGAATTGAAATATTATTCAGCTACTACTTCAAAAGCAACATCGATTGTTACTTCTTTGTGCAATTTTAATGTAGCAGTGTAAGTTCCGATTTCTTTAACGGCATCTTTAAGTACAATTACTTTACGATCAACTGCATAACCTGCTTTTTCGAAAGCTTCAGCTAATTGGATAGGACCAACAGCACCAAAGATTTTACCGGTTGTACTAGTTTTAGCACCTACAGTTAATGTAACGTCTTTCAATTTTTCAGCCAATTCTAAGCTTTCGTTTTTGATACGTTCCAATTTGTGAGCACGTTGTTTCAAGTCTTCTGCCAACATTTTTTTAGCTGAAGTTGTTGCCAAAATCGCTTTTTTTGTTGGGATAAGGAAGTTACGACCGTAACCGTCCTTAACTTTCAAGATATCGCCTTTGTAACCTAAGTTGGTTACATCTTCTTTTAATATAATTTCCATACTTTTTCCTCCTTGTTTATTATTTCATCATGTCGGTTACATAGGGAAGCAACGCAATATGACGTGCTCTTTTCACTGCTTGAGCTACTTTACGTTGAAATTTCAACGAAGTACCTGTAAGGCGACGTGGAAGGATTTTTCCTTGTTCGTTCAAGAATTTTTTCAAAAATTCTGCATCTTTGTAATCGATGTAACGAATACCGCTTTTTTTGAAGCGACAGTATTTTTTCTTTTTTACATCAACTGAAGGTGGAGTTAAGTATCTGATATCTCCGTTGTTTGCTGCCATGGTTTAGTTCTCCTTTACTTCTTTAGATTTAATGTTTTTTCTTTTTTCAGCGTACTCGAACGCATATTTGTCCAAACGGAACGATAAGAAACGGAGTACACGCTCGTCACGACGGAATTGAGTTTCCAGCGTAGCGATGATGGTAGGATCTGCATCAAATTGAAGCAATGAATAAAAACCTGACGATTTCTTTTGAATTGGGTACTGCAATTTCTTCAATCCCCAGTTTTCATCGTTCGTGATTGTCGCGCCATTTTCTGTCAAAATGGTCTTAAATTTTTCTACCGCTTCCTTTGCCTGTACATCAGACAAAACGGGAGTTAGAATGAAAACGGTTTCATAATGATTTAACATACTGTTTGTTAGCTTATTAGTAATTAATACTTAGTTTTTCTTAAAGCGGGGCAAAGATACGAATAATTCTTTGATTGACAACGCTATTTGTTTAAAAAATCATTTATAAAATTATCCTGCATGCTTATTTTAATAAATATTGAGCACTAAAGATACATCTAAATAGCTACACTTTATCAGTTGCAGTTGTCTTTGTTCGTTTGTCTGAAACTTATTTCAACTTAATACAGCAATATTCACTCATGTTGACTCAAACACTGAACAATGCTCTATAAAAATATGTTTAAGAGTTAAACTAAAACGTCTAACACAAAATTTATGGCAATAAAAGTTGCATTCTTCGATTCGAAACCGTACGACGAAACATCATTTAAAAAAGCGAATGAAAAATTTGGCTTCGATATTCGATTTTACAAAGGACACTTAAACAAGGATAATGTAGTACTATCAAAAGGTGCAGACGTGGTTTGTATTTTTGTAAATGCGGTAGTTGATGCGCATGTAATTGATAATCTGATTGAAAACGGTGTAAAACTTATTGCATTGAGATGTGCCGGCTACAACAATGTAGATATAAAAGCGGCACATAACCGAATAAAAATAGTGCGAGTGCCTGCCTATTCGCCCTATGCGGTGGCAGAACACACCCTTGCTTTAATGCTGACTTTAAACAGAAAAACACACAAAGCGTATTCCAGAACTCGCGAGGGGAACTTCTCGCTAAATGGACTTTTGGGATTTGATATGCATGGAAAAACGGCAGGAATGATTGGCACCGGAAAAATTGCTAAAATTCTTATACAAGCTCTGAGCGGCCTAGGAATGAAGATAGTGGCTTACGATTTATATCCCGATAATGAATTTGCAAAGCAATATAATGTTGAGTATATTTCGCTCGAAGAATTGTACAGACGCTCCGACATAATTTCGCTCCATTGCCCGCTAAATAAAGATACAGAGTACATTATCGACACCGACTCAATTTCCAAAATGAAAGATGGGGTGATGATTATCAACACCGGTCGTGGGAAGCTAATTCATACTCATGCACTCATTAGAGGACTTAAAAGTAAGAAAATTGGTTCGGCAGGGCTGGATGTCTACGAAGAAGAAAGTGATTATTTTTTTGAAGACAGATCGAACAATGTAATGGACGATGACATTTTGGCTCGCTTACTTTCGTTCAATAATGTGATTGTTACCTCGCATCAAGCATTTTTCACAAAAGAAGCACTTGAGAACATTGCCCAAACCACTTTAATGAACATTCAGGATTTTGCTGACAATAAAGCATTAGGAAATGAGGTGATCAGTTAAACTTACACCATAATTAGATATACGGCTTTGAATTTTCGGAATTCAAAGCCGTATTTTTTATTTAAATACAATAAAAACTCAAAATAGTGCATAAAATTACACATAATAACTTCTAAAATTTATAAAATCATATCATTTTGATTAATTATATCAGCATTTTATGATATTCTAATGTGCTAAATTAAAAAAATCTACATTTATGTAAGAATTATATACATTTTTGTGTACTTTTGCATCAAACTAAAAAAAACACCATTTATGTTAGATGTAGGATTGACCACGTTTATGATTCTGGCCACAAGCCTTGTCATGCTCATGACGCCTGGATTAGCCTTCTTTTACGGAGGGTTAGGCTGTAAAAAGAATATTTTAAGTATCATGATGCAGAGCTTTGTTTCTATGGGAATAGGCACTGTACTCTGGTTTGCATTCGGTTATTCCGTTTGTTTTAGCGGAAACTTGCATTCCGGAACCGATTTTTTTGGAATAATCGGAAACTTCGACAAAGCGTTTTATCACGGCATTACGCCTTCTACACTTTACTCGCACGATAAACGTTTTCCCGAGTACATTTTTATTGCGTACCAAATGATGTTTGCCATTATCACTCCGGCTCTTATCACCGGTGCATTTATCAATCGGGTATCGTTCAAATCGTATATTGTTTTCCTTGTTTTGTGGCAAATATTCGTATATTATCCTTTTGTGCACATGGTTTGGGGCGGTGGATTGCTTGCTGAGTGGGGCGTATTTGACTTTGCCGGAGGTATAACCGTGCATGCCACTGCCGGATTTGCAGCCTTGGCTTCGGTTTATTTTGTGGGTCGTCGTCAGGAAAAAACTGATCCGAACAACATCCCACTGGTAGCCATTGGTACTGCTTTGCTATGGTTTGGTTGGTACGGATTTAATGCCGGTAGCGAGTTGGCAGTTAATTCAGTTACAGTTTCTGCCTTCCTGAATACCGACACTGCTGCTTCGTTTGCTGCTGTGACTTGGTTACTTATTGAGTGGAATACAGGTAAAAAAAAACCCACCTTTATCGGATTAATGACAGGAGCCGTTGCCGGATTGGCTACCATCACTCCTGCCGCCGGGTATGTAGATATCTATTCGGCTGCCATCATTGGTGTAATTGCTGCTGTGGGCTGCTTCATGGCTGTAAAATTCAAAGAACACAAAGGCTGGGACGATGCGCTTGATGTATGGGGAGTTCACGGAATGGGTGGCGTAATCGGCACCATCTGTCTGGGATTCTTTGCCAACAGCTCTATCAACGCCGCCATTCCGAACGGATTATTCTTTGGAGGTGATGGAATGTTGCTGCTGAAAGAATGTGTAGCTATATTATTTGCAATCAGTTACGCATTTTTCTTCACCGTTCTGCTGTTCAAAACAATCAACAAATTCATTCCTGTTCGTGTTTCGGATGTGGAGCAAACTGTAGGATTGGACTTAATTCACCACGGCGAAGTAGCCCGACAAAGCTAGATTCGACAACTAATATAACACAAAGAGCAGCAACCTAGTTTTACGATAGAGTGCTGCTCTTTTTATTGATAGCTGAATTCAAGTTGTAAACGCAACTTTTAGTTTATCAATAGTAAGTATGTTATTTCTTTTTGAATAAAATTGTCCTGCGATCAAAAACGAGAATAACTTTTTTAGGGCTCGATGGGACGGCCCAAAAAGTTATTTCCCGTTTTAGCCGTGGGCAGTTTGCATAGCACTATATTTCTCATTGGGTGATAAAAACCCAAGTCTTTTTCTGGGTCGATCGTTAAGTTTGTCTTGTACTTTTTGAACATCTTCATTTGTAACCATTTCAAAGCTTGATCCTTTCGGGAAATATTG
>JBBSDM010000011.1:0-73397 GCA_038249445.1 Bacteroidales bacterium
TCCGCTACGGGGAACGGGGGATGATATATAGATGTTAAGCGGTAAGTGCAAAAAAAAGACCAATGACTTATCAATATGTAAATCTCAGTATTTACAAAAAACTGCAATACCCCTACAATACTTCTCCCATAGCAATCGGCTGCGTTCAACTCTGTTTTATTTGCCATTTTCGTTGCTGAAGTAAATAAATGTCGTTTAATTTTGGAAGTTAACTTATTTTAAATAACTTTGGGGCACGAAAACGGCGAATAAAACACTAAGATGTTATATGCCATTTTAAAAACCACCCAAATAAATATAGAAAATGAAATTACCTGAACCTATTAGCAGAACATTTACTGGACTTATTGCTGACATTGAAAGGGGACAAATCAAAATCCCTCAATTTCAAAGAGAGTTTGTTTGGGACATTAAAAAGTCTGCAAAACTTATGGACAGCATTATTAAAGGTTATCCAATCGGCACATTTATTTTTTGGAAGACAAAAGAACGTTTACGTTCAGTTAGAAATCTTGGAAACGCAAAACTACCCGAACCAAATGAAGGAGATTTTACCGACTTCGTATTGGACGGACAGCAAAGGCTGACAAGTTTATTTGCCACTTTGAAAGGCTTAAAAATTGAAAGAGAAATTGGAAAAATTGAGCATTATGACGAAATGTTTATTAATCTTGACGCTTTAGAAGATGAAGAAATTGTAGTAATAAGCAAAGACGGATTAGACGAAAATTCTTTAATCAGACTTACAGACCTAATTTATGGTCCCCTAACATTGTTGTTCAAATTCGATGAAAAATATCACACGAAACTTCAAGACTATAAAACAAGAATTGAAGCATATAACTACTCCATTATTTTAATAAGAGATGCTGCTTTAGACATTGCAACGGAAATTTTCACAAGAATAAATGAAGGCGGAAAACCGCTGACCGTTTTTGAAATTATGGTTGCAAAAACTTTTGACGCAGACAGAGATTTTGACCTTGCAGAAAAATATAATGAACTTATAGAAAAGTTAGCAGAACACGAATATGAAACTATTTCTGATGCAACTGTATTGCAGACTGTTTCAATTCTTCTTGAAAAGGAATGCACTAAAAAGGCAATTCTAAAACTGAACAAAAAGAAATTCATTGACATATGGGAAGAAGCAGTTGATGCTATTGAAAGAACCGTTGATTACTTTAAGGGTTATTATCGTATTCCAGTATCACAACTTTTGCCTTACAACACTTTAGTTGTTCCTTTTGCATACTTTTTTTATCATCACAAAGACAAACCAACTGGCGACAAACAAAAATATTTACAAGATTTCTTTTGGCGTGTTTCACTTGGCACAAGGTATTCTTCTGGTGTAGAAAGTAAACTTTCTCAAGACATAAAACGCATTGATACAATTCTCAAATCTGAACTTCCACGTTACGACTGGGCAATAGACACTTCAGCAGAATTTATAAAGACAAATGGCTGGTTTAGTGCAGGAAGAAGCTACATCAAATCACTGCTTTCAATTTATGCTTATCATCAACCTAAGTCATTTAATGACGGCTCAATAGTTAATATAAATAATGGTTGGCTAAAAATTGCGAATAGTAGAAATTATCATCACTTCTTCCCGAAAGCGTATTTAGAAAAGAAAATTGACTGGGAATACAAAAACTTTTGGATTAACCATATTCTCAACATCACAATCGTTGACGACTATTTGAACAAAAGAGAAATTGCTGCAAAAGCACCATCAAACTATATGAAAAAATTCAGCAAGCAAAACTCTGAATTAGACTTGACAATGAAAACACACTTAATTAACGACCTTGACAAATTTGGAGTTTGGGACGACAATTATAACGCATTTTTAAACAATCGAGCAAAAGCATTAAGTCGAGAAATTAAGAAACGTATTATAGTTCAAGAGGTGGACAGGACAATGGAAGCGGAACTTACAGAGGATGGAGAAACCAACGAAATAACATCAACGACATAGAAAAAAACGGCATATAACAGCGGTTTGGCAAAAGTGGCGGTTCAGTGCTCCGCAGACACATTTGTGGTTAATCAAACATTGGTTCTCCGCATCAACATTTGTGGTGAAAATCGCCACCTTCGCCAAGCTGCAAAACGTTATGGGCATTAATATAAAATAAGATAGCAAAAATAGTAACAACACAAAGTACATAAAATGGAAAATCAAGATTTTAAAATTGGTATTAGGAAAGTTTGGTTCTTAGTAATTGGAAACCTAATATTTACAATTGTAGGAGCATTAGCAAAAATTGGACATTGGGACTTTTCTCAATTATTTTTGACTGTTGGTTTAATTCTTTTCTTTTCGACATTTATAATAGTCCTAAGTGATATTGTAAAGAATAAAATTTATAACAAGACTTTTTGGGTAATGTCAATGTTTATTCTTCCTTCGATTGCACCTATTATCTACATAATCAGAAGAAATAAACTAATTCTACATGAAAGTAAGTTCGGTCGTTAGAATATCAACCATAAAAGAACTATCAAATAACTTATTTGATTGCAGCTATTTTTTTAAAGAGAAACAAAGAAACACGCTTCGCGTGGAAACGGAATGAGGTAACTTTGCCCCAGTTCTCCGTAGCGTAGGTTGGTGCTGTTGTTCGGCATAGCGTCCCGCTATGTCGAAGCTAAAAGCAAGGCTCCAGCCTTGCATATTGAATAAAAGAAGAAAAAGGCATATGAGATATTATGCCTTTTTTTTGGTATCCGTATTCACAATTAAACCAAAAGGATTCCATTTGCAGCGTTAACACTTAAATTTATCATTATGAGCACCGGTTATAAAATAGAAGACCAGGAGGGTTTGCATTACGTAACGTTTCAAATTGTGGAATGGGTGGATATTTTCACCCGCAGGGCGATCCAATGATTTTAAATAAGTTTTTTTGCGATTTAGCTAGATTGGATAGGGAAATTGTAGAGAAAACAGAATTTCAACACAAATAAAATAGCCTAATATATTTACTCACAATTTCTTTATTCATTAATCTTTTATTTAAAATGTACTGAAAATAGTTTTATCACATTTGCCATAGGTGTAAATTGTTGAATACATTATTCTTCAATCAAAGAGCACAGATGCGATGAATACAAACATTTAAGTATCTTTGTACTTATGATTGACAAATTACATATTGTGCCTTATGAACAAGAACAACCGAGCGAATATGCTGACAGGCTGGGAATTATATATACCAAGCAAGTAAGCGTTAAACACAAGAAAGAAAATGGACAATTCTTTACACCGACACTAATAGCCAAACTGATGGCTTCATTTTGTGATTTCAATAAATCTTCAGTAAGAATCTTAGACCCTGGTTGTGGAACAGCCATATTATCTTGTGCTCTGATTGAAAATATCGTTGAAAGAAATACCGAAATAAAAAGTGTTACTCTTGAAGTTTACGAAACAGATTCTGAATTAATTCCTTTTACTCAGGAATCATTAAATTACCTGAAAGAATGGCTGTCGATAAAAGGGATCAAATTTCAATATCTAGTACATATTCACGATTTCATATTAGATAACGCTAATGTCTTAGCAGAAAAAATAGAATTAGAGTTATTTGAAGTTGAGAATAACATTCCTGATTTGTTCGATATTATTATATCGAATCCTCCTTATTTTAAACTTTCAAAGGATGATAAAAGAGCTTTAGCCGCCCAAAAATTAGTAAGCGGACAACCAAACATATACTCCCTGTTTATGGGAATTGCGGCAAAATTGCTTTCAGATGGTGGAGAACTCATATTTATAACTCCAAGAAGTTTTGCTTCTGGAAATTATTTCAAGGCATTTAGAGAAGTGTTTTTCAATACTGTTCAGCTCGAAAAAATACATTTATTCAACTCAAGAAAAGAAACCTTTGACCGTGACAGCGTACTTCAAGAGACAGTAATTATAAAAGCTATTAGAGAAAAAATAAACCCACAAAAAAAGGTAATTGTTTTATCAAGTAATGGAATTAAAGACCTTTATAATCCTTCTGTCAATACGCTTCTTTCTTCTGAATTAATTAATCTCAACTCAAAAGAAATCATTCTTCATTTGCCAACAAGTAACAAAGAAGAAAAAATTCTGAATCTAATATCAACATGGAATAATAGACTAATTGATTATGACATTTACATATCAACTGGTCCCGTTGTTTCGTTTCGTGCTGAAAACTACATACAAAACATATACGAGAACGGAACAGTTTTTCTTGCACCATTGTTTTGGCTGCACAATGTAGATAAAATGATTTTGGAATGGCCGAAACAATTTAAGGGGAAAGGGCAATATATAAGAATTGAAGATAGTTCTCGCTCGTTGCTTATCCCCAATAAAAACTACATATTTTTAAGACGATTCAGTACTAAAGATGATAAAAGCAGACTTATTGCTGCTCCTTATTTCTGCAATTACTTTGAATCAGATGTAATTGGCGTTGAGAATAAAGTCAACTATATTTACAGAAAAAAAGGACACATAACACGTAGTGAAACTGTTGGTTTATGCGCTTTGTTGAATAGTGAACTTTTTGATACTTACTTTCGAATATTTAATGGAAATGTGAATGTCAGTGCAACAGAATTGCGAGAAATGCTTTTTCCGCAAGTTGATGAAATAAAAAAAATTGGAAACAAAATAATTCTTACGAATGATTATTCGATGAATAATGTAAATCAAATTGTCAATGAATTATTTGAGTTAGAATTAATAATGAACAATTATGAGTAAAATTGAAGAAGCAAAAGAGATATTAAAATCTCTCGGATTACCACCTGCACAATACAACGAAATGGCTGCATTAACTTTATTGGCTATTTGTAATATCAAAGAACAGGATAGTTGGAAGAATGCAACAAAACTCAGTATGGGTGTATCAAATGGCGTTATGAGTTTCGTGAATCAACATTACGAAAAGTCATACGCTCCAAATACAAGGGAAACATTTAGACGACAAGTTTTACACCAGTTTGTTCAGGCAAGAATTCTTGATTATAATCCTGATAATCCACAACTGCCTGTCAATAGCCCAAGAGCTCATTATGCATTGACAAGTGAAGTATTGGAAGTTGTAAAATCATATAAAACAAAAAATTGGAAAAAGACATTAAATCATTTTATCGCTGAAGTTGGCACACTATCCGAAGCTTATCTTAAAGAACGAGAACTAATTCAGATACCCGTTACACTTCAAGACGGAACGAGAATTAAACTCTCTGCAGGAAAACACAATGATGTTCAGGCAGCAATAGTCGAACAATTTGCAAGTCGTTTCGCAAATGGTGGAGTATTACTCTATTTAGGAGACACTGCAAAAAAAGACTTATATGTTGATAAACAAGGATTAAAAGATTTGGGCATTCCAATAGATCAACACAGCAAATTACCTGATGTGGTTATTCTCGACACTAAAAGAAATTGGCTGTTTCTAATTGAAGCCGTTACTTCTCATGGTCCTGTTTCCCCAAAACGAATAATAGAACTTGAAGAACTCTTGAAAGACTGTAAAGTTGGGAAAGTTTATGTAACAGCATTCCCTGACATGTCAGAATTTAAAAAACATTCAAATAACATAGCATGGGAAACGGAAGTTTGGCTTATGGAAGTTCCTGACCACATGATTCACTTTAATGGTGATAGATTCATGGGTCCGAGATAGTAACCATTTTCTTCCCCAGTTCGCCGTAGCGTAGGTTGGTGCTGTTGTTCGGCATAGCGTTCCGCTATGCCGAACTGCGGGCAGCAAATTGGTACGCTACGGGGTACGGGGAACGGGGTGCTTCTGCACCCAAGCCATATACCGTTTCGGTTGGAAAGGCTACTAGCTGTCCTTTGCGAATATAGATGCCCGCTTATTCTACATCACTTAAATTGTTCATTTTTTTCTTGATCTAATGAATTGATTCAAAAACAGCAAACTACCCATTAGGCTCATGAAACCTGCTAAAAAAATTGCATAAGAAAATGAACCTGAAAAATCGTATAAAAAACCACCGCTAATGGGTCCAGCGATGCCTGCAATTGCATAACCTATAAGAACATAAGGATATATTATTCCGAGATTTTTCACCCCGAATTCCTGGGCAGTTTCTTTGGCAAAAAGAACAAAGTTTCCACCAAATCCAAAACCTATTAGAAAGGCAAGAAATGAATACGAAACATCCGATAGTGTAAATATATTTAATGAGATAATTGATATTGATTGAAATAAAAGAGCTAAAAATATACTTAAGCTTGCTCCTAAATGGTCACTAAAGAAACCCCAGATTAGTCTGCCTAAAAAGTTTGCAATGGCAAATATTGCAACACTAAGAACCAGAATATTGTTTGAAATATCATATTGACCGCCAATAATTCTCAAACTTCCAATAATGAGCAAGCCAGCAAAAGTTCCGAGGAATATACCCGAAAATAGTTTTCTGAAAATTTTGGAACGGATAAAATACGATGCATTAACAGGCTCTATTCTATCGTTTGTTTTGTTTTGGATTTGATAAATGAAATTTGATAAAGTAATTATAATAAGGCCATAAGTTATTCCCACAATTTTAAGCAATTGTAGAATATTATAGCCTTTGTTCAGGATTATTTCGGATATTTCGGACATAAATACTGCGCCTAAACCGAAGCCGGCAGCTGCTATGCCAGTAATCAATCCCTTTTTTTCGGGGAACCACTGTACGGGCGAAGTGAGTGAAACCCAATAGCCGAACCCTGTTGCTATTCCAGTAATAACACCAATACCTATCAATATTATAATAAAATTACCTTGTGAATAGCTTGCTATTAAATAGCCTAATAAAAATAATAGTCCTGAAATGTAGCCGAAATATCGGTGCTTTATTTTCTTCCCTAATTGTCCGACAAAAATCATTGTAACCGGGAATATGGCAATCACTGTTCCAAATATCAATTGAGACTGAGAAGCTGAAAATTTATATTTTTCAATTAGTTCTGCTGCAATTATACTCCACGCATATACGCCGCCTATGCAAAGCATTATTATAAATGATGCTATAACTGTTAAAATCTTTTTCATGGTTATTTTTGAAATTAATAGCTGTTTGGTAAACAGTTTTCGCTTGAAAATTTTTTTTAGATTTTTAGATTTTTAGATTTTAAAATTACCTGTTCTTTGAGCTCTTGTTTATACTGAATTATTTTATTCCGTACCGAACTATCCATTACCGATACAATCTGAGCCGCAAGAATACCCGCATTTTTTGCTCCGTTAAGCGCTACTGTTGCCACGGGAACTCCGCCCGGCATCTGCAAAATGGAAAGCACAGAATCCCAACCGTCAATAGAATTGCTCGACTTTATTGGCACACCTATTACTGGAAGTGGCGAAATGGCTGCCACCATGCCCGGTAAGTGGGCTGCCCCACCTGCCCCTGCAATTATGACAACAATTCCCCGATTGTGTGCATTTGATGAAAATTCATATAGCTTTTCGGGTGTTCGGTGCGCCGAAACTATATCAATTTCATATCCGATACCAAATTTATCAAGTATTTCGGCCGCCTGTTTCATTACAGGTAAATCCGAATCCGAGCCCATAACTATACTTACTAACTTTTTTTCCATGATTTTACCTTTATTAATTGTTTTACTTTTTCCGCTTTTTCGATGGCATCGTCTAACGATAAGGAAACTACTGTAACATGACCCATTTTACGATTTGGTTTTGTAATTTTTTTACCATACAAATGAATTTTAACTCCTTCAATAGCCATACTTTCAGTTAATCCTTCGTACAGAACAGGACCATCGTAACCCGATTCCCCCAAAAGATTAATCATTACAGCGGGTAATTTAAGTTGTGTGCTGCCAAGAGGCAAATTAAGTATCGCTCGTAAATGCTGTTCGAATTGAGATGTAATAACGCTTTCAATGGTATGATGACCACTATTATGGGGTCGTGGCGCAACTTCATTTACTAAAATTTCCCCATTTACATCAATAAAAAATTCAACAGCAAGCAATCCAACCATCCCTAATTGCTCTATTATTTGAATCGCAATATTTGTTGCTTTTTCCGATTGATCGTTATCTATTTTTGAAGGACAAATCAGTTTTTCCACTAAGTTGGCCTTACTGTTAAAAACCATCTCAACTGTCGGAAAACAGCGCACTTCACCTTTTTCGTTTCTGGCAGTAATTACTGCAATTTCTTTTGAAATTTCAACCTTATATTCAACTATTGAGGCACCTTCTAAAATATTCACAATGTCATTGTTACAATTAATAACTGCAACACCTTTTCCATCGTATCCTCCTTTACGGAGTTTTTGTACAAAAGGAAATGACAGTTTGTTGAAAGAAATGGCATTAATGATATCTTCTTTTGTATTGAAAACCTGGTAAGCCGAAGTTGGTATATTGTTTTTTTTATAAAACTCTTTTTGTAGACCTTTATCTTGTATTAGTTTTAAAATTTGTGGGTCTGGTACAACTTTTACACCTTCTGATTGGAGTGTTATCAGGGCATCAATATTGATATTTTCAAGTTCATACGTTACAATATCAACCATTTTCCCGAATTCGTAAACAGACTTAAAATCAAGATGATTTCCTTTTACTACCACAGATGCAATACTTCCTGCAGGACAATTGGTATCTTCGTCGAGTATGTAACAACTAATATCCCATTTGTTGGCTTCCTGAATCAACATTTTCCCTAGTTGTCCCCCAGCAATTATACCTAACTTTAAATTTGATGTTACAATTTTCTCCATTTTTTTGCATCTTTGCATTCAAGGTAGAATAAAATCTTATTAGAAACTACACTACTCTCTCATTGCTTATTAAATAAAAGAAAACTGCCGATATAAAAATACAAGTCGGCAAACTTAGATAAAAATTTTATCTGTATTTTTAAAATCGGCAGTTTATTTTTTATTTCAATAATTCTTAACAAGTATTTTATTTATGACAATGCATAATGCTATTTAAAATATCATTTACATTACAAAGATACTAAACCTCTACTTAATTAATTAAGTGTAGCTTTATTATTTATTGTTTTTTAGCAAACTTATATTTTCAATTCTAAAGTTGTCCATAATTAAAAACAGTTGAACAATTGTTTGTTTAACCTAAAAGGTTTTGCTACTCTATACCTTTTATTATAATATCCATTAGTTTTTGCAATTAACTAGTTGTACAATTTTTTGTTTTTTGATTCTGTATATGTATAAACATTTTTCCAAGTTGTCCACCAGCTTTAATTCCTAGTTTCAAATTTATTTTTACTAATCTTTCCATATCGTACTTTTAATTCTGTTGGGTAACGGACAGAGCTACCTAGCACTGCCCAGTTCGCTGTAGCGTAGGTTGGTGCTGTTGCTCGGCATAGCGTCCCGCTATGTCGAACTGCGGGCGGCAAATTGGTACGCTACGGGGAACGGGTAATAAGGGGTACTTTGCGTAAAATTTCCAATCCAGTGCTTGTCTTCGAATCAGGATCAGATTCAATATTGTACGTAATTTTGTCTACATCCACTTTTACCAACGGTTTTTGGGCAGTTACGGCCACCTCTTTAAGTGCCACGCCTTCGTTCATCTTTACAATACCTAAATCAGTTTTAAGCTCAGTAACATCAATTTTTTTTCTTCACCTCGGCATAACCCAAAGCTGAAAATATGAGCGAGTACTTTCTTTTCTCGCTTACAGATACTGTGAACTTACCCGACACGTCGCTACTTATCCTTTTTATTGTTTTTGCACTGTCATTCTGTAATGTCAAAGTAGCATAGAGGATACTTTTACCCGATACTGTTTCAATAGCCCGACCAGTAATTTGATAAACTACAGGTTTAGTCTCTGCACTGAGACCGAATGTAACAAAAAAGAAAAAAAGAAGCACAGATTTTGGGTTCATATCTAAAAATTTGTTTATTTAAATGACAATGTAAAATAAAGTATTATTAAGTCAACACCTAGATTTCATTTAGAATTTTTTACTATTTAACAGGCTCATTAACTGTTTGGATCAGCTCAGGCAATAATCACGGAATTCTGCTATGTTCAGATTTAACTTTTTTTTTTAGAAATGCGCAAAATATTTGTATGAGCTAGACATTTCATTCACATTCTAATGCAATCTTATCTCAATCTTACACGGAGAAAAAGTTATTTCAAAAGTTCTATAATTTGTTTTACAGCTATATCGCCACTCATAGGCGGAAAAGCATCGGTGTTGACTACTTTGCCTTCTTTGTTGACTAGCAAATAGGTTGGGAATTTATTTACCGAGAACATTTGTTCAATCAGCCTTTCTTGATTATCGGGCAAACGGTAATGAATCACATTCTCTCCCGTTAGATCCATTTCTTTGATCACATTTTTCCACGAAGCTTCGGGTGAGTTGTTGGCAAAGTACATAAATACCACGTCCTGACCTTTCAATTTGGTTTTGATATCCTTCACATATTTCATGTTTTCTTTGCACGGACTACACCATGTCCCCCAGAAATCAACATAAATAACCTTGCCCTTGTATGGCTTGATCAATTCTTCAAACAAAACTTTGGTATCTTTAAATCCTTTCAGACTTTCAGTGTTTTTCAAACTAGCTTCGTAGGTCATGCCTTTGGTGGATAGGTTTTTGTAAAAGTTGCTGATTGTTTCAACGGTTCTTATTAAATCGGGGTTCACCACTTTCGCCCTCATATCTTTCAAATTAGTTTCCGATAGCGCAACGTGTTTGTAGTCTAACTGTTTGTAATATATGCTAGCATTCCACAATTGCCTCAGGTGTTCATTCGTAAGCAATGAATCTGATATGTGAGTATCAATCGGCTGATTAGCCAACAATACCGTACTTACTTCCTGAATCAACGGTTTGATAGTTTGCGCTTTACTGATCAGGTCTTTGTATTTGATCTTCATAGCTTCAACCTGATCTTTCCCTGATTTTAAAAAGTCTTCATTCATTGCAATAAGCTGATCCAACAACTTTAAAGTTGCTTCATCCGCTTTTTTGTTTTGTTTGACATAATTGCTAATATCTTGAAACGAAATCGATCCATTTTTTTGAGGAGTAAGGCTCGTCAAATAATCGATATAATCTCTCAGAAATGTTCTGAAATCTCGAAAAGCAGTGTAAGTCCATTCACAGCTTAAAGGAAAATTGGCTCTAACATAATCCATGTATCCCACATCAAATGTAGTTTTACCTTTTTTTCTGAGGTCGTACCGATGCTGCAACAAGTAGAATGAAAGGTTGTAACGTTCATGTTCAGTTTTGAAATCTTTGAATTGTTTCGATACAGTTGGATTGTTTGAGATATATGTATTCAAATCAGCTACTCGTTCTTTGTACACCGAATCGCAATAGGAAAGGTACCCCATGTCGCTCAGCTTATCACTTTTCTTTTTGTCAATGTAAAGCGAAGGTGCTTTATATGTAAAAAGCTCGTTGTTAGTTCGCGCATTATCGCCCATAAATAGCACGTGTTTGGGTCGCTTAAGGAATCCCTCCATACTTTTATCATCATCCAATGGAATATAATCGGCCAGGTCAACATATAAAAAGATAGTGTTTCCTGCTTCCAATAACATATGAAGGTTGATTCTATTCCAATCGCCAAATAATTCTTGCATGTTCATAAGGGGAAAAGTAATCCGGAAACGCCCTAACGAATCGAAAGCGGCTACGTAATCAAGTTGTTTATCGGTCACAAAATTCTGCACACTAACCCGAAATGGATTTTTTGAAAGTCTGTTAGCAAACTGTGCAGGAATGGTATTTAAGTTTCTGTAATAACCAATAATGGTGACAGAATCATGCCTGAAAGTAGGTTTTGCAAACGTGGTCTCGTCTTTCTGTGGATAACTCGGATAAACTTTACCCATTTTGTTGTACAAAATGGCTTTCCCGTTAACTTGTTGAACCGTAAGCTGATTATCTTTATCTTCCTTCAGCAGGAGTTGTAGGGTTTCTTTGCCTTTTAAAAGAGTTAAGTTTGCATTCCCCTTTTTATCTGCTTGAATAGTTTTATAATCCCAAAAATCATTTTGATAAATGGCAAACTTTTCAAAAAAACCGTATTCCCAATTGCTAGTTTGGGAATTAATCCAGTTTCCTATGAATTTTTCAAGGATGGGAGTTGTAGGAGTTGACTCCACTTTAAGTAATTCATCAACTGTGTTTTGCTGTGCACATACGGTAATATAACCGCAAAAAATTAATAGTAAAATTTGGATTGATTTTTTCATGATGTAATATTAGATTGGTTATAATTCTACTTAAGTTTAAGGCATTCGATTTATATAATTTGTTTATCAAGAGTCGTACTAACCAAAATTTTGCGGAACTGGCTTTTCGAAGGAATATCCAGACCGTTGGTTGGTTCGTCGAATACCAGCATTTTACAGTTGGTAGAAAGCGCAAAGGCAATCAGGAACTTTTTCCGTTGTCCGTGCGAGAGTTTATTCAAATTTACCGACCGCTCCAACTCGAACTCCTCCAAAATATCATTCAATTTCTGTTGATCGAATGCAGGATACAATGGACTAAAAGCTTTCACATACGTTTGGATACTGATGTGAGGAAACGAAAATTCTTCCGGCACCATGTAAATATCTGCCAGAAAGCAGGGCTTTCGGTCGAAAGGTTTAAAACTGTTGACATTGATTTCGCCTTTTTGCGGTTGAATTAATCCGGCAATGAGGTTGAGCAGCGTAGATTTACCTGCACCGTTTTTTCCAAGCAGTCCCACAATGTGTCCGTTTGTAACTTCTAACGATAAATCGTCGAACAGTGGCGTTTGCTTTTGTAATGAAATGAAAGATTTTTAATTTGAATCATGGCATATGTGTTTAGCGGTCTATGTAACTATGCCGCAAAGCAACTAACAATATTTTAATTGGCAAAACAATATTGTTATTTTTTAAAAAATAAGTTTCTAAATCAACATATATGATTGATTACAAATCATTTTATCTCAGTAAAAAATAAACCTCCATTCGTATTTTTTTCGAATGGAGGCTTATTATGCAACTAAGTTGACAAAATTGATGCAAAAAGAGTGTAGCACATCGTCTACAATTTGATAAAAATCTTCTTTTTGTAGAGTAGATTGCCAATAAACCAATTAATTATCACAAACAACAAGGCAAAAACCAAAGACCCCAGAAGTTCCCCAAAAAATGGCGATAACCAGTGGTTATAAACAATACCATGAATGGATGTCCATTCGCTGGCAACCGTAAACCCAATGTTCCCCAATAGAACGCTTAACACGGCAGCCACCACGTAGATAAACATCGGATTAACTCCAAACGATTCGAAGTAAATACTCCAGTTTTTTTTAGCTTTCATATCGATAATCCAAATGAGCAATGCAAGCAGAAGCGACGCCAATCCGCAAGTGGTAAGCACAAAACTCGAACTCCATATTTTTTTATTGATGGGGAAACCGTAGTGAAGCGTGCATCCGAGAAACAGGATGATGGTTCCAAAAATAAATATCTTCTGAATACGAGTGCCATTTTCTTTGGATTCGGAAATCAATTTTCCCGCCCAAACACCCAGCAAAACGTGTGCAATACAAGGTAGTGTGCTCAACAGTCCTTCGGGATCGAAAATAACGGCTGAACCATCGGGTAAATGATCGGTGTACATATGTTGAATACCTAAAACAGCACAGTCGACAGTGGCAACTATGCTGCTGCCGTTTTGATCAAAACTATTGGTCATAGCAATCAATGCGCAGTAAAACAGCAGAATGATGCCGCTCAACCAAAGTGCGCGCTTTGGTTTAAAAATCAAAACAGCAAGAGATCCAAAAAAAGAGACGAGTGCCAATCGTTGTAATACGCCCATTATTCTAAGATGATCAAAATTATTCATCGCCTCCCCTATTCGTTCGAAAAAAGGTAATCCTTCGGCTCCAAGTGTCTTTAATGTGCCACAAAAGAGTCCGAACCAATTCAGTGCTAGTCCAATAAAAAAAAGCAGAACAGATCGGCGCAGCAATTTGGCAAACGTTTGGCTATTAAATTTAAAATCGAATTTCTTGTACGAAAGAAACATGGAAACACCCATGATAAACATAAAAAATGGGAAGACAAGATCGGTTGGTGTCAGGCCGTTCCACGGAGCATGTCGCAGTGGAGCGTAAATACTACCCCAACTTCCGGGATTGTTGACTAAAATCATTCCTGCAATGGTGATGCCGCGTAGCACATCGAGTGATAGAAGACGCGAAGAACTTTCTTTTGTGAATTTTGTCATGACATGTGGATAAAAGAGTTGGGCAAACCTGTATTTTTATTCGTACAAATATACAAAAAAAGCATCAACCGGAATATATAGTTCCGATGGGTGCTCTTTTTAAATTTATTGGAAAAAATGCAGGGTGCGTCTTTATTTTACCTCAGCTCCGTTGCTTACTATTGCCTTAGGCTGAATCAATACTAATTTTCCATCAGCGTTTTCGGCAGAAAGAATCATTCCTTCGCTCATAACTCCACGCAGTTTGCGAGGTTCAAAATTAGCAATAAAGCAAACCTGTGTACCTATCAATTCTTCGGGGTATGGATACGATTGCGCAATGCCCGAAAGGATGGTGCGATCTTCCAAACCATCGGCTATGCGGAATTGCAACAATTTATCGGCTTTAGGCACTTTTTGGCAATTGAGTACTGTTCCTACACGAATATCCACTTTCATAAAGTCATCAAAGGCTACGTTCTCTTGTATCGGAGCAGCCTTATAATTAGCTGTTTCATTTTCTTTTTTTGTGTCGAGAAGTTTTTGAACCTGTGCCTCTATAGTTTCATCCTCGATTTTTTCGAAGAGAAGTTCTGGAGTTCCCAATTGATAATCTTCAACCACTAGTTTGTAACTTCCAATATCTTCCCAGTTACATTCAGATAGACCAAGCCAATTTCTCAATTTATTTGAAGTGAATGGCAGAAATGGCTCAAATGCTATTGCTAAATTAGCAGTTATTTGGAGACTGACATTTAAGATATTGGAAACAGCCTTCATATCTGTCTTAGCCAGTTTCCATGGCTCCATTTCAGCAAGATATTTATTTCCAATTCGAGCAATATTCATCACTTCTTTTTGAGCATCTCTAAAATGGAAAGTCTCTAAAAGAGTTTCTACTTTTCTTTTTGTTTCTGCAATTTCATTGAAAAGATCTTCTATTTCCTCATCAATACAAATCATTTGAGGGACTTTCCCATCAAAATATTTTTGTGTGAGAACTAAGGTCCTATTTACAAAATTGCCAAAAATGGCCACCAATTCACTGTTATTGCGTTGTTGAAAATCTTTCCATGTAAAGTCGTTATCTTTCGTTTCGGGCGCATTGGCCGTCAGCACATAGCGCAACACATCTTGTTTTCCTGGGAATTCTTCCAGAAATTCGTGCAACCACACAGCCCAGTTGCGGGAGGTAGAAATTTTATCGCCTTCGAGGTTTAGAAACTCATTTGCCGGAACATTGTCGGGTAAAATATACGAACCTTCGGCTTTGAGCATGGCCGGAAAAACAATGCAATGGAATACGATATTGTCTTTGCCAATAAAATGCAGCAAGCGAGTTTCAGGATCTTTCCACCATTTTTCCCATTTTCCATATTTTTCCGGTTGACTATCGCAGAGTTCTTTCGTGTTTGAGATGTAACCAATTGGCGCATCAAACCAAACGTAAAGCACTTTCCCGTGGGCACCCGGAACAGGCACCGGAATTCCCCAATCTAGATCGCGACTCACAGCACGAGGCTGCAAGCCCATGTCAAGCCAGCTTTTACATTGTCCGTACACATTCGGTTTCCATTCTTTGTGATCTTCGATAATCCATTGACGCAGCCATGCTTCGTGTTGATTAAGTGGAAGGTACCAGTGTTTGGTTTCGCGCATAACCGGAATGTTTCCGTTAATAGCCGATTTTGGATTAATTAAATCGGTTGGACTAAGTGATGTTCCACACGATTCACATTGATCTCCGTAGGCATTTTCGTTGCCACAATGTGGACATTTACCGGTAATATAGCGGTCGGCTAAAAATTGTTGCGCTGATTCGTCGAAATACTGTTCGTTTGTTTTTTCGAGAAAGCCACCTTTTCTTTCGATAGTTTTGAAAATATCTGAAGCCAGTTCGCGGTGCGTTTTGGAAGTGGTACGAGAATAAATATCGAAAGTAATTCCAAATTCTTCGAACGATTTTTTGATGATTCCGTGGTATCTATCCACAATATCCTGCGGTGTTACGCCCTCTTTCTTAGCTTTTATAGTAATAGGCACACCATGTTCGTCCGATCCACCAATAAACAGCACTTCTTCGCCTTTTAAGCGAAGGTAGCGAACATAAATATCGGCAGGAATATATACACCGGCCAGATGACCAATATGCACCGGCCCATTAGCGTAGGGCAAGGCGGAAGTTACGGTAGTACGTTTGAAATTTGTCATATTCACGAAGGGGCAGGTCGTGACCTGTCCGTACAATTAAGATGTTGAATTGAAATTGATTAATTGGGAGTGCAAAGATACAGAAAATGAATGAAAATAGGAATATTTATGAATGAGAAATGGCAGCGCACTATCGAACCCTACTTACTGTTAATAGTTGGGAGTTTTATCAGATGAATTAACTTTCTGAGTTGTGATTTAATGGGTAAATTTAAATTTACCTATTATTCGGATTTTTTATTTACATTTGCATTAGATATATTTTAATTCATCCACAACTAAATTTTTTAATGCTATGGTATTTTTAATCATTGTTGGAATTCTGATCTTGGCAGTTGGTTTTAATGTAAAGAAAACCAATTCTCCCATAAGTCCTTATGGCGGTATTGTTAAAATTGTAGGTTTTGCTATCATTGCCATATCAGTTATTATGTCATCAATAGTACAGGTTAATCCAGGTGAAATTGGTGTTCAAAAGCTTTTCGGGAAAGTAAATAATAATACCCTCGAAAGCGGCTTAAATCTAATTAATCCATTGGCTGAGGTGGTGACATTTGATATCCGTACACAGAATTACACCATGTCTGGGGTACAAAGTGAAGGTGATAAATCAGGAGACGATGCTATTCGGGTTTTATCGGCCGACGGGCTCGAAGTTGTTATAGATTTGACTGTTTTGTATAAGCTTCTTCCGAGCGAAGCTCCACGTATCTTGCAGGAAATTGGCACAGATTACAAAAACACGATTGTTCGCCCCATTTGTCGGACTAAAATACGTGACAATGCTGTTTATTACGATGCTGTTGCATTATACTCAACCAAAAGGGATGAGTTTCAAGGTCGGATTTTTAAAACTATAGAAAAAGATTTTAAATCACGCGGATTGGTTTTAGAACAGTTGCTTGTACGAAATATTAGCCTTCCGGCTTCTGTAAAAACAACTATCGAATCGAAAATAAATGCCGAACAGGAAGCTCAGAAAATGACTTTTGTTCTTCAAAAAGAGAAACAGGAAGCAGAACGAAAACGCGTGGAAGCGCAAGGTATTGCCGATTATCAGAAAATTCTGAGCACCGGACTAAGTGACAAACAATTACAGTACGAAATGATTAAAGCCATTGCCACATCGCCCAATGCAAAACTGATTATTATGAACGGTGGAAAAAGTAGTACACCTGTTATTTTGGATGCAAAATAAAAGAACGTCTAATGCCTCTCAATAAAACGATATTAAAAGAACAACTGGCTGAACTTTCTAAAAAAGACCTGGCAGAAATGGTGCTAAAACTAGCGGCTAAAAGGTATAACTACGAATTTTTGTTGGTCAACTTTTTGGATAAAGATAGTGGAGAGCAAACCTTGTTCGAAGAGGCCAAAGAAGCCATTGATGTGCTAAACAAAAAAGAATTCAAAGGAAGAACTATTCAACATCAACTGGTAAAAAGACTAAATGCATGTACTAAAAGGATAAATGAATTTACCGTTGAAACAAAGAGTAAGAAATTGGAAGCCGATTTAGTTCTTTATGTGTTGGAATTGCAGTTCACCCATCCAAAAAAAATATTTGGTGCACGGGTTTCAGGCTACGATTACAAAGTTGGTTTATTGCTGAAAAAAATAATCTCCATCGTAACTAAAAAATTGCATCCTGACTATCTGATTGATTATCAAGATAAGATAAATGAATTTATTGAGAAACTGCATAGCACTTCGGATAGGATAAATACCATTAAGGAACTGCCACAGGAAATTGAATAGAGAAAACTATTATTGAATGAATTGCTATAAAATAAAATGACCAATGTCGGCAGAGCTAACATTGGTCATTTCAGTTATAATATTATTTCAAATGAGATATCTTACATTTGCCACTTTTCGCAGGTTGCAATTAAATCATCAAATGTTTTTACTTTCGATTTAGCTTGTACTTCGGCAATTTGTGTTTCAACCGCAGCATCGTAGGTTTCTTCTTCTACATCGCGAATTACACCCACTGCTATTGGCATATCCGGACCTTCCATCAATGCCAGCTTCATTTGTAATGTGGTATCCTGACAAGTAGCATCGTGAACCAAAATATCGGTTTCGGTGATTCCATTTTCTCCGATAGTTACTATTTTCAGATTGAAACCATCAAGAGCTAAGCCTTTATTAGCCTCTTTCCCAAACATCATTGGCTTGCCATGCTCCAGAAAGATTAATCTGTCGCTACGATTTTCCTTTTCGGCTAACCAACCATGCGCTCCATCATTGAAAATAACGCAGTTTACTAAACATTCAACGACTGATGTCCCTTTATGACGGGCAGCTGCTGCAATAGCGGTTTGTGAGTTTTTTAGGTCAACATCAAGCAAACGGGCAAAGAAAGTACCACGCGCTCCAAAAGTCAGTTCAGCAGGACGAAATGGACGTTCCACCGTACCAAAAGGGGATGACTTTGTTACATACCCTTTTTTTGTAGTAGGTGAATATTGTCCTTTTGTTAGTCCGTAAATTTGATTATTAAAAAGCAGCACATTTATATCCACATTGCGTCTAACGCTATGAATAAAATGATTTCCACCAATAGCCAAACAGTCACCGTCTCCTGTAATTTGCCACACCGAAAGTTTCGGATTAGCCACTTTTACGCCGGTGGCTACCGCTGCTCCACGACCATGAATGGTGTGAAAACCGTAGCTACTAATATAATAAGGCAAGCGCGATGAACATCCAATACCCGAAATAACGGCTGTATCATGCGGAGCAACTCCCAAATCGGCCATTACCTTCTGTAGTGAGTTCAGCACTGCATAGTCACCACAACCCGGACACCAGCGAACGTACTGATCGCTTTTAAAGTCTTTGGCGGTATATTGTATTGTTGATTCTTTAGTTTCCATAAGTTGAAAATATTATAGTGTTGTCGGAAAAAACGGCGATTTTATTTCTTCAATAAATTTTCGAAACATTCTTCCAGTTCAGCAACGGTAAATGGTTGACCTTGTACTTTATTGTGTTGTAGAAATTCTACTGCAGGAACATTTGAACGCAAATAAGTTGCAAACTGTCCACAATTCAATTCGCAAACCACCACTTTTTTGTATTGTTGAATGACTTCAACCGTATTTTTAGGTAGTGGATTGATATAATTAAAATGTGCCAAAGCAACTTTGTTTCCTTTTTTGTTCATCGATTGAACGGCAGTCATCAAGTGACCATGTGTACCACCCCACCCGATAACAAGTAAATCGGCAACCTTAGCACCCTCAACAACTAATTCGGGTAATGATTGACTGATATTCTTGATTTTTTCAGCCCGTGTATCCACCATTTTTTGATGATTTTCAGGATCGGTAGAGATGGCTCCGGTGAAATAGTCTTTTTCCAACCCACCGTTTCTGTGACCAAAACCCTCTGTACCCGGAACGCTCCAATAGCGAACTTTCGTTTTCTCATCGCGCGAAGTAACTTTCACATTCTCCATGCCTGTTTTGGTATAATTAGGGTAAATGCCCGGTAACTCAGCCAACTTTGGTAATTTCCAAAGCGAAGTTCCATTACCGATAAATGCATCAGTCAAAAGAATAACTGGCGTCATATGTTCAAGGGCAATTTTACTAGCCATAAAAGCATAGTGAAAACAGTCGGCAGGCGTACTCGCCGCCATCACTACCGTCGGGCTTTCACCGTTACGGCCATAAAGAGCTTGCAATAAATCAGTTTGTTCAGTTTTAGTTGGCAGTCCAGTTGAAGGGCCACCACGCATTACATCCACAATTACCAGAGGCAATTCAGCCATTACAGCCAAACCTATGGCTTCCGATTTCAAAGCCAACCCTGGTCCTGAAGTGTTGGTTGCAGCCAGACTTCCTGCAAAAGCAGCTCCTATCGCCGAAGTTATCCCTGCAATTTCGTCTTCAGCCTGAACCACTTTTACGCCCATATCTTTGCGCAAAGCCAATTCGTGCATAATGTCTGTAGCCGGAGTGATAGGATAACTGCCTAAGAAAAGCTGTAATCCAGATTTTTGCGAAGCGGCAATAAGTCCCCAAGCAGTTGCTTTATTTCCACTAATGCTGGTATAAGTTCCTTTTGGAGTCTCGTGCGATTTTTCAACGATAAAAGTTGAAATCGTCAAATGCAAATTGTTACCGTAATTGAAGCCATCCGTCAATACTTTGACGTTGGCATGCAATAAATCGGGTTTTTTGCCAAATTTATTTTCTAAGAAATGAATAGCCTGATCAATCGGTCTATTGAACAACCAACAGATTAAGCCCAACGAAAACATATTTTTGCTACGCAACACTGTTTTGTTATCGAATCCAAATCCATCCAGACTGCTTTGAGTTAGTGAGGATAAGGCCGCCGGAATAAGTTGTGTTGAATCAGGAATTCCCAATTCTACAAATGGATTATCGGTTTTAAAACCGGCTTTGTCCAAATCTGATTTTTCGAACGAATCGGTATCGAAAATAATGATACCACCAGCTTTTATGCTGCTTGCATTCACTTTTAGTGCTGCTGGGTTCATTGCCACCAAAACATCGGCATCATCGCCTGGAGTATATATTTTGCTGGAACCGAGATGTACCTGAAAGCCAGACACACCACCTAAAGTTCCAAGTGGGGCGCGGATTTCAGAAGGGAAATCGGGAAAAGTTGAAATTTCATTGCCTAAAATTGCCGAAAGGTTGGAGAATAAAGTTCCGGTTAATTGCATTCCGTCTCCCGAGTCACCAGAGAAACGAACCACTACATTGTCCAATTCGGTTGTTTTCGTTTTGTCCATATTTAATAAATCGTATATTTATGCTAACATTCAATAAAAAAGCATTCTTTGTGCAAATATAAGTATTAAGAAGCATTTATACAATACAATCGACCAATCCACGAAAGAAAATGATTAAATATACTGACAAATGACACCTAAATTGCATTTATATTCAAAAAAGTGCTCATAAAGTAACAAATCAAAACTCTGCATTGTTCGGTGTGCGTGGGAAAGGAATTACATCGCGGATATTCGACATGCCGGTTACAAATAACAACAATCGCTCAAATCCAAGTCCAAATCCAGAGTGAGGTGCAGTGCCAAATCTACGGGTATCTAGATACCACCAAATATCTTTTGTAGGCACGCCCATTTCTTCAGCTCTACTTTTTAGCTTTTCGTAATCTTCTTCACGTTGAGACCCTCCGATTATTTCGCCAATTTTTGGGAATAATACGTCCATAGCCCGTACCGTTTTGCCATCCTCGTTTTGTTTCATGTAAAACGATTTAATTTCTTTTGGATAATCAGTCAGAATAACCGGCTTTTTAAAATGCTGCTCTACCAGATAACGTTCGTGTTCCGACTGCAAATCGGTTCCCCAACCAATAGGAAATTCGAATTTGTGACCTTTAGCTACGGCTGCTTCAAGAATTTCGACACCTTGAGTATACGGCAGGCGAATAAAATCGTCATTTACAACTGAATTTAACCGTTCAATCAATTCTTTATCGTACATGGTTGAAAGGAACTCTAAATCGTCCTTACATTTATCAAGTGCCCAACGAATACAGTATTGAATAAAATCTTGGGCCAACTGCATGTTATCTTCAATTTCATTGAATGCAACTTCAGGTTCAATCATCCAAAATTCGGATAGGTGACGAGGCGTATTTGAGTTTTCAGCACGAAAAGTAGGTCCAAAAGTATAGATAGCACCCATAGACATGGCCGCCAATTCACCTTCTAATTGTCCGGAAACAGTTAGACTGGCTTGCTTACCAAAGAAGTCATTGCTATAGTCTATCTGACCGTCTTCATCTTTCTTTAGGTCATACAGGTTCATAGTAGTTACCTGAAACATTTGTCCTGCTCCTTCGCAGTCGGAAGCTGTAATGATCGGCGTATGAAAATAGAAAAATCCACGTTCGTGAAAAAAGCTGTGAATAGCCATCGCCATGTGATGACGAATGCGAAAAATAGCGCCAAAAGTATTGGTCCGCGGACGTAGATGGGCAATCTCGCGTAAGAACTCGAGGGTGTGCCCTTTCTTTTGTAAAGGGTATGTTTCGGGATCAGCAGTGCCGTAAATTTCAATTTTTGTGGCCTGAATCTCCACCTTTTGGCCTTGACCCATCGACTCAACCAAAGTCCCAACCACACTGATACATGCACCGGTAGTGATGGGTTTTAGATATTCGTCGCCAAATTTTTCATTATCTACTACAACTTGTATATTATGAATCGTTGATCCATCGTTCAACGCTATAAAGCTAACATTTTTATTACCCCGGCGAGTTCTCACCCAACCTTTGATGTTCACTTCGGCACCAAAATCAATTCGTTTCAATGCATCAACAATAATAGTTCTGCTCATGTTATTTGTAATCAATAAAGTATATAGTTCGTAATTTGCTTTGAGAGTGCAAAAGTACTAATTTCCATTGAAAAAAGCACTCAGATAAAAACAAAAAAGCACCATGTCCTACGCGAACCGGTGCTTTTGTATATCTTCAAAATTTCATTTTATTTCTTTGTCGTTTGATCATCGATACTACCAATCATGCTCATTGCACAACGAAATCCAATATCGTTGGCCGACTTATCCTGATCTAAAAATCTACGCGTTGAAGGCGACAACCAGTATACACGGTCTTTCCAAGAACCGCCTTTGTAAACACGCGTTTTGTCGGTAACCTTAGGACATAACACATCAGTTGGGTCTATCTTTTCGGTGTTCTTCAAATTTTCCAATCCTTTTGGATCTACCAATGCCATTGAGAAATTGTATTGCGACGTTGCATCACCATCCTTAAAGTTACGTACATCATCGTTTTTGGCTACTTTGGTTTGAACTCTACCCAGCGAATCGATTTTGTAGACTTTGTTTCCAATTTCGTCCGTACTTTCAACAACCGGACTTGTATAAACGTTTCCTCTGAACGAGTTGTATTCCGACATTTCTTCGAACGAAGTAGGACGATACACATCGAGCACCCACTCATTCACATTACCAGCCATATTGTACAATCCAAAATTATTGGGAGTATATTTATTTACTGGCGCAGTAATTGTTGCTTTATCATTCAGGCTACCCGATGTACCCATCATATCACCACGTCCGCGAACAAAGTTTGCTTGCATTTGCCCCAAAGCTTTTTTTGCCGGAACACGAAGCTGAGCACCCGACCAAGGGTACATTTTGCTTTCCTTCACAAGTCCGTCTTTTTCTGATTTTGTAGCATAAGCAGCAAATTCCCACTCAGCTTCTGTTGGTAGGCGGAAGTCTGAAAATAAAATCCCATCCGACATATCAACTTTCGTAGCATTGCCCGAAGCATCTTCTTTAGGTCTACGTCCTTCAGCAGGTTTGTAACTTGATTGCAATAAATATTTTTGGGTATTAAATACAAAGTTGGTGGCAATAGAATCAAAATCTTCTTGCTTTTGCAATGACGCAAAATCAGGTGTTTCGATAATTCCTGCATCGATAAGTGCTTTCTCATTTACACGATCGGTACGCCATGCGCAGTAATCCATTGCTTGTTCCCAAGTTACACCTACAATCGGGTATTGATCGAAAGAAGGATGTGTAAAATAATTTTCTAGATAGGGCTCGTTATAGGCCAACTCTTCACGCCATTCTTTACCGTTAGGCTGTGCCTTGGCAACCAACTTTGGAGCTGTTTTTCCAAATACTTTTTCCATCCAATTGGTATATTCACGCCAGTCGATATTCCTGATTTCATATTGATCCATGTAGAACGAACTAACAGTAATACGTCTACGCTTATTATCGCGCGATGCTGTTACAAATTCACCTCGTTCACCCATGGTATACGAACCACCCTCAATGGCTACCATTCCTGGAGGAACCTTAGTTTTGAAGTTGTTTTTTACCAAAAATTCAGTACCTTCTTTATCATTGTATTTCCAACCGGTTACACTTGAAACCCCTTTGTCGCCGGTTTTGCTTGCACAACCTATCAGGGTTATTGCCAAAGACATTGTTGCTAATTTAGCTATGATTTTAAAGTTCATAAATAGGTGATATGAATTATTAATAATTATTTGTATAAAACAGCAGTGCAAAAATAGTATTTTTTTTGGGTATTGAGTCAAACAATGTGAATGTTTTTACATTTTCAAATAAAAAAATTACATTTTAATAACTAATTTTGAGGCAAAATCGTATATTTACCACTAAAAAAATTCAGAATTAAATGACGAGCGCAATGCCTCGTGATATTTTCTTACTTTTGCATATTCGTTTTTTTCACGTGCATGTCTAAAATTCCCGTTTTCTATGAACCCAACTAGCTTACAAATAAACTTCAGTGGCCAACTTATAGACCTGTCCATTCCCATTGTTATGGGGATACTAAATACGACTCCCGATTCGTTTTTTAAGGGAAATAGGTTTGTGTCCGACAAAGGCATTTTAAAATGTGTAGAAAAAATTGTAGAAGATGGCGGAAGCATTATTGATATTGGTGGTTATTCAACCCGACCACAGGCCGATGTTGTATCGGATGATGAAGAAATTCGTCGTGTATCCGAAGCACTTGAAATTATTCTGAAAAAATTTCCTGACGTTCATATCTCCGTGGACACTTTTCGCTCCAATGTGGTGAGAGAAATAGTGCGAAATTACAAAGTAGCTATGGTTAACGATATTGGCGGAGGAACATTGGATGCTTTAATGTTCGAAACAATTGCTGATTTACAGGTGGCTTACGTATTAATGCATACCCGGGGAACTCCACAATCCATGCAGACAAAAACCGAGTATGATGATTTAGTGCCCGATGTTTTTCGCTTTCTGGAGAAAAGAATTGCTCAGCTAAGACTTTTTGGAGTGAATGATATCATCGTTGATCCCGGATTTGGGTTTGCCAAAACCGGAGAGCAGAACTTCGAAATATTGAAAAAGCTTTCTTATTTCAAGGAATTGAATGTACCAGTTCTGGCTGGCTTATCTCGCAAATCGATGATTTACAATTTACTCAATACCGATGCCGAAGGGGCTCTTAATGGCACAACGGCTGCTCATGTGCTGGCATTGTTGGGTGGAGCATCCATTCTGCGCGTGCACGATGTAAAAGAGGCATTTCAGACAATTGAGGTCTATAAAGCGTATTGCAAATAAAGAGTTAACACGAACACTATAAAAATATTATTATGGGATTTCAGATTGGCATTAAAGACATGATTGATATATTTTTGGTTGCTATTTTGCTTTACCAAGCGTTCAAACTGCTTAAGCGTTCGGGGGCAGCAAATGTATTTCTGGGTATACTTGCATTTATAATATGCTGGTTCTTGGTAACATATGTATTCAGAATGGAGCTGCTTGGGGGCATTTTCGACCGAATTGTGAGTGTGGGGGCATTTGCGCTGATTGTTATTTTTCAGGAAGAGATTCGTCGTTTTTTTTCGAAGATTGGATCAACAACTGAGTGGAAATCATTACACTCCATTAAACGTTTTTTTGGGAAAAATTATAACGAAGAGGAAAAAACAAATTACGACTTGGTGCAAATTGTGCTTGCATGCAGAAGCTTGGCCAAAAGCTCCACTGGTGGCTTAATTGTAATTACAAAATCGAACGATTTGGATTTCTACCTGCAATCTGGCGAACAAATTAACGCTAATATTAACTCCAGATTAATCGAAAATATCTTTTTTAAAAACAGTCCGCTCCACGACGGCGCTTTGATTATTTCGGAACGAAAGATGAAAGCTGCTAGTTGCATTCTACCAGTTTCGAAGAATCAATCCATCCCTAAACGAATGGGGCTACGACACAGAGCTGCTCTGGGCATAACCGAAAATTCGGACGCAATAGCCATTGTTGTTTCAGAAGAAACAGGTCACATATCGTGGGCAGCAAACGGGCATCTCACCGTAAATGTAAAGGCCGAACAGTTGGAACACTTTTTATCAGAAGAACTAGCCGGGCAATAACACAGAAAACTGCGGATTAGCTGGTTACGATAAAGTTCTCGGATAAATTGCCTTTATCCACAGACAACACAATGCATCTCTGGCAAAAAAAACATTTTAAAATAAGAAAACAACCAAATGAATGTATCATCTGATGGTTTTTTAATGAATATATTCAGCGATTAAAATTATGCTTTACCAGCACTACCTACACAAAACAGAAGTTATTCCTCGTTTTTTAATTCAAAAAAATTATTCACATAGAACTTTCCCCTCATTTTTATTGTTTGAATATTTACACTCCAAAATAAAGTTAATTCAACTTCTGTATTTGGTCATCTCATTGAAACACATGCCTTTGCAATACTAATTATCAGTTTCTAAACATTAAAAAATCATTTAGTATGAGTTTACTGAAAGAATTTAAAGAATTTGCCATGCGTGGCAACGTAATTGACTTAGCAGTCGGTGTTATTATTGGTGGAGCATTCGGAAAAATCGTTGCTTCATTTGTTGCCGATGTAGTCATGCCACCAATTGGGTTACTGGTAGGCGGCGTTAACTTCACAGACCTTAAATGGGTAATGAAAGCCCCTGAAGTAGTTGACGGTGTTCAAAAAGCCGCAGTTACGATGAACTACGGTAATTTCTTGCAAGTTACGTTGGATTTTCTTATTGTGGCTTTTGTCATTTTTATGACTATCAAAGCCTTTAATAACTTGCAAAAGAAAGAAGAAGTAGTCCCAGAAGTACCGGCTGCACCTGCACCGAGTAAAGAAGAAATTCTGCTTGCAGAAATTCGCGATTTACTAAAAGAAAAGAAATGACATCTATTTATTTCTAACAAGCCTCCTATCGTAAAGTATCGATAGGAGGCTTGTCTATTTTTATAAAAACTTTCAATACGCACAAATCCCATCGACTTCCGAACTATTGCATTGCAATAAATACCACAACAAATGTAATACAATCAGTTTTCTGGATAATAATTATTTTATTTTCTAGACAATCGCCCCTCTTTAAATGTTATTTTATCACACCATTATGTTAAATGTGATGAGCAAATATAGATTAAATGACCATATAAGACCTGCTATTTTAAATTATATAAGCATAACTTCCAATGTATTTTCAAGTTTTAGATTTCCTTCTGAACATATAATTACAACAAACAAAACGTTAAATATTGATGTTTGTAGCACTATTATTTCAGTGCAGATATACTTGTATTTGCCATACATCCAATAAATTAAAAACATATTTCGCAAATACAATACAGCATACTCACATCTCAACTGGCAATTAAGGTTGTAGTTTTTTTTAAAAATAGGCAACAATAATTACTACAGATACTGCAATTAATACAGCAACTATCTATCTGACAATAAATTAGATATTTATACATATATTTGTAAACCTTTCATTATTGCTCAAATAAACCATATTACTTACAAATAAATATAATCGTCATGAAAGCACAAATCTCTCGCACCATGATTAAAACAGCTACACTACTACTAACCAGCTACATAGCCGTTGCTCTTTTACTTTTACTAGTTCTTTGTTGGAAATAAAAAATAACTGGCTTACTTCAATTAAATCAATACAAACTTTCGAAGTTGAATTCTTAGCCGGCCGGACACCAACAGTATAAAAACAGCGACAAATTGATAAATACATTTATCAGTTGGTCGCTGTTTTGCATCTCAATTATTTACTGTAAGCGCAATTAAGAAACCAATCCACAACTAAAATTATCATCTTGATTCAGTTATATTTAAGTAGAATGTATTTTGTTTCTTTATTCAAAAAAATATCCATACTTTTGTAACACATTATCAGCAGTTATTGCTGTTTAAAATTCTGTCAAGTAACGCAAATCGTTTTTCTATAAACAATTTTAATACGATTTATTATGAAAACACAAAAATGTATTATGTTCGAGCGTTTGGTTGCAAATTGGCTGATTGCCTTCATTCTGACACCATTTTCTGTGATGGCGTCAACTGTTTTACCCACCAGACAACATCAAAACCAAGAGAATTTTATTGAATATAGGGCAAAGGTGGTGGATCGGAAAAACGGTGAGGTCTTAACTTATGCAAGTGTTTCTATTGCCGGCTCAAATGTTTCGACGGTCACCAACTCTGAGGGCGAATTCTCGCTAAAAATAGGGAAAGAATTGCTGGATGTAAAAATCATAATCAGTCATATTGGATACAAATCCAAAACGATATCGATTGCCGAAGTGGATAAGGATAAGGCGAAAGTGGAATTGGAGCCAACTTCTGTTGAACTCCCTGAAATTAGTGTAGTTTCTAAAAATGCCGAAACCTTAATCCGCGAAGTGCTAGAAAGAAAGGATAAAAACTACTCCAGTGAATTAAATCGGATGACAGCATTTTATCGCGAAACGATTAAAAAAGGAAGATCTTATGTATCCTTGTCGGAAGCAGTGGCGGAAATTTACAAACAACCCTACAATTCGAACAAAAATGATATTGTAACATTATTTAAAGCGCGAAAAAAAGCCGATTACAGCAAATTGGATACGATAGCCTTTAAATTACAAGGCGGTCCGTTCAATTCCTTGTATTTGGATATTATGAAATATCCCGACATGATATTCACAGGGGAGATGCTTGCCAATTATGAATTTACATTCGACCGATCCACCTACATGGACAAACGACTGATTTTTGTGGTCGACTTCAAACAGCGTGAAGGTGTTGTACAACCATTATATTACGGTAAATTATACATTGATGCCAAAAACTACGCTATCAAAAGTGCTTTATTTAATTTAAACTTACAAAATAAAGACTTAGCAAGTAAAATGTTTATTCTGAAAAAGCCGTACAATGCTGATGTGTACCCGGTAGAAGCGTCGTACAGAATTGATTATACTGAAAAAGATGGGAAATGGTACTATAGCTACAGCCGAATTCAATTGGGTATGAAAATAAACTGGAAAAAGCGATTGTTTAAAACAACTTACAATTCGACGATAGAAATGGCGGTTACAGACTGGAAACTGGAAACTGATACGAAATTGGCGAATCCGAAAGATCGTATCAAGCCCTCTATTGTAATTAGTGATGAAACTGTTGGTTTTTCAGATCCATCTTTCTGGGGCGAGTACAATGTTATTGAACCAGAGAAATCCATCGAATCGGCTATCAAAAAGATTCAAAAACAACTCGAAAAGAAGTAAAATGTAATCTTAATCAACAATTAAAGGGAAAATTGATTATTCAATTTTCCCTTTTGTTTTCTATTTTTTGACTCAAATTCCCTCAGTAATTGTCAATATACCGCAAAATTAAAACAATAACTCCTCTGAATATGTTATGTGATTACTCTTTTAGGTCAAAGAATTATGCTGTAAAACACATTTTTTGTACCTTTGTACCTTCAAGTTTCATTCAATATTCATTGTTTGAATAATAAATAGAAATCATTATGTCAGAAGATATATTAGACCAACTTACCCAATCAGATTATAAATACGGATTTACGACCGATATTGAAACCGACATTATTCCCATTGGGCTCAGCGAAGATGTAGTGCGCATTATTTCGGCTAAAAAAAATGAACCGGAATGGATGCTCGAGTTTCGCTTGAAAGCATATCGTCATTGGCTTACCATGAAGATGCCAACATGGGCACATCTGAACATCCCTGAAATAGACTTTCAGAGCATAGCATACTATGCAGCTCCACGAAAAAATGCCCCTCAGAGTTTGGATGAAGTAGATCCTGAATTATTAAAGACATTTAATAAATTGGGCATCTCATTGGAAGAGCAAAAAATGCTTTCGGGAATGGCAGTGGATGTAGTAATGGACAGCGTTTCGGTGAAAACAACTTTCAAAGAAAGCCTTGCTGAGAAAGGAATCATTTTCTGTTCGTTTAGTGAAGCGGTAGAGCATCACCCCGATTTAGTTCAAAAATACATGGGCTCGGTGGTACCCTATGCCGACAACTTTTTTGCAACACTCAACTGTGCTGTTTTTAGCGATGGCTCATTTGTATATATTCCAAAAGGGGTTCGTTGTCCAATGGAACTCTCCACTTATTTCCGTATCAATGCCATTAATACCGGACAGTTTGAGCGGACTTTGATTATTGCTGACGAGGACAGTTACGTTTCATATCTCGAAGGTTGCACAGCACCCATGCGTGATGAGAACCAATTACACGCTGCTATTGTGGAAATTATTGCCATGAAAAATGCAGAAGTGAAATACTCAACCGTTCAAAACTGGTATCCCGGTGATAAAAATGGCGTGGGTGGCATCTACAATTTTGTGACTAAACGTGGGATTTGCAAAGGCAACAGTTCAAAAATATCTTGGACACAGGTAGAAACAGGCTCTGCAGTAACCTGGAAATATCCAAGTTGCATTTTGCTTGGCGATAACTCATCGGCTGAGTTTTACTCGGTGGCGGTTACCAATCATCACCAACAAGCCGATACCGGAACAAAAATGCTTCATATTGGTAAAAACACCAGCAGCCATATTCTATCAAAAGGAATTTCGGCTGGTAAAAGCCAAAACAGCTATCGTGGATTGGTAAAAATAAACCCAAAAGCCGAAAATGCCCGTAATTATTCTCAATGCGACAGTTTGTTGCTGGGCGATAAATGTGGTGCTCACACCTTCCCATACATGGAAGTAAATAATGACACTGCCATTGTAGAACATGAAGCAACTACTTCGAAAATAAACGAGGATCAAATATTTTACTGCAACCAGCGCGGCATTTCTACCGAAGATGCGGTGGGATTGATTGTAAACGGTTATGCCAAAGAAGTACTCAATAAACTACCAATGGAATTTGCAGTGGAAGCTCAAAAACTATTGCAAATTACGCTGGAAGGTTCGGTGGGATAAATAATATGCATCCTCTCCAAAATTTTAAAAGCTGGAAAAGTTACAAAATACAAAATATGCTAGAAATTAAAAACTTACACGCCAACATAAATGGCAAAGAAATATTAAAAGGACTAGACCTAGTGGTTCGTCCGGGTGAAATACATGCCATCATGGGGCCAAATGGTGCCGGAAAATCAACCTTAGCTTCTGTTCTTACGGGCAATCAAGCTTTTGATGTAACAAAAGGCGACGTAACTTTCTATGGCAAAAATCTGTTGGAACTATCGCCAGAAGATCGTTCGCGAGAAGGGATTTTCCTTAGCTTTCAGTATCCGGTGGAAATTCCGGGAGTGAGCATGGTGAATTTCATGCGTACAGCTCTTAACGAACACCGCAAATATAAAAACCTGGAACCACTTTCTGCAACCGACTTCCTACGCACTATGCGCGAAAAGAAAGATTTGGTAGAAATGGATAACAAATTAGCAAACCGCTCTGTAAACGAGGGTTTCTCGGGTGGTGAAAAGAAAAAGAATGAGATTTTTCAAATGGCCATGCTGGATCCACGATTGTCTATTTTAGATGAAACAGATTCTGGTCTGGATATTGACGCCTTGCGCATTGTGGCAAACGGAGTAAATAAACTAAAGAGGGCCGACAATGCAAGCATTGTCATTACACACTACCAACGTTTGCTAGATTATATCGTGCCTGATTTTGTACATGTGTTGTACGATGGTCGTATCGTAAAAACCGGTGGTAAAGAGCTAGCATTGGAACTCGAAGAAAAAGGCTACGACTGGATTAAGCAAGAAGTAGATGGCAAATAGCACTCACCACTGAGTCACTAAGTTCACATAGATTCACTAAGCAAGAGCTTAACAACATGGCAGTCAAAGTAGTCTCGTGCGCAATTAAAGTACATAAACTATTAGGCCCCGGGTTATTAGAATCTATTTATTAAGAGTGTTTTATTGAAGAGCTTAAATCAACCGTTTTCAAAATCATTTCTCAGGAAAAGATTCCGCTTGTTTATAAAGGGAGGATTCTAAAACCTGAGCTAAAAATGGTTTGGTTTCTTTAGTCACAGAAAGATTTGCTAATCTGCCATTAGAATAATACAAATAAATTAAAATAACTTAGTGTGTCTTTGTGCACTAAGTGCCTTAGTGGTAAAATATGGAACAACAATATATCGACTTATATAACCAACATCACGAAAGCATTAAAATGCATTCGACTGCCGTGATGAACGACATTCGCGATGACGCATTTGCGCTATTCGAGAAATTACGTTTCCCTACCACAGCGTTGGAGAATTACAAATACTCCGATCTGAAAGCCGGTCTTTCAATTGACTATGGGGTGAATATCAACCGCATTCCTATTCCGGTAAATCCTTACGAGGTTTTTACCTGCGATGTGCCGGGTATACATTCTTATCTTTACTTTGTGGTAAATGATGCCTTTTACCCTGTAAAAGATGCCCGAAATAACACATTGCCCGAAGGAGTAATTATCGGCAGTGTAAATCAGGTGGCCGAAATGCACCCTGAGTTGGTGAAAGAATACTTTGGAAAACTAAGCACGAAAAAAGAAGATGGATTAATTGCTTTCAATGGTGCCTTTGCACAGGATGGCTTTTTTATGTACGTGCCTAAAAACGTGACACTTGACAAGCCTGTACAATTGGTAAACATCATGCGTTCGGATGTTGATTTTATGGCTAACAGTCATAATTTGATTATACTCGAAGAAGGTGCTAAGGCGCAACTACTTGTATGCGACCACACGGTGGACGATGTGCGTTTTCTTTCTAATCGTGTAACAGAAGTTTTTGTGGGTGAGAGTGCTACTTATGAGCATTACAAGTTGGAAAACATGCACGTGAAAACAACCAATCTTGCTACCTTGCTTATTGACCAACAAGCCTCGTCGAACGTATTGGCAAATGTGATTACCTTGCATAATGGACAAACACGCAACACGGTAGAAATAGATTTGGATGGTGAAAATTGCAAAGCATTGCTCTGTGGAATGGTGATTGGTGACAAAAACCAACAGGTGGACAACTTTACTTCTATCATTCATAATAAACCCAATTGTCATAGTCGCGAATTATTTAAATACGTGCTGGATGATATGGCCAAAGGTGGTTTCACGGGTAAACTTTACGTGGCAAAAGACGCTCAAAAGACCGCAGCTTTTCAGACCAACCGGAATATACTGCTGAGTAAAACAGCCAAGATGCGCACCAAGCCTCAATTGGAAATTTATGCCGACGATGTAAAATGTTCGCATGGCGCAACCATTGGACAGTTAGATGAAAGAGCAAAATTCTATATGCAGGCTCGTGGAATTTCAGAAGCGGAAGCTCGTTTGATGTTGATGTTTGCATTTACAAACGACGTGATCGAAAATATACGCATTCCGGCATTGCAAGATCGCATAAAAATGTTGGTAGAAAAACGACTTCGTGGAGAATTATCCAAATGCGAAGGGTGCGTTATTTGTCAATAAGAGAGCAAAGACAAAAAGAACAAAGAATAAAGATTATTTCCCGCAGATTCCCCTAATAACGCAGATATACTTCAGCGAAAATCAGCGGAACCTGCGGGAAATTTAGCTTGTAAGCATATGCAATTTAGCAAAGACGAATTAAAACAGAAATTTCAACTACCTTTGCCGGGCTTAGCGTCACATCTAAAAATGGCACCTAAACACCGCGTTCAGGAGCTTATCAATAAAAATTACGGTGCACAAAATGCACAGAAAAGTGCAGTGCTGATCGTCTTTTTTCATGAATCGGAACAGCTAAAGATGATCGTAATCCGCCGAAGTCGTTATGTGGGCATCCATTCAGGTCAAATTGCGTTTCCCGGTGGGAGATTTGAAACAGAAGATATTGATGTACAGACAACTGCTCTTCGGGAGATAGAAGAAGAAATCGGAATAGCACGCGACGAAATTGAAATTATCGGTCGTCTTTCGGATATCTATGTGCCTCCAAGTAACTTTCTGATCAGTGTTTTTGTCGGTTATTTGGGGAAGAAACCCTTGTACAAAATGCAAGAACGTGAAGTAGATGAGGTGATTGAGATTCCGTTCCGCGAATTTTTCAACCCGAATGTGATTAAACAGAAGGACTTCTATGTCAATTCAATAAAAGCAGCTTCTAATGCACCGTATTTTGATGTAAGCAAATCCGAAATATGGGGTGCAAGTGCTATGGTAATCAGCGAACTAATGGATGTACTAAACAAATAGAATTCGATAAAACTAAATAAACAATAATCGGAGTTGAAACTTTGACCTCCCAAACCGAATAACCAATTATGGCCGAGAAAATACGATTAAACAAATTCATTAGCGACAGCGGTGTTTGCTCCCGAAGGGAAGCCGACAAGTTTATAGAAACCGGTAAAGTGCTGGTAAACGGACATCGAGCTGTGGTGGGTGAAATGGTTTCGGCTAAAGACAAAGTAATGCTCAATGGGCAGCGCATTGAAGCTAAAGTTGGTGATGAGTTTGTATTTTTGGCCTTCAATAAACCGGTTGGGGTTATCAGCACCACCGAAGTTGGCGTAAAAGATTCCATTATCGATTATATTGGCTATCACGAGCGTATTTTCCCTATCGGCAGGCTCGATAAGGACTCGCAAGGCTTAATTTTCATGACGAATAATGGGGATATTGTCAACAAAATTTTACGTGCCGGAAACAACCACGAAAAAGAGTATCTGGTAACTGTCAACAAACCCATTACCGACGATTTCATAACCCGAATGAGCAACGGTGTTCCCATGCTGGGCGAAACTACCAAAAAGTGTAAGGTGACAAAAGAATCGGTTTACAGCTTCCGAATTATATTGGTACAAGGGCTGAACCGTCAAATTAGGAGAATGTGCGAGTATTTCGAATACGAAGTAATGAAGTTGGAGCGCGTAAGGATCATGAACATCAACATCAAAGGTATTCCTACCGGCGAATGGCGACCACTTACACCCAACGAAATGACTGAAATTATGGACGCAATAGCCAATTCATCTTCAACGGCTGAGCAATCCGGCAAGAACCAAGAGCCAAGAGCCAAGATAAAAGATTCAAAACCCAAAAATCAGGGGAGTGGACCAGCCAGACCCGTTCAGCGAAGCACCGCAGCCAAGCAAATGGACAGAGCTACCAACCCAAATCCAAAATCTAAGGCTCTGCGCGGACATGGCAGCACTGCTCCAACAGACAAAAGATACAGTGGAGCCAAAAGTGGACGAGGTGGTTCTGCCGGAAAATCCAATGCCAGTAGCAAAGGATTTTCGAACAAAAGATAAATATTTGGTAATTTGCTTACTGATTCAGTGAATGAAAATCAATGCGCTTCCAACCAATTGGCTCCCACTCCACAATCGGCAATAAGTGGAACCTGAAGTTTGATGGCATTCTCCATCTCATCCACCACCACTTTTCTCACCACCTCAATTTCTGAATTGGGTACCGTAAAATTCAACTCATCGTGCACCTGCATAGTCATTTTGGCTTGTAGGTTTTCTTGCTCCAGTCGCTTCTGTATTCGCACCATAGCAATCTTGATAATATCGGCAGCTGTACCCTGAATAGGTGCGTTGATGGCATTGCGCTCAGCAAAACCACGAACAATACTGTTCTGTGAATTGATATCAGGCAAAAAGCGTTTACGTCCCAACAGCGTTTCCACATAGCCCATCTCTTTAGCGCGTTGAATGCTGGCATCCATGTATTTTTTCACCGATGGATAAGTGGCAAAATAACCGTCGATAAGTTCTTTGGCTTCTCCACGAGGAATGCTTAGTCGATCGGATAATCCAAAAATTGAAATGCCGTAGATGATACCAAAATTGGCCGTTTTTGCCTTGCGACGCATATCGGAAGTGACTTCTTCCAATGGAATTTTATAAATTTTGGCGGCCGTGGCGGTATGGATATCGTACCCACTGTTGAAGGCTTCGAGCATGTTGGCATCACCACTAAGGTGTGCCATGATGCGAAGTTCAATTTGCGAATAATCGACGCTTAGAAACGCACTATCGGCATCAGGTATAAATGCTTTTCTAATTTCCTTACCTTGCGCATCGCGAATAGGTATATTCTGCAAATTAGGATTGGTGGAGCTCAACCGACCAGTTGCTGTAACCGTCTGATTGAAGGAGGTGTGCACCTTGCCCGTTTTTGGATTGACCAATTGCGGCAGCGAGTCGATATACGTACTCAACAACTTCTTTAGCCCACGATAATCGAGGATCTTACCAATAATTGGATGTTTTGATTGTAACTTTTCAAGGATATCTTCGGAGGTGGAATATTGACCCGTCTTGGTTTTCTTTGCTTTACTATCCAGCTGCAAACGGTCGAAAAGCACCTCTCCCACCTGCATTGGCGAGCTGACATTAAACTCACAACCGGCCATTTCGTAAATTTCTTTTTCCAATACTCCCATCTCGGCAGTCAGGATAGTGGAACTTTCGGCTAATGCTGGAATATCCAGTCGCACACCGTTTCTTTCGATAATAGAAAGCACTTTCATTAGTGGCATTTCAATATCGTAAAAGAGCGAAGAAAGCGAGTTGGCTTCCAGTTCTTTTTCCAGTATTTTCTTCAATCGGAAAGTAATATCGGCATCTTCGGCAGCATAATCGCACAGTTTGTCCAACTCTACAGTGCGAATGTTCATCTGATTTTTACCCTTAGCCCCTACAATATCTTCGAAATGAATAGTCCGATATTTCAAATAAATCTCGGCCAAATAATCCATTCCGTGGCGTAACTCGGGTTGAATGAGGTAATGCGCAATCATGGTATCAAACAGTTTACCATTCAACTCCACACCATATTGAGCTAGCATCAATAAATCAAACTTGATATTTTGCCCTATTTTTTCTATTTGTTCACTCTCGAAAATCACCCTAAACTCAAGTACTACTTGTCGGGCTTCTTCTTTATTCTCTGGTAGCGAAACATAGTACGCCTCTCCTTCGGTAAAACAAAACGAAAGACCTACCAAATCATCATTGAATACATCTAGCCCTGTCGTTTCGGTATCAAAACAAACCGACTTCTGCATAAAGAGCTTCGAAATCAAATCCGAGCGTTTCACCTTAGTGTCCACCAACACATATTTATGCGGCGTGGTAGTTAAGTTTTGTAAGCCAGAAACGGATTCTTGAGGAGCGGTAAAGTCAAGGGTTGACTGCTGCACTTGTTTCTCAGTCGGCTTATCTTCAATTACCGGTTCGTCAAACAAAGACATTTGTCCGGTAGGCTTTGGTTTTGCAAAACCAATGCGAGGTAGCGGATGATCGGGAGGTAAAGAAGTGAATCCATTACCGAATTTGGCAGTAGTCATGGTTCTGAATTCCAATTCTTCGAAAAGAGCGCGCAGAGCATGTTCGTTGATTGGTTCAACTTCCAGCTCTTTCTCATTGAACTCAACAGGCACATCAATTTTGATGGTGGCCAAGAAACGTGAGAAAATAATTTGTTCTCTATTTTCTTCTATTTTCGTTTTCAATGCGCCTTTCAGCTCATCGGTGCGCGTGAGCAGCACATCAATACTCCCAAATTGTTGCAATAATTTGACAGCCGTTTTTTCTCCTACACCCGGACAGCCAGGTATATTATCAGACGCATCGCCCATTAAACCAAGCAAATCAATTACTTGTTCGTGGCTAGTCAAGTCATATTTTTCGCGAATCTCCTTAGGTCCCATCACTTCGAAACCGCCAGTATGTTTAGGACGATACATCGAAATATGTTCAGAAACTAACTGCCCGTAGTCTTTATCAGGCGTAAGCATAAACACATCGAATCCTTCTTTTTCGGCCAGCTTTGCCATGGTGCCAATCACATCGTCAGCCTCATAGCCAGACACTTCCAACGCAGGTATATTGTATGCTTTTATCAAATCTTTGATGATAGGCACAGCCAGACGAATATCTTCGGGAGTGGCTTCCCGCTGAGCTTTGTAAAGCTCGTAAGCTTCGTGGCGAAAGGTTTTCCCCTTGGGGTCAAAAGCTACCGCAATATGTGTTGGTTTTTCGCGCTTCAGTACATCTTCAAGTGTGTTTACAAACCCAAAAATAGCAGAAGTGTTCAGACCTTTGGAGTTAAACCGAGGATTACGAATGAAAGCGTAATAAGCCCGATAAATGATGGCATATGCATCAATAAGAAATAGTTTTTTCATAATTTCAATAGTTGAAAGTCAGTTGTTGTTCATGAACTGTCTCAAACAATCCAATCTAATTTGAGAGTTAATAGTCGAAGTTACAATAACTGCTGACAATATTATGTGTTAAATTTGACTGCAAAAAAAAGAATAATGCTGACTCACGAAGGATGATTGAGCATTGACTTACTTGTTTTGACTGTAAAAGTAATTAAATTTTGTACAGAATTTATTATAATGAACCAAACTACACACAAAAATGTTTACTTTTGTATCTCCAACGAATTAACTGTTCAAATGAACTATATCGACAACATACGAAAACCGATACAGAACGAAATGCAATTGTTTGCTAAAACATTTGCAGAATCTCTCAGCACGGACAATCCAATGCTTTTGAGTGTAAACGAATATGTACTTCTAAAAAGTGGAAAACAACTAAGACCCATGATGGCGCTTTTGTCGGCAAAACTGTGTGGTGAAGTAAACGAGACTACCATTTACGGAGCGCTTTCGCTGGAGCTACTACATACTGCCAGTTTGATTCACGATGATGTGGTAGACGATTCGGATGAGCGCCGTGGTAAACCCTCGGTAAATGCGCGTTGGACAAATAAAATAGCAATTCTTTCGGGCGATTATATTTTATCGAAAGCACTTGGCTGTGTTACAAAAACGGATAGCCTTAAGATTCTAAAGTCTGTGGCTAATATTGGCATGCAACTTTCCGACGGAGAGTTATTGCAACTGGCAAGTGCCGAAGCCTCTAAAATTTCGGAAGAAAATTATTTCACAGTAATTCGTAAAAAAACAGCGCTCCTATTTTCAACTTGTACAGAAGTGGGTGGACTTTCGGTGAATGCGAATGAAGCAGATTTACACCATTTACGCAATTTTGGAGAGTATTTGGGAATATGTTTTCAGATAAAAGATGATATCTTCGATTATTCCGACAATGCTGCGATTGGAAAACCAACCGGCAATGATATTCGCGACGGAAAAGTTACCTTGCCATTAATCTACGCCCTTAGGAATTCTGTAGGAAGTGCCAAGGACACCATATTGAAATACATTGACCACAAAGATTTCACCCCGGAAAACATCCATAACATTACCCGTTTTGCTCACGAAAACGGAGGTGTGGCCTACTCCGAAGATCAGATGGAATTGTACAAAAACAAAGCCATCGAAGAACTCAATGGCTTTGCTGATAGCGATGTAAAAAAATCGCTTATATTGTGTGCCGAATTTGCGGCTTCAAGAAGCAACTAATTCTTCTTAGAAATACTTCACTTCTTCTCCTTCAATCGAGCTTAGCAAATTGTTCGCCAATCGGCTTGCACCAAAGCGGAACATGGTATTGCTCAACCATTCAGCACCCAAAATTTCTTTCACCAAGGTGTAATGTTTTACTGCATCTTCGGTGGTCACAATTCCTCCTGCCGGTTTATAACTTACTTTAATGCCTGTTTTTTTATGCCATTCTTTTATAGCTTGACACATTATGTACGTTGCTTCCAACGTGGCAGCAACAGGAATCTTTCCGGTAGAAGTTTTGATAAAATCTGCACCTGCCGACATAGCTAAAAACGATGCCTTTTTGATATTCGATGCCGATTTCAACGCACCGGTTTCTAGGATTACTTTTAAATGCGCTTCACGGCAGGTAGCTTTTATTTCGGTCAGTTCTTCATATACTTCCTGGTATTTTTCATCTAAAAATTTACCGATAGAAATGACTACATCAATTTCGGTAGCACCTTCCATTACACACATGGCTGTTTCGGCAACCTTTACTTCGATAAACGTTTGCGAAGCAGGAAAACCAGCACATACCGCAGCAATACCAACATTAGCACTCAAATATTCTTTTACCACAGGCACTAAGGCCGGATACACACAAATAGCACCCACATTTGGCAAGGCAGGATAGTTGGCTTTGAAATTGTTTACCTTATTTACCATCGCGATAATTTCGCCGTCAGTATCGGTACCGTTCAGTGAGGTCAAGTCGATTTGACTCAGACATTGTTTGTACACCTCCGTGTTGTCGTTCTCTGCGTAATGTGCAGCCAATATTTTATCAACATCTTGTTTGATGTTTTCATCGTTTAAGTAACAATCATAAAGTTCGAAAAGTTCTTTAAATTTGCTCATGGCTATTTGGGGGGATTGATGAATTAAATGAATGGAGTAATAGAATTGGGTATGACTAAAAAGAAGAGATCGTAGACTATTGTTTCAACTTCTCATTGGCGAGATGGCGGGTAGCATCTCGTTGCGTTTTCTTCATCATGTTTTTTTCAAATGCTTCGGTAAGGTTTACGCCAGTTTGGTTGGCAAGGCAAATAAGCACCCATAGCACATCAGCCATTTCGTCGGCTAGGTTAGCCTGTTGGTCTGTTTTTTTGAAGGATTGTTCTCCATACGTTCGCACCATTACACGAGCCAACTCACCCACTTCTTCTGTAAGAATGGCCATATTGGTCATTTCGGGAAAATAACGTACACCGTAGGTTTTAATCCATTGGTCTACCTGAGCTTGGGCTTCTTCTATGGTCATGGGGGTCAATCTTCGTTGAGACGGGCAATAATGGTTTCGTTTCCGGTAGTTGAATCGCCCACTTGCACAAAAATTTCTGTATCCATGGGAAAATAAAGATCCACACGTGAACCGAATTTAATGAATCCCAAATGTTCGTTCAAATGACATTCCTTGCCAGCATGAGCGTAGGTTACAATGCGACGTGCCAAAGCTCCTGCAATTTGACGAACCAGAATTTGAGTTTTGGATGGGGTTTCGATGACCACTGTCGAACGTTCGTTCTCAGTACTCGATTTTGGCAAAAAAGCCGCCATGTGACGTCCACTGTGATGAACCGATTTAAGGACTTTACCGCGAACTGGGTACCAGTTGGCATGAACATTAAAAACGCTCATAAAAATCGACACTTGAATTCTTTTTTCTCCAAAATACTCCAATTCGTCTACAGGTTCCACCACAACGATGGTTCCATCAGCAGGAGCTACCACCAAACTCGGGTCGTCTATTTTCACCTTGCGGGGTGGGTTACGGAAGAAATAGGCAAAAAAGAACAACAAAAATGCTGAAATAACGATATTAGCAATTGAAGCCCATAATGCAAATTTTGTATAGACAAATAAGTTTAGGAGTAGCAAAATCAGAACCAATGATCCTATAATTAAGCGTCCTTCTTTGTGAATTTTAATGTATCTCATGCGTATTTTAGTGTGTTTCAGTTCTATTGCAGATGGTCAAAAAAATCACTCCTGCGTAAATCTAATTATTTTATTAGGGAAACAAAGGTAGAGAAAAAGAATCAGCGGTGCAAGTGAGCTAACAAACTTTTCTAATCCGATAGATTTACGTAACTTTGCAGTTTATTTCGAACGCTTTACACTGAAAACGAATAATCAAAACATACAATAAAATTAGTAGTTTATGAACTTATCTTTACTCACCGCCATCTCACCGGTAGATGGTCGTTATCGTACAAAAACAGCAGCTTACGCCAATTATTTCTCCGAATATGCACTTATCCGTTATCGTGTACAAGTGGAAATAGAATACTTCATTGCACTTTGCGAAATACCGTTGAAACAATTGGAGCAAGTACCAGCCTCTGTTTTTCCAAAATTGCGCAACATTTACAGCAGTTTTACGGAAGCTGATGCATTGAAAGTAAAGGACATTGAAGCCGTGACGAATCACGATGTAAAGGCGATTGAATATTTTGTGAAGGAAAAATTCGACCAGTTAGGATTAGATCCATTCAAAGAATTTATCCATTTCGGACTTACCTCTCAGGACATAAATAATACGTCTGTTCCATTATCAATAAAAGAAGCCCTAGCCGATATTTATTATCCTGAAATGGATAAACTGGTTCAGGAACTGACTCATTTGGTTGACGAATGGCGCGACGTATCCATGCTGGCAAAAACGCATGGACAACCAGCTTCTCCGACTCGCTTGGGCAAAGAAATGATGGTGTTTGTAAACAGACTGAACCAACAAATTGCGGCATTAAAGCAAATAGTTAATTCAGCTAAATTTGGTGGAGCCACCGGTAACTTCAATGCGCACGCTGTAGCCTATCCGGCTATCGACTGGAAATTGTTTGGAAATAACTTTGTAAGCTACAAGCTTGGTTTGGAACGCGAACAATGGACAACCCAAATTTCGAACTACGATAATATGGCTTCTCAGTTTGATGCCATGAAACGTATCAATACTATTTTGATTGACTTTTGTCGCGATATATGGACCTATGTTTCGATGGAATACTTCAAACAACGCATCAAAGCAGGTGAAGTAGGTTCATCGGCCATGCCGCACAAAGTGAACCCAATAGATTTTGAGAATGCCGAAGGAAATTTAGCAATTGCTAACGCTTCGCTGGAGTTCATGTCTGCCAAATTACCAATATCACGCTTGCAACGCGACTTGACCGACAGCACCGTACTACGTAACGTAGGTGTGCCATTTGCACACACCATGATTGCTACTCAAAGCATTTTGAAGGGATTGAGCAAATTACTTTTGAACGAAACAGCTATTTATCGCGATTTGGACAATACATGGGCAGTAGTGGCCGAAGGTATTCAAACCATTCTGCGTCGCGAGGCTTACCCATCGCCCTACGAAGCGCTGAAAGCATTGACGCGCACCAACGAAGGTATCAACGAAAAATCAATCCGCGACTTTGTTGAAACATTGAATGTCAGCCAGTCGGTGAAAGAAGAATTGCGCCGTATTACACCTCGCAACTATACAGGAGTTTAAATTAGCAGTAAGAGGTAAGCAGTAAGCATTTTTACTCCTTCTTCATACTATAAACATTAGACCACATAATAGTTATTTGCCTTCGGCGATATTAATAGTTATTTGCGTTGCGTTGCTATTTGTCAACTCGCAATTTATAACTTATAATTTGTAACTCGTAACTAAAAGAATGTTCAAATTCATAATACTTCTCAAGCGGTTTATCCCGCCCTATAAGAAATACGTATTTCTAAGTTTGTTGTTCAACCTACTTACTACGATTTTTAGTCTTTTCTCCTTTGCGGCTATCATTCCGCTGTTGAAAATACTTTTTAAAACCGAAGAAGCGGTAAGAACATATCAAGTGTGGACATGGAATGATAAGTTTAAAACCATTATTGGTGGAATAAAGAATAACGTAACATACACTATCCAACATTTCATCGAAAACGTTGGACCAAGTGCAGCACTGCTTTATATCGGATTATTTCTGGTGATAATGACGGCGTTGAAAGTAGGTACCGCTTACCTGGGAGCCCATTTTTTAATTCCCATCCGTACGGGCGTGTTGCGCGATTTGCGAAACCTATTGTACAAAAAAATTATCAGTTTACCTATCGGATTTTTCACTGCTGAACGCAAGGGCGATATCATGTCGCGCATGACGGGTGATGTAACTGAGGTGGAAGCTTCTATAATGAGTTCGTTGGAGATGGTGTTCAAAAATCCCATCATGATTCTTATTTATTTGGGAGTAATGTTCGTCATGAGTTGGGAACTGACACTTTTTGTGTTGGTATTATTGCCTTTTAGCGGTTATTTGATTGGCAAAATTGGCAAATCGCTGAAACGCCGCTCGTCTGAAGGACAGGAGCAAACGGGCGAATTACTTTCGCAGATAGAAGAAACGCTGGGCGGATTAAGAGTGGTGAAAGCATTTAATGCAGAACACAAGCTGGAAGCTCGTTTCAGCCTGCTGAACGAAAAAATTCGCCGAACATTTACCCGCCTAAATCGTCGTTACAATCTGGCACATCCAGTAAGCGAATTACTGGGAACAATGGTTATTGCCATCTTGCTTTGGTTTGGAGGAGTGCTCATTTTGGGCAATAGAAGTTCTATTGATGCTGCGCAATTTATTTACTATATCGTTATTTTTTATAGTATTATTGCTCCGTCCAAAGAATTGTCGAAGGCCTCGTATAGTATTCAAAAGGGAATGGCTTCGCTTGAACGTGTGGATATGATATTGTTAAGCGAAAACACGATAAAAGATCCCGAAAACCCTCAGCTAATTCACACGTTTTCGGATAAAATTGAATTCCGCAACCTGGGCTTTAAGTACGAAACCGAATGGGTGCTGAAAGATATTAATCTGGTAGTCCCGAAAGGAAAAACGGTGGCACTAGTTGGACAGTCGGGCTCAGGAAAATCGACTTTGGTAGATTTACTTCCCCGATATTACGATGCATTAGAAGGCGAAATACTAATGGATGATGTGAATATAAAGAATTATAAAGCACACGATATCCGTTCGCAAATGGGCAATGTAAATCAGGAAGCTATTCTATTCAATGATACTTTCTTTAATAATATTGCTTTTGGAGTGGAAAAAGCCACTTTGGAACAAGTAATAGAAGCAGCTAAAATTGCCAATGCACACGACTTTATCTCCGCCACCGAAAACGGCTACGAAACGTCTATCGGCGACCGTGGAAGCAAGCTTTCGGGCGGACAGCGCCAACGGGTAAGTATTGCCCGCGCCATTCTCAAAAATCCTCCTATTCTTATTCTGGACGAAGCTACTTCGGCGCTGGATACCGAATCGGAAAAATTGGTACAGGACGCACTTGAAAACTTGATGCTGAACCGCACCACATTGGTAGTGGCTCACCGTCTATCCACCATTAAACGTGCCGACGAGATATGCGTAATGCACGAAGGCAGGATAGTGGAACGTGGCAAGCACGATGACTTGGTGGCTTTGAATGGATATTATAAGAAACTCTGCGATATGCAATCGTTCTAAAACAGAGACAAGGAATTAGAAGATAAGAAAGCAAGAACTAGAAAGCGGGCTTTATCGGTGAGATGAAGCTCGCTTTTTTTGTTTAACGTGAGTTCGATATAAGGTTATCAAATCTCAATAACTTTATTTCTTAAGTCCGAAGGACTTGAATGTGAATAACCGCGGGTGCAACCCGTGGATAAAACAAAACATAAATTGAACCCCATTCAGAGTTGTGACTTTTATACATATACAGGGTTGCACCCGCGGTTATTCAAATTGAATCCTGAAAAGATTCTAAAATACACTTTTAAATAAACTACCTACGCCACAAGCGAACGGGGCATCTCTCATCCTATAATTTTTTACCTTACTAATATTTTATTTCAATTCAAAAAAATAGCTATTTGTATTTGCAATCTAAAAGTAAAGAAATGCAACCGTATTGAAAATTAACTGTATCTTTATAACATTAGAAACCCACAGAAATAGTTTTTATGAAAAAAGTTTTATTCCTTCTTTTTGTTCTCATTTCGATAACTGCTAAGGCAACAGCCATTAAACATCCTGGTTTCTACCGTTGCAGATAGTAAAAGTATAGTTGTGCAGAAAATGGATTGTACCTGTTGTAATGAAACAGCAGATATCAAAAACCAGCTTACAGCTTTCTATACAGCAAACAGAAATAGCCAGCTTTTCATCTATGGTAGGGCTTTAATATCGGTGGCTGGAGCACTAATGATTAGAGATACTGACAAAGTAAATCCTATTCCAACTTTTTGGAGGGTTATGTACCTTAGTAAGTGGTATAATTTATCTCAACAGCTTCAAATTCTTGAATATGAATAAAGCTAAGAAATTAAAAGCCAGAAGAAAAAGCAGTGATAATGCGTATGATTTTTACTGAAAAAAATAAATACTTATCCGTCTGAGAGAGATTCAACAATAAACAACAAAGGCGCAATTTCTTGTGCCTTTGTTGTTTAATCGAATAGATAGAAAGAGAGTCGCATCGTATTTACAACTTTTCAAAGACTTCTTTTGCAAACACTTCCAGACTCGGATCGCGAGCACCCATCAGAAGCAAAACTGTTTGTCCTTCGAAATGAGGTTTTATGGCTTCAACCAAATCGTTTCTATCCTCAACAAAAAAGGCGTTCTTGCCCAGTTTTATCAAATCTTCTATCAGGTCATTTGCCGAAATATCTTTCACAGCCGAACCACCTGCGTAAAAAATTTCGCTCATCCATATTTCGTCCTCTGAGCGTAAAACCGCAGCTATATCGTGTACAAAATCATCTCGTAAAAAACGGGTGGGCTTATAACCGTGCGGTTGAAACCAAGCGATAAGTTTCGGTGCCACCGGCTGGCAGGCAGCAATCGACGCCGCACATTTTGCTGGATTGTGAGCGTAATCATCAATCAGCAACACGTTGTCCTTTTCGCCGATAATTTGATGACGACGATAAATTCCTTCGTATTGTGCCAAGGCTTCGGCCACTGTTTCATTGCTCACTCCTAATGGGTTCACCACAGCTATGGCAGCCAGCGCATTTTCCATATTATGTTTACCTACCGTGTTCATTTTTATGAGTGAGCCGTTTACCGTAAACTGAATCTGAAGACCGTTCTGAACAAAATTTTCACCCGTATAACCTGCACCTTCACTTCCACTTATCGCAAAATCATTTTCGGACTTTACCGACAATTTGGCGGCTAAGCTATTCGAACGATTCGTAATAAACATCTCTTTTGTGTTGTTGCGAAATGTCCCGAATATTTCCATCAGTTCAGCAATTTCCTGATGATCTTTTTCAACATTCAACAGTAAACCGATTTCAGGATGATATTGCACAATAGATCCATCGCTCTCGTCGGCTTCAATTACCAACCATTGACCTTGCCCCACCTTTGCATTTCCTATTTTTCCTTCGCGGATAATGCTGGCCAGTCCGGCACCACTGATAATACTCGGTTCGAGCCCTGCGTGTTGCATAATATCAAAAATCATAGCCGAAGTAGTACTCTTACCCGAGGTTCCACCCACAGCAATTGTTTTTTTGCTTTCGGCAATCATCGCGAGCACCTGAGAGCGTCTCAAAATGGGTATTTTCATTCCGTTTGCCTTTTGCACTTCGAAAACAGTATCCTCGATTGCGGTAGAAACAACCACCAAATCGGTTTGATCACTGATACCGCTACCATCTTGTAAAAAGCACTGAATACCTTCCGCTTCGAGTTTCTCGCGGGTTTCATTTGGAGTACACGGCAGAAAATACCGATCGCTACCACTTACATTTTTACCAATACCCCGAAGGTATTGCGCAATGGCACTCATGCCCGAACCGGCAACTCCGATAAAGAATATATTATTGAATTGATTGATATTCATACTGCTACATATTGATTTTACTTCTTAATATAGGGCATTCAAAAGTAATTAAAAAATAGGGTTTAAACAAAAAAATATTCAATTGATCCAATTAAAATTTGGCAACTATATTATTGACAATATCTTCAAGTTTCATTTCTTTACAAATGATAGTCATAGTTATTTCTATTTATAAAATAATTCTATCGCCTATTGATTAACTAACAACAAATATGTAAATTTACACTCTTAAATTCACATTAAATATTTCAAAACGGTTTACTGACATAATCTGTTTTACCCTTCATATTAGTCAATTTGCATTGGCTCAATCCATTGTCACTGTCGATTTGTAAAAAAGTAGCTCAGTAACAATTACCGGATCTACGAACATTGTTTCGTTCAAGCTCCTTTTTCCAGGAGACATGATGCAAAAAAACTTTGTGATCACTACCACACAAAATCAAAACAGAATACTTTTAAGTCAGACACAACTGTCGATAGCCGTAAAATATTTTACTTCGGGGAGTCAAATGGCTTTGAGAGATTTATTAAATCTTATCAAATATAAAACTTACCCGTCCATTTATGTACAGTTGAATCATATTGATTTAAAGCAAAATCTCGAAAAATCAAATCTGATAAAAGGGAATGCTTATGCCAACATTACCATCACCGGAGTTACTGAGAAGTATTGTTTTTCGGTATCATCAGATAGGGACGGGGGACATTACTTCTTGAATGGTCGTAAAAATATAAGCATCCGCAATTTCGGGCTGGATCCACCAGTAGAAATGATGGGCTTAATAAAAGTGAATGGATTGATCTGGATTTCTATATTGTTTGTAAAATAGCTTTAAACAAGCCCGAACAAAGCGCATTCAACTTACCTTCTACTCCATCTGCAGAGTTAGCAAAGAGCACTACAACACTCGTTAATAAATTATTGTATTGAAGCAAAAGAGCTTTTCCATTACTGGAAAGGCTCTTTTTTATCTTCATAGTCAAGATCTCTCATTGAACCAGAAAGACCAACTACGGCAGATAAAACACAATTCAGAGCCACCTTACAGATGTAGCATCGTTTTCTACGATATGATAGAATAATCAATGACCATTTTCTCAATTTTGCCGACGACAAAAAAGCCCTTCTCCGTTAGGAAAAGGGCTTCTGTATATTTTACGAAGCAATTATGCCAATTTATTTACATAGATAGCTAACTTTGATTTCAAGTTGCTAGCTTTGTTTTTATGGATAATATTACGTTTAGCCAATTTGTCCAACATGGCGCTGATTTTAGGCAACATTTCTGTAGCTTCAGTTTTTACAGCTGTTGTACGTAACTTGCGAACCGCATTACGTGCTGTTTTAGCATAATAACGGTTGTGCAATTTTTTCTTGTCGGCTTGACGAATTCTTTTGATAGATGATTTATGATTTGCCATTGCAATCTTATTTTAAATGCTAATAAATTTCCTTTTCTTTTGTAGTCCATAGGGGAGTCGAACCCCTCTTTCCAGGATGAAAACCTGGCGTCCTAACCGATAGACGAATGGACCATTAAGCGCTGTATTGCTTTCTGGTATTGAGTATTGTTCCTCTCAATTGCGGGTGCAAATATACGGGTGTTTTTTTAATTGACCAAACCTTTTCTGAAAAATCTTTCAATTAATTCGTAATTTGCTATTTATCAGACAGTATAAATTCCGCAATACATTTATTTTGTTTCAATTTTCATATCAGGAGTCAATATTTTTGCTACTTTTACGGTCTCAACAGCCCATTTATGCAAGAAAAAACAAGCGGAATTGTACTCCATTCGATAAAACACTCCGATTCGGCAACAATTGTGACCATATACACGAGTCAATTTGGACGCGTTTCGTACATGGTTCACGGTGTAAATAAAAAGAAATCGGTTTTTCGCTCTGCATTTCTTCAACCACTCTCCATTGTGGAGCTAGACGTGGTTCATCTTCCGGGCAAAGATTTGCAACGCATAAAGGATGTGCGAATAGCCTACCCCTTTACGAGAGTTCCTTTTGATCCGATAAAGAATTCATTGACACTTTTTTTGTCCGAAGTTCTTTTTCGCACCCTGCGGCAGTCAGAGCCCGATGAAAATATGTTTTTATTTTTGGACAATTCAATTCAACAGCTGGATTGCTGTGAAACCGGGGTAGCAAACTTTCATTTGGTATTTCTACTTAAGTTGAGTCGGTATTTAGGATTCGAACCTAACGAGGATGATGAAAGCGCCGTTTATTTCGATTTAATGAATGGAGTTTTCACACGAAATAAACCATTACATATACATTATCTACCAAAAGACACAACAAATGATTTCAGAGCATTACTTCAGGCTGATTATTCAACTATGCACAAATTGGCTTTCTCACGGCAAAACCGCCTTAAACTGCTCGAAAGCATGATTGAGTATTACCGCTTACACATTCCGGACTTTAATGGCTTGCATTCGTTAGCGGTGCTACAGTCCTTGTTTAATTAAATGAAGGGGAATGCCTGTTTTTATTAGCTCTGTGTCTGAGAAATTTATATTGGACTAGATAAATTTTAGATATTCTTAGCGTAGATAATCAGTTTTTCGCCGGGATTGAGCTTGTCTCCCGGTTTACGATTCCAATCTTTAATATCGTTTATACTACAACCATATTTCTTGGCTAAGGAATAAAATGAATCTCCTGATTTTACTTTGTGAGTAATTTTAGGTTTTACTACTGTTTTATCTACTGTTACGTTTCCACCTTTCACATTAAAACTAAGCAACTGACCCACTTTTATTTTTTCATTTCCAAGATTGTTTAGTCTCTTTAAATCATCTATCGCAACATTATATTTATTTGCTATTTCATAAAGGGACTCACCCGACTCAACTTTGTGCACAATGTTTTTTTCAACTTTGGCAACCGCTTCATTTTCGGGCTGAACATCTTTAGCCGTCAATTGCAGTTCTTGTCCTAACTTAAGAGTTGAAGAGTGCAAATTATTAAGTGATTTCAAATCAACGACCGACACATTATGCTTTTCGGCTATGGCTGATAAGGTTTCGCCCTTTTTTACCTTGTAAGTAACAAGCGCAGATTCCACTTTGGTATTTTTGGTAACAATTTTTACCATCACCATTTCCGGAGTTTGATTTATCTTCAGTTCCTGACCAAAACGGATAGTGTTTGACTTAAGATTATTTGCCTTCTTGAGATTTTCTTCTGTGATACTATATTTTTTAGAAATGCTCAATAGCGTTTCGCCTTTCTTTACTTTGTACGAAATAGGAGTTGCATCAGGTTCAACTTTTGTGGAAGCAAGATCATTCCCAGAGACAGCTGGCGGTTGAGCAACTTTGAGTTCTTGACCAAAACGAATTTTTCCAGAACGAAGATTGTTCATTTTTTTAAGTTCAGCAACAGTAGTATTATATGTCTTAGCAATACTGAACAATGTTTCTCCACTTTTTACAGTGTGCAATGAGTTGGCATTTTCAGCAATTGTTCGTTTTTTTGCGACTTGCAATTCGGGTTTTGAGTTATCAACCAAGGCTTTCCCCTGCTCTACAACCATCAAATTCTCTTCGTCTTTTACTTTCAATTGTTGTTTAAGACTCAACTTACTGCCTTTAATACGATTTTTCTCCTTCAACTCAGCAATGGTCATCCCATATTTTTCGGCAATTGAAGATAATGTTTCGCCTCTTTTTACACGGTGATATTCTGCGGGGATTCGTTTTTTAATACGTTGCACATTGGAGTTATTGACAATCGGAGCAATCGGTTCTTCATTCAGATTATCAGATATATTATCGGTAACTGCCGACCGAACGACTGAGAAAGGATCAAAACCAACAACACGATTTGCTTTCACAAATCGCCGGGAATAATATGTTTCATCCGAATTAGAAATAGTAACTCCTTTATGAACTGCTGCGTGAATAAAATCAAAAGTGCCATTATCATTTTTAGTTACCACTATTCCTACGTGACCTACGCGCCTACTGTGTGAGCGACCCGAAAAATAAACCAAATCACCTGCTTTAAGTTCTGCGGGTTGCACCGTGTCAAATTGCTCAGCTTGCTCCGACGAAGATCGTTTAAGATTGTATCCAAAATTGCGGTACACATAAGAAGTGAACCCTGAGCAATCGAATGAAGAAGTGCCGGGAGAACCGAAATGATAAGGGGTGTTGAGAAACAACTTTCCAAAATTTATTATCGAGTCGGTCAACGGAATTTTCGAAGGATATAGGTAATTTGTGTGAAGGGTATCGGATATAACAACTAACTCCTTGCGCTCTTCGGCACTGGAGAAAGAGAGAAGAAAAAAGAGAATAAAAATGAGTAAAAATGATTTCAAAAACTGCATAAAAAACTGTTAAGATAAATAACGTCTTGCAAAGATAAGATTTTTAGGCATAAATGAACGGTCATTATCAGCTTTTTAATAAAAATCATAATCTTTTAGATTTTATTAAAATGAAAAACCAACTGTTAATATACTAATTTTCCACCTTTTTTTGTAACCTCAAATTGAACGATTTCACCCATAATTAACGGAAAATTATCATCCACATGTCCAGCGGGAAAGTTGAAGCAAACAGGATAATTATACTGACTCACCGCGCTCGCAATGAGCTGAGCAATACTCTTTTTCATCAGTGGATCTTCATCACAGTCACTAAACTGACCCACCACTAAACCCGATAGTTGAGCCAGCACACCGCTAAAACGCAGATTCTGCATCATTCGGTCAATATGGTATGGACGCTCGCCAATATCCTCAATAAAGAGAATATTATTTTTATAATCCAAATCGAAAGGACTACCCCGCAACCCTATTAACACCGAAAGATTTCCACCAACCAGTCTCCCCTTCGCATTGCCGACTCGGTTGTGTATGTTTTTTTGAGCGGTGTAATTTGGCATTTCCCCAAAAAGAATTTCGCGACATTTTTGCACATGCATCGAATGGGAGGGAAACTGCGTTAGATGTTTTGCCATGATACCATGAATGGAGGCAATACCCAGTTGATTGATGGCATTATGCAAAATAGTAATATCGCTAAAGCCAATCAACCATTTTGGTGATTTTTTAAACATTGAAAAATCGAGCTTATCAATAATTTGAGCTAACCCATAACCACCCCGACTACATAAAATTGCACTGACAGATGGGTCGTCAAGGGCATCCTGTAAGTCGGCAATTCTTTGCTCTTCGGTACCAGCAAAGCGGCCATATTTTGTGCGTGCAAATTTTCCTTCGGTAGCATTCAAACCCCATAAGTTAAGAGCCTTTTTTGCACCAACAATATATTTAGGCTCTATATTACCCGATGGTGAAATGATACGAATTTGGTCGTTTGGTTTTAAAAATGGGGGTTTCATAAGTATTCCGTTAGCAATTTAAATTCAATTCAGCAATTACGCAATTTCTTCTCACCAAAATTAAGAGAGATTTTTCAATATTTCACCCATTTCCACATTTCCTTCCATGTTACTTTTTTGCCGTACATCAGAATACCGGTTCGGTAAATTTTTCCTGCCATCCATGTTGTACCAATAAACGAAAGCACAAGAATTAACAAAGACAGGGCGATTTGCCAGCCGGGGACACCAAACGGTAGCCTTACCATCATTACTATGGGCGATGTGAAAGGAATCATGGAACACCAAAATGCCAAGGGGCCATCGGGGTTCTGAGCACTATAAATGGCTGCGTAGATGGCAAAAATAATAGGCAGTGTGAGTGGCAAAGAAAATTGCTGAGTATCTGTTTCGCTGTCCACTGCCGAACCCACCGCAGCAAAAAGAGAAGCGTACAACAAATATCCACCAAGAAAATAGAGTACAAACAAAACCACTATTTGTGCAAAATCAAATCCATTCAGCAACGCAAACAGCTCCTGCACCTGGCTTGGATTAGCAGCCGGAACAGCCTGTATTCCCATGGAGTTAGCATGCTGTATGGAATTGGCATCTACTTTCCCTCCTATAAAATTTCCTACAGCAATAGAAATAAGCACAGTTAAGAGCACCCACAAGAAAAACTGAGTAAGCCCCACCATTGCAATGCCTATGATTTTACCCATCATCAACTCAAATGGTTTCACGGAGGAAATAATCACCTCCACGATGCGACTGGTTTTTTCCTGCACTACACCACTCATTACTTGCGCCCCATAAACAACAATAAACAGATAAATCATAAAAGCCGAAATCATGCCAATTCCCAATGCTAATTCAGCCGACCCAACTTTGTCTTTACCATCTTGCCCCCATTTCACAGTAGTAATATCGATATCCGTCCGTGATTCCTCCACCATTTTTTTCAGATTCGGGATATTATGAGAAGATAGTTTTTTTTCTTCTACATAGTTTTTAAGTAAGCCCGAAACATATTCTTTCAACTCCATATTCACTTGCTCGCTCGAATAAAGTGCAACAGCCTTCGGGTTTTTAATCAGATCGTCCGAAATAATCAGCAAAGCTCCAAAATCTTCGTTTTTATCGTTATTTTTTCGAATCTCTGCCGCCGGTTTGTCTACAAAATCAAAAACATACGTTTCGTTGTTTTTAAGCACAGAAGTGTAGCTATGCGTTCGATCGATAACAAAAATATGCTTCTGCGTTCCATCTTTTATGCTCGACAGCCAAAGCGGAACCATTATCATTCCGGCAAAAAGAACCGGAGTAAGAAAAGTGAGAATGATGAATGACTTTTTCATCACTCTGGTAGAATATTCTCGTTTTATAATCAGACTAATTTTACTCATTTGCTTACCGTTTTAATAAAAATATCATTCATACTTGGCAATAATTCTTCGAAAGAGAGAATTTCTGTGTGTTTGATAAGTGCCCCTAACAAAGCGCTATTTGTTTCCTTATCTTGTTTTTTGATAACGCTTTCAACAATATTATTCTTTGTAGTTTGCGAAAGTAATGTAAAACCGTTTTCATCGAAAGAATTTGCCGAGCGTACTACAAACGTATTGGTGGCATGCGAGGCTCTTATCTCGGCCACGTTGCCCTGCAAAACAATTCGGGATTGATTGACCAACGTGATATTCTCGCACAAATCTTCCACAGTTTCCATATTGTGCGTAGAAAAAATGATAGTTGCACCATTTTGGCGTAGTTCAAGAATTTCACGCTTCATCAAATCAGCATTTATCGGATCAAAACCACTGAACGGCTCATCAAAAATAAGCAATTTTGGTTCGTGCACAATGGTAGTAATAAATTGTACCTTTTGCGCCATACCTTTCGACAGCTCCTCCACCTTCTTATCCCACCACGTTTCAATTTCAAATTTTTCGAACCAGTATTTCAAGGCTTTCAAGGCATCAGACTTAGTCATGCCTTTGAGTTGAGCCAAATACAAAGCCTGTTCGCCTATCTTCATCTTCTTATAAAGGCCACGTTCTTCTGGCAAATAACCTATACTTTCAACATCCTTTGAAGTGAGACGTTTTCCGTTCAGACGTACTTCGCCGCTATCAGGTGCAGTGATGCAATTAATAATACGAATCAAGGTGGTTTTTCCAGCTCCGTTTGGACCAAGCAAACCATACACCGTATTTTCGGGAACTGTCAAGCTCACGCCGTCCAAGGCGCGATGCCCTGCATACTGTTTTACTACATTTTTTACTTCAAGTAATATCATATTATTAAGTATTAGAAAGGCAGAATTCCGATGCTGCCAAATCATTATAAACAATTTAAAAGTGGAGTCTTAATGCAACCATCCCAATCAATCACAGCTTTCCCTCATCGGCAAAACTATAATAGTTGCCACTAGCTATAATAATATGGTCGATGAAAACGATACTTATTGCTTCACAACCTTTGATTATCCGTTTTGTAATTTCTTCATCTTCACGGCTTGGACGATTTTGCCCAGACGGGTGATTGTGTGCAACAGCCACTGCCTGAGCCGATTTTTCTAAAACCATTTTCAATAGCATAGGAATATCGACTATCGTTTGACGCATACCACCCTGAGTCAATCGTTTTACATCTATTACTTTATTTGCTCCATTGAGCAAAGCTACCCAAAACTCTTCATGTGGCAAGTCGCACATAATGGGTTCGAAAAGTTCGAAAAGATGATGACTGGAAGTGATTTGTTTCCGCTCAAGCGTAGCGGACAGTTTCCGGCGCTTGCCCAGCTCCATAGCAGCCAAAATGGTAATGGCTTTAGCTTCGCCAATCCCTTTGAAGCGTTTGCACAAATCGGCAATGCTCAACTGCGCCAACTCATTGAGGTTGTCGTGGCAATCGTGCAAGATCCGGCGTGCAAGCTCCACAACAGTTTCATTTCTACTCCCCGAGCCAATAAGTATGGCCAGTAGTTCAGCATCAGAAAGGCTTTGAGTGCCTTTTCTCAGCATTTTTTCGCGTGGTCGGTCATCCTCTGCCCACTCACGAACGGTCAATCTTCTCTCGTCAGTTTCCATATGCCAAAAATACGGAGAATTATCCGGATTAACAAACCCTATATGAATGAAATTACAAAGTGTATTTATTCGGGAAGACAAATTTAATCAAAAGTGGTGCACAACAATCAAAAAATCATAAGCAATGATATTAATCATTCCTTTGCAGCAAATCAAAACTGCATCTTATCTCTTTCTTCAAATTAATCTTACTCGTTTAAATCTTAGTCTACTGTAACAAATCAATTACACAAAAAAAGAGGCTGCCTATACAGACAGCCTCGGTAATTTTAAATGGAAACAAACAAACAAAAATTCTGGTTTACAAACTTTCTCTCTAAAAATTTCTAACCGCTTCGCAGCAGATCAAAGTCAAATAGGGTCTAGGTTAAAAGAACATCACTTTACCAACTTATTCCCGTTGCGAAGCTATAGAGTATTATTATATTGATGTGTTATCGATGTGTTATCGATGATTATAAAATCAATTTTTTTACTACTTTTGCGATACAAAGTTATTAAACTATACTTAAAGAAACAAAAAAAAATATTGTAAGCTGTGTTTTTTATAAAATCACACAGTTCTGAAAACCAAAGCTATATATTCTTTAAAAAAAATATTTTCTGTAAGGATTGTTTTCAACATTAATAAGCTAGGCATATTAACGTACTCCTTCAAAATTACAACTGCACTAAGCCATGAATAAATATATTGTACCCTCACTGCTTTTTTGTACACTAGTTTCATCCTGTACCAAAGAATATACGCATCATCCTATCATTCTGAAAGCAGAATCCATTATGACTGCATCGCCTAAAGAGGCTACAAAATTGCTCAACACTATTCAAAATCCAGAAAAATTATCGCCCAGTGATTATGCTGCCTGGTGCCTACAATATATCCGCTCTCTAAATAAACAAGATTCTGTTTTAAAATCTGACAGTTTAATTCATATCGCTGTAAATTATTATGAAGGCTCATCACTGCACAACTACATCGGAATGTCGTATTACCTGCTTGGCTGTGTATATGAAAACAGACAAGAAACACAAGTGGCAATGAGTGAATTCAAGAAAGCTGAGGCGGAATTCCTTCAAATCAATTCGCACAATCAATTAGCATTGGTGTATTACCATATTGGTTTTTTATATTCCGAAGATGAGTATATTGAAAAGGCACTGCATAACTTCAAACTATCCCAACATTTCTTTCACCTAGCTAAAAATTACAATAATGAAGCCTACGCCTATCGTGAGATGGCAATTTGCATGGATAATACGGGGCAAAATATTAACGGTGTGATGCATTGTTACAAGATAGCCCTAAAATTAGCTCAACAAGCCAAAGACACCGTTAATTATTTAGATGTAACTGCTTCTTTAGCAAACACTCTTATCACTAAAACCAACGACTACGAGACCGCAAAAAAATACTTGCTGCACGCATACAGATACTATAATGAATCACCATATTATTACAATATGCTCACAATGGCTTACTCGAAATTGAATATGCCCGATTCAGCACAGTATTATTTTCGTAAAGCATTGCCAGACACAATAACACTTAAAGACAAAGTTGAAACTTTTTTGGCTGGGGCATATGCCGAAAAAGCAGGTGGAAATTATGTCAATTCGCTCAATTATTGCTTAAAATATGATCAAAACAGAAACCTGTTTATTGCCAAAACAAGGCAAGCTCAATTGTATCGAATAGACAAACAATACAATGCTAATAAAAAAAACATCGAAAATGCCCAATTAAAAATCGCTTATCGAAATATGATTATTTATGTAGGCATAATGATAGTTTTAGTACTACTCGTTATGATTTTTCTATTATCAATTCAGAAAAAGAGAAGAGCAGAACAAATACATCATCATCTGGAACGGGAAAGACTTCTGTCCGAGATTGAGAAAAAAAGATTATCGATGTTTGCAAAATTGCAAAGCAGAATAGAATCAACGATCCGCTTCGAGGAATTAAAACTAAAAATGCCAAAAGATAGCGGATTGAAACCAAGCTGCATGGATGAAATGTTAGCTCAATTTGTGCTAACTGAAGTTGAATGGCAATCGTATGTCGACGAAGTAAATCTGATTTTCAATAATTTTATCAACAAACTATCGCTCAGTTATCCGACTATTACCATTGCAGATAAGATTGTAATTGCTCTTATCGCCCTTCAACTTGACATTACAAGTACATGCTCCATACTTGGAATAAACAAAAACACGATGTACCGCCGTCGGAATACCATTAAAGAAAGGCTAAAGCTAGATAAATCAGTTGATTTGGAGAACTGGTTACTTGAAAAAGTCTCTCACGAAACAATTTAAGTACCGCAGAAATAAGCTCGCCAACTGTTGACCAAATTATTTTGATCTGAGATAGGGTTCTGGCCAAACAGCATCCTCAATTTTAAGTGGAAAATACGGATTACGTAACAATTCACGACCCAGAAGTATAATATCTGCTTTATTGGTTTCAAGTATTTCCTGCATTTTTTCGATGGTAGTTATTAGCCCAACTGTAGCGGTCAAAACGGAAGTCTTTTTAATTTCTTCGGAAAAATGAATCTGATAACCTTCGCTGAGTGGGATGTGAGCCGCAGCAATATTTCCACCCGATGAGCAATCAATTAAATCGACGCCCATTTCGTGCAAGATGCGGCTCAACTGAACTGTTTCTTTCAAATCCCAACCCCCCTCAATCCAATCGGTAGCTGAGAGACGTACAAATAATGGATAATCAGCGAGCCATACTTGTTGAATGGTCGTTGTTATTTCCAACAATAAACGAATCCTATTTTCGAAATTTCCTCCGTATTCATCATGTCTTTTATTACTAAGTGGAGAAAGAAACTGATGAATGAGGTAACCATGTGCCCCGTGGATTTCAAGAACTTTAAAACCTGCTTCTTTTGCGCGAATAGCAGTATTTTTGAAATTCTCAATAACACGCTGAATTGCGGCTTTATCTAATTCTTGAGGAATCCTTTCATTCTCGGCAAACGATATAGGCGAAGGCCCGATGGTTTCCCAACCACCTTCATCCGAATTCAACTGCCGCCCACCTGTGGACGGTTTATCGTGCGAAGCCTTACGACCGGCATGCCCAATCTGAATGGCAGGAACTGCGCCTTGAACTTCGATAAAATCGACAATTTCTTTTAATTTAAGGGTCTGCTCATCGTTCCAAAGACCCAAATCGTAGGGTGTAATTCGTCCATCGGGCGAAACAGCAGTAGCTTCAACAATTATCAATCCTGCACCACCAACGGCCCGAGAACCATAATGAACTAAATGCCAATTATTTGCCAATCCATTTTCAGCAGAGTATTGACACATTGGCGAGAGCCCTATTCTGTTTTTAAATGTAATTCCTTTAATACTAAGGGGATTGTTTAATTTCATCTTTTGTATTACTTTAAAATAAATATCGAATTAATCGGAAGAAATGACTCATAAATAGAAAATATACCCACTATTAGGATTTAAAATGCATTTCTGCGAAACCAGACTGAACTTTGCATTATTAAAACATCTGTTCCACTCTTTGAGTTCAAAATTACGCTATTTTAAATAAACTTCACCGATTTATGAAAATAATTTAGAATCAAAGCATCCATTTTTTATCATTTGGAAGTCTAATTTTGAAAAAAGCATTTTTTTCGGTAGCAGATAAAGAGGTTTATGGATAATTATCGTATTTTTGTAGCTAATGTAAAATTTAGGTTGCCTGTATTGTTTTTAAATCGTACATAAGCCTTTTCACACTTGCCAAAAACAGCAGTGTGTTTTTTTATTAATCAACTGAGAAACTGAGAAATAACCATTCAACAACAAAAAACGCAGACGCATGAAAGTAAGCATTGTCAATCTTTCGAAACACCTATTGCCAGAATATGCCACAGCCTTGTCGGCAGGTATGGATATCCGTGCAAATATAGATAACCCCATTGTATTAAAACCATTGGAACGAAGATTGATTCCAACTGGTTTATTTATCGAGCTGCCTGCGGGCTACGAAGCGCAGATTCGTCCGCGCAGTGGATTAGCAATCAAAAAAGGGATTACCGTGCTTAACTCGCCCGGTACCATTGATGCCGATTACCGCGGTGAAGTTTGCATTATTCTGGTTAACCTATCGTCCGAAGATTTCGAAATTGTTGACGGAGAACGTATTTGCCAAATGGTAATTGCACAACATGCACAAGCTGAGTGGATAGAGGTTGAAGTTTTAGGTGAGACTGGCCGTGGTGCAGGAGGATTTGGACATACTGGAAAAAAATAAAAGATAGCGAATTAATAGGCTGATTATTAGTGATGAATTCATTAGGATATGTATAAAAAAATTTATTTGTTTTTAGTGTTTGGGTTAATTTTCGGTTCTTTTACTTCCGCTAAAACCGTTATAAAGAAGCAAGTTATAGGCTCTACCCTAACCGAGGCAGCGCAACGTCAATTCGACTATTATTTCTACGAGGGATTGCGCCTAAAAGACCAAGAGAAATACGACGAAGCAATGGAAACCTTTGGGTTATGTATTGCCATTGACTCTCTGGACGCAGGCGTTCAGTCGGAAATGGGCTTATTGTACGGTCAGGTAGGCATGAATAATGAAGCTATAAAAGCAATGGAAAAAGCTGTAAAATATGATCCGACCAACTGGTGGTACAATATTAGGTTAATATCCTCTTACTCCGATTTGAAATTGTACCCTAAAGCAATAGAGCTAACTAAGCAATTACAAAAGACATATTCTAACAAAGAGGACGTTTATAATATTTTGGCTGCGCTGTACAAAGAGACCAAGGATTACGACAAGGCTATTGATGCCAATGAAAAATTAGAAAGTTTGGTGGGGATCAATGAGCAAATATCGTTGGAAAAAGTGCAACTGTACTACCTTTCCAATAAAACAAAAAGGGTGATGCCCGAAATTGACAAACTGATAGCAAAATATCCTACCGATTCGCGCTATCAGGTAACAAAGGGCAATATACTTATGCAACAAAAAATGCCAGAACAAGCATTTGCCATTTATCAAAAAGTATTGTCCGACGACCCACAAAACGCAAACGTTTACCTCGCACTTTCGCAGTATTACAACGCGATGAATCAACCAGACAAAGCTTTAGAATCTATTAAAACCGCTTTAAAGACTGAACAGTTGGACGTTGATACCAAAATGCAGGTACTTGGGCAATATGTAGAAAAACTAGTACAAGACACAATCAAATTTGCCGAAACAGAATCGCTTTTTAAACTGTTAGTTGACCGCTATCCACTTGAAGAACAAGTGCATAGTTACTACGCCATGTTTTTGCAATACAGAAACAGAAATGCTGAAGCAATTTCGGAATATGAAACCCTGCTGAACATTAATCCCAAAAGTGAGCCATCGTGGGTTCGGCTCATTCAGCTTCATATTGGTACAAAAAATTACAAACAGTTGATGATAGAAACCGGCAGAGCCATTAAATATTTGCCTAAAATTCCAACATGGTATTTTTATCGTGGTATCACTCAATTCCAATTGGGCGACTATCGTGGAGCTTTAACCACTTACAAGGAAGCTCTGCCATTATTATCGTCCCAACAGGTGGCATTGAAGAGTGATTTTTATTCGCAGATTGCAGATAGTTATTTTAAATTGGAGTTGAAAGATTCTGCTTTTGCAAATTACGAGAATGCACTGTCAGCCAATCCTAAAAATCTGATGGTCATGAATAATTACGCCTATTATCTTTCGCTCGAAAAAGCAGAACTTAAAAAGGCGGAACTAATGAGTGCCAAAACGGTGGAATTGGAACCAAAAAACAGCACTTATTTAGACACCTACGCATGGATTTTATATCAGAAAGAAAATTTTTCCCTGGCAAAATTTTATATCGAAAAAGCCGTTGACAACTTACCAAAAGGAGATGATTCGGGCGTGGTACTAGATCATTACGGTGATATTTTATGGATGACCAAAAATGATGAAAAAGCTTTATTGATGTGGCAAAAATCGTTTGATGCCGGTAATAAAACAGATGAATTAAAACTCAAGATTGAGAATAAAGGGTGGAAAAGAGAATAAAAACAACTAACCAATGAAAATTATGAAATACAAATTCGGAATTATTATAGCTTCGCTAATGATATTGGCTTCTTGTAAAACCACACGTACCGTAACTACAACAACCCAAACACCACCTCCCAGGCAAGCTTCGCAGATTGAGCAAGTGCTAAAGCAAGTGCAAAGTGCAGAGCCTAAATTCGAGACAGCCAATGTGAGCAAGATGTCAATGGAGATAAATGTAAACGAAAGAAACTTCAATGTTTCGGCCACTTGTAAAATAAAAAAGGATTCGGCTATTTACCTTTCCGTACAACCTTTTTTTGGCATTGAGGTATTCAAAGCAGAATTAACTCCCGATAGTATGAAAGTAATTGACAAGATGAACCACCGTTTTTTCGTTGTCGATTATCAATTTTTCAAACAGCGCTTTGGGGTTGATGTAGATTTTTATAGTTTGCAGGGGTTGATCTTCAATCAGTTTTTTTGTGTTGGGCAGAAAACGATACAGACAAAAGACTTAAAAATAATTCCACTTGCTGGTGGCAACATCTCAATTAATTTTGTATCGGAAACAATGCAACAAAGTACCGAAATCAACTCATTGAACCTGATACAACAAGTTATTCTAAAAGCCAAAAAGTCTGGTTATCAATTACAAACGACTTATGGCGATTTTTCAATTGAAAACATGATTAATATCCCTCATAAAATATCGATGACGGCTTCGAGTGAAAAGAGCAAAGCCATCTGCAATTTTTCCATTCTACGCGTTGATTTTAATAACAAGCTAACTTTTACAGCAACCAATACCGATAGATATATCCGTGGAGACATTGAGCAATTAATGAAAAAATAAACTCTTATTGAATATCCGAACTAAAATTATATTTCGATGCACTTTCAACTAAACTTTCGAATATCTGTCCTACTTTTTGCCCTAGCCACTACCGTTTTTTCCATTCAGGCGCAAACGGTAAAAGAGCTTGAAAACCAACGCAAGCAAACGCTCCAAAATTTGGCAACGACCAACAAAATGCTGAACGAAACAAAAAAATCACAGCGTAGCTCATTGACTAAACTGAATATTATCAACAAAAACATTAAGGAACGAAAGGTCTTGATTAAGAGCATAAGCTCTGAAATTGGACAGTTAGATTCGGAAATGGGCAAGTTGGCCTCTGAAAAACGCATACTCGAAAACAAGCTGGCAAAACTCAAAGCCGATTATGTAAAATTGATACAGGAAGCACGCATCAAACGAAGCATGTACGCCAAAATGATGTTTGTACTTTCTTCGAAATCGTTCGATCAATCGTTCCGTCGCCTACGCTATTTACAGGAATATACCGACTATAGAAAGCAACAAGTACAAGAAATTGAAAAGGTAAAAGTTCAAATAGTGTTGAAAACAGACACCCTCAACCAACACAAAACAACCAAAGTAGTGGTGGTGAAGCAAAAAGAGGCCGAGGCACAGAACCTATCGAAAGACGAACAAAAAGAAAAAGTACTGCTTACTGACTTAAAGAAAAAAGAAGGCAAGCTCAGAGTTGATATAAAGATTCAACAGAAAAAGGCGAACGACCTGAACAACAGAATTGAACGAATTATTGCCGAAGAAATTCGTAAGGCCGAAGCTAAACGAGTGGCAGCTGCCAAGAAAAAAATTGCCGAGGAGAATAGGCGAATTGCTGCCGAAAACAAGCAAATTGAAGAACAAAACAGACAAATAGCTGCTCAAAACAAACGTATTGATGCTGAAAATAAAACAAAAAAAGCAAGTAAAGCGGTAAGTAGAATTGAATCTAAACCAACCATTAAACCGGTCACAGTTACAGACTCATCACCTTCGCAATCAGTTTCGGTACTTACAAAAGAAGAATCATTGCTTTCGGGTGATTTTGCACGTAATCAGGGACGCTTACCATGGCCAACCACCAATGGATTTATTCGTGGTCATTTTGGAATCCAAACACACCCTGTGTTGAAATTTGTTACTACCAACAATAAGGGAATCTATATCCAAACCCCAAGTGGAAGTAGTGCCCGCGCCGTTTTCGATGGTGTTGTTACTCAGGTATTTTACATACAAGGCAACAATGGGGTTATTGTACAACATGGAAATTACAGAACTGTATATGCCAACCTGACGCAGATTTACGTACGTGTAGGAGAGCACGTTAGCGACAAACAAAGTATTGGCAAGATCTACACAGACAGCGAAAACGACAACAGAACAGAATTATACTTTCAGGTTTATAACGGAAAAAACGTGCAAAACCCTGAAAACTGGATAACTCGATAAATAATTTTTGAATTAATCAATTTGAAAAATGAGTAAAATAGTTGCAAGTAAATCAACCAATTACTTGCTTCTTGCTACTTACCTCTTACTACTTTATATATGGAAGAATTAATTACAGCGAATCAATTAGTTGATTACGGCGATAGCAACATTATCACCCTCGAAGGACTGGAACATGTTCGCCGTCGACCTGGCATGTACATCGGCAAACTGGGCGATGGAACCCATGTGGACGATGGAATTTATGTATTGCTAAAAGAGGTGCTTGATAACTGCATCGACGAATACCGAATGGGTGCTGGCAAAGCGGTAGATGTACGTGTAAAAGACGGACATGTGGAAGTGCGTGATTATGGTCGTGGCATTCCACTTGGGAAAATGGTGGAGGCGGTTTCGATTATGAACACCGGTGGAAAATACGATTCTAAAGCGTTTAAAAAATCGGTGGGGCTGAATGGTGTGGGTACTAAAGCCGTGAATGCACTTTCATCCACATTCATCGTACAAAGTTTTAGGGATGGACAAAGCCGCAAAGCAGAATTTGGAAAAGGAAAACTGCAAAGCGACTCGGAGGTTTTTGCCGACAACTCAGACCGTGGAACCTATATTTATTTTGTGCCGGACAATACTTTGTTCGAAAACTACCTCTACAAAGATGAGTATATTGAAACCATGCTGCGCAATTATGCGTACCTGAACACGGGCTTGACGATTAATTTCAATGGAAAGAAAATCATTTCGAAAAATGGATTGACCGACCTTTTGAATGAAAACATGACAGCTCAACCGCTGTATCCGATCATTCACCTTAGGGGCGAGGATATCGAAATTGCATTTACCCATAGCGATCAATATGGTGAAGAGTATTACTCGTTTGTAAACGGACAGCACACCACACAAGGCGGTACACACCAAAGTGCATTTCGGGAGGCAGTGGCACGAACCATTAAGGAGTTTTATTCGAAAAACATGGAATTGTCCGACATTCGTAACGGAATGATTGCAGCCGTTTCTATCAGTGTGGAAGAACCTATTTTCGAGTCACAAACCAAAACAAAACTCGGTTCGCGCGATATGGCCAAAGATGGCGTATCGGTGAATAAATTCATTTCCGATTTTTTGAAAAAAGAACTGGACAATTACCTGCACCGCAACTCCGAATCGGCAAATATTCTGCTCCAAAAAATTCAAGATTCAGAGAAAGAGCGTAAAGCTATTGCAGGAGTTACTAAAATGGCGCGTGAACGAGCTAAAAAAGTCAATCTGCATAACAAAAAACTTCGCGATTGCCGGGTACATTTCAATGACTCGCTAACCAAAGACGAGAATAAAAATACGGCCATTCAAAACTCTAGCATTTTTATTACCGAGGGAGATTCGGCAAGTGGATCTATCACCAAAAGTCGTGATGTAAACACACAAGCGGTGTTTAGTTTAAAGGGAAAACCGTTGAACAGCTATGGTCTGACGAAAAAGGTGGTATATGAAAATGAAGAATTCAATTTGCTTCAAGCGGCATTAAACATAGAGGATGGTGTTGATAATCTGCGCTACAATAAAGTAATTGTGGCTACCGATGCCGATGTGGACGGAATGCACATCCGGTTGCTGTTGATAACCTTCTTTCTTCAGTTTTTCCCCGATTTGATTAAGAAAGGTCATGTTCATATTCTTCAAACTCCACTTTTCAGGGTACGAAATAAAAAGGAAACGATGTATTGCTATTCGGAGGAAGAACGCTTGGCGGCATTAGCAAAATTAGGGGCAAATCCCGAAATAACTCGATTTAAAGGGTTGGGCGAAATTTCGCCCGATGAATTCAAACATTTTATTGGAAAAGATATGCGGTTGGATCAAGTTTCTTTGAAAAAAGAAGATGCCGTTGCCGATCTGTTATCATTCTATATGGGCAAAAACACGCCGGAGCGTCAAAATTTCATTATTGACAATCTGGTGGTGGAAGAAGATGTGTAATGCAGTTAATAATTTACAATGGATGGTTGACATTATTCTATGAGTTGACTTTAGCTCTAACACTTTACATCCCCAAAAAACGATGACTAATTATTACACTGATAATACAGAAGAAACTCCTAGCACGGAGAATATAGATGTTTCGTTTATGAAACAAGCCATGCAGGAGGCCATTAAAGCCGGTGAGCGCGACGAAGTGCCTATCGGAGCGGTAGTGGTGTGTATGGGACGCATTATTGCCCGTGGGCACAATCTTACCGAAACATTGATTGATGTTACCGCTCATGCCGAAATGCAGGCGATAACTGCTGCTTCCGGATTTTTGGGCGGAAAATACTTAACTGATTGTACTTTGTATGTCACCGTGGAACCTTGCGTGATGTGTGCCGGCGCATTGGGTTGGTCGCAAATTTCGCGGATTGTATTTGGTGCTGCCGACGAAAAGCGGGGTTTTCGACGATTTGCTCCAGCAGCTCTTCATCCTAAAACAGAAGTACTATCGGGTGTATTAGAAGAGGAATGCAGTAAAATAGTAAAGGATTTCTTCAAAAAGAAAAGGGGATAAGCTCCCCCTGATGTATTATCCTCTCCCCAAGTTGTAATATTGCTTCCCCTTTCTGGGGAAACCTTCCCCCAGTTGGATTATTGTATGCTTCATCTAGGGGGAACCTTCCCCCAGATGAATTATTGCTTGCCCACTTAGGGGATGCTTTCCCCTCGATGAATTGGGGTTTCCCCATGAAGGAAGAGCATTTACCCGCAAAAACGGAGCCTCAATTTCGTCTAAAGTTTCAACTTTATCACCACAATTTCCGATTGGGTTCCAATGCGATATTGTGGTCCCCAAATTCCAAGTCCGGAGGAAACATAGTAGTGAGTTTTCCCTTTTTTTAGGTAGCCATAGCCCAGTTCGTACATGTTTTTCACAAACAAATTACCTGGGAAAAACTGTCCGTTGTGAGTATGACCCGAAATTTGCAGGTCGATATCATTATTTTCGGCCTCCTTCAAAAGATAAGGTTGATGATCGAGCAGTATTCGTGGGATTTTTTTATCTAGCCCTTCAACAATTGCCGCAAGACTCTTACGACTGTGATTCGTTCGGTCATTGCGTCCAATAACGTAAAAGCTACTGTCCACCAGACTACTTTCATCTTGTAAAAAATGAATTCCTGCTGCCTTCAGATATTCGGCGGTAGCATCTGGTTTTTCGGCATAATGCTCATGATTACCATTAATAGCAAACGTACCGTATTTGGATTTGATAGCGCGTAACTCTTCATCCATATTTTGTAGTACCACCGGAATCATAGACCTATCAGATATATCTCCTGCCAGCAACACAATGTCCGGATGTTGGTCATTGATCAATTTCACATAGCTTTGTAAGCGTTTTTTCTCAATAGAAATACCCAAATGAATATCACTTGCCGCAACAATGGTGAGTTCCTTATTTTGTGTAGGGTTATCAACACTTAAGTTCAACCGAACAATCTCTGGATGATTGAATTTATAATTTCCCACCACCAAAGCAATAGTGGTTATTACCAAGGTGCCAACCATTGTCCAAAGACGAAATGCGGCCATCCCCGAAGGGAAAAAACGAACAAAATAATTGGCAATGCGAACAATATCCACCATCAAAAAAACGCACATCAAGTAAACAAAAACAATGATATATGTAAATCCCACAAAACTGATAAATCTAGCAAGTGACATTGGCATTAAATTCCCAAAAATCATTCCCCCAAGAAGTGCCAAGAAGCAGGCAATCATGGTGGCAAGATAAATGGGACGAGCAATAGAACCTGCCGTTAAGGAGTTCCATCCACGCACCCAAACATAACTATTTATGGAAATGAGAATGCTAAAAGCAATAAAAATAAAAACAGTCTTCATAAATGAGTATAAAATAGGTACGTGCCTTTAAAAACGTTCTGAACCTGAAATTGTTCTGAGTCCGTTTTATTTACGATACCGCTACGCCAATCAATTTCCCTACTCCGAATGTGATAGACGCAGCTATTAATCCAAATAAAACCTGACGGAAACCCGAGAACCAAACATTTTTACCTGTAAATAAAGTAATAGCCGCACCGATAAGAAATAATCCTACAGCACTAAACGAAACGCTTAATAAGATGGCTTCGTACCCATTGGTAAAGAAAAATGGAGCCAATGGAATGATAGCACCGATGGTAAACAAAAAGAACGAATACAATGCTGCTTCAACGGCAGAACCTTGTAATTCATCTACATTAATGCCCAATTCTTCTTTCACTAACACGGCATGGGCTTGGGTTTTATCTTTCATTATCTCGGACGACATTTTGCGAGCCTGATCTTCAGGTATTCCTTTGGCCATATAAATCAACGCCAATTCGCGCTCTTCTCCTTCTGGATTAGTTTCCAACTCATCCATTTCTATTGCCATTTGGTTTTCATACAGTTCCTGCGAACTTTTTACTGAAATCCATTCGCCCAATGCCATCGACAATGCACCAGCCAACAATCCGGCTATACCCGCCAACAACACACCCTGCTGACCGGTGGTAGCACCTGCCACACCCATCACAAGGCTAAAATTAGACACCAATCCATCGTTGCCACCCAACACCGAAGCGCGAATAGCATTTCCACCCACCGACCGGTGTTTTGTCTCGAACTTGGCATGTTGAGCACCGCTCAGATTTTTATCATGATCAATGATGGACCATAAAATTTTCACATGATTCGTTTCAGTACCTGTGATGGCCATTTTATTTTTTTCTTTGGTTTTGATAATGGCATTCGACAAACTTTTTTCGGTGTCCATCAATGCACCCAAAACGTAATCATATCCAAACAGTCGGCCTATTAAATTCATAGTTTTTGCTCTCCACGAAGGTTGAATAAGATTTTCAGTCGATATATTTTCACGTCGAGCAAAAGCCTCTGCATGGCTTTGTTCTATCTCACTCATTTGTCGGAACACATTTGCCACCACTTCGTCTTTTTCGTTTTCGGCTAGCCTGCGGTACAAATAGCAAGCATCTATTTCTGTTTGAACACTTTTATTCTTCATATTTATTTATTCTATTAACTTAGCCATTTCTTCTCTGTTCATGTCTTTGAGCGGATTGCTCGAACTAACGAATGTTTCCGCCAGTTTCGACTTGTTTTCTTGTAGGTTTCTTATTTTTTCTTCTATCGTATCGGTAGAAATAAAGCGATACACCATCACATTTTTATCTTGCCCTATGCGGTGTGAACGGCTCAGCGCCTGCATTTCCGAAGCCGGATTCCACCACGGATCGATAATGAAAACATAATCGGCAGCCGTTAGATTTAGTCCTACTCCTCCGGCCTTTAGCGAAATAAAAAAACAATTCACTTCTGAATCACTTTTGAATTTTTCAATCTCAGCTTCTCTGTTTGCCGGAGTCGTTGAGCCCGACAACCAGGCATATTTCCATTGTTCCTTGTCGAAATAACTAGATAACAGCCGTAAATGTTTCACAAACGACGAAAATATCAGCACTTTGTGGTTTTCCGATTTCAATGTTTCAAAACGCATGATAATTTGCTCAAACTTACCCGAATCACCTGTATAATCATTATTCATTAGTACTGGATGATTAGCCAACAAGCGCAAGCGTGTAAGCCCCTGCAAGGTCATGAAAGCAATTTTATGTGTTTCAACGTTAGTTTCAGTTAGTAATAAACTGCTCCTCAGCTTGTTCTTTTCTTCGTTGTAACACGTTTGTTGTTCATCACTCATATCGCAATAAACCGTTTCTTGCGAAAGGGGCGGCAACTCTGGAGCAACCTCGTCCTTCGTTCGTCTAAGTATGAAAGGTTGAATAATTTTCAATAGGGCTTCTTCTTTGGCCCTATTATTCTTCACAATCGGGGCGATGTATGCATTCCTAAAAGCAGTCTGACTGCCCAATAGCCCTTCATTCACAATATTGAGTTGCGCCCACAAATCGGTGAGCGAATTCTCAATAGGTGTACCCGTCAGTGCCAGTTTATATATTGCATTTATTTGCTTTACCGCTTTGTAGGCCAATGAATCAGGGTTTTTAACATACTGACTTTCATCCAGTATAAGATGGTGAAACTGGCACGATGCTAACAGTTCCACATCATTCCTGATGGTTCCATATGTGGTTAATACCACATCGTACAGTCCAAAAATACGATTTATATTTTTACTTTTCACTCGTTTTGCTCCCAAATAAATATAAACCTTAAGTGATGGAGCAAATTTCTTCAATTCATTACGCCAATTGTAGATCAATGACGTTGGCATTACAATAAGCGAAGTGGGTCTTACACTTTCCTGAGTTGGAGTAGTCGCAGTAGCTTCATTTGTAACTATGGCATCAAAAATGGACAATTGAATTGTTTCTTTCGTTGCCTCCATCGCTGTCGCAGGTTCATAAGCGATTGGCTTATGAATCGTATTTCCCAAATTGAACTTCGATGTAATATGAGCTAACAAAGTAATAGTTTGCAAGGTCTTACCCAATCCCATATCGTCGGCCAGGCATCCTCCAAAATTGTTTTCGTACAAATTCACCAGCCATCCAAATCCTTTTTGTTGATAGTTCCTTAGATCTGCCCGAATTTCTATCGGCAATGCTTGGGACTTTTGCTCATCATAATCGTACGAAAATCGCTTTTCGCTCTGGATAGTTTCCACAATGGCGTAATGATGTTTTTTTAGACGAATTTTTTCATCAGTCTTCTTGCTGAAAAGCATCAACTCATAATAACGTGTAAACCATTCATCGGGCAAAATAGCCATTGTTCCATCAGGCAATAGATATTCCCGAATATTATTGAGAATATGATTTCTAAAACGTGCAAAGGGTATTTTGAACTCCCCAAAAATAGCTACTACACGAATGTCAAACCAATCTTGCTTGGTGTCAACATCAGTAGTTATTGATATCTCGCCAATAAAATAAATTCTATCGGGGGTGTTTTGCTTAAACTCGAAGTGACTTAAAACCTCCCGGTGCGCTTGAAGCCATTCAATTATAGAAGCAATTCCAACGTAAACCTGAGCATTCTCAGTAGATTTGTTTAGTGCAAAATGGTTTATCCCCTTTTTCTCCAAACCTGCATATAATAGCATCTCAGTTAACGATTTCTCCCACTCCTTATCGGGATAAAACCATTGAAGGGATATGTCTTTACCGTGTTCAAGAACAAGAACATTTTTTTTATTTGGCGAATCAACAGGGAATTTCTTATCACCATATTTAAAGTTCAATGTAAAAACCAGGTGTGCATCCAAATCTTCCTCAAGCCACAGCATTGCTTTTTTATCGGGTATCACCCGGCAAATATCAATTCCCACCGAATTTACCTCGTATTTTTCCACACAACTTTTTACAAAGGTCTTTATATAAGTTTTCTCGGCGGATGCGGGAACTTCAATATACTTTTTTGTGAAAAAAGGAACCAGTTTTTTTATATCAATATCACTAAAAGTGTGCAGTTTATGGTTGATAACCAATACGGCAGGCTCGGCACACAGCGCAAAATACGTTTTGGAGTGTAAATCGAACTGCTCATCCATGCATTTCAGACTAATGAAATAGCGCAGCCCCGACTCTTCATCCTTCTTGAAATTAAAAACCACCTCCGAACAGATAGTGGGGACAATCACTTTATCCAAATAATACAACGATCTGGTTTTTACACCGGCTCGCAGATAAAGCTCCAGCGAGGGTTGTTGCTGAAAAATGGCAATAGTTCTGCGATGATAATCCTCAATAGCCGGACGAATATATCGCTCAATTGTTTCGGTCGATACTCGTTTAAAAAACTCATTAAGATTTTTCTCTTTCGAATAGTTTTTCATCAGTACTTTATCCGATACCTTTTCGGCCATCATCACGATTCGTGTTTCCAGCTCAGTTAATTGCGGAAGATACGATGACCGACTACCCACTATTTCCTGAATAATGAGCGAACCCGATATTTCGGACTGCACTAACACCGGTTGAAGAATAGATCCCCATACGGCATGTTCGGTAAGTGTAATAATCAGTTTTTCGGTCATGGTTATCGGAAAAATAGTTGTAACCTTTTACAAGTCACAAGTTCGTTTCAAAAAAAAACGAAAAGCATTAGCTGTCAAAAGTACAAAAAAAGTAGCACATGGGGCAAAAAAAAACGAGCACCGAACAAATGTTCAGAACCCGATCAATTCCTTGCGGGGAAACACACCCCCTTAAAAACGCGAAAGGTAGTCACGCCTGACTACCAATCTTTGTTAACCTTAAATCTAATACTATGAAAAAATCACGATGCAAAGATAAAGCGCATTTTAAAATCTCGCAAGTATTTTGTCTGAAAAATGTTTCAAAACTATGTTATATAACATTTATTTGATGTTTTTAGAGATTTGCTACTCTGAAATGAGCATTATTTAATAAAAAAAGAGCTAAGAACAAATGTCCAGAACCCAATCAATTCCTTGCGGGGAAACATACCCCCCTTAAAAACTTGAAAGGTAGTCACGCCTGACTACCAATCTTTGTTAACCTTAAATCTAATACTATGAAAAAATCACGATGCAAAGATAAAGTGTATTTGCTACCCGTACAAGCGTTATTCGATTTATTTGCATTAGTTATATGTTATATAACATATAATTGGCATTTATTATACAATGTCGTTTAGTTAGTGATTTGTTATAACTTCTTGTAATTCATCGAATAAAGTTTTTTCGGTAGATGATTTCTTTCCTCCGATCTACCAGGCCGAATTATTTCTCTGGTTTTAGATACAACATCATCGAAAGCTCTTAATGCCTTATTGTATTCCTTTCGGATAAATAATGCAATTAGAATGTCTTTTGTCATTGCCACAGCATTTGTTCTATTTATTTTTTGATCGTATTTTCTATTCTCATCCGCCTTGAATTCTTCTCTTACTTTTTCTTCAATGGGAAAGGCATAAGCCGCACAAAGGGTTAGTAA
>JBBSDM010000012.1:0-67740 GCA_038249445.1 Bacteroidales bacterium
GGGAAGAAAAAGATGTTTATATTTTCTTTTTACCTCCATATTCTCCTGAATTGAATTTAATCGAGATATTATGGCGAAGAATCAAGTATAATTGGATACCGCCTGATGCTTATCTCTGTTTTCAGAATCTCAAAGAACGCTTGTCGTTTGTGTTGAATAACTTCGGCACAAAATACGACATTATATTTTGACCATTACTTAATTTGGAAATTCAATTTGAACAAATAGTTAGTCATTTATCCTGTTATTACTTTTGGAGAGTATGCCCACCGTGGCTCACAAGTTAAACTTACCAGAAAGGATGCTACCCAAGTACAAATCGATTTGTACTCGAAAAAAAAAAACAGGTAACAGCCCAAACACCTCCTATATTTATAGTTCATTCGGGTGATAATAAACATGTGCCTATTCAAAACAGTTTGCAATTTTATGAAGCACTACTTAATGCAGGTGTTAAAGCAGAGATGCATATTTATCAAGCCGAAAGCCATGGGCTTGGTCTTCAAAATCGTCATACCCCTGATAATTAGTTCAAGCGCTATACCAACTTCTTGAAACAGAATGGTTTTCTGTAAATATACAAATTAAATTATATGTGTTTCAATATGAATGAGTTGTTTAATTTTTTATCAACAGAGTCAATTCGTAGAAATATCTGAATATCGATTGCTCCCCTTTTGGACACAACCCAAACGAACCAACCTATGATTCGCATGCCAGAGCCGCAAACAAAATGAAAAGTTGGAGTTACAATAATGCCCGAATTAAAAAACAGACAGAAATACTTACAAACTTTTTAGATTGATTTTGTTGCATTATCATACCCTGAAAAGAGTTGTATCTGTAGGTTTTAAATCGAAAAAAAAATCAGACACTTATGTTTTGGCAGGTTTCAATCGTGTTGTAGCAGTAAATAAATGCTTCGGCGGTTTTGACAATATCAGTTAATTTACACCCAATGCCCATCCCGATATCCATCTTGCATCCATGGCAGGTTTTCATGGTTGTAAAAGGGAGTTAGTTCTTGGGTCAATTCCCTCATGCGTTCTTTGTCCAAGGGCTTGAAGTTCAGAAGAATTTCGCGGTTGGATTTGAGTACATTAATGCTATCCATGCCCAATAAAATAACGTCTGGGTCAGAGAGCGAAAGTGCGTAACGAATCAAATCCTCGGGTTTTAGGCTGATGATGGTTTCATGCGGGCGAACCACTTTCATCATAATTACGCCCATGTTTTTTTCTTTAGCGGCAGGGATAGCCAACTCCTGACGATTTTGGGGGTTAGCATCTTTGTTCCAATGGTTCATGGCCACAAGCATGGTGTCAAATTCGCCTCTTTGGGTCATTGTCGTCAAAGCTTCACTGTCGGTATGTCCAGTAAAACCAATAAAATGAGCCACTCCTTGCTCTTTCATTCGTTGTACCACCTCCATAACACCTCCTTTTTGGCAAATCTGATTCACATCGCCCATGGTTTTGACATCATGAATCTTCAAGATATCGAAATGATCTGTTTTTAACCGCTTTAGGCTTGTTTCTATTTCGCGCATGGCTTCACTGGCATCTCTGCTGTGTACTTTGGTGGACAGAAAAATCTCTTTTCTGCGCTCACCCACCACCAACCCCAGTCTTTCTTCGCTGATTATGGTTTTGTTATTCGCATTTTTATAGTCCCAAGCCGTATCCCAATAATAAAAACCGTTTTCTAAGGCGTAGTTCAACACCGCATGAGCATCTTCAGGATCTTCGATATTGCAAAAACGAGAACCAAAGCCGCACGCAATGCGCGGTACACGAATACCTGTTTTCCCGAGGATAACCGAGGGCAATCCTTTCAAATCGTAATGCGTAGATAAAGTAGAAGTCCGGAACAGGGTTGAACAGGAAGATAGCATTTGTGAGCCACCCACCATTAAAGCGCCCATTCCGAGACTTTGTTCGATAAATTTCCGACGGGAGATATTCTTGTTTTCCATAATTCAAATACTATAAATTCAACCTAAATAATTAACGCACACAATGAGCCTCAGTAAACTCAACACGGGTATTGTCAGAATTCCACATATTCATAATCCAACGCTTGCCTTTTCCAATTATTGGTTTACCAACTGTTTCTGTTGTTTTTCTTTCTTTGAGCCTATAAATTGTTTCTTGCATATCATCTACTACGAAGCAGGGATGGCTGACATTTTGGTCGTTTGGTGAATAAAACTCAATATTTTCCACACAATCACCAAAGCTTAAATACAGGATAGTTGCCAGCAGTGATTTATCATCGGGATAGCGGACCACTTCTTTGAATCCTAAAATTGAAGCATAAAATGGGTCATTGTCAACTATTTTTGAAGAATAAATACCGGCATGATGTATTCGTTTAGCTATTCTGCGGTCGGAAAGATATTTTCCTTTCGAGAGACGATGAAGTCCGTTCCGTTTTAAATTGATAAATTCAACATGATTTCCATCGGGATCTTCTACCACAAAAACTTCGTTACCTGCCCCATCAATGTTGATTTTTTCGGGGACTTTTACACTCTTAGAGTTTAAGAACTGACGCATTTGCTCCACATTTTCTGTTTCGAGTGAATATGAAACCAGGCGTTTTTTTTCTTTTGCATTTTTATCTACCACAAATTCCAAAAATTGACGGTCGCTTACCTTAAATGAAATAGTTTTACCCAATTCTGAAGGGTAAGAGAATGCTTCATCGAAGCCAAGAAATTTACCGTAATAATCTCGTGCTACCTGAAAATCGCTCACGAGGAAAGTCATTTTGGTTATTCCCCAAATAGCAGGTCGAGATATTGTTTGTGCATATCCGTAAAGTGAAACCATAAGGATAACCAGGATTAATTTTTGTTTTTTCATTGTTATCATATTTATTGTTTGTTTATACTTAGGAATAAATTTTATTGTTGATAATATACTCATATTCAGACGTTGGCATACATTCGCTCACATTCTCTCCTTTAGCCAAGGCCATCCGTATCGAAGTAGATGAAATATCCAACACCGGAGCGTTTAATTGTTTTACATTTTCTGGTTTTATCAATTCGTCAACTTCATATCCCGTGCGGGGATAAATCCAAACCAATACTTCGTTTAAAATCTCATTACTCTTGTACCATTTATGAAAATGAATCCATTGATCCGAACCGAGCAATAATACAAATTCTCGGGTTGGATACTCTTCTTTTAAAGCCAAAACCGTATTTATCAAAAAAGACGGTCGAGGCAAATCAAATTCTATATCGCAACACTTAATCAGGGAATTTCCTTCGAGTAATTGCTGAACCATTTCCAACCGTGAGTATTCATTGGTTATGCTTCTTTTCATTTTGCCCGGACTCTGAGGCGATACCACCAACCAAACTTCATCTAAGCCTTCACGCTCGCATGCGTAGTTGGCAATAGACAAATGTCCATTGTGTAGAGGATCAAAAGTCCCACACAAGAGGCCTGTTTTAATTGGTAGAGTCATTTGTTTCAAATCAAATCATCAGTGTTATTTTAAATTCTTCAAAACAGCAATCAAAAGCTCACCGCTCAATCTATTTTTTATATTTGGACTGATATATTCAAACATTATTCTGCCTGATTTATCGACGATAAAAACCGCAGGAACAGGTAAAAAAGAAGAATTCACTCCTTCAGAACCTTTTTTGATAGTACCTTCATAGTTTTTGGGCACTTTGAATGCAATTCCCATCAATTTTATCAAGGCACCTTCGCTATCGGAATAAAGACTGTAATTCAAACTGTCTTTGGCAGTGGTTTGGAGCAAGTTTTTGGGAGAATCGGGACTAACCGCCACAATTTGATAGCCTAAAGCCACAACCTGATTTTCGACTTTTTGTATTTCGGACAAGTGCAGATTGCAATACGGACACCATCCACCACGGTAAAACAAAAGAACTGTCGAGTTTTTACTGAAAATTGACCTCGTTGTTTGCTTAGTTCCATCGGGTGCAATAAGTGTCGTGTCAGGTATAACTTCGCCAATCAATAGTGGCGAAATATCGGTATTTTTTTCAGGCATTTGCGCTACAGATTTTAATGCAATAAAGAGTAATAAAGCGATAAGTACAATTTTGTTATTATTCATATTGTTTTATTATTAAAAAAATTATTTAACCGTGTAACTGTAAAGTACATAACTATTCTTTTCGGTAAGCGCAAATTTTACTGCGCCCCCTGCTCCTACTTTGGCTGAGAAGGCTTTGCCATTACCAATTACGGGCATACATTTAACCGTTAAACCCACTGGTAGCCAAGTTTTCAATTCTGCAATTTGAGTATTGTTAGCTTCCTTAAAAACTAGAAAATAGCCTTTTCCATTCTGAATAGATTGAAAACCTGTCCAACTCATTCCAGAAGGCTCATTACCAACAGGAAAAATGCTTCCACTATGAAAATCAACTTGAATTTCGCGGTACTTTTTAATTACTGGCGCCACTTCTGCAATAGCTTCTTGGGGCAAGCCTGTACCTTCGAACCATGCAAGTGGTTGGGCTGCCATGGTAATTGCAAACAGGTAATCGAACGAATAATTGGCAGGGGCAAACGGATCATTGGTATATTTATCTGTGTTACGCCATTTATTCAAAAATTCAATTTGAAAATTCTGGGTAGGTACATATTTAGACAACATCCACAAATTACGAAGGGTTGTGTATGGGAAATAATTAGTCCAGTCGGTATAGCGATTTTCAAGAAAGAGATTTCCATATTCATTAAAATAATTAAAGCCACCGCGTCTTCCAGCAGTTACGTCTAAATTAAAAACCACATTATTATTTGTCTCTGCATTTACTTTGTCTAAAAACTTTCGAAAATTAATTTCAGCCAACTTATCGTGAAGATTTACGCCATCAATTTTGAATGTTCGAATACCATATTTATTATAAAGACCTATCAATGTATTGGCATCTTTCTCCCAGTTTGAATTGCTATTGTCTTTACTTGGGTTGAACCACAGACAAACCTCTATACCCAGTTCTTTCCCTCGTTTCACAACCTGTTCCAAACCGTTTGGAAATTTCTCGGGATTTGGTTCCCAATATTTAGGATTGTCCCAGATGTTAGTTAATGTTCCTCCTTTTAAAGCAGAATTTGCCGATCGGCCTGTTTGCCAACCGTCGTCCAATTGAAAATGTGAAATCCCCAATTTTGCTCCAACTTCCAATTCGGCCAATGCAAATTTTGCACCAACACGCAAATCTTGTGCACGGTCGCCCCAGGTATTCATTAACACCATTTCATCACGACCGGGTTTGTGTATTCTAATTCTTTTCTGGTAGTTGCGCAATGCCAAATACCTGTTCTGCTCATTTCCTGAATAGACACCGGTTACAAAACCATATCCACGTCTCCATTCCGTTGTACTCAAATCGGCTGGATTTATTCCGGCACCCACAACTCTGAAAGTTCCAAATTCAGTTATAAAATCACTACCCGGATAGGCTAATTGAACATTAGATGTTGGTGCTTCTTTCAAGAAAAAGATACCATTATTTGTCATATTATCGTGTGCAAAAAGCATGTTTCCACGATAAAAATTGGGGCGATAAGACAACGTGCTTACGTTAAACACCAAAGTATTATATCTGTCAGTTATATCCGAGAACTCTACCACATCCATTTTCCAATGTCTGCCCGGAAGCTCAACTTTCTCAATTACAGGCACATTACTGCCTGTATTATTAGCAGTCAGTTTTTCCAAATTCACCATATCTGCCAGATTGGTACCTTGTTGTAACCAAACGTTTGTAGATTCGCCCCTAAAATAGAGATCACAAGCAATAGCAGCGCAATTGGAATAAACCCGGAAAACCCGTTTTATTTCCAATTTATCAAGTGTGTAAATAATTACTACTTCTAAATGCTCTGGGGCAATAGCTGTTTCGGAAATGGTTTTTGAACTAAAAGTGGCATCGGCTGCATTTTCGGTTTGTCCTGGCAGAGTGATATCGGGTTTTTTGGTAGTCATTAGCCACACTTTACCATTCGTTTTATTGGTAAGCGTTGTGGAAATTAAGTTCCCATTATTCCAATTGTAAGTCCGCGAAATATGAGAATTCTCGATGGTTAGAACACCATTTTCAAGCTGAGCTGAGCAATCTGAGCTTTGATATTTTGAAACTACTGATGCTTGTTGAGCTGTGACAGTGCTTGCAAAAAAAAATGAAATAATAGCGATTATTGTTTTCATTTTTAAAATATAAAAAAGTTTGAGAATTTAAGTTTGAGATTCTATTAGATAAAAAATGTAATTTTAAAAAAACAACACCTTCAAATCATAAATTTGAAGGATGTTACCTTGTTCTATGTAGGTTACAAATGCCGCTGGCATTACCTGTAACCCATATAATCACCAAAATCCATTATGCCCACAAACCGGCATCACGGTAACCATCTTGCATCCAAGGCAAGTTTTCATGATTATAAAATGGAGTAAGTTGCTGTGCCAATTGTTTCATTTGCAATTCGTCCATTGGTTTGAAATTTCTCAAAATATCGAGATTCGATTCAACAACCGCTACACTATCCATACCAATAACAACTACATCAGGGCCTTGTAAGGACAATGCATATTTTACCAAATCGGGAGCATTTAATCCAACAACCGTTTCGCGCGGACGAACCACTTTCATTAGAATAACTCCCATTTTGTTGGCTTTTGCAGCAGGAATTGCCATTTCCTGGCGAGGTTGAGGATTGTTTGGATTCCAATGGTTGGCTGCTATTAGCATAGTATCAAAATCGCCTCTATTTGCCAGAGTTGTCATTGCCTGCGCATTAGTGTGCCCCGAGAAACCGATGAAACGTGTAAGACCCTGGTCTTTTAATTTGTGAAGAAGATCTATCAAATTACCTTTTTGGCTAATGACATTTACATCTTCCATAGATTGTACATCATGTATCATCAATTGGTCCAAATGATCAGTTTGCAGGCGGTTGAGGCTATTTTCAAGAAGACGCATTGCTTCATTAGGATCACGGCTGGTGATTTTGGTAGAAAGAAAAATTTCATTCCTTCGAGCTTTTACCACCGGACCTATTCGTTCTTCACTAAAAATAAGTTTAGGATTCTTTGCTTTGCCGGGAGCTGCTGCCATAGAGCTATCATAAGCACGAGCTGTGTCCCAATAATATAGCCCATTGTCCAAAGCAAAGTTCAACATTCCTTGTGCTTCATCTTCAGTTAAAATATGGCAAAAACGTGAACCTAAGCCTAAAACCATTTTAGGTACTCGAACGCCAGTTTTACCGAGAATTACAGTAGGCAAACCTTTTGAATCATAATGATGTTTAAACTTTTTACCTGACATTCGGTATAAAGTATCTTTTGCCATTAAGTCTGAGCCGGCTACTAAAAGACCTGCACCGATGGCAACTTTTATAAATTTTCTGCGTGATATATTGTTATCTGACATAATATTTTTTTTAAAAGATTATCTTTAAAATATTATCGAACAGTATGAACTTCTGTAAATCCAACGCCTGTTTTATCATCGTTTTGAATATTTAATTACTTTGCATTTGCAGGTATAAATTCGTTATGTATCTCTAAAATTCTTTACGTCGAAGAAACAAACTGGAAAATTGTCAATTGTTTCAAAACTAATAAGATTTCTTAAAAAATCACCACTAATCAGAGCGTAAAATTACAACAAAATCTCTGAAATTGTATTATTATTTTTTACGTCCATACGAAAGTTTATAACAAATCCTATTTCAGAAACACATACTGCTGTTTATCAATCATTTACTATGACAAATCTTTCTGAGTGTATAATTTACCTTGGTCAAATATAGTACTGTAGCACTATAACAATTCTAAAGACAAATTTCTTCATCTGAATGCAAATTATTCGATTATAATTATTTTAAACTTTTAAACCATAAACAACCCGTAGGTTGTCTTTTTAATTAGAACGTAGAAATACTACCTAGGAGGATAGCACAATAAAACTTTTGCAGGTTGAGTACTTTTAAAAATAACAGATTCAATGGCAGCAGAGAAAAATATTTCGTCTCCTTGCGAAAAATCAGATTCAATTCCTCCACAATTCATCGTTCCTTCACCCGAATAAATTACAGCAACAAAAAAAGTTCCGTTCCCTTTTAAAATATATTCTCCATCCAAGTCAAGTTCGCTTAATCCAAAACAGTCAGTATGCGACTCATTGAAAATAGTTCTAAGAGTGTATGAATCGGTTGAATCGAGCATATCCGGTCTTATTTTCCATCTTTTGGTGGCCTCTTCAAATGAACAGCCTTCATAATGAAAACATTTCAACATATTTTCTTCGCCCACTCCCTGATGGATCAATTCATCACCAATAACTAATCCTCCGGGTGTTATTTTCTCTACGCGCATTGTATAATCTGTTGGTTCCTGAACTTCCAGCAAAAAACAACCACTTCCAATGGCATGAGGTACACCTCCGTAAATCATAAATGCATCACCGGGCTGTATTTCAAATCGGTGAAGACAGTTCAACATGCCATCAACATCCTGCCTTTTAAAAAGGCCTCTCCAAATCTCAGCTGTTACACCTTCTTTAAATCCAAGATAAATAGCACTTTTCTCTCCATTAATTTCACGTCCTCCCAAAATATACCATGATTCAGTTTTACCAAACTCTGAATTCAACATAGTTCGAGCATACTCTTTATCGGGATGAACCTGAATTGTAAGTCGTTCTTTGGAATCGAGCATTTTAATGAGCACACCGGTTGTCCCAAATTTCTGCGCAACCTTTTTACCCAAAAATAGCTTTAAATTATTTGATATTAGATCATTTAGTAAAATTTCTTCCTTTAAAATTTTAATTATAGAAAGTCCTTCTTCGACAGGTCGATTTTTCCCTCGTGCTGAAATTGTTGACATAATCCATTCTTCCGGCAAATTACCATCAATTTCATTTAGTGATAATTTCCATTTATCAATTAAAGCTCCTCCGGTATACGTTCTCCATACACGGTTTGGCAATTGTTTGAATGGTAGATAAGCGAGTAGATTTGATTCGTTGTTCATCTTTATATTTTTTCTTGTTTTGGACTAAAAACAAATACCGAAATTATCGATAAAGGAATTAGCATTAATCCCATGGCAAAAAACGGTAGCCAATTTCCACCTTCTGTAAGAATTGGGACTAAATAGGTTGAAATAATAATGCCTAATACGGCGGAAGCACCACCCAATCCAGCTAATGAACCGACAGTTTTTCCAGAATGGAAATCACTTGGGAGTGTTTGTATATTTGTCATGGCAAATTGGAAACCTCCAAGAATTAACATTAGCATCAATGACGCAGATAAACCAGTTGGAGCAAATGCAGCACCAATCATACCAGGAACGATAAAAAGACCACCAATTAGAACAGTCATCTTGCGTGCCTTTATAACAGGATGTCCTTTTCTAATTAGTTTGCCAGCCCACCAGCCACCAGTTAAACTTCCTACAGCTGCTCCTACAAAAGGAATCCATGCAACTGCTGCCACATCCTGAAGATTCAATTTATAAACTTCATGCAAATAAATAGGAAGCCAAACCATAAACATCCACCAGATAGGATCAAGAAAGAATCGGCTCAAAATAACAGAATAGCTTCTTTTATCGCGAAGTAAATTTACGATACTTATCACCTTACTTTCGGTCTTCTCAACTTCACCCTGTCCATTTAAAATGTATTCCTTTTCTTCTTTTGTTACCCACGGGTGGTTTTGGACTGACCTTTTATTAACAATCATCCAAAGTGGAATCCACAACAAGCAAATGGCTCCAAGCACCAAAAAAGCATGTCGCCATCCCATTGATAAGAATAGTAAAGGTATTATTACTGGAACAAGAATATTTCCTAATGAAGAAGCAGCTCCAAAAAACCCTTGTGCAATAGCTCTTTCTTTTATCGGAAACCATTCTGCATTTGATTTGGCAGTTCCCGGCCACGGTCCGGCTTCGCCCAAACCAAGCATTACTCTAAAAAATGCCAGTTGTCTTATACCCATAGCAAGCGATGTTAGTGCAATTGCTCCTCCCCAAACTAATGCCGAAATACTGAAACCTTTACGTGTACCCACACGATCGTACATAGCTCCCGATACTATTTGACTCACTCCATAAGCAAGCATGAAGGCAATATTAATCCATGCAAAAGCTTCCTTTGATTTTTGTTGTTTTTCTTGTTCTGACATCTGATCGGTAATTATATGCAACTCCGATGCAATACCCTTCTGAATTACAACTCCCGTCGTTTTATCCTTTCCATCCTGCCACATATAGTTAAGAGTGCCTCTATCTAAGATATTAATAACTGTGATCAATACTATCAAACTGAGAATCACCCAGCGCATTCCTTTTATTTTCATCTGTTTATAATTTGTTTTTTAATTGTCAGATGGAGCTCATAAAACAAAATTCAATCATGCCACTGTGGGTCAAAATGGATTAAATTTTGTCCTGTTCGTTTCATATAATTTATAATATTACGACAATCTTCTCTCCATTATTAGTTAAAGTGCATTTTTGCATTGTTATTTTTCCGTTGTTTGAAACAATAATTTCATAGTCGCCGGTAAAACCACGTAATTTGCATACGCCATTTGTAGAAGTCTTACCTTCAAAGTGTGTACACCATGTTTTAGAAACTAATTCTGTATAAACTTTGCCATTTTCTCGAATTGTCCAGTCTTTGTTCCAAAGAGCACCAATAGGAAGCCAATGACTCCCTTCCCAAAATCCCCATTGAACAAATCCAACTGCTGATGGGTGACTAAAAAGAGCGGTCATAAAATCGCGCATATATCTTGCTTTAAATTCATCATCATTACTGTAAATATCAAATTCTGAAATCTGAATTGGGCGTTTCAACGTTGCAAATTTATCTAAACGGGATAATATAAAAGGAATTCCGGGAGGTGTACCACCAATATGTGCTTGCTCACCAATAACATCTAATGGTGCTCCATTGTCTATTAGATACTTTGCCGTATTATAGAAATAATCACCATTCAAACTTTCTCTGTTATTTTCTTGTTGATGAAACATAGTGAAATCATTTAAAAATAATTTTGTTTCTGGCAAAGCTTTTCGAGCTTCTTTAAACCATTTCACCATTTCATTTTTCCCAAGTATATCAATTATTTCATGATGCATGGTTGGTTCATTGATTACATCCCATTCTGATAATTTTCCAATAAATGGTTTTGCAACTGTCTGAATTTCTGATATAATAGCTTTACGTAAAGCAACATTCTCATTTTTCAAGGAATCTAATCCTTTTGGCGAATGCTTCCACGATGGCCAAACCATAACATGTCCTCTTGCTGCGATATTATTTTTGTTTAGCCACTCTACAGATTTTAAAGTTTTGTCAAAATTACCACCTGATTTGGACCAATATTTCCACTTTAACTCATTCTCAATTACAACCTGATTAAAATATCGCTTTAATGTATCACGATAAATCCTATCACTTTGATTATCTCCTAATAGTAACGACGAATTGGTGGCTGTACCCCAATTAAATTCATTCCTGATCATACGCACTTTTACACTCGCGTTAGGTATATTGCTTCCATTTTTACCAATAACTTTTATTATTAAATCACCTTTTCTGAATTTCTCAATCCGCTCATTTGCCAACTTCCTCCAGGAAGCATCTGGGGCATCTCCATCATATTTTACAACCGTTCGTGGCAAATCATTTATGGCTACATTCTGACCACAGTTAATTAATTTTATTGGGCTTATCTCGATAATTTGTGGATATTTATCAATACGGAGCACAAGTTGCATGTCTTTAGGTGAAATTGTGTTGGTATTCTCCGCGCTATGAAATAAAAGTGTTGTAATTTGAAAAGGAATTTTCACTTCTACCCAATCACTACCAACAGAAAAACCTCTTTCCAAATACGAAGGCCATTGGTATTTTCCATTTACCAATTGATCCAAACGTACTTCAACTAATGCTTCGCCTGATTCACGCAAACTTTTTATACAACGAGCTTTAAATGATAACCAAAGCACATCTCCTTTTGTAATGGGCGAAGTAACGGGTATTATGACTCCATAATCACTAGATTGACTCTTTTGATTTATTGTATTTATTCGCAATGCTTTTGCGAAAGGCTGACCATCGACACTTACTTCTTCGAAAAAAGAATTTGAAGATTCAAAACCGTATGGTAAAATTGATTTAAAACCATCAGAAACAATAAATTTGCCGTCAGGTGATTGTGCATAAATCTCATTCATTAAAAACAAGAAAGTAAGAAAAAGAAAGATAATTTTTTTAAAATATATAATTTTCATTTTGTTTGGGCATGTAGTTAATTTGAAAGATTTTTCATTCATTCATTTTTATTAATGCAAAGATACAGATTTGAGTTCTAATGAAAGTAGACTAAATTATCTTTTGGGGGGTAAAAATCAGTCATTGGAGGACATAAAAGACAAAATTGATGATTTAAAAAGTTTTGAACAACTAGAAAACTATTGTATTAAATCATTCGGATTCATGATAAAATGCTAAGACTGCAAACGGATATACCTATTATAAACGGACTAGAAATGCTTAGAGTTGGACGACAGAGCCAGTTAATATTAACAATTATTTCATTCGCAAAAAAAAAGCACAACGCGTTTTGTTCTATTTAGGTGGAAAAGAATTGGCTTACCTTGCAATACGTGTTGGTGGACAGCAATTATGCTTATCTAAGATTTACCCCAGTTTAAAAATAAGATTCGACAAGCCCAGTCATACTTAAAGAGTATTTATCAAATTTTATATTTTGAAACTATTAATCTATTTTTGTTTAGCGCAATTTGGTAGCTGCTATAATATTTACTACATTTGAACTCCCAAAAATATTTTTACTCTGAGCCTAAGCAGTAAAATAAACATTTTCGTAATGATTTAATTTACTGTATATTAATCCATTAGTTTAGATAAATTTGTTATCAATAACAGTATGCCATAACGTAAGTCATACAATAAGAAATCTCAAACGAGCCGCTGGATGCCAACATAAAGGAATTAATCTTAATAAAAATTAAAATTATAAAGAATGAAAAGAACATCAAAACCGTTCAACAAGTATTTAATTGCAGTATTGGCAGCTTTCCTGTTTGCCTCTTTCAACACTAGCAAAGCGCAACAATATCCGTATCAGGATACATCATTGACTTTTGAACAACGAGTAAACAACCTAGTGTCATTGCTGACCGTTGAAGAAAAGGTAGGACAAATGGTGAATGATGCCCCTGCCATTACCCGTTTGGGAATTCCTGCATACAACTGGTGGAACGAAACGCTTCACGGGGTGGCGCGTAGTCCATACAAAGTAACATCGTATCCGCAAGCCATTGCTATGGCGGCTACTTGGGATACTGCTTCGTTGCGCAAAATGGCGGATTATTCGGCCATAGAAGGCCGTGCCATTTTCAATGATTCCCGCAAAAAAGGCAAAACAGGAATTTACTTGGGACTTACTTATTGGACACCCAATATTAATATTTTTCGCGATCCTCGCTGGGGTCGTGGACAAGAAACCTATGGCGAAGATCCATTTTTGACTGGTGAGTTAGGTAAGTCATTTGTTGATGGATTGGAAGGCAACAATCCAAAATATCTGAAGGCCTCGGCTTGTGCCAAACACTTTGCAGTACATAGCGGTCCAGAATGGAATCGTAGCACATATAACGCCAAAGTGTCCGATTACGATTTGTGGGACACCTATTTACCTGCATTCCGAGATTTGATTGTGGATGCCAAAGTGAGCGGCGTAATGTGTGCCTACAACCGCTTCGAAGACCAGCCTTGTTGTGGAAATGATAAACTAATGCAAGATATTTTACGCAATGATTGGAAATTTACTGGCTATGTCACTTCCGACTGCGGCGGTATAAGTCACTTTTACCGTACACATAAAACTCATCCGGATGCAGAAAGTGCTGCGGCCGATGCAGTGTTACACGGAACTGACTGTGAATGTTCAGGAAATCCGGTATACCGCGCTTTGATTAAGGCATTGACTGATGGCAAAATTACCGAACAACAAATCGATATTTCACTTAAACGCCTATTCATGATCCGCTACCGTCTCGGAATGTTTGATCCTGACGAAATGGTGCCTTGGGCTAAAACAGAAGTTTCGGCTTTGGAATCGGCTCCTCATAAGGCGCATGCATTGAAAATGGCACAACAATCAATAGTTTTGTTGAAAAATGAAAAAAACCTTTTGCCATTAAGCAAGTCGTTGAAAAAAATTGCGATTGTAGGTCCAAATGCCAACGATAAAGCTGTAATGTTGGCAAATTACTATGGTTATCCATCTAATATTACTACAGTGATGGATGGCATTAAACAAAAAGTAGGTAATCGGGCGATTTTCGAACAAGGAATAAATTTAGTTGATAATAAGGTTTTCAAATCCACTTACAATGGAAAACTGTTTAAAACTAACGGTCAGATAGGTTTTAGAGGAGAGTATTTCCAAAACAGGAAATTTGAAGGTAAGCCTGCTTTGACCAGAGTTGATAATAATATAAATTTTCAATGGGGCGATGGACATCTAATCGAAAATAAAATTCTTATCAGGGATATGACAGTTAGATGGGCAAGTACATTTACTCCAGAAAAAACAGGTGGTGTTACATTTTGTTTAATGGGCGATGATCGCGCTTCCCTCTATATAGATGGAAAAAAAGTGATTGAAACTGATTTGAAAAATACCTATTATTCATTTAAAGCGGAAAATGGTAAACACTACGAAATTGTTGTAGAATATCTACAAAGCAATGATAATGCTGAAGTGAAACTGGATATGGGCATAATAGAAGAAGCTAGTCCGCAAACAATAGCTTCCAGAGTAAAAGATGCTGATGTAATTGTTTTTGTGGGTGGAATTTCTGCTCTACTTGAAGGCGAGTCAATGCCGGTAACCGTTGATGGTTTCAAAGGCGGTGACAGAACTCATATTGGTTTGCCGTTAATTCAAACCGAATTATTGAAAGCCTTGAAGGCGACTGGTAAACCTGTAGTTTTAGTGAATATGTCAGGAAGCGCGATGGGATTTGAGTGGGAAGCTGCCAATCTCCCTGCAATCGTTCAGGCTTGGTATGGTGGACAAGATGGTGGTAAAGCAATTGCTGATGTGTTGTTTGGCGATTACAATCCTGCCGGTCGTTTACCAGTCACATTTTATAAAAATGTAAATGATCTTCCTGATTTTGAAGATTATAGTATGGAAAACCGTACCTATCGTTATTACAAAGGCGAGCCGTTGTATCCATTTGGTTTTGGATTAAGCTATACTAAATTTAAATATTCAAATCTTGAAGTGCCTGTAATTGGCAAAAAAAATGGCGATATTGCAGTGAAAGTGAATGTTACAAATACGGGCAAAAAAAATGGCGATGAAGTGGTTCAGTTATACGTGTCGCATAAAAACACAGGTGTTCGCGTTCCAATTCGCGCTTTGAAAGGCTTCCAACGTATTAGCTTAAAAGCTGGTGAAACTAAAAACGTTATATTCACTCTCTCGGCAAAGGATTTGTCCATTATTGATGCGGGTGGAAAAATGATTCAGGTTGAAGGTGATATTGAAATATCAGTTGGTGGAAGCCAACCATCAAAAACTTCGATTGCTGAAAGAACAACAATCCAAAAAACAATCAAATTTGTAAAAGAATAATTATTGTCATTTGTTCAAGGTGTTATTTAAAATCAGAGCAATGTAAAACATTTTTTTACGTTGCTCTGATAATATCAAAAACACTTAATTCATAATAGAATACATAAATCATACTTAAAATTGCACATAAATGGTAACACGTCGTCGTTTTCTACAAACTGCCGCATTGGCAACAGTTGGTCTTGCTATGGGACTTAAATCAAATGCAACTTCAAAAACAATATCTGCTGATCAATTAAGCTATGTTTCAAAACGCCCTCCAATTGGCGAACGCAAATTTATCAGCGAAGCAGTTGAACAAACAATATTAAACGTTAAAAAACAAATTACCGACCCTGAATTGGCTTGGATGTTCGAAAACTGTTTCCCAAACACCTTGGACACAACGATTAAACATTATTCGCTCGAAGGTAAGCCGGATACTTATGTTATTACCGGTGACATTGATGCCATGTGGCTGCGCGATTCATCAGCTCAAGTATGGCCTTATATTTCATTGGCAAAAAATGATAAAAAGCTGTCACTATTAATTGCCGGCGTTATTAATCGTCAAACCCGAAGTGTACTTATTGACCCATATGCCAACGCATTTACGTATAGTTTGGATACGCCTAGTTATCATACTAAGGATATTACCGATATGAAGCCGGGTGTTTTTGAACGTAAATACGAAATTGATTCGCTTTGTTATGTTATCAGGCTTGCCCATCAATACTGGAAAGTTACAGGCAATAAAGATTGCTTTGACGCAGAGTGGACTAAAGCCATGAAGTTGATTGTGGCAACCTTTAAGGATCAACAACGGAAAAATGGGTCGGGATTGTACAGATTCCAACGAAATGGCAAATGGACAAACGATACTGCTCAAGGTTCGGGAGCTGGTAACCCAATTAAAGCTGTAGGACTTATTTGTTCGGTATTTCGGCCTTCCGACGATGGAACTATTTTTCCATTTCTAATTCCAGCTAACTATTTTGCTGTAAAATCTCTACATCAGCTAGCTGAATTGTCTAAAAAAGTACTGAATGATACTGTTTTTGCTAAAGAATGTACTGACCTTGCGGATGAAGTTCAGATGGCACTTTTGAAATATGGTATTGTAAAACACCCTATTTATGGTAAAGTTTATGCCTACGAGGTTGATGGATATGGAAGTGTGTTGCACATGGACGATGCCAACGTGCCAAGTCTTCTTTCGTTGCCTTATATTGCAGATGTTGACCCCAACAGCACAGTATATAAAAACACCAGGAGATTGGTTTTAAGTGCTGAGAATCCATACTATGCCGAAGGAAAATACAGTGGCGTGGGAGGTCCTCATACCGGGAAAGAAACGATTTGGCCATTAAGCTATATTATGCGCGCCATGACAAGTACCGACAATGAAGAGATAAAACACTGCGTTCAGATGTTGAAAGAGACTCATGCAGGAACTGGATTTATCCACGAATCGTTCGATAGAAATGATCCGAATAAGTTTTCAAGAAGTTGGTTTGCCTGGGCGAATACCATTTTCGGTGAATTGATTCTGAAACTGATTGCTGAAAAAATAATTTAGTGTCAACAAGTGTAATATATTCGTAAAAAAAACTTTGCACCCAACCGTAGGTTTAAAATCTGCGGCTGGGTTACAAAGCTCCATTTGATATGAGTTTAAAAGTTTGAACACATCCCATTGTACGATGCAAAATTAATCCACTGGCAGTTTTTTTTAGACATCAACAGACTTCCTTTTTCGACATTTTTAAGGAGAAACTCCCGTAAGCTTTGTGAATATTGTTGAAAAGTAAAGTGGATTGGGATGACCCACATTTTGGGCAATTTGGAGGGTTTTTATATCAATTTTAACAATTAGTAGTGATTTCTCATCTTTAACATCCATTTTATAAGCATAAGTATTCCATATCAAAACTTGTTATTATAAAAAAAAACGCCCAACTAATTAAAGTTGAGCATTTTTTATTTCTATTATTATTTTTATTTAAACGGCTTTTATTATTTTTATTTAAACGGCTTTAAAGCTCATATCCAAACTCTTTACCGAATGGGTTAAAGCACCAACGGAGATATAATCTACACCACATTCGGCATATTCTCTCAGTGTAGCAAAAGTAATCCCGCCCGAAGACTCTGTTTCGAATTTTCCTGCAATAATGTCAACTGCTTTGCGGGTATTTTCTGGGGTAAAATTGTCGAGCATAATGCGGTTGACACCACCAATAGCAATTACCTGAGCCAATTCATTAAAGTTACGCACTTCAATTTCAATCTTCAAGTTCTTGCCTTTTTCTTTCAAATAATTTTGTGCACGAAGAATAGCCTTATCAATTCCACCAGCAAAATCAACATGATTATCTTTCAATAAAATCATATCGTACAAACCAATTCGGTGATTCACACCACCACCAATTTTCACAGCTTCTTTTTCTAACAAGCGCAAACCTGGCGTTGTTTTGCGGGTATCGAGTACGCGTGTTTTTGTTCCTTCAAGTGCTTTTACATATTCACGAGTACGAGTTGCCACACCGCTCATGCGCTGCGTGACATTAAGCATTAAACGTTCTGTTTGAAGCAAAGATTGAACCTTACCATCAACAACAAAAGCTACATCGCCCACTTTTACTTCGGCACCATCGGTAATGAAAACGGTCATTTTTAATTCAGGATCAAATGCACGAAAAATTTCGCGTGCCACTTCTACTCCTGCCAAAACACCATTTTCCTTGATAATTAATTGAGACCTGCCCATTGCCGAGGCAGGGATACACGAAAGCGTGGTATGGTCGCCGTCACCAATATCCTCGGCAAACCAAAGAGAAATAAGTTGTTCGAAATCGTTACTCATTGGAAGGCTCTATTCTTAATTGTTGAATTTCATTTTTTCGTGTTAATACGTATACCCGAAAGCTTCCCATATTAGTTTTTAGGGTTCCAATGGCAAAACTTGCAGCGTCTTTATTACCTTTGTGCAGTAATTGAAAACCACTTACCTTGTTTTTTCGAAAAAAATCGGCAATAATGCCGGTAGCTTGTGGTTTGCTAAACACATCGTTCTGATTGCCAATTACAAGTTCCACATTGTCATTTAGATAGGCCGATAGTTGACTTGCATTTCCGCTATCAAGCGAAAAGACAATACCCGCAGGCACTTCCGAGGATTGTGCCTGAACCAATGGAATGGCACAAATAAGACAGAAACTGATCAAAAATAATCTAATTGTTTTCATTTTCTTATATTTTTTCAAAAACAGATTGCATTTCATTTGATTTCTCGTTAAAAAATGCCATCTTTGTAAAGGATTACGAAAAAACTATGCAAATATACATTAATTAATAGATTGCAGCCAAATTTTTCAACTGCTTTTTACTATCAGCAAATAGTAAGCCAAAAAGCTCAAAATGATTAAATAAATGAAAATTACACTATTAACCGTGGGTAAAACAACAAATGCACATCTTGTAACATTACAAAATGAATACCAAAACAGATTGAAGCATTACATCCCTTTCGTGATGGTGGTTATACCCGAACTTAAAAACACAAAGAATTTATCGATAGCCGAACAGCTGGAAAAAGAGGCCGACTTGATACTAAAACAGCTTGAAACAAATGACGAAGTAGTGCTGTTAGACGAGAAAGGAAAGCAATTTACATCGATGGGGTTTTCGGAATATATTTCAAAAAAAACACTGACATCGCTTAAGCGCATGGTTTTTGTTGTGGGTGGACCGTATGGATTTTCTGAACGTATCTATAACAGAGCTAACGGAAAGGTATCCTTATCGGCCATGACTTTTTCTCACCAAATGATCAGATTGATATTCGTTGAGCAACTTTACCGCACTATGACTATATTAAAAGGAGAACCTTATCATCACGAATGACAATTAAGGAGTTACAAGTAAATAGTTACGAAATTAGTGTATGAGAATTGTCTTGGATATAGCGTTAATTCATTCAAATTACTTAATTTGAAATAAAATATGAATAAACAAACAAATCGCATTCTTATATTCGCATTGCTCGTGAGCGTTGCTGCTGGTTTAGCGTGCGATTATTTTTACAATTTATCGCCTAAAAATGCTATCGACATAGTTGCTTTTCAGAAACAACTAAACTCAAAAGAATCGCAGGCTGCAAAAACGCTCAATGATTTAAAAAGTATTATCGTTCATTCTTCCATCGATTCTCTTATTTATTACCCATTTGCCAAAAACGACATCAGTTACTATGTTTTCGAAAAAGGAGAACTGGCATTTTGGTCGGATAATAATTTAGACATTAGCAGAATAACCCTCCCCGACTCCACCGACTGGCATTACATGCCGCTGCCCAATGCACACTGTGTGAGTAGAATACTGTCATACGAATCAACCAGAATATTGGCACTTATCAACATTCAGAATAATTATCCGTATGAAAATAATGAGCTGACGAATAACTTTTCTCGAGGATTTAACATCGATGGGCAGGTACAAATCGTCAATGGGAAAAGCACAGATAAGTTGGCTGTATTCTGTACACATGGTACTTATTTGTTTACTTTCGAACAGCCTAAAACCGCTATTTATAATGAATCATGGTCATTGGCCGGGCTAATTGCCTATCTGCTTTCCTTTGTGCTACTTTTCGTATTGTACTGTCGCTTTCCTTACCTCATTAACAAGAACACGATTAGCATAAATACCTTCTTGATCGTATTATTTATTGTTGGTGCTTTTGTTGGATTGTGTTTGTACTTTAATTTTCCGACCTTGCTGTTTTGGAGTAAAGTATTTACACCATTGCAATACGCATCCAATCCTATGCTGGCTTCTATCAGCCACTTAACTATTGCCACTGGCTATTTTTTTTCAAGCATCTACTTGTTTCATTTCCGGGTAAAAACAATTATTTACCGGTCGCTGACAAGACGTATCACATTACAAATAGTTTTGGTTTTATACTTCATATTTATTTACGATTTGCTTTGTGGGCTTATCAATCACTCAAGCATTCAGCTAAGTATATTGCGCATCAACGATTTTTCGTTTATCTCTTTGTGGATCCATTTCCTCATTCTGCTTTGGGGTATTGGCTTAGCATTGCTCTTTTTTAAGGCTCATAGCCTGCACAAGTCCATTAAAATCAAGAAAGCGATATCTATTGATCTTGTGCTTTTAGCTATAACAAGTATCATGTGTATGATTTTTTGGCCCAGTGACTTAATAAGAATAGGCATCCCATTCGTTGCACTGTGGACAGTTTTTTACATTCCACTATTTTTCCCAAAATACAGAAACATATACGTACTCATTGCTTGCTGGACGTTCATCTTTACCGGTTTTTTGGTGTGGAACTCTATCATTATCGATCAACATAAGAAAACTGACAAGTATAAAATTCTTGCCGAAAACATCTCTATTAACGGTAATAATGAAAATGACAGAATGGCGGACATTTTGCTTGAAGAATTGGACGTTCAGATTAAAAACGATACTAAAATAGTGAGACTGTTGAAAAACACCGATTCACTTTCAATAGCAAACGACTATTTGAACAAGACCTATCTGCGCGGGTTTTGGAATAAATATGAAATGAGATTAAATGCCACAAAAAAGCATTCGGAAATGTACAACGAATACTCTAAATTCATCGAAAATTCGGGCACAAGAATAAAACAAACTCATTTTTACAGCGTACCTGCCAACGAAAATAACATGTCGTACATTGGTGAGTACAACGCCAAGGCTGTGAATGCGGATACCACTGTTTTCTTCATGGAGTTCTATCCCAGAAACAACTTTAAAAGCTATAGCTTCCCCAATTTATTGATAGCGTCTTCGCCGGATATACAAACTCAATTAAACCTTGCCATTGCCAAATACGAACATCAAAAACTAGTGTATTCCTCTGGTAAAATTGAGTTTCCACCTAGTACCAACTGGATTCCTACAACAAATAAAGAGTTTTTTTCAACGGTCTACAAAAATAGGATTCATTATATTTATGCTCCAAACAGTGATTCATTTATTGTAATTACCGAAAAACAATTACATGACCCGGAGGCATATTTACTTTATTTTGCCTACACATTCTTAGCCTATTTTGCGTTTTGTTCTTTGTTTACCTGGCTATTTTTACTTATCATCCGAAAAAAGGATTTTCGGCTGGGACTAACAGCAAAATTTCAATACACATTTATTACCTTGCTGGTAATGAGTTTCATACTAATATTCTATGTGTCAGTAAACTTCATTCAAAACAAATACAAAGAGGAGCAAATTGCCAACCTTGAAAGTAAAAAAAGTTACATTCAAAAGGCCTTGCAAGATATGTATTATTGGAATCAGGATTTAAATGGGCTTAACACCCAGAATTTGAATTTCGACTTGCAAGATTTATCGTATATATACCATACCGACATACATGTATATGACAACCGGGGGATACTGGTGGGAAGCTCTCAACCCATCATTTTCAACAAAAACCTGATAAGTAACAGAATATCATCAATGCCTTTTTTTACGTTCAACGCTAACATGAACCAATACGAGCACATTGGCAAACTAAACTACCTTACCGGCTACACCGATTTTTTTAACGGCGACTATCTGCAAATTGGTTACATTGCCATCCCTCAGTTCTTTAGTCAAAATGAAATCAGAGACGAAATTGAAAGCTTTCTGGCTGTGATTGTTCATATCTACCTTATCATTATTGTGTTGGCTATCTTACTTAGTTTGTTTATAGGTAAGCAACTGTCGGCACCACTCAATATGCTCGAAAACAAGCTAAAAGAAATGCGGCTTGGGCGTAGAAATGAAAAAATTGAATACAGCCTGAACGACGAAATTGGACAACTGGTGCTACAATATAACCGTACGGTGGACGAATTGGAACAGAGCGCAAAACTGCTGGCACAATCAGAACGGGAAACAGCTTGGAAATCGATGGCCCGACAGGTGGCACACGAAATAAATAATCCGCTTACACCAATGAAACTCACCATTCAGCAGTTGCAGCGCACTAAGAAAATGAACGACAAACGATTTGACGATTATTTTGCTAAATCGACCATTATGCTTATTGAGCAAATTGATAATTTATCGAGAATTGCCGGAACTTTTTCCGACTTTGCACGAATGCCCGAAGCTAATTTCGAACGCGTAGACATTGCTGCCAAAATAAACTCTGTAGTACAATTATTTGCAAACAATTATGAACATGTAAACATTGAATACCAAGGCTGTGAGCAAGGCGTATTTGTGTCTGCCGACCCGGAACAATTGGTGCAGGTATTCAACAATTTGCTTAAAAATGCAATTCAGGCTATTCCATCGGAACGAGACGGGAATATTCAAACCCGCCTTAAACAGACCAAGACTGACATTCAGATAGAGGTTACCGACAATGGCATGGGGATAGCTGGGGATGTACATGAAAAATTATTTGTACCCAACTTCACCACCAAAACCACGGGAATGGGCTTAGGGCTAGCCATTGCCAAAAATATCATCGAACTCTCTAACGGCACTATCAGCTTTGTTAGTGAGGTAAACGTTGGCACTACTTTCACCGTCACATTGCCAAAGGCTGATTAAAAAATTCAATATCGAAACTACATTAATGTAGGTTAATTAATTAAGCTGTACTTCATTTAAAAAAAATATTATTTATCTTTGCCAAAAAAAAAGGAATACATGAAGCGAATTGGTGAAAGAATAAAGCGCAACAGAGAATTACTGGGCCTTCAGCTGAATGACTTGGCAAAGAAAGTTGGCATATCACCCAGTGCGCTATCGCAAATAGAGAAAGCCAAATCTTCGCCCTCCATAATCACTCTGAAAATAATAGCTGAAAATTTGCACACCACTGTGGGTGAACTTATCGGAGAAAACGAATCGCTATCGAACAATCCAATATTTAGAAAAGAAAAAAGTTACATTGTAGACCGAAACGAATCTGGAGCTGAGATTCATTTGCTTACTCAGCAAGATGCATCCAAACAAATGAATACTTTTATTGTACATTTCAATAAGAACTCCAACAGTCTGGGATTATTCAAGCAACATAAAGGACAAGTATTCTGCTACCTTCTCTCGGGCGAAATTCAATTTGAGATAGACAATATTAGTTATGTCGTTCAAACTGGTGATAGTCTCTACTTCAGTGGAGGAAGAAACTTTTTGATGGTAAATATCTTTGACGGCATTAGCAAATTGGTGTGCGTCACCCTACCTTCCAACAAATAGTATAATTATTGTTATTTTATTAAGTATTGCTTCATTTATTAAGTAATAGTTATTATATTTGCACTCTCTTAAGGTTGCACAATTGAAACTTGCGGTTTTTAAATATAATGAAATACCAAAAAAAGCAAGCAAACAACACATTCACAACAGGTTAAATTAGTTTAATAGTTAACAAAAGAAGTATGAGCCAATTAATTTCGCAATTAGAAAAAGCGGGAATAACTTTGCCGAATGAACTTTTAGATCTACTAAGTTCATGCAAGAGTTATACTGTTTTCGACACAGTAGATCAACTTGCCATTGCTGCAGTTGGCGGTAAAGACAACAACACCTTCGAGGTATCGTATGACATTCCAGGGAAAGGTAAAGTTACCGAAGCAATAGTACATAGAGTAACCAATGGTATTTCTGCAAACTACACCGAGTCTTACATGCGTCGTAGAGACCCTGAAACTATGGCCATTGCAGATAGGCTTCCAACCGACAAAGAATTGTTTGAGGGAAAATTCGGTTATGAGTTTGATAGCTTGAAAGCAGAGACTTTCGAGTGGTTGAAAGGTCAGGATCTGGCTGTTTTTCTATATTTTGCAGGACGTGAAAATATTGGTGTGGGCGGTATAGCAATAGCACCTGTCAACGCTGCATTTTTCGCCATGGCGCTGGCCATGCTGCAAGTAATGATACCAACGACTGATATTCCTGCCGATTTCAATATTGACTCAATAATTTATGTAGCGCCTACATTCCGCCATACACACTTTGCCGGAAAACAAATTGTAGTACACAATAGAATTGAGGATCGTCATGACATTTTTGCCTACAACCTATATCCGGGACCTAGTGCAAAAAAAGGTTTGTACGGCGCATTGCTTACTAAAGGCGAAAAAGAAGGCTGGATAACCGCACACTGTTCTACAGTTCAGGCAGTAAGTCCATACGACAATATAACAACATTTATGCACGAAGGTGCTAGTGGTGGTGGTAAAAGCGAAATGCTTCAACACATTATCCGCGAGCAAAACGGTCAAGTATTGATTGGTACAAATACAATATCAAACGAACGCCGTTTAATCAACTTGCCTTTGTTTTCATCTTTCAATCCAGTAACCGATGATATGGCCATGTGCCATCCTTCATTCCAAATGGGCAACGGCAAATTGCGGGTAATGGATGCTGAAAACTCATGGTTTATTCGTGTTGACGGGGTAAAAGAGTATGGTGATGATCCATTTCTAGAAAAAATCACGCTCAAACCGCCAAAACCTCTTTTATTTTTAAACATAGAATCGCATCCTGACTCTACAGTACTTATTTGGGATCACATAGAGGATTCTCCTGGCAAAACTTGTCCTAATCCACGTATAATTTTGCCTCGCGAGATTGTTCCTAACGTCATTGGACACGCTGTATCGGTAGACGTAAGAAGCTTTGGTGTACGCACTCCACCAAGTTCAATGGAAGATCCTAACTATGGCATCATTGGTATGTTTCACTTATTGCCACCAGCACTTGGTTGGTTATGGCGTTTGGTTTCACCACGTGGGCATGCTAACCCAAGTATCATTGGCGGTACAGGAATGGGCTCAGAAGGAGTTGGTTCATACTGGCCTTTTGCTACCGGAAAAAGGGTACATCATGCTAACATGTTGCTCGAACAAATCATTTCAACACCAGAAACTCGTTTTACATTAGTACCAAATCAATATATTGGTGTTTGGAAAGTAGGTTTCAAACCACAACTTATGATGCGCGAATACTTGACTCGAAGAGGAAATGCACGTTTACGTAAAGACCAGTACCAAGCAGCTCGCTGTCCACTGCTAGGCTACGAACTGAACTATCTAACCATCGAGGGAGCAAAAATTCCTTCGCGTTTCCTTCAGGTTTACAAACAACCCGAAGTAGAGAAAAAAGGGTATGATGATGGTGCTGAAAAACTTTACGATTTCTTTAAAGAAGAATTAACTCAATACCTAACTCCGGAATTACATGAGAAAGGTCGTGAAATTATTGAGGCCTGTTTACGTGGTGCAACTGTTGAAGAATATGAAGCATTAATTCTTGTAGAATAAAGATTATACTAAAATCTGTCTATCTATTTATCCGGTATCTGAGTAAAATCAGATACCGGATATTTTGTTTTTGGGAACCAGACTTTGTGCAGAATAAATATTGTGTTTGAAAACTGAGAAATGAATTGAATACCGTTAATATTCGCCAAATGAGCATTTCATTTGCAGAACAAACAGTTTTAGGAAAGAAATAAGATTTTTGGACTACATGACAAGGTAATTTTACATCACAGTGGTATTTTTTTAAGTGCCTCGGCAGTTGCCAGTTTCAATATTTCAGGGTTTTCCACAAAGTATTTTGTGGCAGCACTGTATCCATACTGATAAATGGCTTGATAGGCATCGTATTTAAACTCATGAAATTCCTGAACGGCTTTCGGTTCAATAACATAATGGCATAAACTGCGTCCTCCCATAGAGTTTTGATGCTGAACAGCCCGTAACGAATAGGCTAGCGTATCTGTAGGTCTGTTGAGTTCAGAAGGTGCCACATGTGGTATAACATCCACACCAATAATCGTTTTACAATTTCGAACCAGACACTGAGCCGGCATATTATTGAGTAATCCACCGTCGACATAATAGACCTCTTCATCTTTAATCGCTTCAAAAACGCCTGGAATACTTGCCGAGGCAGCCACCCATTTATCCAAATCTGTGCCCGAATGTTTAATTTCGTACTCCGCCGAATTCAGATTAGAAATGCAGACATAGAGCTTCTTTTGAAGTTGTTCAAAACTATTGTGTGGAATAAGCTCTTTAATCAGTGTTCTTAAAGTATTGTGATTGGACACACCCGATTTGAACAACGACGGACTAAAAGACATTAACTTGGTTACTTTATAAAGTTTATCGTCTATTATAAGTTGTAACATGTCAGCAGGCGAAAAACCGGCTGCATATAACGTACCGATAATGGCTCCCATGCTCGAACCTGAAATATATTGAGGGTAAATTCCATGATCTTCGAGCGACTGCAACACCCCAATATGTGCAAAACCCAACGCCCCGCCTCCACCCAAGCAAATGCCAATCGGGAGATTCGAATCGGGAGAGCAAAATAGTTTCTTAAGTACACTCATGGGTTATTGGCTTAGTGAGTTAATATGTTATTCTGATGTATATAAATTTACAATGCATGTACTTTTTCATCTTCGCTTTTTTGTGTCATTTTAAAATTAATGCAGATTCTGTTCGTTTGTTATGGAGCGGGATAAAGTCTATGTCCGACCAAATCAATTAATTAATTAAAACATTATAAAAAAGTCTTACTTTAAAAGATAAAAGCCTTATTTTTGTAATACAATACCTTACTGTGGTTACAAACAGTATCGAAAGCACAGAATCGTCCTGATTTACACACAAAGATAGCAGAATATCTCATTCAAAAAGCAAAAAAAATACAGTATGAAACGGATAAGTTTAATTCTCTTTTTATCGCTAAGTCTTCAATTTTCGTTTGCAGGTCTGCTGTACGACATTTCTGACGGCAAATTCAAGGTAAAAAACCTGACTACGCCTAACTCTATGGCCGACGGCGAACATTACACACTAATGGTAAACAACAGGGCAGTAGTAAAATACAATTACAAAACAGGTGCAACTGTCGACACAATTTTCAGTGTTACAAAACTCAAGAATTCATCTATCAAAAAAATTGATGGGTATGAATTTAGCCCTAACGAAGCCAAATTATTAATTTGCACCAACGTAAAAAAACGCTACCGCAGAACTTTTACAGCCGATTACTATGTGTATGATGTAAAGCGAAATGAAATAACCCAAATGTCGGAAAACGGTGCACAAGAAGTACCGCTTTTCTCTCCCGACAGCCGATACATTGCTTTTGCGCGCGAAAACAACCTTTATCTTAAAAAATTAGATTTCAATTCCGAATCGGCCATTACCAAAGATGGTAAAATCGGGAGTATTATAAACGGAACGCCTGACTGGGTTTACGAAGAAGAATTTACAGCAACACGTTATTTCGTATGGAGCCCCGACAGCAAAATGCTGGCTTTTGTGCGCTTCGACGAAAAAAATGTTCCCGAATACTCCTTCCCTATGTTTATTGACAAGTCAGCCAACAAAGCTGACCTTACCTTATACCCTTCTACCGTAAAATTCAAATATCCGAAAGCCGGACAAAACAACTCCACAGTGAGCGTTTGTGTATACGATGATTACTACAAATCTTTGAAAACTATAAAACTGGCCGATTCGGATCAGGACTTTTATATCCCTCGGTTAAAATGGACAAACACCATCGATCAGTTGGCTATTTTCAAGCTTAACCGCAACCAAAATCGTCTGGACATGTTTTTTGCAAACCCAAAATCGACCTTGTCAAAATTAATTTTGAAACAGGAAGAGAAGCATTATGTCGACTACGAAAATATTGATTACATACACTTTACGTCCGACAACAACTACTTTATTGGGGTGAGCGAACAAGATGGATACCGCCATGCCTATAAATATGGCATCAACGGAACCGTGGTAAAACAGCTTACTAAAGGCAATTGGGATCTTACCAATGTGTGTGGCTATGACGAATCTAAAAAAGTACTGTACTATCAATCGGCTGAGGTTTCGCCTACACAACGGGATGTATATGCTGTTGACGATAGCGGCAAGAAAATTCGCTTGACCGACGGAAAAGGAACACACGAAGGACATTTCAACAGCACATTCAGCAGTTTTGTGGATAACGCCTCGAACATTCAAATGCCGAATGTGTACACCCTTAGAAACATTATTGGCTCGTCGATTCGGATTATTGAAAACAATGCTGACGTTGCTGCCAAATTTAAAGCAGCCAACCTTCCTGCAAAAGAATTTTTCAGCTTCACAACCTCCGAAAATGTAAAGCTCAACGGTTGGATGGTGAAACCCGGCAACTTCGATAGCAATAAAAAATATCCTGTATTGTTGGTTCAGTACAGCGGTCCCGATTCGCAGGAAGTGTTGGACAAGTGGAAAATTGACTGGGAATACTATTTAGCTACGCAAGACTATTTGGTGGTTTGTGTTGATGGACGTGGAACAGGTGCTCGTGGTGCTGAATTCCGCAAATGTACATACCAACAGCTAACAGTTTTGGAAACCAAAGATCAGGTGGAGACAGCCAAATACATGGGCAATCAAACCTTTGTTGACAAAAATCGCATTGGAATTTGGGGCTGGAGCTACGGCGGTACAATGACACTGATGTCGATGAGTACCGGTGAAAACGTATTCAAAGCCGGTATTGCAGTTGCACCAGTTACCGACTTTCGCCTCTACGATTCTTCTTATGCTGAACGTTTTATGCGTCGACCACAAGAAAACTTTAAAGGATATGACAAGTCTTCGGCTTTGTTGCGTGCCGACAAGTTTCAAGGTAAATTACTCATCATTCACGGTAGTGCCGACGATAATGTACATGTGCAAAACACCATGCTTTACACTGAAAAATTAGTTGAAGCCGACAAACAGTTTGAGATGCAGATTTACACCGACAAAAATCACAGCATTTTAGGGCAACAAACCCGTCGTCATTTGTATACCCGCATGAGTGAATTTTTATTCAAAAATCTTTAACATCGACATACAAATAACACAGCACATGAAAACTTGCTATAAATATGTTGTAGAACAGTGTTTGACATTAATTAAATATTCAGAATTAGCATTTCAGAGGAGTAAAATTGATTAACTTTGTCGGTCGAAAAACTATCATACTATTTTATAATCATTATTTATCAATTAATTTATTTAAAATGAACACAGAAAACAAAAGTTATGCATTGCCAATTGCAATGATGTTTGCGCTATTTTTCATGATTTCATTTGTGACAGGTTTACCAAGCCCAATGGGAGTTATTGTTGCAAAACAATTTGGGGCTTCTAACTTCCAGTCACAATTAGGATTTTTAGCCAATTTTATGGCATATGCTTTTATGGGCATACCAGCTGGTATTATGTTGAAGAAATGGGGCTATAAAGTTACTGCTTTAGCTGCAATTGCAGTTGGCTTTACAGGGGTTTTTGTTCAATATTATTCTGGTGTAGCTGGTAGTTTTACAGTATATCTAGCAGGTGCCTTTATTGCTGGGTTTTCAATGTGTATGTTAAATACAGTGGTGAATCCAATGTTGAACACACTTGGTGGTGGTGGAAACTCTGGTAACAGATTGTTACAATTTGGAGGTTCAATCAATTCAATTGGAGCAACAATAACTCCAATGCTGGTTGGTTATTTAATGGGAGCAGTTGCTGGTCGTACTATCGAAAAAGCAAATCCAGCGCTCTTCCTTGCATTAGGTATTTTCGCAGTGGCTTTCGTAGTATTATCTTTCGTGAAAATTCCTGAACCTCATCTGGAAACTTCAACTGAAAGAAAAGTAAAACACCCACATAGCCCACTTTCTTTCCGTCATTTTATTTTTGGAGCAATCGCTATCTTCATTTATGTAGGTATTGAAATCGGTATTCCAAGTACTGCCAACTTATTTATGACAGCACAAACAACAGCAACGAATCCTGGTTTAGGGATTGATGCCACTACAGCTGGCAGTATTGTTGGTCTTTATTGGATTTTAATGTTAGTTGGCCGTTTAATTGGAGCTTCTATTGGTGCAAAAGTGTCAAGTAAAACAATGATGATTTCAGCTTCATTACTTGGTTTAACGTTAATTTTATGTGCTATTTTTATTCCAACTTCTATTGCCATTACTTTACCATTTTTAGGCACACAAGTACCATTAAGTATTGCTTTTCTAGTATTGTGTGGTTTATGTACTTCTATTATGTGGGGTGGAATTTTCAATCTTGCTGTCGAAGGTCTGGGAAAATACACTGCTGCTGCTGCTGGTATCTTTATGGTAATGGTTTGTGGAGGTGGTATTGTACCGCTAATTCAAGGTTTTGTTTCCGACCATTTCGGATATTTAAATAGTTATTGGGTTATGTTTGCCTGTTTGTCTTACATGATGTGGTACGCATTAGTGGGCTGCAAAAATGTAAACAAAGATATTCCTGTAGAATAATAATTTTAAAAAAATATATAAAACAATGGACAAACCATATGTAATAGGCATGGACATGGGCGGAACAAACACTGTATTTGGTGTTGTAGATGCCCGAGGAAATGTAGTTTCAAAAAGTGCAATTAAAACCGGCACGCACGAAGATGTCAACTTATATATCGACGATCTTTATGATGAAATGATGAAACTTATCGATACTGCCGGCGGTATTGATAAGTTTAAAGGAATTGGAGTTGGCGCTCCCAATGGTAACTATTATTCTGGAACCATTGAATATGCTCCAAACTTACCTTGGAAAGGCGTAATTCCATTTGCTAAACTTATGACATCAAAATTCGGAATTCCCGCAGCTTTAACTAATGATGCAAATGCAGCGGCAGTTGGAGAAATGACTTACGGAGCGGCTCGCGGAATGAAAAACTTTATCATGATTACACTTGGAACAGGTGTGGGTAGTGGTATAGTAATCGATGGCAAAGTAGTGTACGGTCATGATGGTTTTGCAGGTGAACTTGGTCATACCACAGCAGTGCGAAACAACGGTCGCTTGTGCGGTTGTGGCAAATCGGGATGTTTAGAAGCTTATACTTCTGCTACTGGCGTGGCTCGCTCTGCTCGCGAAATTCTTGACACAACAACCAAAAAAAGTCTTTTGAGAAATATTCCTATCGATAGTATCACATCAAAAGATGTTTATGATGCTGCCATGGAAGGCGATGTTGTAGCAAAAGAAATATTTAACTACACAGGAAAAATTCTTGGCGAAAGTATTGCAGATTTTGTAGCGTTTAGTGCTCCAGAAGCAGTTGTACTATTTGGCGGATTAACAAAAGCCGGTGATCTGATTTTGGATCCAATAAAAGAAAATATGGAGAAAAACCTACTTCCTTTGTGGAAAGGTAAAATAAAACTATTATTATCTGATTTAAAAGAAGCAGATGCTGCGGTATTAGGTGCCAGTGCTTTAGCTTGGGAATTATAAAATCCCACCCTAAAGAGGAGTGATTATATTGAAAATCCCTTTCTGAAATTCCAGAAAGGGATTTTTTATTTTACCGGAAGCCGTTTTGTTCGTTTTTCGCAATCGGGCGGACAGAAACCGCCATTACAAAACTGCGGGAAGCCATCCGAAGTTTGGATTTGACTACCAATAACGGCAAAGCCGAATAACAGAAGTTTTATTCCAAATCAATGTGTTCTGCTTCAATCTTCTCATTCAGAAATACGGAAGCCGAAGCCGAAAACTTCTCAACCGACTCGGTGGTAAAATATCGAACAGAAGCATTTCTAGTGCACATAGCAGCCATTTTGGGGTGGCGCTGAAGATAATCAACCAAACTGGCAGCTACAATATCTCCCTGCGATACAACAGCGACACTTGGAGGAAGAAACGTTTTGATTTTAGCTTCTAATAAGGGATAATGAGTACACCCAAGCACCATAGTGTCAATCTGAGGATCAACAGAAAACAAGTGTTCAATATTTTTTCGCACAAAATAATCAGCACCTGCGGAGTGATGCTCATTATTCTCGATAAGCGGCACCCACATTGGACAAGCCTCTGAAGTAACAACAATATCATCGTGTAATTTTGCGATTTCTAGCGGATATGAATTGGATTGAACCGTTCCCAAAGTAGCCAGCAAACCGATGTGCTTCGTTTTTGTCATCGCTCCTACTTCCTCTACAGTGGGACGAATAACACCAAGCACCCTACGATTCGGATCTAGTTTCGGCAAATCACGTTGCTGAATGCTTCGCAGTGCTTTAGCTGAAGCCGTGTTGCATGCCAACACCACTAGATGACACCCCATCTCGAACAATTGAGTAACGCATTCTAAAGTGTATTTGTACACTACATCAAACGAACGGGTTCCATAGGGCGTACGGGCATTATCGCCCAAATAGATATAATCGTATTCTGGCAATTCGTTTCGGATTTTTTCCAAAATTGTCAACCCGCCATAGCCAGAATCAAAGATTCCAATCGGACCGGAAACAGTTGGTAATAGTTGGTCAATTTTCATTTTACAATGTATTCTGCATTTGACATAAAGCGTTATTATTTTGATTTCGAACTTCCGGGTCTCTTGTTTTTCCCATTGATTCAGCTGTATTTACATCAATCCGTTCTATCCAACCATCATTCGTGATCCGTATCACGTTCTTCATTTCAGGAAAATCTATTTTGGTCAGATTTTGAATAATGGTAATGGCTCTTTTCTTTTAATCATATCGTGGTGGCTGAAATTTCTGTTGGCTTGTAGTTATAATCTGAGCCTTTTGAAATTCGCCTTTATCATTGGTATAAATCTGAAAAAGAGGTGCAATCCCACATAATCCAACAACACTAATATTGCTATAAGTACAAAAATCACCCATACTATAAGTGATAAAACGATTTTTATATACCTCCACAGCTCTTGTTGCATGCGGTCCGTGCCCCAATAACACATCAGCTCCGGCATCTATCATTTTGTGAGCAAATTCATATACATTTCCACGGTCTTCATATATATAATATTCTTTCTCACTGGTCACATTTTGGCCAGAAACCCCTCCACTCCAGCATGAAACGAAACCAGTACTACATCGCAAAGTGAATCGAGCCGTTGAACAATCCGTTGGGCTTTTCTAATATCTTTTATGCTTACCGTTCAAGCATTGGGGGGCAAAAGCGCAAAATCCATAACGCACACCTCTTCGTGTAAATGTATATACGGGGCACTCCGTTAAACCGGCATATCTAATACCCTGACTACGCAAACTACGCTTTGTAGACCGTCGACCGATATATCCAAAATCATTTAAATGATTGTTTGCCAAGCTTAGCACATTAAATCCTGCGCTTTTCAAACTTGCCGAAAAAGCAGTTGGCATAGCAAAGAAATAACATCTTCCTTCGGTGTAACATTCCTTCACTTGTGATAAATCATCAGTGAGCGTTCCCTCCAGATTGCCAAAACTAATATCTGTATTTTGCAAATAACTATTTAGCGGTTTAAACAATCGCTGCGCATTGTGTTTGGGTAAAAAACTACAGTCGGGATAAGCCGTGCCCAGCATAATATCTCCCACGGCAGCAATTTTCAACATCTCTTTTTTTTGAGCCGTTAGTTCCAGAACAGAACAAAGTGCCAGCAAAACTAACCATTTCTCTTTCATCATTAGTCGAACATTTGACCAGAGTTATTGCTCATTTGAACCATACGGTCATAATCGGCAGGCGACAAATCGAGGAAATAATAATTTTGAGGATTCATTATTTCACCTTTTAAATGCACTTCATAATGCAAGTGTGGCCCTGTAGATTTTCCAGTACTTCCCACTAATCCAATCACATCGCCACGTTTCACCTTCTGACCTGCACGAATCTTGAATGCGCTCATATGCCCATACAAAGTGATATATCCATAACCGTGATTTATCTGAACACAGTTTCCATATCCCTGCTGCCAACCGGCACTTATGACCTGTCCGTTTCCAGTGGCATAAATATTGGTTCCGACAGGTGCGGCAAAATCCATCCCCGCATGAAACCTACGGGTGTGGTACACTGGGTCAATACGCCAACCATAACCCGAAGCCATCTGTTTTAAATTTTTGTTCAAAACGGGCTGAATAGCTGGAATATTTTGTAACATATTCTCCTTATTTTTTGCCATCAGCACCAATTCATCATACGATTTCGACTGAATATAAAGTTCCTTTTTAAGTTCATTCAGTTTTTGGGTAGTTGAAACAACCACTTCGGAGTTAGTCATGTCCAACAATTGCTCATAATAATCGTTGTTGGTAGCTGCGGCTCTACGCACCGAAAAAGGAATTGGATCGGCCTGAAAAACAACTCTGTAAAGATTATCATCACGTTCCTGAAGGTCACTCACCACTTCTTGCATCTCGCCAAACTGACGTTGTAATACTTTGTATTGAGCTTGCATGTGGCTCTTTTCTTGTCCAAGTTGTTTCTCCTCAGGCGAGTCGACAAACGATACGAAGACAAAAAAGAAAACTGCACCCAAAGACATTCCCGAAAGCGCATGAATCAAAAATTGTTTTATCCAATGAGTGATGGTATGTTCAATTTGCTCGTAACTTAAGGTATCGGAATTGAAATGAAATTTTTTCTTAGCCATAAATAAAGTACAGTTTATTACTTACGAAAAGTTATCATAAGTCTGAAATTTTAATGAAAATATAAGTCAATCAACCCTTTCTGATAAAAAATCAACGCGTCATCACATTTTTTATATCCACACTTGCTGCAAAAATAATAAATTTGAGCTACTTTTGCAGTCTTTATTTGGTATTATTAACCCTAGAAAGGATATTTACCTTCGGCGTTATTACTTTCACTGATATTTGCTTTGCGTTATTTGCCATCGGCGATATTATTTTCATAATATCTTATCAATAGCAAAATAGCCATAACAAACCACATCAATGAGGTTAATGACCATCAATATCACAACCGAAGGAAGTAATATTAACGCAGTTAATATCGCAACCAAAGGGAGTAAATAACGACTAATAACACACAGTATAAAATATGACTTCACAGGAAATTCGTCAATCTTTTCTCGATTTTTTCGCATCGAAAGGGCACAAAATTGTTTCTTCGGCACCAATGGTTATCAAAGATGATCCCACTTTGATGTTTACCAATGCCGGAATGAACCAGTTCAAAAATATTATTCTTGGTAATGACCCTATCAAATATCCACGTGTGGCCGATTCGCAAAAATGTTTGCGTGTAAGCGGAAAACACAACGATTTGGAAGAAGTAGGACACGACACCTACCATCATACCATGTTCGAAATGCTTGGAAACTGGTCGTTTGGTGATTATTTTAAAAAAGAAGCTATCGAATGGGCATGGGAATACCTGGTTGATGTATTAAAACTGGATACCGACCGACTCTATGTGACCGTATTTGAAGGGTATGCACCCGAAGGATTAGAGCGCGATGACGAAGCTGCTGCTATCTGGGAACAATTTCTACCAAAAGACCGTATTATCAACGGAAACAAGAAAGATAATTTCTGGGAAATGGGCGACACTGGCCCTTGCGGTCCTTGCTCGGAAATCCATATCGATATTCGCAACAATGAAGATCGCACAAAAATTAACGGTCTGACATTGGTAAATGGAAGTCACCCACAGGTGATTGAAATTTGGAACAATGTATTTATGCAATACAACCGTAAAGCTGATGGCTCGCTCGAAGGCCTGCCAGCCAAGGTTATTGATACTGGTATGGGCTTCGAACGTTTGTGTATGGCTATGCAAGGTGTACAATCGAACTACGATACCGACGTCTTCACTCCTATTATTGCCGAAATTGGGGAAGTATGCGGTGCTGAATATGCCAAAGATGAAAAAGTGGATATCGCCATGCGTGTTATTGCCGATCACATTAGAACCATCGCTTTCTCTATTACCGACGGACAATTGCCATCCAATGCTAAGGCCGGATACGTGATTCGTCGTATTTTACGTCGCGCCGTTCGTTACGGTTATACATTTCTAGGACAACGCCATGCCTTTATGTACAAACTAATCAATGTGCTGGGCGAAAATATGGGTAAAGCTTACCCTGAACTTCTTTCGCAAAAAACATTGATTGAGAAAGTAATCAAAGAAGAGGAAGAATCGTTCCTACGCACCTTGGAGACAGGAATAAAACTGCTCGACAAAGTGATGGACGAAACTAAAAAAGACGGAAAAACAGAAGTTCCTGGAAAAGTAGCCTTTACACTGTACGACACTTTTGGTTTCCCCTTAGACCTGACGGAATTGATTTTACGCGAAAATAGTTTCACTGTAAACATCGATGAATTCACCGCAGAAATGCTGAAACAGAAAGAGCGTGCCCGCAATGCAGCTGCTACCGAAACCGGTGACTGGGTAACTGTTAGCGAAGGCGACAGCACCTTTGTGGGTTATGACTTCACTACTTTCGATACCGAGATTCTACGTTACCGTAAGGTGAAACAAAAGAATCAGGAATACTATCAGCTGGTACTTTCCAACACCCCTTTCTATGCCGAAATGGGTGGACAAGTGGGTGATAGCGGCGTGTTGGTTTCGGAAGAAGAAACGCTTGAAATTCTGGACACTAAAAAAGAAAACAACTTAGCCGTACATATTGCCAAACAACTTCCAAACGATGTGACCGCAACATTTACAGCTACTATCAATATTGAAAATCGTCAGGCTATTTCGGCTAATCACTCGGCTACTCACTTGCTTCACGAAGCATTGCGCAAAGTATTGGGCACACATGTTGAGCAAAAAGGATCGTATGTTAGTCCGGACAGTTTACGTTTCGACTTTTCTCACTTTCAAAAGCTGACCAAAGAAGAAATTCGGGCTGTGGAAGCAATTGCCAACAGCAAGATTCGTGCAAATACACCGTTGACCGAAATGCGCGACATCCCTATTGCACAAGCACAAGCCTTGGGAGCCATGGCATTGTTTGGCGAAAAATATGGCGAATCGGTTCGGGTTATTCAATTTGGAACTTCTACCGAACTGTGTGGTGGCACACACGTACAAGCTACTGGTGAAATAGGAATGGTGCGCATCATTACCGAAACATCAATCGCTGCCGGAATTCGTCGTATCGAAGCTATTTCGGCTAAGGGTGTTGAGAAATTATTTGACGAACAACAGGATTTCATTGCAGATGCACGAGAATTCTTCAACAATACACCCGATTTAATGTCGGCCATTCAAAAATCAATTGAAGAAAACAGCGACCTGAAAAAACGGGTAGAAAGCTTCATGCACGAAAAAATCATGAACCTGCGCGACATTCTGATTGAAGAAGCCGAAGAAATTAATGGCATAAAAGTGATTCGTGTGGATGCTGATTTACCTGCTGATGCTGTGAAAACTCTCGCATTCCAGATTCGTAATGTGGTGAGCGAAAAACTGTTCTTTGTTGCAGGATGCGTATTCGAAGGCAAACCTTCATTGACCGTATTATTGAGCGACGACCTTGTTGCTGGAGGATTGAATGCCGTAAACATTGCCCGAGAAGCGGCCAAAGAAATTCAAGGTGGCGGAGGTGGACAACCATTCTTTGCCTCGGCAGGTGGTAAAAATCCTGATGGCATCAAACGGGCGATTGAAAAAGTATTGGAAGCAGTTAAATAATATAGCCCAAATTTTTACAATAATTCATTCTGACGGAGTAGTATAAAACTACTCCGTCATTTTTATTTAAACCAGACATATTAACTAAATAAAGTAGAAGAAATAGGAAAAATACAAATAAATGCGGAATTGCCATTGATATTCCAAACAGTATCAATACCTTGCACTCCGTATTCTTAAATTTCGCTTGTTCTCCTTTAATTTACTCACCCTTTCTTCTGATCAATCACCATGCAAAAACGTTATGTTTTCATACTTTGTATCCTTATCCTCTCTCAATTTTCGGTTTTTGCAAAGAAACATTACAGAAAGGCGTACAAGAAACATAAAGTTATACGTAAAGTGCACCACTACACACCACAACCAATACTAACGCTCAATGACATAAAAGCCATGGAAAACGTGTGGGGCATTGATCTTTCGCACCATCAAAGTGACATCGACTGGGAAAAGCTCGGAGAGCAAAAACCCAACTTCATGTTTATTAAAGCTTCCGAAGGCGTTACTCATCAGGACACAAAATACAGCGAAAACTATTCTGAGGCTCGGAAAAGAAATATTTTGGTGGGTTCGTATCATTTCTTTTCGTACAAAAGCTGCGGAAAAGATCAGGCAAACAACTTTTTATCGGTGGCACAACACAAAGACAGCGACCTCCTACCGGTATTGGATGCCGAATTTACAAAACAAATGCCTGCAAAAGCGGAGGTAACGAATGAGCTAACTGACTTCATCAACACCATTTACGAAAAGCTGGGACATTATCCGATTATATATTGCAATCGTAGATACTACGAACTTTATTTACAAGAACGCATAAATGCAAAATGTAAGCTCTGGATTGTAAATTATCAGACAAAACCAAGTTGCGAATGGGCATTCTGGCAAACAACAGACAGATTTAAACTGGACGGAATTCGTGGATTTGTTGATCTCAACATGTTTAATGGGCCAATTGCAGGCCTCAAAACCATGTTATATCATAGTACTATTATTGATTAAACATATCGAACAAAATAATTAAATTGAAAGAGCAGCCAAATGGGTTGCTCTTTCAATTTATCATCAGACAGCTAATATTGAGTCCAAATTTTATGAAGTAAAACGTTCACACACCCCTAAAAAAATGTACCTTTGCAAATAATTCGCTACCAATTGCACACTCGTGCTACAAGTCAGAAAATCATGCATTTTAAACATTACATTTCCTATTTATTACTATCGTTACTTTTTCTGTCATGCTCTGTTAAGGAAAAAACCACCATTGAATCAACTAAAAACAGCAAAGTTTGGGGAATTGACATTTCGCATTATCAAGAAATCTTTGATTGGGAGAGACTGAAAGAACACGAACCCGGATTTATTTTTGTAAAAGCCACCGAAGGAACCACCATCCAAGATCCAAAATATGCAGAGTATTATAAAATGATTCGAAAACTAGATATCCCAGTAGGATCTTACCATTTTTTTACCTATAAAACTTCAGGCAAGGATCAGGCAAGGAACTTTTTATCTGTTGCCAAATTGCAGCATGGCGACTTACCGCTGGTGCTCGATACCGAGTTTGCCAGAATAATGCCCGACAAAAAGACCATAAATAAAGAAATTTCGGATTTCATTGCGGTGGTTTACCACAAAACCAAGCAATATCCAATCATTTATTGCGCTTATAAATACTACTTGCTTTACCTGCAAGATAGCCTGCCCGACAAATGCAAATTATGGATAGTAGACTATAGGGGTAAGCCGGACTGCGACTGGTCATTTTGGCAAATTGCTGAGAAATACAAGGTTGCGGGGATCAAAGGCTATGTTGACTACAACTTATTCTACGGCTCAAAAAAACAGCTGGATAGCATGCGACTTTAAAAAATGAATTAAAAACGGGACTTCCACAGCGGAAATCCCTTTTTTATTTTATGCTTTTTAGTTAGAATCGGTATCTTGCCGAAAGGCAAATACCATCGTAGGAGCTATTTAAACCACTTTCAAAATACACTCCCGGGCGATAATCTACTGATATGGTCAATGGAATTTCGAACTGATACTCCATCCCTATTTGTCCCAAAATTCCAAGCGTAGTAACATTGGCTTTGTTTTTATCCGTTAGATAATCAAAATTGTAGGAGCCAATACCACCACCTACACCTGCGTACCAGTTAAAGCCATCGGCCAGTTCGGAAAAATCCCAAACCCACTGATAGATACCGTTCAGACCAAAACCAGAGCGGTTAATTCCAAGATCCACTTCTAATCGGTTAGCAATGCCAATTGGTTGTTGGTAGGACACTTCGGCGCCATATCCAAATCCACCACCCATTCTAAGACCTATCGTTTTGCTGTCGACCTGTGCACTGATTGCACCTAAAGAACTCACAACTAATGCGAGAACAAAAAATATTTTTTTCATACTAAAAAAATAAAGAGTTTATATTATAGTAATTATTCAAATTTACAAGCCTCCAAATAGAAGAAAAAAGAGAAATTTCAGAAATTGAAACTTCTCTTTTATTTATACAAAGATACTATTTACAAACGGTAACGAACACCTAAGCAAATACCATCGCCAATAAAGGCATTCTGTCCGGCATACACACCTGTAAGTTGAAATGCAGGTCTGTAATCCAATGATAATGTGATAGGAATTTTGAAATTGTACTCAAGGCCAATCTGACCGAGTAATGCAAGAGGGAAATAAGATTTACTTGAATTAGAATAAACACCCAATTGGCCACCTATACCGGCATACCAGTTAAAGCCATCGGCCAAAGAAGACAAATCCCAAACCCATTGATGTACACCGGACAAAGAGAAATTGGTACCATAACTGTAATCACGAACTCCTAAGCCCAACTCCAAACGGGTAGCACTGCTTAAACTGGTTTGAAACGACAATTCTGTTGGGTAACCCAATCTAAGTCCAAGAGTTTGTCCATTTGATTGACCAAATGAAGCACCTAACGAACTCGCTACTAAAGCGAGTGCAAAAAACATTTTTTTCATACTTGATTTTTTTAAAAATTAATTGTGTTTATTTATTTTTAAGCTATAAAAACATAACATTATTCGTGCCAATCTCCATTCACTTTGATAAGATCTATCAGTTTTTCTACTGCTTCATCTTCCGTAATGTTACGTTCGAGGCATTCTTTCTTCTTGTACAGACTTACTTTTCCACGTCCGGCACCCACGTAACCATAATCGGCATCAGCCATTTCGCCGGGTCCATTCACTACGCAACCCATGATGCCAATTTTAAGCCCTTTTAAGTGCGATGTACGTGCTTTTACCCGAGCAATGACCGTTTGTAATTTAAACATGGTTCTTCCGCAACCCGGGCAAGAGATAAACTCTGTTTTGGTAACCCGCACACGCGATGCCTGAAGAATACCAAAAGCTACCGAGTTAATTGCCTCTACCGATATACTTCCTTCATTTTCGAGGAAAATACCATCCCCAAATCCATCGATAAACAACACACCCAAATCGGCGGCTGCTTTTACCTGTAGTTGTTGAAGTTCAGTTTCTTGGTAAGCTCGGTGCAATACCGCAGGCGTAGTGCACCTGGCATTCAATAAACTGTGGAAGAAAGCACGTTGCTCCCCTACTCCATTTTGATGTTCGGTTTGCAAAATAACCACTACATCCTTGCTCTCTTTTAAAAATTGAAGTAACTCAGATGTTAAGTTAGAATAACTCAATTTTAAAAATTTTATTGCCGAATCATCCTCTTTTAATGCATTAATTCTATCCGCTGTGTAAACCGAATACATTTCTCCATCCGTAGCAAACACTTTATCAACACACAAAACATAATCTGGCACAACGGCATAATCGCCATCCGACGAAGCTACCACAACCGGTACTTGCTCTCCTCCGATATTTCCTACTCTGTGTGTTTTGCGTCTACTATATTCAAAACGTGAATGTTGTGCATTTTCAATAGCCACAATAGGCGCATGATTTTTGCGTGCTGAAATATACGAAACCAATAAACGTCCAACAGGAATTTCGGCTTCGGGCTCTTCGCTCAACGACACACGAATGGTATTGCCAATGCCATCGGCCAGCAAACCTCCAATACCAACTGCAGATTTAATACGACCATCCTCGCCATCACCAGCCTCGGTTACACCCAAATGCAATGGAAAATGCAAATCGGTTTGTTCCATTTCCTCTACCAACAAACGGACAGTTTGCACCATCATCACCGTGTTAGAGGTCTTCATAGAAATAACCACACGGTCGAAATTCTGCTCTTTGCAAATAAGCAAAAACTCCATGCACGATTCCACCATACCGCGCGAAGTATCACCATAGCGGTTCATCATCCGCTCGCTGAGGGACCCATGATTGACTCCTATGCGTATGGTGGTGTTATTTTTTTTACAAATATCCAAAAAAGGAATAAAACGGGCACGAATCTTTTGATATTCTAGTGCAAATTCTTCGTCAGTATAATCAGACAAATCTCCAATTTTTACCGTGCCCACATAGTTTCCCGGATTGATACGCACTTTTTCCACCTGTTGGGCAGCCACATCGGCAGCATTGGCATTGAAATGAATATCGGCCACCAAAGGCACATTGCATCCTTGTTCGCGCAAAGCTGCATGAATCTTGCCAATGCTTTCCGCTTCGCGAATACCCTGAGTAGTAAAGCGTACCAATTCGCCACCTGCTTGGACAATGCGTAAACATTGCCCCACAGAATTCTCAATATCATTGGTATCTGTATTCGCCATCGATTGTACACGAACCGGCTCATCGCCACCCAACAAAAGATCGCCTACCTGAATTTTGTCAGATAAGCGACGACTATAATTAAATTGATTTAGTTTCCACATATTTTAGTTACAATAAAAACATTTACTGGTTTTTAAATAAAACATCATCATTTTTCGAAGTGCCTTCGAAATGCAAAAGTACGTTTTTTTGAATATCTAACGCATGAGCATTGAAAAAGTTATTTGAAAAAGTAAAGTAATTGTAGCATTTCCGTTATTCCAGCGTTAAGATGTATTATTTTAATTTATGAAAAAATGAAATTAGGCACTACAATCATCAAACACAAGGAGTATAGAAAGCTATATATCTGTAAATTAAAACATAAAACCTAGAAAACCGAAATTTATTGAGGAATAATTCTTATTTTTTCGTAATTTCGCATTTCAAAAAAGAATATCTTGCATGATAGAGTTGATGAATTCGAGTTGGATAATAGCATTATTGGCAATGGTGGCAATTTATTTTGTACCGTCTAAAATGAAAGCGGACACAGCCGCGTTGGCTGTTGTTGCCAATTCGATAGTTACTGGTTGGATGGCCATTGCGGCTTTGTCGGGGAGCGCTATAAGTTTTGTATTTTACGGAGGAACTCTTTTTGGCGATGTGTTGGTACGGGTGGATGAATTGTCCGCATGGTTTCTTCTTATCATTAACTTCACCTGCCTGACCGGAGTTTTTTACGGATTGGGCTATTTAAAATCGTCCACCAGTTCCACAAAAAATATCAATCTCCACTGGATGCTGTTCGTTTTGTTCCAACTCTCCATGCTGTGGGTTTGTATGGTTCAGCATGGTTTGGTATTCCTTATTATTTGGGAAGTGATGTCATTATCATCCGTAATGTTGGTCATTTTCGATCACAACAATCCCAAAATTATCAAGGCAGGCATCAGCTATCTTGTTCAAATGCACATAAGTATCGTGTTTTTGACCATCGGAGTAATCTGGCTATACTTTCAAACCGGTTCTTTTAGCTTTGATGCTTTATCCGCCTATTTTGCCTCAAATAGTAATGTCGGGCTTTTTCTGGTCATGTTTGTTGGCTTTGGATTAAAAGCCGGATTTATTCCTTTGCACAGCGGATTACTTCAAGGAGATCCTGCGGCACCATCGCACATTGCCGGTATCATGTCGGGGGTTCTAGTGAAGTTAGGTATTTATGGCATTTTCAGGGTGGCATCATATCTCAAAAGCGATTATTTATTGTTAGGCGAAATGATCCTGACCGTTTCGGTGGCAAGCGGTCTATTTGGAATTTTAAATGCTGCAGTGCAACGGAATTTAAAAAAAATGTTGGCCTATTGCACTGTTGAAAACATTGGAACAATCGGTATTGGCATTGGCATTGGGCTTATTGGGTTGGGAAATGACATCCCTATTTTATACTACCTAGGGTTTGGTGGAGCGTTAATGCACGTGCTGAATCATTCTCTATTTAAATCACTTTTATTTTTTGCGTCGGGGTCTGTAGAACAACAAACGCAGACTTCAGATATGGAAAAACTGGGTGAACTGCTTAAAAAAATGCCACGCACGGGAATTGTTTATCTGATTGCAGCTATCGGCATATGCGGTTTACCGCCTTTCAACGGGTTTATCTCTGAATTTCTCATTTATTCGGGATTGATAGAAGGTGTAAAAATTCATAACACCAACGAAATGATATTGTTTTCGGTTAGTTTGGCTGGGCTAGCGGTTATCGGTGGACTTTCGATACTTACTTTTACCAAGTCATTTGGAATCGTTTTTTTAGGAAATGCCCGAGAGAAATTATCGGTAGAACCAAACGAAGTTTCGTTGCAAATGCTTGTTCCTCAATATGCAATTATTACATTGATGGTGAGCGTGGCTATTTTTCCCCATCTTTATTTACAAGTAATTGGGATTGTGATTATGAGTATGGCAAGAGGCGTGCCCATACCACCACCGTTGGGGTTCACAAATTACATTTCGATCATGCAGAGTATCAGCACTTATTCGGGAGGTTTCATTTGTGTTGTAGGTATATTTTGGGGAATTAGATGGAGGCTTTTGAGCACACACACAAAGGTGATACAGCCAACTTGGAACTGTGCTTACTCGGCGCCAACCACCAAAATTCAATATACCGGTAAATCATTTTCCAAAACATTGAGTAAAATGTTCAATTTTATCGTTATTGAACGTAAGCAATACACTGAGCTAAAAGCGGGTGAGATATTTCCAGAAGAGAGAAAACACGCATCGCATTATCACGATTTCTTTGAGTTCAGATTTATTCATGTGATGACTAATCAGTTGGTTTACGCCGCAAATTATTTCAAATTTATTCAAAACGGACGAATACAATCCTATGTTTTGTACGGCATTGCATTTATTCTGACCATATTTATTCTGACAGCTTTCAACATAATAATATGAACTCAGCCTGGAGCTTTATACTTATTCCGGTCATAGCAATATGCTTTATTCCATTCCTTAAAGTGGGGGTAAAAGCCATTGCTGTTTATGCGGTTGTAAGTTTTGTTGCCATCCTGACAAGTTTCGTTGCTATTGAAGCATTATTGGGTCACCCATTTAATTACACTTTGCCTGGAAGTTATATTAGCGGCCCCATCAGATTGCAAATAGATGCCCTTTCGGCCTGGTTTATGCTCATTATTAATTTTGGGTTTCTCACAGGTGGTTTCTACGGCTTATTTTACATGAGTGCTTATAGAAATCAACCCAAAAACCTAACATTATCTGCCATCCTTTTTGTACTTCTGCATACTGCTTTGATAAGTCTTTGTGCCATTCAAAACAGCTTTGTATTTATCGTTGCCTGGGAGATAATGGCACTTTCGGCATTTCTTAGCATTCTTTTCGAGCATGAAAAAGTGGCCACTGTAAGAGCCGGCATCAACTTCTTGATTCAGTCGCACGTTTCCATTATTTGCCTCATTATCGGGTTTATTTGGGTAGCAAGCCAAACAGGGAGTTACGATTTCAATGCCATTCACGCTTATTCACTAACACATCCGGGTGCGCTCTCCATGCAGTTGTACCTGATATTTTTTATTGGTTTTTCTATAAAAGCAGGGTTTGTACCTTTCCATACTTGGTTGCCTTATGCTCATCCTGCCGCACCGGCACACATATCGGGCATCATGTCTGGTTTATTGATAAAAATTGGAATCTTTGGTATTCTTCGTATGCTCTTACTTATCAAGGTGGATTATCTTTCAATTGGAATACTTATTCTTCTTATTTCTGTCATTTCAGGAGTTTATGGTATTATGCTGGCCATTTTACAACATAATCTAAAGAAAATTCTCGCATACAGCAGTGTTGAGAATATTGGAATTATTGGCATTGGCATTGGACTTGGGTGCATTGGACTAGGAACCAACAATCCGATACTGAGTTCATTGGGATTTGCAGGAGCACTTTTACACACACTTAACCACTCGTTATTCAAATCACTTTTGTTTTTTGCAGCTGGCAATGTGTATCAAGCAACACACAGTCTCGACATCGAAAAAATGGGTGGATTAATCAAAAAAATGCCTCACACAGCTTTCTTGTTTTTGCTAGCGGCATTAGCCATTTCGGGTTTACCGCCGTTCAATGGGTTTATTTCTGAATTTATACTTTACTCGGGATTGCTCAATATGATTCACAGTGCATCAATGGTTTCACTATTAGGAATTATTTTTACAGTAACCAGTCTGGTAGCAATTGGTGGACTGGCAACAATCTGCTTTACCAAAACCTTTGGTGTCGTTTTCTTAGGAAACCCCAGACATAATTTCCAACACGAAGTAAAGGAAGTATCGCAATTCCAACTGCTTCCACTCTATTTTATGGCTACATTTATAGTATTGATTGGACTATTTCCAAACGTATTTTTAGACATACTCGTGAGCCCCGTTAAGTTATTCACTGACTTACAACAACTTCCATTCAACTCATTTCGGGGAGAGGGCATTGAGACTTTGACGTTGGTAAGCGCAGGTGGATTGTATTTTATTTTGGTGATACTATTACTATTGGGAATCAGAAAATTGGTGCTGCGAAAAAGAATGACCTCAGTTTCATCAACCTGGAGTTGCGGACACATTGCTCCAACTGCTAAGATACAATATTCAGGCAGTTCATTTTCACGCACATACAGCAAATTATTTGCTATGTTTTTTCAGATAAATAAAATAGAAAAAGATGTGCAGGGAGTTTTTCCTATCGACGCGCACACGGAAACACATATTTATGATAAAGTAGAAAAGTGGTTGATCGATTATCCGATCAGTAGTTTGAAGTACTTTCTGAGTCGCTTCCTTTTTATCCAAAATGGCAAATTACAATTTTATATATTATATGGTATTGCATTTATTATTATGGCATTAACCATTCCTTTAATTTATCATCAAATCATCCTATTCATCGATTTTTTAAAATTACTATAATTATGCTGAGCTTATTATTAATTATCTTGGCTGCAACTTTTTTTACCGGAATTATAATTCGCACAAAAAGTATTGCTTCTGGCCGAAAAGGACCAGGGATATTTCAGCCCATCAAAGATGTCATACGCCTTTTCAAAAAAGGAGCGGTTTACAGTGAGACCACCAGTTTTGTATTTCAAATTGCACCTACTATTTATTTTGCATCGGTGTTTGTAGCCATGTTGGTCATTCCATTTGGGCAATCGAAGGGCATTATAAGTTTCAATGGCGATTTTATTTTCTTTGCTTATATACTTGGCATTGGTAAATTTTTCAGCATTATTGGTGCAATGGATACGGGTAATAGTTTAGAAGGAATGGGTGCCAGTCGCGAAGCTCTTTATTCTATGCTTGCAGAACCGGCTTTTTTTATTCTCATGGGTTCGTTGGCACTGTTGACAGGGTATACTTCTTTTCAAGCAATTTTTTCGGCTTTGCACCTTGGCTCTTCTATCAGTTATGCACTGGCGGTAATGGCAGCATTTGTGTTTTTGATGATTGCCATGATTGAGAACAGCCGTATGCCTCTTGATGATCCCAAAACTCACCTCGAACTGACGATGGTACATGAAGTCATGATTCTGGATAACAGTGGATTCGACCTTGGAATAATATTGACAGCCGGTTATTTAAAATTCGCCATTTATGGGGCTATCATTTTTAATCTTTTTAGCGGTACCATTGCCTACCAATATGCTATTCCTATGTTTTTTGGGGTGCAGGTATTTTTGGCATTTGTAGTGGGAATGATCGAATCGTTTATGGCACGATTCAGAATGAATCATAATGCTCAGTTCATTGTTGTACTTTCATCGGTATCCTTACTAATATTTTTCGGAGCCTTGCTCGTTTCGGGCAAATTTCTTTAAAATGTTCTTTAATAATAACTTTACATAACTTTTAATCAGAAATTACCTGTTTATTATTGTCATCTTTTAATTCCTACATTATGTTACACGTGCTGCTTATAGTCTTTCTGATTTCGCTGTTTTACTTGTCTATCGCCAATCGGATGACTACCTACGTAAATGTGCTTGCTCTACAGGGGGTACTCCTTTTTTTCGTAGCGTTTTTTGAGCTCAAAAATATCAACACACTCAATCTCGTATTTATTTTAGTGGAAACTGTTATTTTCAAATCGTTGGCTGTGCCTCTATTTTTGAAATATGTACTGAAACGAAACAATATAACACGGGAGGCAGAACCGTACCTCCCTAATTTTGTATCGCTGATTATTACCACGCTGATTGTAATCATCACTATTATTCTTTCCAACACGATGGAAGAGGGCAAATTGGACAAAATGTTCTTTGTGGTGGCACTTTCAACGCTGTTTACCGGACTGTATTTCATTGCTTCGCGTCGAAAAATTATCACGCATGTAATGGGCTACCTAATTATCGAAAACGGCGTTTTTGTGCTATCGTTGGCCGTAGGTAACGAAATGCCGATGTTGGTGAACCTGGGTATTATGCTCGATATTTTTGCCAGTGTATTGATTTTGGGGATTTTCTTAAATAAAATTGGAGACGTATTTAAAGATATCGATGTTAACCAACTTACTAATTTGAAAGACTACTAAAATCAATTCATAATTGACAATTTATAATTAAAGAACCTATCTTGGTTCTTCAACTTATCTACAAAGTATCCATTTATGATAACAATATATTTGATAAGCTCCGGATTAATTGGAGCAGGGCTCTTTCTTAATCGGGGGAAAGCACTTAATTACCTACTCATTTGTCTGTTTCTGGCCGTGCAATGTACGTTCACCGTGTATGCTTGTTTGCATTACAATGAAACAACTGCCAACTACTTTACCTTCGATGCGTTGGGATTAATCATGTTACTAACTGCCACTATCATTTCCATTCCGACAATTTTTCATAGTTATATCTACATCGAAGAAAGCGAAGAAATGACACCTCGCTCCCGGGCAACTTATTTTGGAGCCATCGTGTTTTTAATTATGGCAGTTAGTGCAGCTTATCTGGCTAATCATATTGCGGTAGTTTGGATTTTCACCGAAATAACCACATTGAGTGCTTCGGCTTTAATATATCATCACCGTAACAAACTGGCGTTAGAAGGCACATGGAAATACGTTTTCATTTGTGCCATAAGTATTACTTTCGTTTTTATCGGCATTTTGTTTTTAAGCCTTTCATTCGCCAATGCTCATTCCGACGATTTATCTTATAAAAACCTACTTGCTAACAGCAATTTACTGAACTTATCGTGGTTGCGTCTGGCATTTTTGTTTATTTTCACCGGATTTACTGCTAAACTTGGACTTTTCCCAATGTTTACTGCTGGCGTTGATGCAAAGGATAAAGCTCCCGGACCTGCCGCAGCACTACTCTCGAGTATTGTGATGTGCATGGGGTTTGTAGGTATTTTTCGGGTGTATGTGGTGATGAGCAATACTCCTTTACTACATTGGGCAAGCCTTGTGGTGGGCATTGCAGCTTTCTTGTCGTTGTTTATTGCAGCCGTTTACATGATAAAAGTAAAGAATATTAAACGAATGATGGCTTACTCCAGCGTGGAACATATGGGCTTGGCAATGTTAGGTTTGGCAGCGGGCGGAATTGGATATTATGCTGCCGTTCTGCACGTCATATTACACGCATTTGTTAAATCAAGTCTATTCTTTCAATACAACCAATTATACAAAGTATTCCGCAACAAAAACATTTATCATTTGGGCAACTACTTTAAATACAACACCACCGGTGCAATGGTCATTCTTTTTGCTTTTATAAGCGTAACAGCTATGCCTCCGTCGGGAATGTTTGTAAGTGAATTTCTTATCTTTCGCTCCTTGTTCGAAGCCAATCAATTGTTATTACTCATCGTTGTGCTATTGCTACTTACACTTATTATCTGGGCATTTGCCAAAAATATATTCAAGATATTATTTATACCGGCAGTTAATTTCGACGAAAGTAAAGTCCCAGTAATCAGTCCTTGGAGATCTGCATCACAATTTATTTTATTGGGCGGGGCCGCTTATCTGGGATTAAACCCTCCAATTATTTTTGTAGATTTAATTAAATCCAGCATTGCTCTTTTGCCGCACTAATGTTTAGAATTAAAATTTTAGAATCAAGACGAAGGTAAATGTCTCTTAATTGTTAATTATTAATTAAAAATCATGAATTACATCAGCATAAAAAATAATCAGACCATTTTACTTTCAGAGATTCCGGAAAGTAATTATGAGTCTTTTTTTGACATGAACTCAGAGTTGATTTTAGGTCATCCCGATAGGCATTGTGTAAATTATTTTGGATACAAAGTGGGCAATAACGTAAAACTCATTTGCTGCATTGCCAGCGACGCTACGCATGAGATATTCGTGTCGACTTGTTTGGTTCATAAAACGCATGATCTGGAATCATTCAGCAAGGAACTGCTGTGTTTCGAGAAGTTTGAACGCGAAATTCATGAAAACTTTGGCATAAATTATATTGACCACCCTTGGTTAAAACCTGTTCGCTATGCCAATAATCGTGAAGACAAATCGCAAACTATTGCCAACTATCCGTTCTTTGCTATCGACAGCGAAGAGCTACACGAAGTGGGCGTTGGCCCAATACATGCAGGAATTATCGAGCCCGGTCATTTTCGATTTATTTGTAATGGTGAGCAAATTCTACATCTCGAAATTCAGTTGGGGTATCAACACCGGGGTGTAGAGCAACTTTTTATCAAAAATAAAAAATTACTTCAACGCGCCGCGCTGGCCGAAGATATTGCAGGCGATACCGTGGTAGGACATGCCGTCACCTTTGCTCACGTTTGGGAGAGTTTGTGCAGCTATGAAGCCCCTTATGATATTGAGTTTTCAAGAACGCTGGCATTAGAACTGGAACGGATAGCCGTGCATGTTGGCGATTTAAGTGGTGCTTGTAACGATATTGCTTATCAACTGGGCAATTCCGTATTTGGCCGTTTGCGAACACCTATCATCAATTTTCTACAAGAATGGGGTGGCAACAGAATAGCAAAAGGACTTATCAGACCGGGGCGCAACCAGTTTCCATTCACTCCAGCATTGGCCGAACGACTACTGCATGTGTTGGATGTATTTGAACCGGAGTTCAATGAAATGGCAGAAAAGTTATTCGGACTATCCAGCGCATTATCCCGTTTCGAACGCACTGGTCTGGTTTCGAACGAAGATGCAACAAAAATCGGCGCAGTAGGCATGGCAGCCCGCATGACGAATTTAAATAGGGACATTCGTAGCTCCCATCCATTTAGTCTTTACGCGGAATTAGCACACCAACCGATTTTAAAACGCCACGGTGATGTGTACTCACGCATTCAGATTCGGAGAAAAGAAGTAGAACAATCTCTAAAATATATCCGCACTTTACTGACCAATGTACCTGAACTGTCAACAAACACAGGCATCGTCAATAATCCTAAGCCAAGTTCATTTTGCCTTTCATTGGTAGAAGGATGGCGTGGCGAAATTTGCCATTGTGCCCTGACAGACAAAAATGGGGGTATGCTCGTTTATAAAGTCAAAGATCCATCATTTCACAATTGGTTGGCTCTGGCGCTATGCGTGAGAAACAACGAAATATCAGATTTTCCGATCTGTAATAAAAGTTTTAATCTATCTTACTCTGGTCACGATCTTTGATTAATCCATTATTTATTAGCATGTTATCAAAATAATCTCTCAATATACAACTTATTAAGCTCATGTTAGAAAATATCAAAATAGTATTTCATCAAGGGAAACAATATATTCCAAATCCTACCACAGTGGAGGTACCGGGTATTTTCAGAGGACGTCCCATTATAAGCCTTGAGCAAGTAAACGAATCGGAACTGATTGAGATATGTCCGACCAATGCCATCTCGAGCCAACCTATTCAAATCGATTTGGGCAAATGCACGTTTTGTGGAGAATGCGCTATGCGTTTTCCCGGGAAAATATCGTTTAGCAAGGAATACAAAATTTCAAGTAACGAACGGGAACGATTAATCGTCAAAGAAGGCGAAGATAAACCAATCGAGGTAAACCCAGACACGGTGCGGAAAGAGATACATCGCATTTTTGGAAAATCGCTGAAACTAAGACAAGTTTCGGCAGGTGGCGATAATAGTTGTGAAATGGAACTAAATGCGACCAACAATGTGCAGTTCGATATTAGCCGTTATGGAATTGATTTTGTAGCGTCGCCCCGTCATGCCGACGGTATTGTCATTACCGGACCCATTACCAAAAACATGGCCGAAGCAGTGCAGATATGTTATGATGCCATACCCGAACCCAAAATTATTGTACTGGTGGGGACTGATGCTATCAGTGGTGGACAGTTTGCCGACAGTCTCGCTATCGACCGCAGTTTTCTGAAAAAACACAATGTAGACCTTTATATCCCCGGCAATCCTCCTCATCCGCTCACCATCGTCAATGGGCTATTGGATTTAACCCGGAAACTGAAATAGATAATTAATAAAGAATGGATATAAATAGTTACAATCCTTATTATCTGAAAGTTATTCCACAATAACCTATCAATAACAATTCCAAATTAATAGAACATTAACTAGCAAGTTTTGCAAAAAACATCAAACCAATACCAGTAACTGCTAAAGCAATATTACCATTATCGTTATATATTACTCTCATTTATGATTTTATGATCATAAATGAGAGTTTTTTTATTTACTACGAAGTTGATGCATCAAAATGAATTCACTAAAACCCGCAGCTACAAAGGGATTTTGATGTATTTAAAAAATAACAGTTCATTTACTTGTATGAGTTAAGTAAATGTTGTAATTTTGGACTGTCAAAAATAAAAATTCACAGGAATAAATCGATTAAAAAATTGAAATATCCCCTACATTCTAGTCCTAAGCTGTACGAAGGAGAATCTAGTGGAGAATTATCAAAAAAAAATTCTGTGTTTACAAAATGTTTGCGTTAACCAAAAAATATACTGTGACACTAACAATTACTAAGAATATCTAAGGGCTATGTTTAAAATTAATGTAGAAGTTATAGAAAATACTATTCATTGCGAAAAAAATCATGGTTGTTTGAGCGAAAGTTCCAACTATTGTCTCAATATCGAAATTATGAAGTGTGTCAGCGGCAAATTGCTCTTCGTTAACTGCAACAACACCGATTGTACATATCGCATGAAATACGGTCATCAGTCCATTATCTGCAATTGCCCTGTAAGAATAGCTATTTACAAAAAATATAAGAAATAATTTCGGGTTCATTCTACTGTACTCCGACTAGTTCGACAAGTCATTCTCATTCATTAGCTATAAAAAAAATAAATTGGCAGGTAGAAGTATCAATTTTAAAGGTTAATCATTAAAAAAAACACAAAACATTTCCTTAATTGAAAGCAAAAGTGTATTTTTGTGTAGATTTTTTTGAAAAATGACAAACCGATACGAAGAACTTATAAGCGCATTTGAAAAAAGACTGCGAAAATTGATTTCGGAGTACACGTCATTGCTAGACCAAAATAAAAAATTGAAAGCCGAGTTAGACCGAAAACAAACCGATTTAATGGTTGCTCATCAAGAAATTTTGGAGCTCCGAAAAAATTACGACCATTTGCAAATTGCAAGAAACATGGGAGGCTCAGAGGCCGAACGAACAGAATCGAAACAAAAAATAAGCAAAATGGTGCGGGAAATAGACAAATGTTTAGCGCTTCTGGATGAATAGAGCGTATGAGAGACGATAATTTTACAATAAATGTACAAATTGGTGGCTTTAGAATGCCACTAAGTATTGCTCGTAAAGACGAGGAGTTGTATCGGAAAGCCGAAAAAATGGTAGTAAATTATCTGGAAAAATACCAGAAGCTTTACAACCAACGACCTTCAGAAGAAATCCTTATTATGGTGGCATTTCAAATTGCTGTCATAGTGTCCAAACAAGAATTGAAAGAGGATACTGTACCGTTAGCCGAAAAAATACAATCTTTGGATGATGAATTAAAAGCATTACTCACCAAAGAATAGTATCAATCTTATCGTTTTTTTTCATCATTTCCGCATTACGTTGTTTAGCACAACTAATTCCACTCATTATTGGAGTTATTGTCCTTTTCGATGCAATGCGTTTTTTATGCTTCAACACTAAATAAAAAGAGAATACACAATTATTAATTATACATTTAAATTCAGAACATGGAAACCATAATAATCGGACTGATTGCCTTAGTTGTAGGAGCCGGAGGATCATTTATTGTCCTGCGCTTTGTCAACAAAAGAGCAGTTCAGGAAGCAGAAGCGGAAGCCGAATTGCTTAAGAAGAATAAACTTATAGAAGTAAAAGAAAAATTTATTGGGCTAAAAGCCGAACACGAGCAACAAGTTCAGGAACGCAACGCTAAAATTCAGGCTGTAGAGATTAGACTTCAACAAAAAGAGATGCAACTGAACCAAAAACAAGGGGATGTACAACGAAAAGTGAACGAAGTTGATGCACAAAGAGAGCAACTTGAGCACAAAGAAAGCGGTCTTGAAATAAAGAAAAAAGAACTGGATCATTTGAATCATCAGGCTCAGGTTCAACTAGAAACCATCTCAGGTCTTTCGGCCGATCAAGCTAAAGAACGATTGGTAGAAGCGCTGAAAGAAGAAGCTAAAACCGAAGCCATGTCGTACATCAACGACATCATGGAAGAGGCTAAGATGACAGCCAACAAAGAAGCTAAAAAAATCGTTGTTCAAAGTATTCAACGCATTGCAACAGAAACTGCTATTGAAAATTCGGTAACGGTTTTCCACATTGAATCGGACGAAATAAAAGGACGTATCATAGGACGCGAAGGACGTAATATCCGTGCATTGGAGGCTGCAACAGGTGTAGAAATCATTGTTGATGATACTCCCGAAGCCATCGTACTTTCGGCATTCGACCCTGTTCGTCGCGAAATTGCACGTTTGTCGCTACATCAACTAGTTACCGATGGACGTATTCACCCAGCTCGTATCGAAGAAGTAGTTACAAAAGTACGCAAGCAAGTAGAAGAAGAGATTGTAGAAATTGGGAAACGTACCACTATCGACCTCGGAATCCACGGATTACATCCTGAATTAATTCGTTTGGTAGGAAAAATGAAATACCGTTCGTCGTATGGACAAAATCTGTTGCAACACTCGCGCGAAACAGCTAACCTTTGCGCCACAATGGCAGCAGAACTTGGTTTAAATCCAAAGAAGGCAAAACGTGCAGGATTGTTACACGATATTGGCAAAGTGGCAGATGATGAACCAGAATTACCACACGCAATACTTGGTATGCGCCTTGCAGAAAAATACAAAGAGAAACCGGATATTTGCAACGCCATAGGTGCTCACCACGATGAAGTGGAAATGGAAACACTTATTGCACCTATTGTTCAGGTATGTGATGCTATCTCTGGAGCGCGCCCTGGTGCTCGTCGTGAAATTGTAGAAGCTTATATTAAACGATTGAACGATCTTGAAGCGTTGGCTTTATCTTATCCGGGAGTGTTGAAAACATACGCAATTCAAGCGGGACGTGAGTTGCGCGTTATTGTTGGGGCAGACAAAATTGACGATAAAGAAACAGAATTATTATCGTTCGATATCGCTAAAAAAATACAAGATGAAATGACTTATCCGGGTCAGGTAAAAATCACGGTAATTCGTGAAACCCGTGCAGTAAGTTACGCTAAATAACTAAACAATTGACGACTGTCAATTGAGATAATAATAAAAACCGATGGACAGTATCTTACTGTTTATCGGTTTTTTCATTGAAGTCAGAATTATCAGCACCATTAAAATAATGACGAATACTATACTTAAACTTTCCGACGAATTACCACTTACCTGTTCGCGTTCTGGAAATTGCTGTCACGGCAATAAAGTATTACTGAATCCTTGGGAATTAGCTTGTTTAGCCAGCGAGAAAAAAATAAGTACCCGTGAATTTAGAGACTTGTACACTGAATGGAGTGGTGTGCGTTTGCTGTTCAATGGTGCTGTTGGTTACAAAGGGAAACTCGCCTGTAGTCAATATACGAATGGAACAGGCTGTAGTGTTCATGCTGCCCGACCGCTTGCATGCAGGCTCTTTCCGATGGGTCGGCAAATTCAAAACGGAGAAACGGTTTATATGCATCAGGGGGAAGTATTCCCTTGCTTGGAAGGATGCGATGAAGTATTGAACTTGCCTTATTTAACCGTAAATAAATATCTTTTTGAACAGCAAACTGAAAGATGGGAGGTAGCACAAAATGCTTATTTGGAATTGCTACAACTATTGGCCGACATAGCATTTGAGTTATTATTGGATAGTGGATTGGCTGAATCCGACAATAAAACCACTTTACAACAATGGCGGCTGATGGCTAATGAATCGTCAGCTCAGTTAGCAAAAAGAATTGATCAGAAGTGGCTCGAAAATCTAATTATTCCAAACTTAGCCCATGACAGTCTGCAACCAGAGGTGTTTTGCAAACAACATGCTATCCTGCTCCAAGAACAGCTGCAAGCTTCATTTGGAAATGCTCAAACCTTCGAAGAACTTCATAAAGCATCGGTACTAGTAATGGCACTTGCTTTACAATTGTCTATTTCCATTGGTGCTGAACCCAGATTATTGGTAAGTTATTGGGTAGATATAGCTAAAAACAATGGAGCACAAGAGTAATCGTTTACTAAAAATAGTTGAATAGAACTATATATATTTAACAACATCATCTCCTTCGCTATAATTTAATGATATTTACGCCTTAGGTTAGAGGAAATCGCTAAAAATACAGTACTTTTGCATAGAATTTGTACATACATTTATTGCAATAAAGAAAGATTACAATGCACAAAAACGGGGCTGTTTGGTTTTGACAGCAGGTAGAACTGATATGTAAGCATGTCGAGCGTTGAGAAAGCAGCTCGTAAATCTCGGATCTCAAACTTATAACTGGCGAAAATAACTACGCTCTTGCTGCTTAATCGAATAGAGTAGATTAAACTTAATTTTGGTACTAGGTACCAGAACGAGACATTTCCCAAATGCCCTCTCCTCGAGGCGATTTGATATGGAAATGTGGATAAATCGGGGATAGCAGCACTTAGCCTTGGAAGTACTGCAAAATAAAAAGGATAAGGTGCAGGTTGGTGGCTTCGGTCTTGCCTACATTCGAAAACTAAAGCGAAGATATACATGTAGAAAGCTTATTATTTCCTTGTTTGGACGAGGGTTCGACTCCCTCCAGCTCCACAAAAACCAATTAAAAAATGAGTAAAAGCTCGCAAAATCAATGATTTGCGGGCTTTCTTATTTTTCAACCTGAAATTTCAGTTGTAATATAAGACACGATTTGACCATAAACTCAATTATAGCCATTCGATATCTTATCAAAAAATCACCAAAACTATTTCTGAGGAGTGAGTGACACGAGCAATGTGGTAGTTGAATTTGCAGGCAATTGAGCTTCAAGACCTACTAGATATGTACCTGTATTTGAAGCATCAAATTCGTTTTTCGATTGTGTCGACCAAGTTTTAAGAGTAATCTTTACTTTTGAATCAACTTTCAACACCAATTTCTTACCGTTTTTTGTCAGCTCAATTGCATTTTGACTCTGAATCAACTTTGGTTCGGCTTCAGTCAGCATAGTCCAACGTACTTTAGTGGGAGCACTTAACGCTGAAATTTGATCTTTGACGGTTACAAACGAACTATTAATAATAGAACAAGTTCTAATAGCTTTCTTTACTTGACCAGCATAAACCTGACTTATATCAGAAGTAGCAAACATATTATCCTTATTGTCGGCATAACTGTCAATTTTTGAAGCCCATACTACTCTTTGTAGCGAATCATTAAACGTGAGTGTGTTATGAGACATGTTATTGTACCTAAACACTTGCCAGCGTTGCGAAAACTGTTTCTCGTTCCACAAATCTACTCCTTTCGATTCGAGTGCAATATAATCCTGATAACCATAATCACTTGCCCATCGAACACCAACGGCATCCATAACGAAACTGCCAATATCCATGTGGGAATGACCTGCAGAGGGCGGTCCAGCCTTAAGACCAAGAAATATGGCATTCTTGTCGATCCACGAAGTGCGCATTAAACAAACAGGAGTTTCGCCCTGTCCTACCCACAAATTTAATTTGGGAGGTACGGCTGCATCAAACTTTAAACCTGCTCCCCAAAGAATGGCTGCAGGAAGAAAACGTTCACCTCTTAATGATCGACTTCCGGCTGTGATATATTTCTTTTCATTCCAGAGCAATCCCGGATTCTTCTCTTTTTGTGCAAACCAGAAAATAGCCGGATTAAGTGCCGCCGAATTATTGCAATCCGAATAATTAAAGCTCTTACCGGTAGGTCCAACCATGTTCAGCATATATGAACCTGTGCGGGCAAAACCGGGCATCTTATCCATAAGGAACATTTCCTTTCCGAAATATTTTTCCATTGCACTGATAAAAAAAACATTAAAAGTGGTTCCGTAACCCAAATACATAAAACCTTCAGGATAATTACCATCGGGCTCGTAGCCTTTCATTGATTTTGGTAACGATGCAAATGACCGGTTTATGATCGTTTGCGGAAGTTCAGGGTTATTTTCCTTGATTGCAATTGCCCCAAATGCAATACCTGTATTACAAACCTGATTCCAGTTATTCGTTCCGGTGAGCCACGAATTATATTTCGGACTCATTGACGGTTTAATTCCATTATTGATAATGGCATTGCTGATTATACCTCTAGATGCCTTGGACAAATAGTTGTAAGTCCAGTCATACCAGATAGATACCGCTAAAGTCATTTCGGTCACATCCAAAAAATGTGTTGGATTCTAGTTCTCAAAAGCACAAACCTCCAACATTTCGTCTTCGGCCCGTTTAGCATATTTTTCATCACCGGTAATGCGATATGAATACGACAGAAAAAACACTCGTCTGAAACATTCGCGCGAAACATCAAGCAAACGCATTCCAATCTTTTGATATTTCAAACATGGAATTGCCAGCAGCCTATCTGACTCCTCAACAATAATCTCATGAATAATTTTCATTGAAGGTGATTCATTAATCGATTTTCTTATCAATTCGTCGTCGCCTTGTTTAATCAGGAGCGAAGGATGTTCATTCGATTGAGGAAGAAGAATCACTGTCTCGGTTTGAGCCATTGCTAAAGAGCCAAACATTAGCGTTAGAATTACTATCAAACTTCTTTTTTGTTTCATATTTTAATTTATTAAATATGTTTATTAAAGATAATAATAAATTTAACTATTTTGAAATAATTATTGGTGTCTTATTCTGAAAAGGCATTATGTAAAGATTCTATTTGTCATTTCTGACATCAATAGACAATTTAAAAGCACCATATTTGTTTTTCTGAAGTTTGCCGTGCAAAGAAATAGTCTCAAACCTGGGTGCAAATTTGGGAAACTATTTAGAAACTATGAAAGATTACACTTCTTATAAAATTAAAAACTCATTTTAAATTGAAAACCAAAGACAAAAAATGATTATTTGGATCGTGATTGTTATATCCAGATTAGCATGTCCTATAACATGATCGAAGTTGACCTATTTCACAAAGGCAACCACTATCCTGTTTTTATTAAACTCCTACCACATCAATAAGTATCCACCAGCGTTTTCACCTGAATTTTTCTAATTTCAGCTTTCAGGTTAGCGGATTTCACTTCGATAGTTTTATTCTTGCCCGGTAATAAATCAAAATAGTTATCGCTAAAAGCATTAATTGTTTCGGGCAAAAATAGCCATACATTTTTAGCCATTTTATCTGTTGAAACCTCTATTGTGTTGTCACCAGTTTGCTTTAACAAAATGTGCGGTTTAGGTAAATTCAAATCTTTTGGTTTTCCAAAATAGAAATTGTTTTCAGAAACTATTTTATTATTAACCATCAGTTTCAGATGAAGCACTGTGTTCTGTTGTATTTCGGTCGAAACCCAGTCCTTTTGTTTAAACGAATAAACCAATTGACTGCAATTTTCAGGTAAAACTAGCTGTTTGCTTACTTTTTTTAATTCCTTTCCGTTGAAATCTATAAGCGAAAGTTGTAGTGTAGCTTCTGTGGTTTTATAAATGTCAGAAATCGCAACTATTTTTATGCTGTCATTTTCTTTTACTGCCGAAATGAGGAATTCTTCATAGGCATGTTTTGTCATGTATTGTTGTGCTTTCCATCGTCCGTAATAATCCATGCTACTCCACGAAGCAACAGGCCAACAGTCGTCAATTTGTCAAAAAAGGGTACCCATGCAGAATGGTTTGGAACGGCGGTGCGCCTCAATGGCAATTTTTATTCCTTCGGCCTGTAAAATCTGACCAACATATAGTAAATTCTCAAATTTTGCGGGTGTCTTAAACCAATCTTTCATATAAAAAGCAATTGCAGCATTTCCAATGCCCGAGCGTTGATGGGCTTTCATTACTTCAGAATCAATACTATAATCGGATGGGATAGCACACTTCTTAACTGTTTCTAATTCAGGGAAAGATTTAAAACCATACTCACTTAAAAACGGAGCAATTTTTATGTTGAAGTTCTCGAAAGGTTCTTTTCCATGCCAAACCCCCCAATAGTGAAAATCGCCTGTAAGAGCATCGCCAGAAAATTTCGTTGAATAGTTCTCAGGAGAACAAGATGATGACCAGTAGAACTTTTCATCATAGCAAGCCTTAACAGCTGCCGGAAGGATATTGAAAAAAATCTCGGCATAGGTGTTAACTACCGTCATGGAGTCTTTGGCGTTATTGAAATTCTTCTTTGTTTGTCCCCAGTAGTTCTGATTCATAAATTGTAAGATTTCATTGTTTCCACACCAAAGAGCAATGGAGGGATGATTACGAAGTCGTTTTATGTTGTAGGTTGCTTCGTCCTGTATTTTCAATCTCAAATACTGAAATGGAGGATACATGGAACAAGCAAACATGAAATCCTGCCAAACTAATATTCCTTTTTCATCACAAAGCTCATAAAACAAGTCGTTCTCGTAAATTCCTCCACCCCACACACGTAGCATATTCATGTGAGAAGAAACCGCTGTGTTAATAACATGTTCATAGCGTTCGCGAGTTACCCGTGGTAAAAAATTATCTTGAGGGATGTAGTTCGCACCTTTCATAAATACAGATTTACCGTTTACCTTAAAGTAAAAAGATTTGCCTTTTGCATTACTCTCGTTTACCACCTCAATAGTCCTCAGTCCACGTTTCACTTGAGCTGAAGCAATTTCATTTTTTTTATCGGACAGCACTGCTTTAAAGGTATACATTTTTTGCTCGCCCATTCCATTAGGCCACCATAGTTGTATGTTATTCATATCAAAACGTGCCGCCAGAATATTATCTCCATTCAGCACCATTATTTCTTTATCGTAAATTGGGCTTTGACTTCCATTGACAAAAATCTGCAAAGTTTTCACACCTTGTGAAGTACTTGTTGCAGTTAGTTGCGCTTCCATATTGGCTGAGTTTCCATCAATTTTTAATTGCTTGATAAATAAATCTTCAATCTGAATATTATCCCATGCATTGAGGGTAATTGGACGCCACACACCACATGTAACAAAACGCGGACCCCAATCCCATCCGAAATGATAACCGGCTTTACGCGTGAATATGCTGACCCGTTCATCGGCCTGGTCGTTATTACTCACAGGCACTTTTTACGGAAGGCTTTTGTAAGTAGACATTACTTTATTTATCGGCGAATAAAACATGATTGACATGGTATTCAATCCGCTTTTGAGTTGTTTTTTTACATCCACTTTCCAACCAACAAACATATTATCGGCCTTGAGCACCTTAACTCCATTTACAAAAACATCCGCATAAGTATCCAGACCATCAAACTGGATTTGCACCCTTTCTTTTGAAAGAATTTTGTCATCTACCGTAAATTCCGATTTATATTCCCAGTCGGTTGTTCCAATCCACTGTAAATCTTTCTCATTTGTACGGTAAAAAGGATCTTCAATTTTTTTGTTCTCAATCAGATCTGTGTGTACTGTTCCGGGAACTGTGGCTTTTAGCCATTGAGTGTCGCCCTTTTTACGAAATTGCCAGTTACTGTTTAAATCCAACTTTACTGTTTGAGCCGATAGCGAACAAATCAGACAGAAAAACCCGAAGTATATTGTTATTTTTTTCATAAAAGCATTGTTTGTAAATTTAATTGAGTCTTTAATTTATCTTTTTGTAAATCAACTCAATACCCTTTCCTGTTTTAAGATTTCTTGAAGATTTCTTATCTTTGGCATTGTTCCAATGTTCCATTACACCTAGACTTTCGATACCAGTAACATCTGTTTCGGGATCGTAATGAGTGCCAGAAGGGGGATTGTTTGCCAAGGCTGATTCAATCAGATACTGATCACAATTTTTCAAATCTGGAGCATCGGGCAATTCATTCATTATCAAATCGAGGCCTACAGCATCAATGGCCACTGGATCCTGAGAAGCGAAAAGACTAGCAGGCCAACTCTTGTTGAAAGGCGCCATGTCCCATTTGAATGTTGGCACTTTATCTACAAATTTATTGCCGTAGGTTGCATCAATTAGAAAAAGCAACGTTTTCTGTACTAAATCTTTATGTCCCAAAAAATCGACAAAAGTCAGGTATTTGGCTTTTCCCATTTCATCAGGATTTAAACTGAAATTATTATGAGCATTCAATCTCCAGTTGCTAAAAATACTTGTACAGCCGTAATAGTTTTTACCGCAGAGAGTAACACCTGTCCCACCATGTCCTTTGAGCAATGCCATATTAATCAGATAATCAGCATTAACGTCGCAAGTTGCTAATCCTTGTGCAAGTTTTCCATTATCGGCAGAATATGGAATGGCATTATCTACATAAATCGATTTAATTCGTCCATCACCTCCAATATTGTCAACAAACTGAACTACAGGATATTTAGCATGACATTTATCAAATATATTATCGGTTATGAAACGACTTGCATCAAAAACAGTAATATTTTTTTCGGGTACGTGAGCTTCATTTACTAGACTTTTCAATAGACTCAGCACCATTTGCGGTGAGGCGTTTATTTCATCGTTATTGGCATGACTATAGGTATTATTTTGATTGATTTTTATCGCAATTTTTTCTGTGGGTTGATAGCCATTTCCTCCTCTTTTTTTAACCTAATTAAAATGCTTGAACAATACATTCCAAGCCTTAGCTTCATTCTTTTGTCCAGAAAGTTCTATCAGAGAATTAGTGATCAGTTTATCGTTTTCGTTTTGCGGATTATTTACATCTTCCACCAATTACCGGTTACTCCATCCCATTGCGCTGCTTTTGGATTGTGAACCCATACCACGCGACCAGGGAAAATTCCTTTGCCTACTCCGATTGGTTTGTTGGGTTCAATTGATAAATAATTTACCGCTTGAGCATATAATTTTGTGGGACTTCCGAAGAAAAACAGACCTGCTGAGACAAAAGCTACTCCAAAAAATAGGACCGCATATATGTAACTGGCACGAGCAAAATGCTTTCGTGCTGAGCGATACGCAGTTATTGAGCTAAAAAAAGCAATTAAATAAATTACAAATCCCGACATAACTGGTGCTGCAGCTTGCATACAAGGGTAGGTTGCACGCGATGGTTTAGGAATAACACGTACCAAAAACCAAACGGTAGTTGTAAATCCAAGAACAAGAAGTGAAATTCTTTTGACAACGGGCTTCTTGATAAATTCTATTTACTTCGAAATGAAGGTTGATAAGTTATTTTTCATGACAATTTGATTCTTTATTGTTAATTATATTGTGGCATTTTCAACGTTTATTTAGTGAACTCCAGATAAGCAAAATTCATATCACCACAGTATTGTAGAGTTATTAAATTCAGTCCCGCCTTTTTAAAAGTTATTTTTCCCAAATCAGCTGCATAGTTCCATGTGTGATAACTGTCAGTTTTGACCGTAAGTTTATATTCACCAGCAGGTTTACCATTCACGCAAAGTTTAAACGATCTGGATTCATTAGAATATAACAACCCTACTTTGTAAGTTCCTGCTTTCAAAACATTTACTGTGTAATTACACCATTCTCCATCTTTTGTCCAGCCAATAAACCCTTGTTTTCGTTCGGGTGTAAATGGATTTGGATGGCTAAAATCAAGAAATTCCTTTGTATATGAAAGATCAACACCTTCATTAATACGAAAATGACAAACATAATCCGTAACACCTTCGCAATGACCCGGTTTGTAATTATACTCACCACTTCCACGATTTATAGTGTCGGTATCGTGATACGCAACTCCTTCTCCACCAAAGTCGAAATACTTACATTCAATTCTGCCTGGTACAACTTGTGCACCCAATGTATAAACACTATCGACAAATGGTTTCCCTATATAATTTTTGGGAAGGTTAGAATTCGGGTTACTAGCAAATGTTAGTAAACCAATCACTGAAAGCAATATTACTATTGCTAAAATTTTCTCATATTATTATTTTTAAATTAGCCGGTGGCAATTACCTTTCCAATCCATTTTTGAGTTAGTTTTTCACATCAACTTTCCAGCAAACAAACATATTATAGGCTGTGAGAACAACTACTCAACAAGTTTGCAAAATTAGATATATATATATATATATATATATATATATACACTACAGAACGAAATTAAAAAAACAATAACAGACTGCATACTGTCTGTTATTGTTTTAAAACCGGAGTTTAATTAAGCAATTGAAAGAGTTTTTCAACCTCTTCTTTCGTTTTAAATTTAATATTGTATTTTTCAGTTATTCTCTTTATATCATTTTCTTTTTCAGGAAATAATTTGATTAATTGTTTTGCAGAATTAACTTTGCAAAATACATCATCCTTTTTTGTCCAGAAGTATAAATAAGGGGAAATTTTGTAGTCATCAGGAAGCTTAAGTTGGTAAATGCCCGATGAACCCAATAATGAAAAAAGAGATGAACTGGCTGATAATTGTGATGTACCCCCGTATGCAGCCACTTTGCCCGGAGGTGTAATATCGCAAGTGTATTCTATAAATAATGGAATGGCTTTGTATACAACCAGTTCATAGTATTTCTTTTTTACGGGAACAAACCTATGTGAACCAATATATATAGTATCGATTTTTTCAGTATTTGTAAGAGCTAAATTCACACCGTTACGCATAAAAACCAATTCTTGGGTGTAAATATTGTAATTGAGATGTGCCGGTTGTGTTCCACCATTTTTGAACAGTACTGTGCCTTTCTGAAATTCAGGGAATACATAATGAGACGCTTGAACCCCAGCGGTTTGAGCTTTCACTAAAATAAAAGCGGTCAAAAGCATGAATAATAAAAGATTTTTTTTCATTGTCTTTGTAAATTTAATTGATTAACAAATATTGTATTGATATGGTTTTTGTTGTTATAATTGTAGAGTTTACGGTTATTTTCTGTGCTACAATGATAAGTAGGTAATTGTAAAATACAATAGGTAAAATCATTTTGAATTTTTATTCGTTTTTTTTCAGTGTTATGGTAATTGAAATTTGTTAGATTTTGATAGCCACTGTTTGCTCATTACCATTGCAAAGTAGAGTATCGCAAAGCCATAGCTAAAGACTTAATATTTTGGCAGTTATACAATTGAATTTTCAATCTCATTATTTGAAATTAAAACTGCGCTAAACTACGTTATTAAAATTGAATAATAAAATTTTTTTTTCAAAAATGAGGTCGGTCTCTATGAGGGAAATCTGCTTAAAAGTATAACTCGTTGGTTGATTAAAAATGATGTTGCAAAATTAAAAAAAACCAACATACAAGTTAAACTGCAAGTGCGGTTTTTCGTTTATAACAAGTAACCAGACCGCAAATTTCGCAAGCATTAGGAGTATCTGTAATTTCTTTTCCCAATCCAATCATGCCGCTTACTGATTTTTCGGGTAACATTAGGCACGATTCGTTTAGAATAACACCACATGGTTTTTCGGGAAAAAGCGAAAATAATGCTTTTTGTTCGCGTACATGCCAGCTGCAATATCCAGGGCTATAGGCATTTGTTATCCGACAATCCATTCTCTGAGCCTCCTCCGCCACTCTTTCGGTCACATACCGTACGGTAGCTTCAGCAATTTCAGAACCCACTGCATCTGCCAAAAATCCGGTTACGACATCACCCGAATTGTTCAGTTCATGTAGGTAATCGTTATATTCTTTTCCAGCAGAAACAACAAAAGCAGCATAATGTGTTGAAGGGTGAAAATATCGGGCAATAACTCGCCCTATTTTAATGTGAATACCTTGCACTTCAAGTATATCAGTGCTGATCTGTGTGCCTTTACAGATGCAAAACAAAGCTCTGGGTTTACATATTTCATATGCCTTACTAATAACCTCTTCAAGCATTTCGTTAATACACTCATCGGGAGTTGCGCCCTTATAACCGAGATTAAGATAAATGTCGTCACGATCAAGTGTTAAGTCTGAGAGTTGAAGTTGGAAGGTATTCATAATAAAATGATGATTTATTTAGTGTAAAAGTATAATGTCAATTAATATTGTTCGCCTTTGGCGTGATAAAAGCAGAAATTGACTGCGTTTTCTTATAGCATTATCAGCACTTGTTTAAAAAACAAATCTAAGGCTTCAATTAATTCCGTTTTCGGTGTTAAATATCTTGTGCTAAGGCAAATATACTACTTTTATTCGATGCTACCAAGAAAATACAACATTTCATTATTCTTATTACTTATTTACGGGATTATTTAGTTCTACTTTACCAAAGTAGAATTTAGTTGGATTTTCAGAGCCAAAAGTAACTTTACATCTCCGTCAGCTGACGGGCTTGGGGCGGTGCAAGAAAAGGAGAAAAAAGAGTATCAATTCCTTTTCAACCGCCCCTAAATTCCCTAAAGTGGACTTGAGATTAGTATTGTTTCTTGAAAATCTTCAATCAATTTCTGCATTTTTTTTATTTTAGTAAAGTAGAACTAAGTAAGTGAAAGGTATAAAAAATAGCAACATTTTTGTCCATTACACCATAATCTTTTTCTCCGTCTGACATTTGGACTTACACCCTCCATTAGCAACACCAATTCATCCCAGCGAAGGGGTATAAATTGCATATTTTCTTTGAATATGAGTTTTAAAATCCGTTCCTGTTCTAGTCGCTTGTGATATATCACAAAACCCCCGCGTTCCCAGTGAAGAAGTTTTAAAGTGTTACGTGATCGGTTCACAAATAGATAAACCTTGCCATCGCTTGGGCGTAAGCCCGTAC
>JBBSDM010000013.1:0-66420 GCA_038249445.1 Bacteroidales bacterium
CGCCTATATTTGTTAGTACGCACCCTTTTTGCCGTTGTTTGGTTGAACGTTGTTGCTATTTTGTTACTCATTAAATCAAAAAGCCCTCATAATCGATTGATTATGAGGGCTTTTTAGCAATATAAGTGTACCCGAAGCGGGACTTGAACCCGCACAGCCGTAAAGCCAAAGGATTTTAAGTCCTTCGTGTCTACCATTCCACCATCCGGGCGTGATATACTGTGTTTAATGTTGAGCGAAAGACGGGACTCGAACCCGCGACCCCGACCTTGGCAAGGTCGTGCTCTACCAACTGAGCTACTTTCGCAATTTTGTTTTTGGTGTAATGAAATCGTTATTTCATCATTGTCTTGCTAAAGTCGGAACGAGTCGTTTCTTTGGGCAAGGTGGTGCTCTACCAACTGAGCTAATTTCGCAATGTTTTAACGCTGGTTTAACTTTTATTTAAAGCTTGCTTTTCTCTCAAAGCGGGTGCAAAGATAGGTTTATTTTTTGAATTTCCGAAATTTTATGACAGAAAAAATAATGGATTTTTGAATTTTGTTCAATAATACGAAGGGATAATTGAATTTTCTATCTACACTTTTTCTCCAAGGTAAAAAGAGAATTTTGTAAAAAATTCGATTTGAAATTATGCATAGTTCATAAAAAGATCTGAAAATAAGCAGTTTAAACTGTGTTTTTTATAAATAGAATAGTATAGCATCATTTTATAATTGAATAAATTTTATTGTTACACAGGAAAAATATTTAGGAGCAATTAAAAAGCAGTTACCCGGTTTCGGATAACTGCTTTGTTGTTGAAGTGCAAAATTCGTGTACTTTTTAATCTTCTTCTTTTTTGGAAGCTTCGTATTCTTTCAGTAATTTATCCTGAATATCCATTGGCACCAGTTCATAATTGGCAAATTTCATGCTGAACGAAGCACGACCACCTGTAAGTGAACTCAATGATGTAGAGTAACTTCCTAATTCTTTCAATGGGATTTTAGCGGATAATTTTTCGTAGCCTTTTTCGCTTTCCATGCCCATAATTACGGCTCTTCGGCCTTGCAAATCGCTCATAACATCACCTAACCGATCGGTAGGAGCTTGTACGATAACGTCATAAACAGGTTCGAGTAGCTTTGGCCCGGCATCTTTAAACGCTGCTGAGAATGCATTACGACCCGCCAAACGGAATGAAATTTCATTTGAATCGACTGGGTGCATTTTTCCATCGTACACAATTACGCGTACATCACGGGCATACGAACCGGTAAGCGGACCTTGTTCAATGCGATCCATAATGCCTTTCAATATGGCAGGAACAAAGCGAGCATCGATTGAACCACCCACAATACTATTGATTAAAACCAATTTGCCACCCCAATCGAGGTCAATGGTTTGTGTGTCTCGGTTACTAATTTTAAATTCCTGACCATTAAACCGGAACATTTCAGGAGCAGGCATGCCATCGTAATATGGTTCGATAATCATATGAACTTCTCCGAATTGGCCGGAACCTCCCGATTGTTTTTTATGGCGATAATCGGCACGGGCATTTTTTGTAATAGTTTCGCGATATGGTATTCTTGGTTCTTTGAATTCGATTGGAATTTTATCATTGTGTTCGATTCGCCACTTTAGCGTGCGCAAATGAAATTCTCCTTGTCCGTATAAAATGGTTTGTTTCAGTTCTTTCGATTGTTCTACTACCCATGTTGGGTCTTCTTCGTGCATACGGGTAAGTATCTCGCTCAACTTTTCTTCATCGGCTTCGGCAACGGCTCTTATAGCACGACGGTATTTTGGCTCTGGATATTTAATTTCCTTGAAATCATATTCGCAGCCTTTTATATTCAATGTGTTGCCAGTGCGGGTGTCTTTTAATTTTACGGTTGCGCCAATATCTCCAGCTAGAATCTCATCTACTTTGGTACGGATTTGTCCAGCTACTGAGAATATCTGGCTAATGCGCTCCTTTGAACTACGATCAACGTTCACCAAATCATCTCCTTCTTTTAGCTTGCCACTCATTACTTTAAAGTATGATACTTCACCAATATGTGGCTCTACACTGGTTTTAAATACATAAATACTAGTTGGTCCATTTACGTTAGCTGAAATGACCTGGCCGTCGTGTGTTTTTGGTTTTTCAGTATCGCTGACACTTGGTGATACATTGCCCACAAACTCCATCAAGCGGCGAACACACATATCTTTTCCTGCACAAACGCAGAAAACAGGAAACATGTCCCGGTGAATAAGTCCTTTACGGATGCCAATTCGCAATTCATCTTCATTCAAATTTCCTTGATCGAAGAATTTTTCCATCAGTTCTTCATCGTGTTCGGCTGCTGCTTCTACAAGTGCATTGTGTAATTCTTGCGCTTTTTCAATTTCATTGGCTGGAATTTCCAAAATATCCGGAACGCCTCCTTCAGGTTTCCATTGGTACATTTTCATTTTCAGTACATCTATCACCGCATTAAATTGTGGACCGGTGGAGATAGGGTATTGAATTTGAACAACTTTATTTCCAAAATTTTCCTTCAGTTGGACTAATGTGCGATCGAAATCAGCCTTTTCTTGGTCGAGATGATTGGTTACAAAAATAACCGGTTTATTGAATTTTTCGGTGTAACGGAAATGGTTGTTGGTGCCAACTTCCACTCCGTATTGTGTGTTGAGGAGAATAAGTGCGGTGTCGGTTACATTGAGCGAGGTTACAACTCCACCGATAAAGTCGTCGGAACCTGGACAGTCGATAAAATTCAATTTTTTGTTTAACCATTCTGTTTGAATTATGGTCGAAAAAACCGAATACCCATACTCTTTTTCTACTGGGAAATAGTCGGAAACAGTATTTTGTCCGTTTACTGTGCCTCTGCGTTTTATTATACCACTCTCGTAAAGCATAGCTTCCACAAGAGTGGTTTTCCCAGCGCCAGAACTTCCCAACAGTGAGATGTTCTTAATTTCATTAGATTGATATACTTTCATACTGTATTAAATTATAAATGATTAATACTAAAAAATAAACTGTTTTTTTTATGAAAAATCGTATGGCAATGTATGAAATCTCGATTAGATTTTTACTTAAATATCTATGTTGTAAAACAGTGTTTTTGAGCATGAAAATGGATATACCCTCCTCTTAGCTCTTGCTTATAGATGAATATTAAAATAAAGAATACTTGATGTTGATTTAAAGGTAGCTCCTAGTAGATGGAAATAAAAGAACGAAATTGCATAATTTTCATTCTTTTACTAGAGGATATGGATGTTTTCATTCTTTATCATCGCCTTTGTCTCTTTCCAAAAAACAGATGAAGTGAAAAAGAACCAGAAGGTAACGAAAATGCAAAATGTAAGAATAACGCCGAAGACTGCGTAGCTGTTTTCGGAAGTAAATTGGGTGGTTATGGAGAATAAGAACGTTCCCAAGAGCACAAAAACGAAGGTCAGCAGGTTTAAATAGCCAATCATGTCGCCTAGTTTTCGACCCAAGTTAGCCTTTTGAAGTATCGACAAACAGGGAATTTGAAACAATCCGCCCATAAATGCTACCAGAAATACGCAAAGTACGAAAAACCACAAGCTGAGATGAAAAAAAGTGAGAAAGAGAAATAATATACTCATACCGATTATGCCGATGAGAATAAGTCCTTTTTTTACATCATTGCCCGATATTTTTCCAGCAGCCCAGCAGCCCAGCGCAATGCCAATGGCTGCACATGCCATTACCATGCCTGTGGTAGTATTTGAGGCCAGATACACCTGTTTGCAATGGATAACTAGGTTCATTTGCAGCATTCCACCAATAAGCCAAAAGGCAGAAGCACCAAAAATGGCATTGTTTACATTGGCATGATTGCGTGCAAAACGGTAGGAATCAATTAAAAAGCGAATGGGGTTGAGTGTTCCAGTCTCAGTTTCGCTTTCGGGAAGTTCAACTGCTTTTATTAATCGAGTAACCACATAGCCCAATATTGCCAGACCGATATAGATAGAAAAAACTACCCATTGGTTGTATGAGTCTGAAACAACCGAGGCCGTAACAGTGCCGATAAGAATCCCCAAAAATGCCATCATTTCGAATACTCCGCTGCCGAAAGAAACGCCATGTTCGCCACCGATATCACGAATTAAGCTGTATTTAGAGGGAGAATATAAGCAGCTAAGAATTCCCATGACTAAAACGGCAAAAACAGCTAGCATTACCCAATGAAAATAAAATGCGACACAAGCCACTGCCACTACCGGTATTTCGAGTAATTTACAAAGGCCAAAAACTTTTTTCTTGGAATAAGTAACGGCTAGTCGGCCTGCCAGTGGCGAAAGGAAAAGATAAGGTACCACCAAGGATGCCGAAACCATGGAGATAAGTTGCGATTGAGTCATCCACTTGGGTAATACCCAAGCTACCGCAATGAAAATAATGCAGTTTTTCAAAAAATTATCGTTGTAGACTCCAAGAAAATTACTGAGAAAAAGTGGAGTCCATTTATTGCGAAATAGTGGCATGTGATTACTGCTTGATTGTCAATGCTTTCGGAGCGAGAAGATAAACTGAAGACCACCTCCTGATACGTTTTTGGCTGAAATATTTCCACGGTGAAAGAGAACCGCATTTTTCACAATTGCCAGCCCTAATCCTGTGCCGCCTACTTTTCGGCTTCGACCTTTGTCTACCCGGTAAAAACGCTCGAATAATCTACTCAAATGTTCCTCTGCTACACCGATGCCATTGTCGGAAAAAGAGAAGTAATAATACTGTTCGTCCTCACGATAGCAATTTATCTCAATGTTTAGCTTTTCGCCGCCGTATGCTAATGCGTTGTCTAGCAGATTCCTGAAGATAGAATACAAAAGTGATCTGTTACCTTGTATCTCGTAGCTGGACAGGATATTGTTAATTGCGATACACTGTTTCTGTTCAATTTGCAGGTGAATATCTTTGAGCACATCAGATACAATTTCGTATAGATTACACGATTCTTTCTCGAATAATCTTCTGGCTTCGCCCATCTTATTGAGTGTGGATATATCCTGGAGCAAAGAACTTAAACGTTGCGCTTGCTGAAATGAGCGTTCTATGAAGAATCGTTGACGCTGTGGATCAAGATTTGGGTTTTCCAGAATACTTTCCATATATCCCAGAATACTACTCACGGGGGTTTTTAATTCGTGCGAGATGTTTTGAGTCAAGTGTTTTTTTAATTCATTTTCATGCTCTTGTACGGAGATGTCGTTAATAGAAATTTCAAATGTGTTATCCTGAAAAACAATGCATTGAAGTGCGAATATGCGTCCGCCTTTTTCTATTTTCAATCGTTTTCTGTTCAGTTGGTTGTTTAGCAGACTTTGATCAATAAATTCATTCATCTCGTTCATCTCTGAAAGTGAAAATATCTGATCGGAACTTTCACATTGATGATCGGAAAGAATGTTGGTGTATTGAATAAAGTGGGTGTTGGCAAGTATCTCTTTCTTTTCGGACGAAAAAATGCCCAGTCCCTCTTGTGAGATCATAAGGTGTTTAATCAACTTTTCACGCTCTTTATTTACGTCGTCCTTAGTGAGTAGTAGTAGTTTGTAAAGATGTACAATGTTTTTGCTTATCTCCCCCAGCTCGTCATTGGGAAATTCAATGTTTGTGTCTTGAATTTCTCCATTTTCAGCTTTTTGAGTAAAAATGCGCAACCTGTCTATGGATTGGGTGAAATTGCGGGCAATGAGGTAAAGTGCCAATATGGCCATAATAAGCACTAAAAACATAAAATACATGAAGGAAGTATTGGCTTTGAGCATGCTTGCCAAGCTTACGTTGTAGGGTAGTGCGCTACGAACAAAAATAGTTGGGAATCGATGGGCCAGATAGTAATAATTCACACCGGTAGAGACAGAATGTCGAACGGCTTTACCGTTCTCAGATGTAAGTGCCATCTGGATTTCAGGTCGTTGAAGATGATTTTCTAACTTCGTTCCTTTTTTTACAAATGAGTCGAATAGTACCGCTCCTGTAGTGTCAATCACTGTTACCCGCAATGAGCTGTCGGGGAATAAACGAACGTACTGTTCCAAATTTTCCCAACTAGCGACCTTTTCCTCAAAAAACTTATTAATTGTATAGTTATAAATGGTGAGTTGCTGATCGAGTTGTTGTGTGCGGAACTCTTTTTCTCTTTGGTACTGAAAAAACGAGATGATAGACAACATCAAGAAAAAGATGCTGAAAAAATAGAGAAAAAGGCGGCGATTTAAAGTCATGACCCCTAATCCGTCAGATGACGGAGAATTAAGTTAGTAAAGTTTTATATTTAGGATGTTCTCCTCTCCAAAGCTCGTTTAGAAGGCTGGGAGATATTTTATTCTTCAAAGCAATATCCGTAGCCCAGTCTGGTAACGATGTTCTTGCCATATTGTCCAATTTTTTTTCGCAAACGGGTAATGTTTACATCTATGGTTCTATCCAGCACAATTACTTCGTCGCTCCACACACGGGTGAGCATTTCGTCTCGCGAAAAAACACGGTTTTTATTTTCGAGAAATAGTCGAAGTATTTCGTATTCTTTTTTTGTAAAAGGGATTTCTACCCCATCGAGTAGAACTTTTTTATTGCCTAAAAACATAACAAGGGTTTCGTAGGTCAATTGTTCAACTGCCACTACTGTTTTTTTGTTCTCCACGCGACGCATAACAGCTTTCACACGTGCCAACACCTCGCGGATGGAAAAAGGTTTGGAAATATAATCGTCGGCACCAATGTTAAAGCCGGTTAGGCGGTCGGTTTCAGAGTCTTTTGCTGTCAGAAAAATAATGGGTGTAGAAGCTGTTGCAGGATTTTCGCGCAGGGCACGTGCCAATTTAAAACCGGACATTTCTCCCATCATCACGTCTAGCAATAACAAATTATATTCTGCAATATTTTTTTTAAAAGCCTCTTCGGCCGAGTAAGCAACATCAACTTGATAGCCTTCCGTTTCGAGATTAAACTGAAGAATTTCACACAAGTCTTCTTCGTCGTCGACGACCAAAATACGATATGGATTCATACGTTATTGAATTAAAATTATGTTACAAAGTAACTAATCTATTGTTTCGGAATCGTGTAATATCTGTTACAAAAGTATGATAAAAATATTTAATTCAATTAAACTTTGACTACAAAAACATAAAAGAGGCAAATCAAGTGATGATTTACCTCTTTATAAAGCTCAAAGTTTATTTTTTTTAACTGGTAAACAGCTTTAAAGCTTATTTTCGAGGAGCGTGCTTTAATACCTTTGCATCAAGATAAAAGAAGATTTCTTCGGCAATATTGCTGCAATGATCACCAATACGTTCAAGTTTTCGGATGGCTGCAATCATGTGTAAGCACTCAAAGGCTCTGTCAGGATTTTTTTGAATGTAATCGGCAATAATTCTTGTTGCATTTACATTTATTTGATCAACGATATAGTCTTCGCTAAAAATGGCAGTCGCTATATCCGATTTTTCAGTTTCAAATGCCTCTAAACCTTGCGAAAGCATTTTGTTTATCTGCGCAATCATTTCGTTTAATTTCGTATCCACAATAATTTCTGCATCAAGAATCACCGATGGGTAAGTAATCAGCACCCGCGAAATACCATATGCAAAATCAGCAATACGCTCCAGGTTGGAGTTTATTTTTAATACGGCCAACACGAAACGTAAATCAACTGCTACGGGCTGGTGAAGTGCTATAATGTTTTCACATTCGCTATCAATTTTCAATTCGTAGGCATCTACTTTTTTTTCGCGCATAGATACTTTAGTTGCAAGTTCTTTGTCGAATGATAAAATGGCCTCTCCAGAATTTGCCACTTGCGAAATTACCAATTTCCACATTTCGATAATGTCTTGACGAAGTGTTACCAATTCTTGTTCTAAGTGTCTCATAATTTTTCTTTAAAACGACCCCCATCCCCTAAGGGTGTAAGACCAAGTTTGTTATGTTTTTGTAAATCAATACTAATATTATTTCTCCCCTTTATAGTTTATCCGTCTACTGACGGAGTTGGGGGTTCTCAACCAAACCTTCCTGTAATATAGTTCTGAGTAGAGATATGTTGCGGATTGGTAAAAATCTTTGTTGTTTCATCAAATTCAATCAATTCACCAAGGTAGAAATAGGCTGTTTTATCGCTCACACGCGAAGCTTGTTGCATATTGTGCGTTACAATAACGATGGTGTAATCTTTTTTCAATTGGTAGATTAGTTCTTCGATTTTGGCCGTTGAAATTGGATCGAGTGCTGAAGCAGGCTCATCCATTAATAATACTTTGGGTGAAATGGCCAATGCGCGAGCAATACAAAGACGTTGTTGTTGTCCTCCAGAAAGTGCAAAGGCAGATTTTTTTAATTTGTCTTTTACTTCGTCCCACAATGCGGCCGATTTGATAGATTCTATCACACGTTCTTCAATAAACGTTTTATCGTTTATTCCGTTTACACGTAAGCCATAAGCCACGTTTTCGAAAATAGATTTTGGAAACGGATTCGGTTTTTGAAATACCATGCCCACTTTCTTTCGTAATTCGTCGACATGTATGCCTGGTGCATAAATATCCTGTCCTTCAACCAGCACTGATCCGGTCAATCGCGTTCCCGGAATCAAATCATTCATCCGGTTAAGAATGCGGAGGAAAGTTGATTTTCCACAACCCGATGGACCAATAAAAGCCACAACTTTGTTTTGTTCTACTTCCAGGTTGATGTTTTTTAGTGCATGAAACTCACTATAATAAAAATCAACATTTTTTGCGTCAATGGTTAGCATATTTTTTTTTGATAATATCCCTAGTCCGTCTGTGGAGTCCTAGAGTTAGTTAGTTTTTACTTTTTTCGAAAAATAGGTTCTAAGTACGTTTGCCAATAGATTTACCAAAAGTACAATAAATATCAATACCATAGCAGTTCCGTAAGCAATTCCTCTGGAGGCTTCAATGTCAGTTCCGCTGGTAGTGATTACATACAAGTGGTAGGGCAATGCCATAACCTGATCGAATATACTGGTAGGTAGTTTTGGTAAAAAGTACGCCGCCACAGTGAAGAGGATTGGGGCTGTCTCGCCCGAAACGCGTCCAATGGATAGTATTAAGCCAGTAATGATATTTGGAAATGCCATTGGAAGAATTACTTTCCGAATGGTTTGTAGCTTTGTTGCACCGAGTGCAAGGCTACCTTCGCGATACGAAAAATCAATTGCTTTAAGCGATTCCTCGGTGGTACGAATAACTAGTGGTAGCGAAAGCAAACCTAATGTAAGCGACCCAGCTAGAATGGAGTCGCCAAATTTCATTGTGTTTACAAATAATGCCATCCCGAAAAGCCCAAAAACAACCGACGGTACTCCACTTAAATTGTTAGTCATGATACGAATAAATGTCGCAATTTTGCTTCCTGCAGCGTATTCATTCATATAAATTCCCGACATGATACCAATAGGGAAACTAAAAAGACTACTTCCCAATACCAAATATACTGTTCCCACTATTGCAGGAAAAATTCCACCTTTTGTCATTCCATCTTCTGGCGCTTTTGTCAAAAAATCCCAGCTTATGACGCCAATTCCTTTAGAAATGATAAACCCCAAAATTAAAATCAGAATAGCTACAACCGAATAACTCATCAGTTTGAAAATAGTGAACGCAATGGCTTGTGACCATCGTTTCTTTCTATCGGAATTGTTTGTGTTTATAATTGGTGTCATGATTTGTTTTATTGTAATTGTTTTACTTAAGTAATTGGAAGAATATAAAGTTTTATAGTCAAGTAATTATGTATTTGTTCGCCAGTCTTATATTTATTAATTAATTACTTAGCTGTATTTCTTCTTGCCAATAAACTCAATGCTAATACTAATAACCATTGTGATAAGAAATAATATGCAACCTAAAGCAAACAGGGCTTGATAGTGTCCGCTTCCAGCAGATGCCTCGCCCAGTTCAGCAGCAATAGTTGCAGGAATGGTACGTACCGGTTCGAGTAAGGTGTGTGGAATAACTGCTGCATTTCCGGTAACCATCAGTACGGCCATCGTTTCGCCAATTGCACGGCCAATACCCAAAACGGCTGCCGAGGTAATACCTGATTTAGCATAGGGTATGATGACGCGGTAAATGGTTTGCCATTGTGTGGCTCCAAGTGCAAGGCTGGCTTCTTTCGTAGCTCTTGGTACAGTGCGCATGGCATCTTCAGCCACTGTAATAATGGTTGGAAGTGCCATAATAGCTAGTACAATACTACCTGCAAGGGCAGTTTCACCAACAGGTAATTTGAATGCTTGTTGTAAAAAAGGAACGATTACTACCAATCCGAAGAAGCCATAAACAACCGATGGTATTCCGGCTAGGAGCTCAATGAGTGGTTTCAGAAAGTTGCGTACCCGCATTGAAGCAATTTCGGCAAGATAAACGGCCACTGCAATACCGAATGGTAATGAGAGCAGAATTGCGCCCAAACTCACCCAAATTGTACCTAATAATAAAGGTAATAAGCCATATTGAGCCGATGGTGTAGCTGTCGGATACCATTCTTTTCCTCCAAAAAAATCGCCTGGATGAAGTGTCTCGTGGTTTAACAATGTACCGTTAAAATTTTTTGCAACATATTCTTTTGGTAAGAATAATATAATGCCCGGATGTTTTGCGGTTAGTTCGCTCGCTTTCGAAGGTATGTTTTCAAAGTTGGCTCCCAGTTCTTCTTCGGTGTAGTACTTTGTAAGGTCACTTAAACGAACCACTTCAATTGGTTCTTCTTTACCGCCTACTTCGTCCCAGTTGGTTATTTCACTGTCAAATATCTGCTTTATCTGATATGAACTTAAGTCTTTTACCGGATTTGCCTTGTTGAGTCCCAGTACATATCCTTCTTCAATGATTGGACTATTAAATAAACCGGATGCTTCTTTGAACAAAAAAATTACTATTAACAATATGGTAATGCTTGTTATGCTACCACTTAGTAATAATGCGCCTTCTACTAATTTTTCGAGGAATCGTTTCACGTTTCTTTTGGTTTTAAAAACACTACAAAGTAACGATGATGATATTAAAACAAAATTACGAATACATTACAAAGGTGTTACATTTTAGTTGGTCTCTGATTTGTATATACATATAACTCTGGATAATAATTATTTATCATATGTGTTGAATCGCTGTGACATGAAAAATTAAATTGTAACAGTATTGTAATAGCTTTGGCAAAATCTTGTAATATAGTCACCGTTTCTTTGCATCGTAAACTGAAAGAAAAAAATTATTTTCATATTATAAACTAAATTCAAATTAAAAAAATGAAATTAAAAAGTTTAGCAATTATCGCATTAGGTCTTCTAAGTTCGACCGTTTCATTTTCGCAAGAAGCGATGGTGGACTCTCTAAATGTACTTGACCAACGTGTAACAACCCTTGAAGATTACGTTGTTACCTCGAAAAAACTAAAAATTAGTGGGTATATACAAGCCCAATGGCAATCATCTGAGGTAGACTCATTAGGCAAAGCTTCGCAAGACATGAAAGTAGGAACTGCAAAGGCAGGAAGTGAAATTAACGACATGAATCGTTTTGGTATACGTCGTGGTCGTATTAAAATGGCTTACGAGGATTTTGGTTGTACAGGTGTATTACAATTTGACCTTAATGAAAAAGGATTGGCACTTAAAGACGCTTATTTGAATATACTTGATCCATGGATTGGATATGTAGGATTCAAGGCAGGTGTATTTGATCGTCCTTTTGGATATGAAATTTCTTACTCATCTTCTCGTCGTGAGTCACCGGAACGTAGCCGTATTTTTCAAACATTATTCCCTGACGAACGTGATTTAGGCGCAATGTTAATACTTCAAGCTCCAAAAACATCTCCATGGAATGTGTTGAAACTAGAAGCAGGTTTATTTTCAGGTAACGGTATTGCCCAAGATAATGATAGTAAAAAAGATTTTATCGGGCACTTGACATTTAACAAACCATTAAATGCAAACGTAAAAATTGGTTTAGGTGCTTCATTGTACGATGGGTCCGTAGCTCAAACCAACGTAAATGTTTATAAAATGGATAATGGTGCATTTGTTCTTAATAACGATGCTGCAAATAAAAATGCATTCGCAAAACGTCAATACATCGGATTCGATGGACAATTAAGTGCAAGTACAGCACTTGGTCTTACTACGATTCGTGGCGAATACATTTTTGGAAATCAACCCGCAACCAGTGCCAATTCTAGTAGTCCAAAAATAGGAAATATATCAGGTGTAGATAACTTGAATCCACTACTAGGAGGTACCGATACATACATTCGTAAAATGTCTGGTGGATATGTTCATTTCATTCAAGATATTGCTTATACAAAACACAGTATTGTTGTGAAATACGACTGGTACGATCCTAATACAGATGTTGCTGGTAACCAAATTGGTATTGCTGCTAAAACAGGTAAGGCCGATGTTGCTTACTCAACTCTTGGACTTGGATATATGTACCGTATGAACAATAATATCCGTATCATGGCTTACTATGATATTGTTTCTAACGAAAAAGTAAATGTAGTAGCGGCAGCATTAAAAGGTTATAAAGCAAATTTGGCAGATAACTTAGTAACAGTACGTTTACAATATAAATTCTAATTTTTCAAAAATAGAACAATAAATACATTAAAAATAAATTAAAAATGAAAAAGATTATTTTATCTCTTTTGATGGTTTGCGCAATTGCTCCATCATTTTACGCTCAGAAATTGAAAGGTAGTGACACTGTTTTACCATTGGCTCAAAAAGAAGCTGAAGTATTTGGTAAAAAAACCGGAAAATCGGTAACCGTAATTGGTGGTGGTAGTGGTGTAGGTATTGCCGCTTTGTTAGAAGGAACAACAGATATCGCCATGGCATCTCGTAGCATGAAATTTGACGAAAAGGTTAAATTTCAAGAATCTGGGAAATCTTTAGTAACCAAAATTATTGCTTACGATGCGTTGGCAGTGGTTGTGAATCCTGCTAATCCGGTTTCTAAATTGACAAGAGCTCAACTTGAAGGTATTTTTACTGGAAAGATTACAAACTGGAAACAAGTAGGTGGAGCCGATTTGAAAATCACTCCTTACTCTCGCGAATCTAGTTCAGGAACTTATGAATTCTTCAAAGAACACGTATTGTTGAACAAGAACTATGTAAATTCAATCTTAAGTATGCCTGCAACTGGTGCTATTATCCAGTCGGTTAGTCAAACAAAAGGTGCTATTGGTTACGTAGGGTTGGCTTATGTTGAAAAAGGTGTGAAGGCCTTGCATGTATCTTTCGATGGCAAAAACTATGTTGAGCCGAACGAAGTAACAGCTAAAAACAAAACATATCCTATCATTCGTCCACTATTCTTTTACATGGATAAAAAAGCAGAAGCGAAATCTAAACCGCTTGTAGATTTTATCATGTCGGCTGAAGGTCAAAGAATTGTTGTGCAAGTTGGTTATGTTCCAGTGAAGTAAGCTCTTCATAGAGAAAATATAATTTATAAAAGTCCGTTGTCAAACATTGTTTTGGCAGCGGATTTTTTTTATGTCATTGATTCATGAATAGAATTCTTAAAACAATCTTGTGCGCTTCATTTGCATTTTATCATTGTTTCAACAACAGATGTTGGTGTATCTATCGTATTCACAAAAAAGAATGCCGGATAGCATATTGCTTCCCGGCATTCTTTTCTTGTATTTTATAAAGGATTTCCAGAAACTAATTCTTAGCTATTATTTCAATTGGGTTTTCGATAATTTCTTTGGCGATTTTATTTTTTTCTTTCCACTTTACAAAGAGCATGTGAATAATGCCATCAATCAGTCCTACTTTTGGAACAAGAAAGCTTTTGGCACCTATGTGTTTGGCCACATCGATATAAATACTTGCAGCGTGATTAATAACGTCGGCGCGGTCTGGTTTTAGCGCATACTTTTCTATAAGTTCATCCGCCGTAAATTGCTTTAAAGTGTCATAGAGCGTTTCCAGTGCATTAAGAGATAGTTTCCTATCCTTGCGTACCTGAGCCAATGTGTTTAGTTTTATAATATTGCCACCAGAACCAATAATGTCGTTGATGGTGTATTGCTCATTCAATTCGGTCAAATCGGCGTGAAGTTCTTTGTATGCACTTTCATCTACTTTGCCTGTGAGCAGTCGTACAGTTCCGATATCATACGATTTCGACTTGATAAGTTCACCGTTCGAGATTAAACTAATTTCGGTGCTACCACCGCCAACATCTACAAATACGTAGTTTAACTCTTTATTTAATTTGTCTGCAAAATGACTTTGGTAAATAATATTCGATTCCTCTTGTCCATCAATAACTTCAATTTTAAGATCCGTTTCTTTTTTTATTTCCTTGACAATGTCTTTAGAATTTTTGGCATTGCGCATTGCAGCGGTGGCACAAGCCCTATACTCTGTTACATCGTAAGCTTTGATGAGATGTTTAAACGCCTTCATTAATCGAATCAACTGCTTAGCTTTCTCCTCAGGAATTTTACCTAACACAAACGAATCTTGACCAAGGCGCAACGGAAATCTAATCATCAGCAATTTGCTGTAGGCTTCTGTGGGATCGTCCGGCAACACACTCATTATTAAAAGGCGAACGGCATTGGAGCCAATGTCTATTGCTGCAAATCGGAGACTATTCATAGTTATATTTGTTAGTTAATTCAATTAATTGTTTTTGCTTATTTCACGTTTAGAGTTTTCAAAATTCTCTTTGTACGATTTGTATAACTCTAGCTGAGATATAAACGGTTGTTCATTCGTTATTTTTTGCAATTCGTTTTTGCCAGAACCATCTACTATTCTGGCCTTTAAATTGTCTTTGAGTCCAAATTCGATTACTTTCTTGAGTTGATGTTTTAAGTCCTCATCGTAAATTGGGGCATAGACTTCTATTCTGTTGTCCAGATTACGTCCCATCCAATCTGCCGATCCGATATAGTATTTTTCATCACCTCCATTTGCAAATATCATAATACGCGAATGCTCGAGGTAGCGGTCGATAATGCCAAATGCCTGAATGTTCTCGCTTAACTTTTTAACCCCAGTAACCAAAGAACAGTTGCCACGTACCAAAAGTTTAATAATTACGCCTGCATTAGAGGCTTCATATAGCTTTTCAATTATTTTCTCGTCAACGATATGGTTCACTTTACATAGAATGTAGGCCGGTAAACCTTTTTTTGCGTTTTCTATTTCTTTTTTAATGAGACTGATAATTTTCTTTCTCATATAGACAGGAGAAACGATTAGCTCGTTAAATATAGGATTTAAATAGGGATGTTCGATGTAATCGAATACAGTTTCTACTTCATTTACAATTGATCTGCTTGCAGTCATTAGCGTAAAATCGGTGTAAATGGTTGCTGTAACCTCGTGAAAATTGCCGGTGCCAATGCATGCAACATTTCCGTTGCGAGCTTGGATAAGCGTCAGTTTAGAATGAACTTTCAGACCATCCACTCCAAAGATAACCTTTATTCCCGCATCTTGCATTTTTTTTGCCCAATTTATATTCGACGATTCATCAAAGCGAGCCAAGAGTTCAACCACCGCAGTTACTTTTTTACCATTCATGGCTGCACAAATTAGTGCTTTAATAACTTTTGAGTTCTTGGCCAAACGGTAAATGCTTATTTTGATTGCTTTTACTTCGGGGCTGATGGCTGCTTCACGTAATAAGCGAATATAGTTATCGAAACTATGATATGGGTAATGTGAATACTGATCCTTGGTGCGAATAAGCGAGATAACGCTAATGGTTTCTTCGAAGGCACTGATGGGTATTGGCGGCTGAGGTGGAAACTTTAGATCAGGTCGGTTTATTTTTGGAAAGGATAAAAAGTCTTTCAAATTGTGGTATCTGGCTCCACCGATATGTGCATCATTTTTTTCAATGCGAAGCAATCTTTCCACAAACTTTAGTAAGTCATTTGGAATATCCCTGTCATATACAAATCGAATGGGTTCACCGCTCTTTCTACTTTTAACGCCTTTGGAAACCTTTTCGAGAACACCCTGATAGGCTGATTTGTCGAAATCCATTTCGGCATCGCGGGTAAATTTAATATTAAATGCTTCGTAGTTATCGTAATTGAGAGAGGCAAAAATACGTGGTAAGCAAAAACGAATAGCATCATCCAGAAACATGATACAGGTTTTGTCTCCATCTTTTGGTAAAATAAGAAAGCGAGTGAATTCTCCGGTAGGGATTTCAATAAGGGCATATTCTTTTCGTTTTTTTCTTTTCTGGCCATCAGAATCGGTTATTTTTACTGCCAGATAGATGCTTTTATCATTTAGTTCGGGCTTTTCCTCCATGCGCGAAACCAATATTGGAAAAAGAGAATTCATGAGGACATCCTTGTAAAAAGTGTCTACAAATTCTATCTGTTCATTATTTAATTGCGTCTCGTTTATAAAATGGATATTCTCTTTCTTTAGTTCGTCGACCAAAATATAAAAAATCGTCTCAAAGTCTTTGGAGTACTTTTCATTTAATTTGAGAATAACCTTGAGGGTTATTTTCGAATCAGAATGCACGGTTTTAACCTTTTCTTCTATTTCAACCATTCTACGCAATGTGGCTATGCGCACCTGAAAAAATTCATCCAGATTGCTTGAGTAGATAGCCAAAAAAGTTAACCTTTCCAGTAATGGGATGGATTCATTTGCAGCTTCATCTAAAATTCTCCTGTTGAAATACATCCAACTAATATCTCTATTGACAGACTTTTTTATAGTCTTGATGATTACTTTCTTTTGCACCATTTTATTTAATAATCAATTTGTTTATTTTGGTTAAATATACAGTTCTACCTAATTTATTACAAAATTACTCTTCTTGCATTACAAAACAGTTACAATTACATTAAAATTAATAGGAATGTTATCGGGTGAATTGAATAACGGTGTAATTTAGTGAATATTTTTCTAATTAAAGAATATGATACTAATAAAGTCTAATTTATTGAGAATTAATGTCAAGAATCGTATTTTTTTATTTTTGTCATATCATTTTCATTCTCTTGTTCTATTCATGCAATATTATCGCAGTTACTTTGTATCAAAAATTAGTAGCATATGTATACTCAAAAATTTTATCCGACCATTGTTATCTCTGATGTTCATTTGGGCACAGAGCATTCCAAAACTAATGAACTTACAGATTTTCTGCGCACTGTGAATTGTAATACTCTTATAATGAACGGCGATATTATTGACGGCTGGCAGCTGCAAAAAGGTGGTAAAGCGAAATGGAAAAAGGAACATACCGATTTTTTCAAAGTCATTATGAAAATGATGGAGAATCACAATACACACATTATTTATGTTCGTGGTAATCACGACGATTTTATAGACCATCTGGCGCCACTTTCTTTCGGCAATCTTTCGATTGTAAATGAATATGTGCACGAGAAAAACGGTAAAAGCTATTATGTAGTACATGGCGATGTGTTCGACAGCATTACTTCCAAAATGGTTTGGTTGGCTAAGTTGGGCGATATTGGGTACACCTTTTTGTTATGGGTAAACCGTATCTACAATATCTACAGAGCCAAAAAAGGACTGGAGTATTTTTCCCTTTCTCAAAGCATTAAGCAGAAAGTTAAATCTGCCGTTTCGTATATCTCCGATTACGAAAAAGAACTTGTGACTTTAGCTCGTGCTCGCCATGCCGACGGAATTATCTGTGGACACATTCATCAACCCGCCAATACGCACATTGATGGTATTCATTATCTTAACTCGGGCGATTGGGTAGAAACCATGTCGGCGCTACTAGAACATGAAGACGGCACATGGGAAGTGTATATGCACCGCGATTTGGCTATTAAACCCGATGCAAGAGAAATACAATCATCATTTAACATACAGCAGCCTTCGCACGAAGGAATGAAAGTGGCTTTTGCGCATTACTTTTAGTCAGTGAGCAGTTATGGGTAAATAGTAAGTTGTGGAAACAAGTTAACTACTGAGCGAGTACACATAAAACTATCCAAACATAAAAAGAACGCAAAGCAAATATCACGCAGCTAATAACGTCTTAGGCAAATAACACGAAGTAAATATCGCCGAAGGCATAATAATCATTAATAAGATGAAATATCTATTCGTAGTACAAGGCGAGGGCAGGGGGCATTTTACGCAAGCTTTGAGTTTGAAGAGCATGCTCGAACGTAACGGACATGAAGTTGTGGCGGTAATGGTTGGTTGTAGTGCCAAGCGCACTTTACCCGACTTTTTTACAAAAAAAATAAATACAGGACTTGTCCAATTTCAAAGTCCAAATTTCCTTCCATCACCCAAAGGAAAGCAATCTTCGCTGCTGATTAGCATTTTGTATAACGTTCTGTTAGTGCCTGTATATCTGCAAAGTTTATACACTATTTATAAAACCATCAGAGAAACAAAACCCGATGTAGTAATTAATTTTTACGAGCTATTGTGCGGCGTAATATATGGTGTTTTTAAACCTAAATCACCAATGATCAATGTGGCGCACCAGTATTATTTTCTTACTCCCGATTTCAATTATACGGGCGAAAATATAAAACAATTCAAACTTCTTAATTTTTACTCTCGTCTTACTGCCATGAATGCGTATAAGATGTTGGCACTCTCTTTTCGCACCGACAAGTATTCTTCATTTGGGAATATTGTTATTGTGCCGCCACTTTTGCGCAGAGAAGTACTTATGAAAGAAACTTCGGTTGGCGAGTATATTCATGGTTATATGCTCAATAGTGGATATGCCAAAGAGTTGGCCGAATGGAGTAGTATCAATACAAAGGAACAGATGCACTTTTTTTGGGATAAGAAAAAAGTAGCTGAAACGGTTAATCTTACAGCTAACCTAACGATGCACACCTTGAGTGACACTTTATTTTTGGATTATATGGCTGGCTGTAAAGCATACGCTACTACCGGTGGTTTCGAGTCGGTGTGCGAAGCTATGTATATGCAAAAACCAGTGTTAATGGTGCCTACGCACATTGAGCAAGAATGCAATGTAATGGATGCATTATGTTCGGGAGCAGGCGTTACCGACGAGGAATTTGATTTGGATATTTTGCTCGATTATATTCCAGACTACAAAAGAACGAATGACTTCAAACACTGGACGCACACTGCTGAGTCATTGTTCATGTACGAACTGACAAGGTTTGAAACGGAAGAAAGTGCTGCTTTTGCCCCAAGCATATAAAAAAATTGCTGTACTCGTGGTTATTTTCACTATCCATCTTGTTCTGTAATCTAAATGTCACATGCTTTTCTCTTCTTTGAAATAGGCATACCTTACTTTTGCGGCGTATAAAAAAGGTAAGAAGATAAATGAAAAATCGACAATTATTTCGCACTATTACTATAACCTGCACGCTCTTTCTGTCATTTTCGTTGCACGCTCAGGTTTCAATTCAAGGACATGTTACCGATAAACGGTCGAATGAAGCATTGACTGGAGCAGCTATTTTAGTAGAAGGCACCAGTAAAGGAACTACCGCCGATATCGACGGGAATTATAAAATTTCAGGATTGGTACCGGGGAAGTATAATTTGGTAGTAAGTTATGTATCGTACAATAAACAGCGCATTGCCAACGTAAGTGTTGCTGGTACTGCAACCACCATACTGGATATTGCAATGGAGGAGGCTGGATTGGCTCTCAACACCGTACAAGTGGTGGCGCAACGCCGAACTGACACCGAGTTATCGATACTCAAGAGTGTACGATCATCGCTGCAAGTGGTAAATGGTATTTCGTCACAACAGATTGGCAAAACGCTGGATAGGGATGCTTCGGAAGTGGTAAAGCGTGTGCCGGGTGTAACTATTCAGGACAATCGCTTTATAGTGGTACGCGGACTAAACCAACGCTACAATAACGTATGGTTAAACAATGCAGCTACTCCAAGTAGCGAAACGGATGTAAAAGCCTTTTCATTCGATGCTATTCCAAGCAGTATGATTGATAATCTGCTGATATATAAGAGTGGTTCACCCGAACTACCTGCTGAGGCAACTGGTGGTTTTGTAAAAATATCGACGAAAAACATCCCTGACGAAAATTTTTTGAATGTGGAATATAGTATTGGTTACAACGATCAAACCACTTTCAAAGACACTTATCATTTACCGTCCACAACGCTCGACTTTCTCGGTCTAGGAAGTGGAGCTCGTTCTGTTCCGGAGAATTTCCCTGCTAATTTAAATGAATTAAATATTGCTCAACGCGATGCAGCAGCATTGCAACTGAAATCCAACTGGGTGGCTAAACCGTCTACGGCTCTTCCCAATCAGAAACTGGCTATTGCCTTTGGCAAGAAATGGGCATTGCCAAACGGAGCAAAGCTGGGTACCATTACTTCGTTGAATTACAGCAACAACTACAGCACTCGTTCAAATATGGACAATAATGCTTACGAACGTTACGATGCAATTGCCGAAACTGCCACACCTCTTTATACATACAAGGCGAATGTGTACAGCAACGATTTTAAAGTGGGGTTGATGCACAACTGGGCTTATCAAACTAAGAATGGTACATTGTATGAATTTAAAAATATTTTCAACCAGATAGGAGGCGATAAAACCGCCAATACCGAAGGTTGGAATAATTACCGTCAGGGCAATTTCAAGTATTTCAGCAATCAATATTCCAGTCGTGCCACCTACTCCGGACAACTGAGTGGAAAGCATATACTGACCCAAAAAACAGAAGGCAAACTGGATTGGAATATGGGTTTTGCTTATGCCAACCGCATAGAACCCGACAGACAAAACTGGAGTATGAAGCAAAACGCGCAGGGAAACTACGAATACATGTTGCCAACGGTTCCAAGTATCAATGAGTTAGGGCGGCTTTATCTCACCAACAATGAGTATGTAAGCACGGCAGCACTCAATTATGAACAAAAGCTGACTATAGCCACTGTTTTGTCGACCTTAAAAGCTGGGGGATATGCCGAATACAAAACGCGCAATTTCTCCGAGCGAAGTCTTTGTTACCGCAAACAGGATAATGGTTATCTGGGAGACAATGAGATTAATGCATTGCCTTTCGAATCCCTCTTTAGTGAACAATACCTGGGTCAAAACAAAGTATTTGCTATTGATGAGCAAACCAACTTGGCCAACCAATATGATGCAACTAATTTCTTGTCGGCAGCTTATGTGTCACTTAACTTTCCTCTTGGAGCATTAAATATCTATGGTGGCGTGCGGGCAGAATACAATCACTTAATGCTGAACGGCTACTACAATGCCGTTTCGCCAGTAAATGTGGATGCACCTACTTTTAATTTGTTCCCTTCGGTAAATATATCTTATAACCTTACTAAAAAAAGCTTGCTACGCTTTGCGTATGCCAGTACTATCAATCGTCCAGAATTCAGAGAAGTGTCGCCCCTAAGCTACTACGATTTTACAGAGAAAAACTCGGTGAAGGGAAATCCGGCATTAGAAGATGCGATGATTCAAAATCTCGACTTGCGTTTTGAGCATTACCCAACTCCAAACGAAACCTTCTCGTTGGCTGCTTTCTACAAACACTTTGCTAATCCGATAGAAATGGTGAGCATAGGCACGGGTTCTGATTTCTCGTTCAAAAACGCTGTAGGAGCTACCAATTACGGACTGGAAGTTGAAGTAAAAAAGTCGTTGGAAACATTGATTGGCTTACCTAATTTTAGTTTAAGCATGAATGCGTCGTATATTTTCAGCGAGGTGCAATTTGACAATTCACTTTCAGAGCGCAGTCGACCACTACAAGGACAGTCGCCTTTTGTGGTAAATACCTCATTGTTCTATCAAAACGATAAGATGGGGCTGTCTTCGTCGCTCATGTACAACGTGATGGGCAAACGTATCATAGTAGCTGCCGAACTCAATCAAGGCGAAGTGGTAGTGCCCGACATATACGAAATGCCACGTCAGGTGCTCGATTTCTCGCTCAATAAAAAAATGGGAAAACACTTGGAATTAAAACTAGGTATTAAAGACTTGCTGGCGCATAACTTTGTTACCCAGCAAACCTACGAATATGTAAAGGACGGAGTCTCAAAATCAGTAACACTCAATAACAAAACGTACAATCTAGGACGAACATGGACAGTAGGCGCTAGCTGGAAGTTCTAAAACAAAAAAGAAAAAGATAAGGCCTGAAAACAATGAATTTTCAGGCCTTATCATTTTTTATAATTCCGTCTGTCATGCTGATATTTTTAGAAAAAGAAAGCAAGGAAAAGTTTTTTGACACATTTTGCCACGACAGTTTTTTTAAAAACTAGAGATTTGAAATATAAGTTGATTCTTCAATTTTTTTTAAATGTTATAGATTTGTGAAAATTGAAGAGCCTATTTGATTTATGTTACAAACCAAGCAATAAATCAATCTTTGAATTTTGGGGTAAACAGCAATACTCCAACGTTAAACCCAAGATTCCATTTACTGTTGCCCAAACTACAGTAATTTAGAAATAAGCTGGCAGAAAATGCTTTGTGGGCGAAGACAATTGCAGTCTCTGTTGTAAATTGGGAAGTGGAGAATGGAGCAGTATAAAGTGCCAAATGGTCGGCTCCCCGTTGTACGCTTTGATAGGGAACAAACCAATAGCTTTCGTTGCGCAAGTGTACCTGTTTACTCACATTATAAATGGGCTTTAATCCGATGGCTCCAAATCGATTGGCACGAAAGGCATCGTTGTGTACAGCTCGCAGGTAGGGCGTAGGGGCAAATGCTTGTGCTTGCGAAACTGCACCCGAATAGTAGATGGATGATGGTTTGCTTGAATAAATAAATTCGAAATAGGTGCCCAAACTAAAGTTTGGTGATAGTGGAAAGTATTGATCTGATTTTGCTTTACACTGAACCCACACTACTTTTTTTCCTGTAAAGTCAGTGGCGGTATTATCTGCCGGATGGTAGCTTTCCGAACCACCCAATAATTGCAAAGTTGCAGAATAGCTATGCCCTTTGGTTGGATACATAAAATTGTTGAGTGTGTTGTTCTCCAACCGCGCAAAAGCTGCTCCGAGCGAATACCTGCTTCTGTCAGAAGCAATATAATCCGATAATACACCATACCCAACTCCACATTCCATTATTCCACTCATCGACAGTGGAAAACCGATTGATAACTTGCTGTAAAGCTCATGTTGAGTGTAATTATTCAATGGGTTGCACGAACCATTTTGATAGTCAAACTGGTGTGCTACAAATGCAAGCTTTAAATTACAGTTCTTTTTTGTGGGTAATTCTACTTGTATTCCTAGTCTCAGCCCATTGTAAATCTTGCCAAATTGTCCATCCAAAAAGCTTGTTTGTGCATTTGTCGTAGAGCTGATGCCAATGTATCCTTCATTGGCTGAGGTTGACGATAAATTGCCACCTACCGAAATTTTATTTACATTTTTTGTTTCTACTTTAAGATTTAAATCAAATTTTCCGGTGATTGCATTGAAGGTTGCATGAGGAATTACTTCTGCAATATTGTCATTCGATATAATTTTGAAATAATTCTGCCTACATTTATTTATGTCGAAAGTCTCACTTTTACTGTCAAAGAGTTGTGTCACATTTTGTCGGAGAATGCTGTCTATCCCTTCGATGTTTACCTTCTGAAATAGTAGGGGAGCGAAACTACTTTTATACATTTCTCTTTTCCGGATAATTTTATTTTTTGGCACTGTCCTTACAACTCGTTGTTTTATTTCGTCCAAATGCACAATGGTCGAGTCGTAACCAATTTTCACTAACTCGTCTACTTTCGAGAAATCAAAGGTAGTGACCGTTTTTAAATCGAAGTTTAGCAATAATCCGGCAGATGGAGGCAGTGAATAATCTGTGGGTCGAATAATCATGTTCTGAAGTTGCATCATCACATCTTTTCTATCGGGTTTCGGCGGATTATAGGCCACCACGCTGCCAATAATATAATCGGGATGAAAATCGGAGAGCATTATATCCGCAGGAAAGTTGTTGTAGATACCTCCATCAAAGAGCAAGCGTCCTTCAATTTCTATTGGTTTGTACAAAAATGGAAAAGTAGCTGAAGCGCGAATGGCATCACCTAAATCGCCTTGACGAAAAACAACGGCTTCTTTTTTATAAATGTCTGATGCTACACATCTGAAGGGTACAAAAAGACTATCAAAATTACTTTTACAGAGTGCATTTGCCTGAGCAAAAAGGGGAACAAAAGCCAAATTTGCTTCGTGTGGTGGTACTAAATTGGTAGGAAGTGCGATATTTTTGAAATCAATTCCGGATTTTTTGTCATTGGCAAACCGAAGACTAATGATACCAGATGTTGGAGAGGAGGTGTAATAGAAATAGCTGTTATTTTGCTCCGATTCACCACTTGTCCACCGCTTAAAGTCGTCCGATTTGATGACTGTCACCATTTCTGATGCTGACATGCCCATGGCATACATTCCACCAACAATAGCACCCATGGAAGTTCCGGTGATATAATCGATGGGAATGTTGTTTTCTTCCAATGCCTTTATAATGCCAATATGCGCTATCCCCGGTGCACCTCCACCACTCAGTACAAGTCCCACTTTTTGTGCATACCCGCTAATGAATGCAAAAAAGCAGAAGCCGAAAATCAGAACAGACTTGTTCATCCACAACATTATTCAGATAAGTAAAAAGGCTTTATTTGAAGCTATTGTGGTCTTATCCTTCAAAGCAATAACCGTATCCAAGCCTTGTTACGATGTTCTTTTCATATCGTCCAATCTTTTTTCTGAGGCGCGTTATGTTTACATCTATTGTTCTATCCAGCACTATCACTTCATTGGACCAAATGCGTAACAGAATTTCATCACGGGTAAACAGTCGATTTTTATTTTCTAAAAATAGTCTTAGTATCTCGTATTCTTTTTTAGTAAAAGCTACTTCGTTATTATCAACTAATACTTTTTTATTGCGGAGTTGCATTTCTAGCGTTTCGTAACTCAGACTCTCCACTTCTTTTTCTCTTTTGGATTCTACTCTGCGAATCACTGCTTTAATTCTTGCTAGTACTTCGCGGATAGAGAAGGGCTTATTGATATAATCATCTGCTCCCAAACTAAAACCTGTCAATCGGTCGTTTTCGCTGTCTTTCGCTGTCAGAAATACAATAGGAGTATGTTCTGTTCTTGGGTTCTCACGCACAGTGCGCGCCATTCTGAAGCCCGATATTTCACCCATCATTACGTCTAGCAGCAAGAGATTATATACGGAGAGATCTTTCTTTAATGCTTCTTCGGCCGAGTAAGCTACATCTACGACATAGCCCTCAGTTTCTAAATTAAATTGAAGAATCTCGCACAGATCTTCTTCATCGTCTACTACTAAAATTCGATAGGGACTCATAACTAGTTGACTGTTAGAAATTAATAGTTCGTAACTTGTCTGTTTTAGGGATATTGGATTCACAAACAGTAGATTATTTGATAAATGTTTATTATTCATCAAAGGAACAACATTTGTATTACATAGTTATGTGATGTGTATTACAAAATGATTATGATTAAATTGAATGAGCCTAATTATTTCATAGCACAAGAGGCAAATCCATATGGACTTGCCTCTTGTATTATATTGATTATTAACTTGTTAATTATCTTTGTTGCAGCTTAATCTGAACGTTAGATGCTTTTTGTAAATCAACTTCTACTGTTTGATCTTCGTAAGAAATCAGACTTATTTTTAACTGACATTTACCATTGCACAGGTTGTTGATACTAAAATTACCATCAAGGTCGCTATATACTTTTTGACCATTAGCGGTAACCACTGCGCCGGCAAGAGTTTCTTTGGTTTGGTTATCTAAAATCATTCCTTTCAAGCTCGGTGTTTGTACAGAGACTTCTACTTTTGCTTCTGGAATTGGATTTTTAGATGCTGATACATTTATTGAAATGAACAATAATGCAAGAATGGATAGAAACAATACTTTTTTCATGACTGTATGTTTTGTTAAATTATAATCGCTTTCTTTTGTTTTCTTATTACAGTGCAAAGTAATACTAAAACTATTACATAGTAATTACAAACATTATACAAAACAATGAAGCTTCTATTACAATTTCCTAGCAAAATATCGTGAAGGTAATATCGCCGAAGGCTAATATCGTTTCTCTGAAATCAACTTCCCTTTTTCATCCCACATATACCATGTGCCCGATTTCTTTCCATTATTATAAACCATTTCATATCGCATTATGCCCGAATCGTCCCATACATGCCATATGCCATGTTTTTTATTGTTGCGGTATTCAGCTTGTGCAATTAGCATCCCGGCTTCGTTATACGTTCGCCAAACACCATGAAACTCCCCATTGAGGTAGGCTCGTACTTCATTTGGTTTACCATTGGAATAATAAACAATGTAAGCACCCTCGGGTTTACCGTTTTTGATGTTTATCTCCGATTTAATTGACCCATTGTCAAAGAACTCTTTATATTCACCAGAATATAATTTTGTTTGAGTTTTATCCGTAAAAAACAGTCCATCACTTTGAATTATTTTTTCATTTTGGGCTGATAATGAAAAATGGACGCTCATAAGAATGAGCAAGGGTAGAATAATTTTTCGCATAATATTTATATTTTAAGTGTTCTCGTCGATTTGTGCCCTAAAAAGCTCATTCTCTAGTTTCTCAGATATATTTCTTTCTAATTACAAAAATAGTGCATATCAATAAACTTGATATGATTGAAAGTAGAAGTAGGACAATAAATCTACAATGTATGTATTAAATTTTGATTTAAGTGGCATCAAATCAATAGAATAATACAAAGCCTTCATTCCTAATTCATCTAAAATTTAATATGTGTTACAACTTATTGATAAAAAGAGAGAAGTTACGTCACCGCAACTTCTCTCTATCCTGACTAAATCCAAATTGTTGAAAGAAATTAATAAACTGTGTTTTGTGGGTCAAAATTCACCCAAGCTTCTTTTGTCCAGTCGGTTGTTCCGAAAGCTCCCATGTAAGTAGCTGTTTTGTCGAAAAATGCATCAGCCAATTTTGCATGTGTAAATGCACCTGCTCCTGTGGCAATAAGTGGAGAACCTGTTTCCGGCAAGAATGAAGTTGGGATAGCAGCTGCTCCCGTCTTGGTTGCATCGTAGAATGAGTTTAAAATTTTAGCAGTTGCATTGTCAGCAATAATTTGATTCTTAAATGCAGTAGTATTGAAGAAATCTAAAGCTTGTTGTGGTGTAATTCCTGCACCATTCACTGCGGCTACTTTCGAAGATACTAAAGCGCAATTCTGAATCGCTAGGTTACCTGAAGTTGCATTAGCAAATGTAGTGGTTGCATCTAAAAGTAATCCAGTGTTCCAACCTGCAAATACAGAGTTGAAAGCAGATAGCGAACTGTTACGACGGATATGCATTCCTGCTCCAAACAATGCACTTACGTTTTTGTCAGTAGCAGTTTTCCAAGGGCCAATCAATGTTACGTTAGAGAACACTGGTGCAGTTTGAGGAATGATGTCAGTACCTGCTGCATCGTTGTCCGATTCAAAACCATTTGAAGTTGAAACGTCACCAACACGTGGGTTGCGTACTCCTAAAGCGAATTGAACTTTACCTTGGTAGCCAAAGTCTGTGTCAAATTCATCATCCAATCCTAAGTAAGCAATCAAATATTTAGCATTTACATTTCCTCCAAACCATTCGAATGAGTCATCTCCACAATAAGACACCTGAATGTGATCAATAGTGGTACCTGAACCTACAGCACACATTGTTAAGCCGTTGATTTCTTTGTCGGGTTGCAATGATACACCAGCAAATTCAATACGCACATATTTAAGAGTTCCTGAATTATCAGCAGCATCGCGGGTTGCAAATGCAGAAGTTCCGTAAGCTACTTCACGGCTTAGCCCTTCAACAACTGCTGTTGTTTGATTTACGGGAGCTTTTCCAACAATTACTAAACCACCCCAGTCGCCGGCTGAACGTAATCCAGGAGCTAAAGCCGAAGTAAATACGATAGGGCTACTAACTGTACCTACAGCATTGATTTTACCTCCTGGTAAAATAATTAAACTACCTTTGGTTACTTTATCGCCTTTAATAAGTGTTCCGGCAGCAATGTTTATAACGCCCGAAACATTGATTTGTCCCTGAAGCACATAAGTAGAGTCTTTAACCAGACTGCGAGTACCGGTAATATCTGCTTTGATAATTACCTCTTTGCTACCTGCTACCACGTCTACTGTTGAGTCTGCTTTACTACAAGAGCTAAGTACAGTTATTGTGCTAACTAAAGCAACTGCATAATTCAAAAAAATCTTTTTCATTGTTTTTTTTCTTTTGTTTATAATTGTTTTTTCTTTTTTCAAAAATTATAATGCAAAAGTAGAGGGAGGTTGTTACAAATGAGTTCCGAAATCGTTATGCTTTTGTTTAGTTTCAGTGACAAAGTGGTGACAATAAAAAACCCGCTGCATTTTATTGTAACGGTTTTCAGATATTCTCCAGAGAGGCGTATAGATGTTAATTATTTTCCTTGTTCTTTCGCCCAACTGTCTTTCAGCGAAGCTGTGCGGTTGAATACCAGTTTGTCAGGAGTTGAATCCGGATCTACATTAAAGTAACCGATACGTTGAAATTGAAATTGATCCAATGGTTTGCCATTTTTAAGCGATGCTTCAACCTGACAGTTAGTAAGCACTCTCAGCGAATTTGGATTCAATAAATCACGGAAGTCACGCTCATCAGCCGATGGGTTTTCTACACTGAACAAGCGGTCGTACAATCGTACTTCAGCGGTTAAACTATGTGCCGCCGATACCCAGTGAAGCGTTCCTTTTACTTTGCGGTTTGCATCAGGCATACCACTTTTTGTCATAGGATCGTATTCACAATAAATTTCTTCCAGACGGCCATCGGCATCTCTTTTGCAACTTGTACATTTTACAAAGTATGCACTTTTCAATCGTACTTCTTGTCCCGGAGTTAAGCGGAAGTATTTTTTTGGAGCTTCTTCCATAAAGTCATCTCGTTCAATATACAATTCTCTAGAAAATGCAATTTCTCGAGTGCCTGCAGCTTCATCTTCTGGATTGTTCACTGTTTCCATCATTTCCACCAGCCCTTCGGGGTAGTTGGTAATGATAAGTTTTACCGGGTCAATTACAGCGTTTACACGTGCAGCTGTTTTGTTTAAGTTTTCGCGGACAGCATGTTCCATCAAGCCGATATCATTCTGAGCTTCGAACTTGGTGTAGCCAATTTTGTCGATAAAGTTATGAATAGCTTCAGGAGAATAGCCACGGCGACGCAAACCGCAAATAGTAGGCATACGTGGATCATCCCAACCGCTCACCAAACCTTCTTGCACTAATTGAAGCATCTTGCGTTTGCTCATAACAGTGTACGTCAGGTTCAAACGGTTGAATTCAATTTGACGCGGACGGTAATCAGAATCTTTAAACTGATCGATAAACCAATCGTATAATGGGCGGTGAACTTCAAATTCGAGCGTACAAAGCGAGTGCGTCACTCCTTCAAAATAATCCGATTGACCATGTGCGTAGTCGTACATCGGATAAGCTTTCCAGTTTGTGCCTGTGCGATGGTGTGGATGCGAGTTAATAACGCGATACATAATCGGATCGCGGAAATGCATATTAGACGAAGCCATATCTATTTTGGCACGCAGAATCATTGCACCTTCGGGTACTTCGCCGGTGTTCATTTTTTGAAATAAAGCCAAGCTCTCCTCAACTGGTCGGTTGCGGTACGGACTTTCGGTTCCAGGAACTGTGGGTGTTCCTTTTTGTTTGGCAATGGTTTCGGCAGATTGCTCATCAACATAGGCTTTGCCTTGTTTGATGAATTCAATAGTCAAATCCCATAGTTGTTGAAAATAGTCAGAAGCATAGTAGATGTTTTTCCATTTATAGCCAAGCCATTGAATATCTTCTTGAATTGAATCAACATATTCAACATCTTCTTTCACTGGATTTGTGTCATCAAAACGAAGGTTACAGATACCACCATAATTGTCGGCAATGCCAAAGTCTAAACAAATAGCTTTGGCATGTCCGATGTGTAAATAGCCATTTGGCTCTGGCGGGAAGCGTGTTTGAATGCGACCGCCATTTTTACCATCTTTCAAGTCCTGTTCCACAAAAGCTTCGATAAAATTAAGACTTTTCTTTGGAGCTGCTTCGTCAATATTTTCTGCGTTCATTTTTATAAAGAGTAAAGAGTAAAGAGGTATGAAAAGAGACAAGGTGAAGAGCCAAGAGCCAAGTACGTAATCGGAACGTATTTGCCTCTTACTTCTTATCCCTTGCTTTTTAATTAATCAAAGTATCCTTTAATAATTCCTCTAGGGGAATTTTTTACGAATAATAAGATTTCGTCACGTTCTTTGGTTGCGGGCAATTCTGCCTGAATACGCTCTACTGCGTGAGAAGTATTCATTCCAGACTGGTATAAATATCGGTATACATCTTGTATATCACGTATTTGCTCGTTGGTAAACCCTCGGCGACGTAACCCTATCGAATTAATCCCAGCATAAGAGATAGGGTCACGACCGGCAGTTACAAATGGGGGCACGTCTTTGTTGATTTTTGAACCACCCTGAATCATTACGTGCGATCCAATGTGTGAAAACTGATGAACGAGAATGGCAGCACTTAATATAGCATAATCTGCAATTACCACTTCACCGGCTAACTGAGTCGCATTTCCCATTATGATATTGTTTCCCACTACACAGTCGTGTGCAATGTGGCAATAGGCCATAATCAGACAATTATCTCCAACTACAGTTTTACCCTTAGCTGCGGTTCCACGGTTAATGGTAACATACTCACGTATAGTAGTATTGTCGCCAATTACTACCAGCGTATCCTCACCGTTAAATTTCAAGTCTTGCGGAACGGCTCCAATTACTGCACCGGGAAAAATTGTACAATTTTTCCCAATACGTACTCCTTCTAAAATGGTTACATTTGAACCAATACGAGTACCGTCGCCAATTACAACATTCTTATCAATAGTTACAAATGGTTCTATCACCACTGTAGGCGAAATTTTTGCATCGGGATGAACGTAAGCTAAAGGTTGTTTCATTATATTGCTTTTTCAGTTTTATTACTTTAAATACTTGGTGAACTTTTTTGCCTGAAAGTGTCCACGGTTAATAAGAGGTACTTATTTATTTTTCACAATTTGAGCCATAAACTCAGCCTCGCAAACAATTTTGCCACCAACAAATGCATGACCTTTCATCAGTGCACAACCACGGCGCATCTCGTCGGGCATTTCTAAATGAAAAATCAATGTGTCACCCGGCACTACCTTTTGGCGGAACTTTACACTGTCTATTTTTAAAAAATAAGTAGAGTATGTTTCTGGATTTTCCACCGAGTTTAATACCAATAGTCCACCAGTTTGTGCCATGGCTTCAACAATTAGTACGCCTGGCATTACAGGCTCGTCGGGGAAGTGTCCCATAAAAAATGTCTCGTTTGCAGTAACATTTTTCACCCCTACAATTACTTTTTCGCGAATATTAATGATTTTATCCACCATTAAAAATGGCCAACGGTGGGGCAATAATTTTTTGATGGCATTCACATCCATCAATGGAGCCACAGTGTCATCATATACCGGAGCTTGTATCTCTTGTTTCTTAAGTTCCTTGCGGATTATCTTCGCAATGTCGGTATTTATTTTATGTCCCGGGTACGTGGCTATTACTTTTCCACGTATGGGTTTGCCTATCAATGCCAAATCGCCAATCACATCCATCAGTTTATGGCGGGCAGGTTCATTATCAAAATTCAACTCACCACTTAAGTAGCCAAGTTGACTTGCATCGTGATGAGGTTGCTCCATTAAATCGGCCAATTTATCCAAATCGTCTTGCGATTTTAATACGTCGTAGATAACAATGGCATTTTTCAAATCACCACCTTTAATCAAATTCATTTGAAGTAAAGGCTCAATTTCGCGTACAAATACAAATGTGCGGGCATTCGAAATCTCAGTTGCATAATTATCGAGTGATGACAGGCTTGCAAACTGATTGCTTAAAACAGAAGATTTAAAACCGATGTGTACGTCTAAACTGAAGGTATCATCCGGTAAGATGGTAATTTTTGCCCCCGTCTCAGGGATGCTGTATTCTATTTTTTTACGAACAATGTAGTAATCTTTTTCTGCTTTTTGTTCTTCAATGCCAATGCGTAAAATGTTTTCGACAAATAACTTTGCGCTGCCGTCTAAAATAGGGAATTCCGGAGCATCTACTTCTAATAAACAGTTGTCAATCCCAAAAGCGTACAAAGCCGACATTGCATGTTCGATAGTGCTAACCTGCATTTCACCCTTTTTCAAAACCGTACCTCTAGTGGTTTCAGTAACATATTCAGCCACTGCATCCATTACCGGTTGATCGGCTAAATCTACACGTTTAATTTTTATTCCATGGTTTTCGGGAGCCGGTACGAATGTTAGCGTAATTTCCAAACCGGAATGTAAACCTTTGCTTGAAACCGTAAAGGCTTGCTTGATAGTGTTCTGTTTTGACATATGTTATAAAGAGATACTATTTATCTTATTTTCTAAGTCTTTTATTTGTTTTTGCAATTCTGAAATTGTTTTTTGTAAATCAGGTAGATTTTTGAAAACTACAGATGCCCGTTGAAATGTCATCACGGGTATTGCCGGATAACCTTGTAAAACCTGATTCGGTTTTTTTATCGATCCGGGAACACCTGTCTTTGCCCCAAATGTGGTATTGTCAGCTATCGTTAAATGCCCTGCTATCCCAACCTGACCGGCTAAAATACATTGTTTACCAATCTTAGTCGAACCAGATACACCTGTTTGCGATGCTACCACTGTGTTGACTCCTACTTCCACATTGTGAGCAATCTGTACTAAATTATCCAGTTTCACACCCTTACGGATAACGGTACTACCAAGCGTTGCTCTGTCTACCACTGTATTTGCACCAATTTCTACATCGTCCTCCAATATCACATTCCCCATTTGAGGAATCTTTTTGTAGGAGCCGTCTTCGGTCGGAGCAAATCCAAATCCATCCGATCCTATTACCACTCCCGAATGCAAAATACAGTTTTCACCAATGATACATTCATTGTAAATCTTTACACCTGCAAATAAGGTAACATTATCGGCTATTTTTACGCCGTCCTCTATGCTACAGTGAGCATGAAGCATAACGAAGTTGCCAATAGTTACTCCTTGGCCTATATAAACAAAAGGAGCAATATACGCATTTTCGCCAATTGTAGCCGAAGGCGACACATAGGCTAAAGGCGAAATGCCGACTTTCTTTGGCTTGCTTTGTTCAACAAGCGACAGCAGTAAAGCTAAAGATTTATAGGCATCCTCAACAAGTATAAGCGTTGCATCTACCTCCTTTTCAGGCAGAAAATCTCTATTTACCAGCACAATACTTGCTTGTGTGTTGTATATGAAATGACTGTATTTTGGGTTCGATAAAAAACTCAAAGTTCCAGTTTTCCCTTCTTCTATTTTCGAAAAGGTGTGCACCTTTATCTGTGGATTGCCTTGAACCTCTCCACCTAAAAAATCAGCAATTTGCTGAGCCGTAAACTCCATATTAAAAAATTTGGTTGCAAAAGTAATAAACTTTTTTCTATAAACCTTAAAAGCCTAAGGCGTATTATCATAAATCAGCTCTTTAAAAACAAAAAATACGATTATTTTTATATAAAAATATTTTTATGTCCTTAAATTTTGAAATAACAAAAATAGTGTTTCTCCACTTTCTTTGTTAGCACGGTAATGTTCAACATATCCGATGCCTCTGCAATATCCTTAACAGAACCGTCTTTATAAAGTATATTTATATTGTCGTCCTGTGGTGTATATGTATCTGTACTAACTATTTCTTCGCCTAAAAAGTATGTTGCATCATTTATATTTACACCAAAGTGCTCCACGTACTTTTCCAATTGACGATGTCGTTTTTCATTCGAAATGGGCTCTGGAACGATTTCAACTTTAAATAATCGTCTGTCAGTAAATGCTTTGCATAATGTCGATAAAACTACGTCAGAATGGGTTGACCATACTTTGATGGCGCATATAATATCTGCGTCATCGAGCATTGCAAAATGCTCTAGCGCCACTTCAGAAAACATAAAGTTTTTTTTATTTACCTCATTGTAAAGGAAATAGTGCAGTGCAGGAGATGCAAAAAGCTCTGTTTTTCGGTTTGCTAACTCTTTGGCTCTTTTCAGGATGTTTAACAACATTTTTTCTGCAGCTACGGATGTTTTGTGCAAATATACCTGCCAATACATCAATCGGCGTGCCACTAAAAATTTTTCGATAGAGTAAATTCCTTTAGCTTCTACAACGAGCTGGTCGTTATGAATATTTAACATTTTAATGATGCGTGCTGCACCAATTATACCCTCGCTTACACCTGAAAAAAAACTGTCGCGACTTAAATAGTCCAGTCTGTCCATGTCCAATTGACTTGAAACTAACTGGTGTAAAAATTTCTTGTGATAATTATTAGTGAATATAGATAAAGCCGTATCTAGTTTACCTTCCAGTCCCGAATTGATTTTTTCCATCATCCACAGCGAAATCTCCTCATGACTTACACCACTCACCAAACTATTCTCTAGTGAATGCGAAAATGGCCCATGGCCGATGTCGTGCAATAGGGTGGCTACTCTAGCACCTTCGGCTTCTGTAGGGGTGATCTCATGACCTTCCTGACGTAACTGTGTAATGGCTTCACCCATTAGATGCATTGCACCCAACGAATGTTGCAAGCGGGTGTGCTGAGCACCGGGATATACCGTTGATGTTAGCCCTAATTGTTTAATGCGACCTAAGCGTTGAAAATAGGGGTGCTGAATAATGTCGTACAGCAAGTCATTTGGGATACTGATAAACCCGAATACAGGGTCGTTGATTATCTTACGCTTATTTGGTTTTTTCATTTTTCACTTCTGTCGGTTGGGAACGAAACGAATGTTGATAGTATATATCAGATAGACACATCAGTTGTTGTAATTCTAATCTCTTACTTACAAAGATACATATATTAAAACAATGAATCTGTATTATTTGCAATGAATATTGAGATAGTAACTTGCAATTTGTAGTTTTTGGAGAACTAGTTGTGCTTCGATTAGTTTTAGGCAGAGGCTGAATGCTATTCTAAGAAAAATAAATATTGCTAAAGTTTTAAAAGGATGTTTGTTTTGAAATGATTGTTGCGATGTTACGCTGTAGGACTTTTACTTACCTTCTTGAAAACCCAATGTTTCTGAAGCGTGTAATTAAATGCCAATGAGACAACTAAGTCGACGAAAATTCTGCTTATTTTGTAATCCAGTTTTAGAAAAGTGGTAATTAAATAGGTTCCCGACGATTTTAGCAAAATGCTGTTTATCACCACAAGAACAAATTTTAGCAATTGTTTGTAGATGGAGTTTTTGTAAGGCACATCTTTCGACCGAAAAGTCCAGCCTTTATTTAAGCTGAAGTTTACGACTGCCCCAATAACTCCTCCAATAGCAATGGATATCATGTAATGTACATGAAAGACTTCGGTGATGAAGACCATAATCATGTAATCACATATTCCACCTACAAATGCTGACACTTGAGCTTTTGAAAAAACAAGTGCTTTTTCAACAAGTTTATTCATTTTTCTTTTGTTCATTTTCTGTTTTATCCTGAGCATCACCCATTTTCAGCAACTTGTAGAAATCCACAATGTTACTTATAAGTAATATCACACAGGCTAAAGACGCTGTATAAATGAGTGAATCTTTTACAAATGCTTCGAGAATCAACATCAGTGATATCAATATGCGCACTTCTGTTGGGCCTAATAAACCTGAATCGATAGAGTACTTGTTTGTGACTTTATATCTCACCAAGGTTGTAAGTATTTCCCAACCGTATAAAACTACAAAAGTAAATCCGAGAATCTCCCATGAGTTCTCGATATAAATCACAAATCCAAAGCCCATTAAAGCTACTCCAATCCAGTCGGCGGCCAGGTCAAGAGAGAATCCGTACCACTTACGTTGTTTTTTTCTGTAGTAGGCCAAGCGCCCATCGAGCGAATCGCCAAACCAACTTACAAAGTAGCCAACCACACCCAACAAAAGGTATATTTGTCCAAAGAATGATGCTAATACAAAACTTAAAAAGATAATTATACTTCCACAAAATCCAATTGCGGTAAGCATATCTGAACTAATGAAAGATGGAACCCGTTGAACTAGATAAGCAAGAGCATTTTGTTCGTATTTTCTTAGGATGTTTGTGCGCGCTCTATCTTGTGTAATCGACTTTAAAACGTCACTAAAAGAATGCGTATTTTCAGATTTCATGTTGTGTGTATTATAGTGTAATGAGTGTTGAGTTTTTCAATTCTTAGAGCTCAAAAATGAACTTAAGTTATATTTTGTCTTTGTATTTTTTTTAATACATAAAATGAATCAAATTAGTAGTTATTATTACCATTGTTTGTATCTAAATGTCTGTTTTAGAGCAATTTCAATTTTTCACTAAGGTATTTTTCATCTAAAGTACAGTATTTTTATAAAAAAGCAAATAAAATACAGATTGTTTCTTGCAGATATTCTTTTCTTGAATTTTAAATGGTGATTATTCGGCGAAAACTAATCCAACAAAACGTAGTAAGTTTTCTAGAAATCAAATCTGAATCGCATTCTTAGACCAATTGTTGAGATATTAGGATTGTTGAGATATGTAAAACGTTTTACCAAGTCGACTCTAAAAATTTTAAATATATTGCCTACACCAATACTGCCTTCGATATAAGGAGTTTTTCCAAGGCCATAAGTTGCAGTTTTTCCGTCGGCATAAACCGGCAATTTAAATAAATCGGCATTCTGATTTGGGTCGTTGGCATTTGAAACACTACCTTGTAAAATTTTGAAAGTAGCATATTCTCTTAATTGTAAGTCTCTAACAACTGGGATCTTATTCAAGAAAAATCCATTAAAACAGTGGTCAATATTCAGAGACGTATATTGATCACTTACAAACTCCAGAAAGTTCATCAAGTTATACGATAAAATCTGATATGAATAAGTTTGGTTGGCCCTGTGAATATTCAACATTGGGTAGGGTACTTTCCCAAATATCTTTCCAGATTCCCAAACCACATCCGAGTAACCTAAGATAGAAAAATAAAACCTTTTGGAAAACGAGAAACGCACATTCGTGTAATTATAATCATTTTTCAAAAACTTAGAGCCGTTGGTGACTTGCAATTCAAAAATAGGGTACTTGCTATAAACGGGAATTCGAAATGATTTGCTCTGGTAAAATTTCTCATTTGGAGCATATCTTAGTTTCAATGACGCTTCAGAAATACTAAGGCTTCCTACATCATTGGTATGTGCTGAGTAATCGGTATTGTTGAAATAGAGATTTCCACCCGGTGCTGTTTTGGTGAACTGATAGCCAAGCGTGTATGAAAAGTGATTCTCGAATTCATTTACGTGTTCCAGTTTAAATGTTTTATTGTAAAACAATTTGTCATTTACTCCTCGTTTTATCGACAGAAGCACATTGTCCTCAGTGATGAACTGTAAGTCTTGCCCAGGGAATTTCGTATCCTTTTGGTAGCTTACCTTTAATGATTTAACAGGAAACTGATAGATCGATGTGGGTGCAAGTGACCATGTACTACTCAAAAAGTACTTTAAATTATGATCGCCAAATCCGTAGCCTACATAAGTTTCAAAATTTAATTTCTTACTAAATTCAGGCGTTGTTCTTCCTCCAAATCTTGCTCTAATGCCTTCAATCGGATTATAACTATAGAATGTATTTACCGGTCCAATTTCGTATTTACCCATTACTTTGTATCCGAAAAATACGATTTGGGCAATATCCATAGTTCTTCTGAATGAAGGTACTTTCTGGATACTGTCAACAATAGCATACGTACCTTCTTCCGATTTTGTAAGCTCTTGATGCCTGTTAGCCTCCCAATACTTTTCATCTCTCAGATTGGCACTATCTAGTATAACCACGTTGTCTTCTTTGAAAATGGAATCGTTTGGCGGGGGTGTAAACTTATAATCTTTGTAAGAAACAGTTCTTTTTCCAAGTAAGCTCTGTCCTTTTTTAGTAAGTCCAAAGTTAATGACAGTTTGATCCGATTTGAGCAGCCAACCTTGATTTTCTATTTTTACAAATTGTTGATTGACCTTAACGTCTTTTACAAAGTTTAAGTTGATGTTTTTGTTTACTGATAGCTCTACTCCTGCAATAGAGTAGTTACCATCCGTTGTAATGTACAAAAAGCCCTGAAAAAGCATGTCTTGCTTATTACGTGATCCAAAAAAGAGCTTTATTAATTTTTCTGATCCCGACTGAATTGTGTCGGTAATATAATACCTGTAAAAGGAGGGTGCAGAGGGCGCAATCGGGCTTAGAAACTGGTTGGTAAGTAGGGTTATATTGTTGTCGTAAATATTTATGTCTTGGTACATGTACTTGATATTGTCATCAAGTCCCTTGTTATCAAGCCCCTGAAAAGTTACCATCTTGTTTGATTTGATAACTTCCTTATTGTCTTTTGGCGATTTTCTGTAATAATGGTTGGAGAGCACCTCTTTCATATAGATAGGCAAAATTTCACCTCCATTATCTATCGAATCACCGGGTTCGAACATAAATTGGAAATGTTTGAATATCCTTTTCTGTTTAAACTTGGGGGTTATTTCGTTAAAGGCGAATTGAATTTTTTCGTATTCTTCGTTTTCATAATAATCCAATGATTCTTTTTTGTTCTTGCTTTTATTGGCTATTACTTTTTCAATAAGGTCAACAGCTGGATTATTTTTATTATGATACTTTTGTTTTTTTACGGTTAGTTCGCCAAGTGCTTGCGATTGTGGGGTAAGCTTAATCTCTTGTTCGTTTTTATCGCTCAAGAGGAGTAGGATTTCTGTTTTATAGCCCACACATGAAACTTTTATCTGTTTTTTCGTTGCAGTGTTTGCACTGGCAAGCAGGGTGAATTTTCCCGATAAGTTTGTTTTTGTTACCTGTCCTTTGCCAACTAACACCACTGAAGCCGATGGAATAGGCTCATTGGTTTGTGCATCAATTATAATCCCCTTGAATGCTACTGGTTTTTCTGTTTGCGAAAAACCAAAAAAAGGCATAATACAGACAAAAGTGGCTAGTAATAAAATCTTTATTTTCATCAATTTAAAAATCATTCTATGTATTCGACCATGTCAGATACACGATTAAAACTTTCTTGCCTTCAAAAGTAAACAATTTTGAAGGTAAAATTTCATATTTAGGGAGTTTCTCTCATTGCCTCACAACGTAAATAGTTTAATTACGAGACATTTAATATTTAGAAAGTGTATTCACGAACAAATAGTTGGCAAAATTAATCAAAAAATTAAACATATTAGCTTTTAATTGTACAAATTGATTTATTGTTGTATTAAATACATTCATATGCATATTTTTTTGTTCATCAAATCCTTAAGTTAAGATGTAACACTTTATTAACAAATATGTTTCTAATTTAAATACGTTTTTTCTATAGTTTTGGAAGGTAAGTAGTTGTTTCATATGGATGAATAGAATAAATGTACATACCGTACCGATATCAATAGCAAAGAATCAATTATTAATACTTTAATAAACATTCTTTTTTAGCAGCATATACATCTGATTGAGTTGATCTCTAAGTCCTTCAATAGCTTCATCAATGGATTGTTTCTGAATAATTGGAGCTGCTAGGCCCAGCATGTTGGAGAGGTAGCTTTGGGCAATTAAATTAGTATCGATGTCTGCACGAATTTCACCTCTGTCAATGGAGTTATTTAAAATGTCTGTGATTTTATTAATTTCTGTGTTCCTGAATTGCATTTTAGCTTCTGCAAAGCCAGGATAATGCCTAAAACTGTCAGCAATAAGTGACATATAATCAATAATTTCAAAGCCCTCCAAATTAGAAAAAAGTTTCTTAAGCGTTTGCTTAGCATTTTTCAAACATGCATCGCTAAACTCCAGCAAAGTAGCTGTTTCCACATCGATTTCAATTTCACTAATGACTAAATGTTCATCAATGACAGCCTTAAATAATTCTTCTTTGTTTTTAAAGTGGTGGTATAGAGCTCCTTTAGTAAAGCCTATGGCATTGCTTATATCACTAATAGAAACTGCTTCGTAGCTGTTTTTTAGAAACAGGCAAGCTGCTTTTTCAATTATGTAATCTCTTGTTTCACTCATCTAAATAAATACTGAACGATTGGTATGCAAAAGTACTTAAAGAACCAATTAGCATCAAATACGAAGGCCATAATTAATACATATTAATTTATTTTGTATTTAATAGGTGGTATTTTATGCTATTTTAATATCTCTACCAACCATTTCCAGCAATTTTGGGTAGATGATATGCTTAACCGTTCGTCGGGCGAATGAACGCCGTACATTTGTGGACCAATGGAAATCATATCCAGAAACGGATATTTTTCGAGGAATAAGCCGCATTCTAAACCTGCATGAATAGCGCGAATTTTAGGTTGAGATTTGAATAACTTAATGTAGCTCTCTTTAGCTACATTAAGTATTTGGGAATGAATATTTGGTTTCCAGCCCGGGTAGCCATCTCCATGGGTAACGGTAGCTCCCGAAAGTGTAAATACCGCTTCTATTTGGTTGGCAATATCGTATTTCGATGATTCTATCGAGCTGCGTTGGCTGGTGGTAATAACAATTGTTTGGTTGTCTGGCATTTTTACTGAGGCCAGATTGGTAGAAGTCTCCACCAGATCGGGCATATCGGAACTCATGGCTATCACACCGTGCGGGCAAGCGTAGAGTGCATTAAGTAAGATAACGGATGTTTTCTTATCAATAATGGTTGCGGGCAATGGCTCCGATTCCAACTCCAAGCGCATTTTGGGTTCTATGCTGCCTTTTTCATTTTCGATGTCAGTAACATACATATTGAACAAAACACGGATATTTTCTTTTTCAGAATAGGGAACGCTTGCCAATGCAACTGCTTCGCGAGCAATGGCGTTACGTAAATTTCCGCCATCGAAACTATGTAGCCGTAGATCCATCTTTTTGTTGATATCCCACAAGAACCGATTCAGAATTTTGTTAGCATTGCCCAGCCCTTTATTTATGTCGTCACCTGAGTGTCCGCCCTTCAGCCCTTTTACCGAGACAGTAAATGCAAAATAATTTTCAGGCGTTTTTTCCGCTTTGTAGGTAAGTGTGGCTACGGTGTCTACTCCGCCTGCACATCCCACAAATATCTCACCATCGTCTTCCGAATCTAGGTTGATAAGCACTTCGCCAGTCAGAAAATTCTTATCCAAAGCAAATGCACCGGTCAAACCAGTTTCTTCATCAACGGTAAATAAACACTCCAGCGCGGGATGTTGTAACTGGTCAGACGCTAATACCGCCAGCATCATAGACATCCCGATGCCATTATCCGCACCAAGTGTTGTACCGTGTGCCTTTACCCAATCTTCTTCAATGTAAGTATGAATAGCATCAGTTTCGAAATTAAATTCCACATCGCTGTTTTTTTCGCACACCATGTCTACGTGAGCTTGCAGAATAATCTTTTTTCGGTCTTCATAGCCTTTGGTAGCAGGCTTACAAATCAGCACATTGCCGGCAGAGTCGGTTTTCGTACTCAACTTATTCTTCTCTCCAAACGCTTTTAAATAAGCAATGATACGTTCTTCTTTTTTCGAAGGTCGTGGAATTTGAGTTATTTCGTGGAAATAGTTCCACAAGGCAATTGGTTGAAGTGCTTTCATTTTAGGGTATAATTAGTGCAAATTTTTTAAAAATTGTTTAACTGCAAAGATAGAAAAAAGCCTGCTCGAACGGTATTTATTTCTTGTTTATATTAATTCTACCTTACCAAATTAGAATATTATCTGAAAATTCAGAGACGAAAGTAATCACACATCTCCGTCAGCCTACGGAGACTTAAAGTTAGTTTCGTCTCTTACGATTGGGATCAAGAATCTATTCTTTTTTATTTTAGTAAAGTAGAATTAAATGATATTCTTGACAACTCTCCTAAAACACAAAAATCCATCCTTGTGTTCAAGAATGGACTTTTGCAAAATCAAAATACTAAACTTAATGAATCTTATGATCGTCATTAAAAGGCAAAGCAATTTTTTTTGCAGATTGTGCAGGAATCACAACTCCAAATTTATAGGTTAATGCATAGGTTCTGTCAATGTCAGAAACGTACTCTTTGGTATGAATAATGAGTTTTACCGAATCAATTGGATTGTGATTTGCTTTAAGTGATTTCAAGTTGAATGAAGCCATGCCCCATTTTGAGCTGGATGGATAATCACCGTTTGCGTTATGTCTAAACTCTAAATGGATTTTGTTGTCCGTGTAGGTCTTGCTATCATCCGAAACCAAACTGATATAATGCATTTTATCAAATCCAAGATATACAAACTCTACATTCAAATAGTCGCTGCCTACCCACATACTTTTAATTTCAATTTGATTGTTACCAATACTATCTTGTTGTGCTGGTTTAATTTTAAAAATTCCTTTCGTAAGAATTTCGTAGAAATCATTCAGTTTTACATTGTTTTGAATAGCACTACTACTAGCTGGATTTGGTTCAATAAAGCTATAGATAGCAATAATGCGCTGACCATCTTTAGGTTTGTAATTCGATAGACCTGCCGTGTTTGTGCACTTGAGGTCGCCATTGTCTAAGCGGAAACCAAATGCGGTACTCAGAGCCGGATTTTCGACAGTGGCAATTGCCTGCCAGTTCTTATCAGTTGAGTTTGCATCATCATTCTTGCACGAAGCGATTAGGACTATTATCATAATCCCGATAAAAAGCTTTTTCATAATCTTGTAAATTTTATTTAGTTGAATATACATAAATCCAGATACTGCGAAAGCCTGCGTTGAACGGATTGTATGTATAAGATGAAGTAATGTACGGAAACGTTGCATTCACTTAAAAAAAATGAACGTTTTTGCAGGCGTGTAAATTACAAGTAGTATTTAAAAGTTCGACGTCGTTTCAACTTCAATTACACTTGTTTAATGCCGTTTTTCATAATCCTTTCTTTTTTGTATATTTGCACTTTGTCATAATCTGCAATAAAACTGTCATTTCCGCTCATGCAATTTTCCGAAATTATTGGTCAACAAGATATTAAAGCACGTTTGGTGCGTACGGTGGTGGAACAACGCATACCGCATGCCCAGCTTTTGCGTGGACCGGTAGGTGTTGGAAAATTGGCACTGGCCATTGCGTATGCTCAGTATATTTGCTGTGAGAGCAGAACAGCCACCGATTCGTGCGGCGTATGTCCATCGTGTGTGAAGTACAAAAAAATGGCGCACCCCGATTTGCATTTTGTTTTTCCAGTTATTAAGCCTACCGGAAAATCAACGGTGGTGTGTGATGATTTTATATCCGAGTTTCGATCCAAAGTATTGCAAAGTCCTTATTTTGGGGTGAATGAATGGTACGCCAGCATCTCGGGCGATGCCAAACAGGGCTTGATTTATTCGAATGAGAGCGAAGAAATTCTTCGGAAACTTAGTTTGAAGACCTATGAGTCGGAATACAAAATAATGATTATTTGGTTGCCTGAAAAAATGCACTCAACATGTGCTAATAAACTGCTGAAGATACTGGAAGAGCCACCGGAAAAAACGGTTTTTTTGATGGTTTCTAATGAGCCGGATCAAATTATTACTACCATCCTCTCGCGTACACAACACATCCATATTCCCCGATTGAAGGAAGTGGAAATTGCACAAGCATTGCTCAAAAATGATGATTTGGACATTGAAGGTGATGCGGCGGCTTATGCGGCAAGTATTGGTAACGGTAGTTATTTGAGTGCGTTGGCTGTATTGAATGAGGGTGATGAGAACAAGCGGAATTTTGAACGATTTGTGATGATTATGCGTCTGGCATGGCAGGTGGGAAATAAAAAAGACCATGCCTCGCTAAAAACATTGCGTAAATGGGCCGACGATATGGCGGCTGCTGCGGTGGGTCGGGAGCGTCAACGAAATTTTCTGGTGTACGCTCAACGCATGACGCGCGAAAATTTTATACGAAACATACAACAACCTACATTGAATTACCTAACCTCCTTTGAATCTGATTTTTCACAGCGTTTCTCTGTTTTTATCAATGAACGCAATGTGGAAGATTTGATGAGCGAGCTTGCATTAGCCGAACGACACATTGATCAGAACGTGAATGCAAAGATGGTTTTTTTTGATTTGACATTGAAAGTAATTATGTTGCTAAAGCGATAAGTAGGTTTACCTATCGTTATCAGTATATGTCACCTTTAAGATTGTTTATACACCTGACAAAAAAAGAGAATAACGCATAGTTAATACTATATGCGAAGCTAGTGAAATAACAGAAGTAAATAAAGAAAGAATCATGGAATATACACTAAATAACGGCGGATGCCGCATGAATAAAAAGGGTTGCAATCGCAATTCTACCCAAAAACTCAGCACCTTCGACTGGATGTGCGATTTGCCTGACACACAAAAAGATACTGATTTTGTAGAAGTGCAATTTAAGAATACCCGGAAAGGATATTTTTTGAATAATACAAAAATACCACTCGAAAAAGGAGATGTTGTTGCAGTCGAATCATCGCCTGGACACGACATTGGCGAAGTGACGCTTGTGGGACGATTGGTTGCGCTGCAAATGAAAAAATACAATGTTCAGCCTGATAAAGTAGAAGTTCGTCGTGTGTACAGAAAAGCAAAAGAAACGGATCTGGAGAAATTTCAGGAAGCGAAGTGCAAAGAGCAAGCTACCATGATTAGAGCTCGCCAAATTGCCGAAAATCTGAAATTAAATATGAAAATTGGTGATGTTGAATATCAGGGAGATGGTAACAAAGCTATATTTTATTATATTGCGGATGAGCGTGTTGACTTTCGACAGCTGATAAAGGTATTTGCCGAGTCATTCCGTGTTCGCATTGAAATGAAGCAAATTGGTGCTCGTCAAGAAGCCGGTCGTATTGGAGGCATAGGCCCTTGTGGGCGCGAATTGTGTTGCTCGGGTTGGATGACTACTTTTAATTCGGTTTCTACCAGTGCTGCACGCGTACAGGACATCTCACTGAACCCACAAAAGTTGGCCGGTCAATGTGCAAAACTGAAATGTTGTATGAATTTTGAGTTAGACACTTATTCTGACGCATTGAAAATTTATCCTTCGAGAGAAATCCAACTGGAAACGCTGGACAATACCTATTATTATTTCAAAACGGATGTGTTTAAAGGACTCATCTCTTACTCTACATCTCAGAACTTTGGAGCTAACGTAGTAACCATTACTGCGCAACGTGCTAAAGAGGTAATTGCATTGAATAAAAAAGGGCAGAAGCCCGAGTTGTTGGATGATCATGTTGAGACGGACAAAGTGGTGCCGGTTGAATACGAAAGTGGAGTAGGACAGGATAGTTTGACTCGTTTTGACACGAATAAGAAACGACCAAACGGGAAAAATAAACGCCCTAATAATCGCCCAAACAACCGTTCTGCTGCTCAATCGGGTGAAAGCAAACCGAATGAGAATCTGCCAAATGAACGTCCGGCTAATCGACCTCCGGTTGCAAAACCAAAGGTTCAGGAAGCCAAAGGAACACCGAGTACCAATAAATCTGTAGCATCCGAAAACAAAGGAGGAGCTCCAAGATTTCAAAAGCCTGTAAAGAAAACCGATATTGATACAAAGAAGAATGAAAACTAATTTTTTGTTGGCGATACTAATTTCGCTTTGCTGTGTTTCGTGCCATAAGAACGATGTCTATTTTCAGTACAGTGCTGTAAATCCGGCAGGTTGGAGCAAAGACAGTGCTTATACTTTCGAAGTTCCGATTATGGATACGGTGGCGAGTTATAATGTGTATGTAAATATCAGAAACCGAGGAGAATATCCCTATCAAAATATGTGGCTTTTTCTGCACAAATCTGCTCCTGATAAAGTGCAGACAACCGATTCTATTGAGTGCTATTTAGCCAATAATCGTGGCAAATGGCTAGGTTCAGGAGTGGGTTCGGTGTACGAAATGCCTGTTTTGTATCAGCAAAATGTTCGTTTTAAAACGCCAGGCATTTACAAGTATAAAATTGTGCAGGGGATGCGTGATGATCTATTGCAGGGAATCAACGATATTGGTATTCGGGTAGAGAAGGTGGTTAATTAATGTTATTTCGTTTATAATAATTCATTGCTTGATAGAAAAATAAATAGCAATTTAAATTGAAGATATAAAAGGTGGGTAAGAATAAATTATCGAAATTTGCCGATATGGAGGAATTTCCTCATGTTTTTCAGGTTACTTCACATGCCCTACGCGAAGGTGCAGGGTTTGAGATGAAAGGGAAATGGAATCAACTGTTTTTTAAAAATGATCATCCTATTGTGTTGGAATTAGGCTGCGGTAAAGGCGAATATACGGTGGGATTGAGCCAACTTTATCCCGAAAAAAACTTTGTAGGAGTTGATATTAAAGGAGCCAGACTGTGGACAGGTGCTAAAGAATCGTTCGAAAAAGGAATGGATAATGTAGCTTTTTTGCGAACCAATATTGAGATGATTCATCATTTTTTTGCCGAAAACGAGGTGAGTGAAATTTGGCTCACTTTTCCGGATCCGCAAATGAAGAAAGTGACCAAGCGACTGACTGCCACTAATTTTATGAAATCATATCAGCAGTTTGTAAAACCAAATGGGCTGATTCATCTCAAAACAGATAGTAATTTTATGTTTACTTACACCTGCGAAATGGTGATGGCTAACAATTACCCGGTTGTTTTCTCGAACGACGATTTATATGCTTCTGATTTGCAGGATTCTATTCTTTCCATAAAAACTTACTACGAACAACAATGGCTTGATAGAGGCTTGACAATTAAATACATACAATTTAATTTAGAGCCTCGTGTCAATTTTATTGAGCCGGAAGTTGAAATAGAACCGGACAGCTACCGTAGCTTTGGCAGAAGCAAGCGACAACATTTAGAGTAGTTCTGTTGTTTAGTGTTACTACAGACGGAAGAAGAGATGACTCTTTAAAGTATGAATGACTGTGTTTATACATTTGTCGGAGCTTTTAGTTCGTTTTATCAAATACAAAATTATACATATATGTCATTAAATCGTCAATCAATTCTCGAGGCTTTGGTTCATGTTCGTTATCCGGGTACCGGAAAGGACATTGTTTCGTCGGGAATGGTGCAAGATAATCTAGTTATTGAAGGTAATAAAGTTACTTTTTCTATTTATTTCGAAAAACCGCATGACCCCTTTGCAAAGTCGGTGGTGAAAGCTGCTGAACAAGCCATACATACTTATGTGAGTGATATGGTTGATATCAAAGGAAATATTGAAATAGTTTTTAAGGAAGCGCCGGCACCCAAACCCGCTTCAATTTTGCCGAACGTAAAGAATATTATTGCCGTTTCGTCTGGTAAGGGCGGTGTAGGAAAATCCACCGTATCCTCAAATCTGGCCATTTCTCTGGCATCGCTTGGTTACAAAGTCGGTTTGCTCGATGCTGATATTCTTGGGCCATCATTGCCCAAAATGTTTGGTGTGGAAGATGAGCATCCCGAGATGATAGAAATTGATGGTAAGCACATGATTATACCTATTGAAAAATACGGGGTAAAAATGATCTCAATTGGTTTCTTTGTCGATCCGGCACAGGCTTTGGTATGGAGAGGAACTGTGGCAAGTAATGCTTTAAAACAGCTGATAACTGATACGCAGTGGGGCGAACTTGACTTTTTTGTAATGGATTTACCCCCGGGTACTGGTGATATTCACCTTACCTTGGTTCAAACTATGGGCATTACTGGTGCTATTGTGGTTACTACTCCGCAAGAGGTGGCTCTGGCCGACGCGCGCAAAGGCATTAATATGTTTACAGGCGAGAAAGTGAATGTGCCTGTATTAGGTATAGTTGAGAATATGGCTTGGTTTACTCCGGCCGAACTTCCGGAAAATAAATATTATATTTTTGGAAAAGACGGTGGTAAACGGTTGGCCGACGAATTATCAGTTCCACTTTTAGGACAAATCCCGTTGGTTCAAAGTATTCGTGAATGCGGTGATGCAGGGCGACCGGTAGCAGTTAGCGATGATAGTATTATGTCGTCAGCTTTTCGGTCGTTGGCCGAGAATGTTATAAATTGCGTGAATTATCGCAATAGCAACATGGAGGCTACCCAAAAAGTTGCGATGATGAAGTAAATTTCATTTTTATGTATATAATATTAGGTTCGAGAAGTTTAACAAATTTGAACTAACTTAGTGTTAAACAGCGGTTTGTTCATTAACAACCGCTGTTTTTTTCGTTTTTCGGCTGTTTTTATTATTTTCTATAAATACCTGATATTAAGTTTGATATATGTTGTAATTAAGTAAATGTAATACAATGTAATACCTTTTGTATTTCTATACGAAAATATAACTAAATGTATATATATCTTGTGCAATAATATCACTTTACGTTCAATAATTGTGAGTGTTTTTCACATGCTCAAATGTTCATCTTTTAATATGAAGCGAATTTTAATATCATTTCTGGCTATTTCATTTTTTTCAATTTTCTATGTTGTCGGACAATCAAAAAGTTTTTCACGTTGGTCTTTTACTGCGGAATACGTAAGTTCTTATTTTTTTGGAGATATGAAGCCGGCTTTTCAAGGAATAGTTCCGTCGTCTATTGACGCACTTAATTTTGGAGTCACAACTGAATACGCCTTTACACCCATTTGGGGACTAGGTGTTGATTTTTACAATTTGCCTTTCTCTAGTAAGAATGAATTTGCTAGTTTCAAGACGAAACTTGTAAATACTGATATTATTGGTACTGTGAATTTTACCAAATGGATTTTTCCAAAAACAAATTCTAAATTTTCTGTGAATGCAACTTTGGGAGTTGGATTTGCTGTGTATACTGCGGAATACAAGTATCCTGATCCCAATATATCCACTTTAGAAAGAACGCCGCATCCCATAATGGTCAGTACTATTCCTGTTTCACTGTTATTTGAATACAATCTATCAAAGTCATTTGCTTTGGGTTTTAGAACTCACTATCGTTCATTTGCCGGGGATAATTTAGAAGGCGTGCCCTATCTTAATTTCAAAGGGGTTACAAATGATTATTTAGGCGGATTTACCTTGAGTGTACGCTATAAATTGAATGCCCTTAATAAAGATCATTTACGCAATATAAATAAAATTACATACAGTCCTGATACGGTTTACAACAATCTGGAAACCAGATTTAGCAGTCAAAGCCGTCAACTTGATTCGCTGTTAAGAGCATTGGTTAAAGATAAGATTGATACTGATGGGGATGGTGTTCCAGATTGTAGGGATATGGAGTTGCATACACCCAAAAATAGACCTGTAGATTGTTGCGGTAGGGCAATAAAAGTACCAGAAGCAAAAAAGGCTGTCCTTGAAGCAAAAAAAGTTATACCAGAATTAAAGGTCACTCCTCAAGTTGTCTTACCCGTAGTTAATAAAGCACCGGCTGCACTCAATGTTGTGCCAATTACAGTAAAAGATCCGTTGACTAACAAAATTGTTGTGTACGATGTTGTTCCACCTGTATATTTTGAATCGGCTAAAGCAGATATAGACTCTAAGTCGAGATTAGTGATAGCCAAAGTTGCTGCCCGTTTAAAATCAAAAAAGACGATGATTGTCGAGATTATAGGTTTTTGTGATGTGCTTGGGAGTCTTGCTTACAATATTCGTCTTAGCCAATTACGCGCAGATAACGTAAAGAATATGTTGGTGAAGGAATGGGGAATTGCTCCATGGCGTGTAACATCTACTGGTAAAGGAAAAGTAATGGATCCTCCTTCTGTTTATCCAGGAAATAGAAGGTGCGATTTCTTTTTTAATAAATAGTTTGTTTGGAATTTGATTTATTTTATGACTGTTTCATCTCAACCCGACTTTTTTTTCAAATATATTTGGCGATATATATTTTTTATTAGGCAATATCAATTTTTTTGTTGTAATGAATGCTACGGCACTTGTAAGAATTTTTTTCATCGCAAGACGTTAAAATATATTTAAATGTCTAATTTTCTATTTATTATCTCATTTTTGTACAAGTTCTTTTATTCATCATGAAACCGCTTATTGTTCATATTATCAGATGATTATATAAATATTTTAGTTTGTTTGTAATATATTGTAATATTTTTGTAAGTTATTAAAATCACACTAACAAAATATATTATTAACTTTGAGCTTTATTTGAATGAATTTAGATAAAAATCTACTTTCAACGTTTAAATTCTAGCCGTATGAAAAATAAGATATTAATATTAATCCTTGTAATTTCTGTTGCTTCTACCAGCTATTCGGCTAGTAGGAAGTTTTCGAAATGGTCTTTTTCAGTAGAATACGGGGTTGATCAATTTTTCTTCGGAGATTTGGCACCTACCTCTTCTGGCTTTATTCCAAAATCATTACAAGATGTTACATACGGAGGAACACTTGAATATGCGTTAACGCCCATTTGGGGAATGAGTGTGGATTATTACCATTTGCCTTTTACAGGAATGAATCAGATTGCCTATTTTAAAACCACTTTAAACAATGCAGATTTTAGTGCAACTATTAACTTCACTAAGTTAATTTTCCCGCAAAGTAAAGCTAAGTTTACTGTAAATGGAACTATCGGGATGGGTTTTGCTATTTTTAATTCTACCTTTAGATATCCAGATCCTACGATTTCACCTTCGGTTTCTTTAATTAAGCCTGTTATTACTAGCGCTATGCCTATAACATTGTTGATGGAATATAATTTAAGTCAACAGTTTGCTGTAGGTATAAAAGGTCATTATCGTGCCTTTACTAATGATAACTTGGAAGGTGTACCTTATTTGAACTTTAAAGGTGTTACAAATGATTACATTGGTCTGGTTTCCTTAGCCATGCGTTATAAAATTAATGCAAGTGGACGCAAGAAACACCTTAGAAATATCACCATGGAGGAATTTGAACCTAACAAAGCTATGGATCTAGCCAAGCAAGCCATGGATAAAGTGAACGGGTTGGATAAATCATTGAAGAAATTAGAAAAAAGAGTAGATGCCCACGATCGTAGATTAGACTCTCTTTCTTTATTTTTGTCAAACGATGGACCAGATACGGATGCGGATGGAGTTCCTGATCACAGAGATAAAGATTCTAACACACCACCCAACACACCAGTTGATTTTTGGGGTAAAGCATTGCCAATTTCTTATGCATCGCAAGATGTGAATAGAAATTCGGATCCAAACGATCGGAATAACAATAATGAATCAAATTATCAAGATTCGAATAATAAAGGCAATTCAGCTTCCCAATTGGTGAGAGGTGCTAATGAAACAAATGGAACCAATAGTACTGCCGGAATAAATGGAACAAATGCCACCAGAGGGCCTAAGGGTGATAAAGGTGACCGCGGGCCAAAAGGTGATAAAGGTGATAGTGGTTTGTTGGGTGTAGCAACAAATAGTACTTCGAGTAATGGAAGTTCTAGTAACGGCAAGAATGCTAGCTCTAAGAAGTCTGTAACCGACAATTATTTACCAGCCGATTACGGTACCAATTCAATAAGTTTTGATAACGTACCAACTGTTTATTTTGCCTTCGACCGTGCCGATTTGGACGACGATGCATTGGAAGATATAAGCAAAATTGCCTTTAAGATGCATGACGATCCTGCGTTAATTGTTGAGGTGAGAGGTTACTGTGATTATTTAGGTAATAGCCCTTATAATAATCAACTGAGCCAACGACGGTCAGACAGAGTGAAGGCCGAATTAGTGAAGATGTGGAAAATTTCACCGGATAGAATTATTGCAAATGGCAAAGGAAAAATTATAGAACCACGTGTGCGGTACAGACCAAACAGAAGATGTGACTTCTTCTTTAGCAATTAATCAACGCTAAACGAAACTCTACAAACGCAACAATATCCCAACAAATTGGGTTTTGTTGCGTTTGTAGTAAAAATACAATTCGCTTTTTGACAGATAAATTATAATCGCTTCAATTTTCGAAAGCAACTTAAGTGTAATTATTCAACGAAACTAACAGAGAGATTGGTTTCAATAAATAAAATCAGATAAATGAGATCTACTATTATTGACTTGCTAAATCTCAGCGTAGAAAAATACGCCGAGAATCCATTTTTATGGGAAAAAACAACAACAGAATTTCAGCCCACCACTTATTCGGAAGTGAAACATCAAACTCATTTACTTGCTGCCGGCTTAATTAAGCTTGGGGTAGAAGTTGGTGATAAAGTTGCACTTTTATCTGAAGGTAGAAACGCATGGATAATTGGTGAGTTGGGTATTTTGCATGCCGGAGCTGTGAACGTGCCCTTGTCGATAAAATTGGAAGAAAGTAATGATTTAATCTTTCGTCTGATCCATTCCGAAAGTAAATATGTATTTGTATCGGCAGGGCAATTAAAAAAGATACGACTTATAGTTGATGCTTTGCCTGAGATAAAAAAGGTGATTATTATTGATGATCAACCCGAATATGAAGACAAAGAAATGAGTCTGAGCGAAGTGATGACCATGGGCAAAGACTACCTTCAATCTCATCCGATGGTAGTTGAGGAACGTTCAAAAGCAATTAAACCTGATGATATTGCAAATATCAGTTATACTTCCGGCACTACAGCCGACCCCAAAGGTATATTACTCACACACCGAAACTATACCGCCAATGTAGAGCAGGCATTAACACTGATGACTATTCCAACTACTTACCGTACATTATTGATTCTTCCATTGGATCACTGTTTTGCTCATGTGGCCGGAATTTATAGCTTTATGGCTTCTGGAGCAAGCGTAGGGACGGTGCAAATTGGTAAAACTGGTATGGAAACATTGAAAAATATACCTTTAAACATCAAAGAGCTAAAGCCAAATTTATTGCTAAGTGTTCCGGCATTAGCTAAAAGTTTCAAAAAAAATATCGAAGGAAGTATACGTGCTCAGGGTGCTTTAATAAATTGGTTATTTAATATTGCTCTCAAAATGTCCTATTCTTTTAATAAAGAGGGATTTAACAAAGGGAAGGGACTACAAATTTTGAAAAAACCATTATTGTCATTGTTTGACAAAGTTCTTTTCACCAAAGTAAGAGCGGGTTTTGGAGGACAACTTGATATGTTTATCGGGGGTGGAGCATTGCTCGATATTGATCTACAGCGCTTTTATTATGCCATTGGTATTCCTATGTTTCAGGGATATGGGTTAAGTGAAGCAACTCCTATCATTTCGTCTAATGGGTTGAAGAACCACAAGTTGGGTTCATCGGGTTACCTGGTGAAACCCATGGAATTGAAAATTTGTGACTTAGATGGTAAAGAATTGCCTAATTTTGAAAAAGGAGAGATAGTCATAAAAGCTGAAAATGTAATGTTGGGCTATTATAAAAATGAAAAAGCCACTGCCGAAACTGTGATAGATGGCTGGTTGCATACCGGCGATATGGGTTATATGGATAATGACGGTTTTTTATATGTGGTTGGTCGATTTAAAAGCTTATTAATATCAAGCGATGGTGAGAAATATAGTCCGGAAGGAATTGAGGAATCCTTATCGGATAATTCCCATTTTATCGATCAGGTAGTGCTTTACAACAATCAGAATCCATACACAACGGCACTCATCGTTCCAAATAAGGATGCATTGAAGCGCTATGTACTGCGCAAAAAGCCGAACTTGGGCTGGGAAACGAAGGAGACGAAAGGATTGGCTTTGAATAAACTTCAGCGCGAGATAAATGAATATCGCAAGGGAGGTAAATTTGAAGGTATGTTTCCTGAACGTTGGCTTCCGGCAGCTATCGCCGTTATTGGAGACTCGTTTACCGAGCAAAATGGATTGGTAAACAGCACCATGAAAATTATGCGTGCAAAAGTAGAGGAGCGCTATGCCGATAGAATTGAAAATTTATATTCCAGTGGAGCTAAAAATATTGAAAATGACGAGAATGTGCAGGCTTTAAGTTAGTAATTCAGTAACCAATATCTTAATTTAAACAATATAAAGCTCGATAGTTCTACTTTCGGGCTTTTATTGTTTTACAGCTTTGAAGTTATTAGTTGGCAAATAAGTTCCAAATAATGCACATCTGTTTCGTCGAGTGTATCGTATTTTTCGCTGTCCACATCCAATACGCCTACAACCGTTTTATGAGTATTAAATATTGGAACAACTATTTCGGCCACAGAACTGCTGCTGCAAGCAATATGTCCCGGAAATGCATTCACGTCTGGCACAAACAAGCTTTTTTGCTCTTTCCATGCTGTACCACAAACTCCTTTTCCGAAACGAATGCGGGTGCAGGCAATTGATCCCTGAAAAGGAGCCAGTACCAATTCATCCTTTTTTACCCAATAAAAACCAACCCACCACCAAGCAAAAACCTCATGCAGGGCCGCCGATACGTTGGCCAAATTTGCAATTAAATCTTTTTCGCCATCCATCAATGCTTTTAGTTGAGGAAGTAGCGTATCATATTTTTCTGCTTTTGATGCATCTGTTTGAATAAACAATTCTTCTGCCATAAGGGTTCTATTTTTTGGAGTAACAAAATTACGATTTTGGATTGATGCAATTCCTAATAATTAGTTAACAAAATATAAAATGTTTGTTAATTGAATAATTTTGCTTTTCTTTGCAATGTGTTTTTACTAAATAAAATCGGCTAACTCCGATTAACTAATTATCGCTAACTATTTTAATATGAAGAAGAATTTTTTTAGATTGATTTCTATTTGTTTACTGCTTGTTTTTGCAGCAAACGCTACGGCTCAACCTATACCTATGGATCCGAAGGTGCGTTGTGGCAAGTTAGACAATGGGTTAACGTATTATATACGCGCCAATCAGAAGCCGAAAGATCGTGCTGAATTTTTTATTGCACAAAATGTAGGAGCAATTTTAGAAATGGATAATCAGAATGGATTGGCTCATTTCTTAGAGCACATGGCCTTTAACGGATCAAAAAATTATCCAGGAAAGGGGATTATTAATTATTTCGAATCGATAGGAGTGAAATTTGGTGCAAATATAAATGCATATACCGCTCAGGACGAGACGGTTTATAACTTGTCGGATGTGCCTACCACCCGCGACGGAATTATAGACAGCGCTTTATTGGTTCTTCACGACTGGTCGAGTTTTATCACCTTAGATGGAAAAGAAATTGATGATGAGCGTGGAGTGATACGCGAGGAATGGCGTCAAGGTGCAGGTCCTGAGAGACGTATGTGGAAAGAGTCCAGCAAATTGAAATATCCGGGTTCGCAATATGCTAAGCGTGATGTCATTGGTGACACAGCAATTATCAATAATTTTACTCATCAAACTATTCGCGACTATTATAAAAAATGGTATCGGCCAGATTTGCAGGCAATCCTTATTGTAGGTGATGTGGATGTGGATAAAGTAGAAGCAAAGATTAAAGCACTTTTTGCCGATATTCCGAAGAAAGTGAATGCTAGTGTACGTCCTGTTTATCCTATTTTGGATAATGCCGAACCAATTGTGTCTATAGTGAAAGACAAAGAAGCTCGCATGACTCAAATAGAGTTGGAATACAAACACGATGTTTTGCCAACAGAGATGAAATTATCGATGAATGGTTACTTTTTTGGAGTGGCCAATACTTTGATATCGAAAATGATTGGATACCGATTTCAAGAAATCACACAGCAGGCTGATGCTCCGTTTGTACAAGCATATGCCTACTATGGTAATTTAGTGAAATCGAAAGATGCATTTCAACTTTTGGCTTTGCCAAAAGAAGGAAAAGAGTTGGAGGGATTGAACGCAATATTGCTTGAAGGTGAAAAAATAAAGCGTTTTGGATTTACGGATTCCGAGTTGGAACGTGCCAAAACCGATTTTCTGAAAGGTATGGAGAAAGCGTATAACGAGCGAGATAATCAGAAAAATAATCCGTTGGTTAGAGAATACGTGCGTAATTTCTTAGTTCAGGAACCCATTCCCGGAATTGAGTGGGAGTTTAATACCACAAAAGCAGTTGTGCCCCAATTAAAATTGGAAATGGTAAATCAATTGGCTAAATCGTATGTCACAGATAGTAATTTGATTGTATCGATTATGGCGCCCGACAAAGAAGCTGTGAAAATACCGTCAAAAGACGAAATTATTGCTGCAGTGGCTAATGTTAAAAAAGCAGAACTGACTGCAAAAGCAGAAGAAAACCTAAATAAGCCATTGGTAAAAGTAGTACCGAAAGCTGGTAAGGTGGCAAAGGTAGGACAAAATAAATCTTTAGGAACCACCGAGTGGACACTGAGTAATGGTGTGCAAGTAATTTTCAAACCAACAACTTTTAAGAAGGACGAAATTTTACTGTCGGCTTACAGCGATGGTGGTTTGTCAAAAGTAAATACAACTGATCTTCCTTCGGGGATGTTGGCTGCCGGGATAGCAAGTAATAACGGACTTGGAGATTATTCGTCTATTGATTTGGGTAAAATCCTAACTGGAAAAATTGCTTCTGTAAGCCCTTGGATTGATGGTTATAAGGAAGGATTTACGGGGAATTCATCAGTTTCCGACTTTGAAACTATGTTGCAACTAGTTTATCTGAATTTCACTGCTGTACGTAAAGACGACAATGCTTTTGCTGCTATGATGAATGGTTATCGTGCAAGCTTAGCCAACAGTGCAATTGATCCTCGTAAAGCATTCGCCGATTCGATAAATTTGACCGTTACAAGTCATAGTCCTCGTGTATTTATTGTTGACCTTAAAACAATGGATTTGATAAATCAAGACAAAGCATTGGTTATTTTCAAAGACCGTTTTGCAATGCCGGCTGATTTTACATTTATATTTACCGGAAATATTGACCCGGCTAATGAAACAGTGAAAAGGTCGATTTGTACCTATTTAGGGGGCTTGAAAACAAAAGTAGGAGTTGAGAAATATACAGATAATAATATCCGTAGGCCAAAGGGTAAAGTAACGAATTACTTTACGAAAGAGATGAAAGTGAAAAAGGCTTCGAATTTGATTTTGTATACAGCTTCAATGCCATATAATTTGACCAATCGTACGGTAATAACTGCAATTAGCAGCATTCTGAATATTCGTTATCTGGAAAGTATTCGCGAGAAAGAAGGTGGATCATACGGAGTTGGAGTTTCTGGAAGTATGAACAATATACCTGTACAAGTAGCAAGTTTGGTGATGCAGTTTGATACTGATCCGGTAAAACAAGCTAAATTAATTAGCATTATTCATTCAGAAGTTGCCGAAATTGTAGCCAATGGCCCTAGAGTTGATGATTTACAAAAGGTAAAAGAAAATATGTTGAAGAAATATACCGAAGATGTGGCTGAAAACGGATGGTGGAAAGCTGCAGTTGAACGTTATTATCAAGATAAAATAAATTTAGTGGACGATTATAAAGCAGCAGTTGAGACATTAACGCCTGCAATTATTCAAGCAGCTTTGAAGGACATTGTATCGCAAGGCAATGTGATAGAAGTAGTGATGAGTCCTGCCCAATAGACTTTAAATTTTCGGGAAGAATTATACGAGGAACGATTCGAAGCATCGTTCCTCGTTTTTTTTTTACTATTGTCTAATCAATGCCGTTTAGATAAGGAATTAGCACACTGAACACACTGAAGAAACAGAATATCACCATTCGTAAAAAATGATGTGAACGAAATCTTATCATCAATAAACACTGCTTATCCTCACGCTCCGTTTATTTTGTGTGCTAACTAAACGACATTGATTGACTAATAGAAATAGTAGTAGATTGAAATTGTTTTGATGATATCCTTTAATTATTCCGCCAATTTGATGCGTAACTCGTGTAAATAAATTACAAATAACTATCTTTGCTTCTGAATAATTACCGAGTATTCCTTTTCAGGAGGCTTCGGTGATTTCTATAATTGAACCAAAAAGCCAGACTATTGAATAAAATCATGAAAAGAAGAAAGTTTTTTTTTACATATTATTCCTTTTTCTTTTTCGCTGTAATGTTTCTTTACGGTAGTCCCCTTTTTTGTCAGAATATTGGATTTGAGCAAGGTAATTTTAATGGCTGGAGTGGGTATACGTGGGTTCTGAGGACTGTTACAGATGGACCTATAAATACCCCAAAAGTACCCGGAATTGTTTCTGGTCGACATACCATTATGACTGATAAAAATGCCTATGATCTCTATACTGATATGAAACTTAAACTTATACCTCCGGGTTATAACTATTCAGCACGACTTGGAGATGATGTAAATGGTAACTTAATGGAGAGTTTGTCTTATACGATAAAAGTAGACGCAAGCAATGCGCTTTTAGTGTATAAATTTGCAGTAGTACTTCAAGATCCCCAAGAAAAAAATCATAAGAAATCTGAAGAGCCTCGTTTTAAAGTTACATTGTTTAATCAGTTCGGTGATACAATTCGTGACTGTGCAAATTACGATGTGTATGCTTCAGATGCTAGAATTTCAGGTTTTCAGTCTTATATTAAAAAAGGGTTTGGCACACTTGTTTGGCGAGATTGGACCACTGTAGCCGCAGATTTATCTGCCTACATTGGTCAAACAGTAACCATTGAGTTTATGGCTGCCGATTGTACACGGGATGCGCACTTTGGATACGCATATTTAGTGGCAGGCTGTCAACCACGAAATATTACTGTAGGTTTTTGCAAGGGCGATTTAAGTGCAACGCTTAATGCACCACCCGGTTTTGAAGCTTATTCGTGGAGGGATGATGGTGGTATTGAGGTTGGTACTAAACAAATCTATACCAAAAATAATCCAATTGAAAGTGCTCCGTACACCTGTAATATGACATCAGCTACCGGTTGTACAGTTACTTTAAATGCTAAGACAGAACGATATGTACCTAAGGCTGATTTTAGCTCTGTGGCTGATTGTAGCGATAACTCGGTTACATTTACAAATCTGACAATTACCACCAAGGGCAATTTGTCTTATCTTTGGGATTTTGGCGATGGTATTACCTCCATCGAAACTAATCCGAAACATACTTTTGCTACCCCCGGCTTGCACACGGTGAGCTTGAAGGTTACTAATCCGCCCTCCACTTGTACCGATTCTTTACAAAAAGAGATAGAATCTTTTTCGCCAAAATTAGTAGAGGTAAAAGGATTTCGGTTGTATTGTATAACAAAAACTACAACTTTAAAAGGTTTTGGGGCCGATCATTATGAATGGGGTCAGGGAAAATCAATTTTTTCTCAATCCGATTCAATTGTTATTGGTGACCCGGGAGCAAAAATTTGGATGATAGGGTATTCTAGTACCAATTGTGTGTCTGATACAGTTAATGTGATTGTAGAGGAAGAACCTAAATGGACGCTGAAAGTGGACGGAGAGAATTTATTTTGTTATAATGATAGCGTCAAGATTGTAGCGTCAGGGGCATCTACTTATAAATGGAGTACGGGACAGACTACAGATTTTATTTATATAAAAAAACCGGGGAATTATTCTGTTATGGGATTTAGTCCATTGCGTTGTGAACAAAGCATGTCGGTAGATATAGCCGAAGTGGCACTTCCCGAATCGAATTTTATCATGCTAAATCCAACGGTTGATGCCAGGCGCAGTGTTATTAGATGTTTTGTAGTTGGTCCGAAGCCCGACGTAGAATACAGCTGGGATATGGGGGATGAAAGTTTTGAAACAGGTACAACTATTCAACACCGATACAGTGGTTTTTTAAATGCCGACCTGCAATATAAAGTGACACTGAAAGCAACTAATGCAACAGGTTGTAGTACAGAAACCGTAAAGTTGGTGGAAATTGTTCCGTTTTTCCCAAATATATTCACACCGAATGGCGATGGCATAAATGATTTGCTGATGCAAGGCATCGAAATATTAATTTATGATAGAAACGGTATGCTTCTTTACAGTGGAAATATCGGTTGGGATGGAAAATATAAGGGTAAAGATGTTGATTGTGACACCTATTTTTATACGGCGAGCTATACCGACAGAAGTCATCAGCCACAAACCCAAAAAGGATCAGTGACCTTAATAAGATAAATTTATGGCACGTATTAAATTAAAAGTAGTTATTCTCTTTTTTGTAGGTATGTTCTTTTTAGGTAATTCTATTATTGCCCAGACTGATATTAGCCTGATTACCCATTCGTTCACTAGGGCAAGTTACAACCCTGCTGCCATTGCACGTCCCAATTATTTATACTTGTTCTCTAGCGCACGCAGCCAGTGGAATGGTGTCAGTGGTAGTCCAGTGGTGATAAACGTGCAAGCATCGCAGTTTTTTCAAAGCATGAACTCGGCATTTGGATTTTCGCTGGTTAGCGATAAGATTGGTGTTTCGCAGGTGATAAATCCTATGTTTACCTACGCTTTCAAAATAGAAAGCAACAGAGAATGGTCTTTGTCGATGGGCTTGTCGGCCGGTTTTTTCTCACGTGATTTTAACGGAACTAAATTCGAACCTGTTGAAATTAATGATCCAAGCATTAATTATGATGTAGAACGCATTCTTCGTCCGGATGCAAATGTGGGTTTCGAAGTTCAAACATCGCATTTTATTTTTGGCGCGTCTTCCACCCATCTGTTTGCAATAATGAAACCCGAGAATTTATTTTTGGCATCAAATCATCGTTATGCTTATGCCATGTATAAACAGAATAATATCGAGCTGTTTAATTATAATGTGGGTATGCAGATGGTAAACAGAAATAACCTGACTGTACTTGAAGGAAGTGCAAATATTCGATTTAAACATGCTACAGGTTTAAGCTCAGGGGCCCGTGAGATTTTTGATTTAGGCATGACGTATCGTTCGTCAAAGCAAATGACGTTTATGCTAGGGATAAATCTGTTCAACGATTTTAGGGTGGGGTATGCTTACAATCAGAGTTTCAACACGGGCTATACTACTAACACTACTCACGAAATTATGCTCGAGTTACGCATTTTTTCGCATTCATCATCTACTGGTGAATTGGGACAAAAAGACGAATTCTGGTACCATTGATGGCCTACATCGTCTTAAATTTTTGTCGTGCTGTTCGCTCTATTCTTGCCGATGTGCAAACCAATTAACAAAAGCTTAATTAAAATACTGAGATGTTTGATTGAAAAAGAGTAATTTTGCACTTTAATAAGATAGTAAGTAGTTATGAGTATTCATTTGAGAGTTACAAGTCTTATTATCAATATATTATTTTAAAATAACCTATCAATAATAATTTCTAATTACTTTAATACAGTTGCCATACCGATTTCGATTTCAAAAAGACTAATGAAAAAATATCTCCTCCTCTTTCTCAAAACTTATCTTTTATTTATTCTAATTTTTATAGTAGAAAAACCACTGTTCATGTTGTTTTATCACGATATTTATCGTGAAGTTGGCTTGGTGGACTTTCTTTCTGTATTATATTATGGCTTTCAGCTCGATGCTTCGATGGCGGGTTATCTGGCTATCATTCCCTCCTTGTGTCTCATCGCCTCGCTTTGGGTAAATCCTCGTATCTTGAAACCTATTCTTCGTATTTATTATGCCTTAGTCTCATTGATTATTTCTATCGATTTTGTGGTGGATTTAGTTTTGTATCGATATTGGGGTTTTCGATTAGATTCGTCCCCGCTTTTTTATCTCAAATCGCCCAAAGATGCTCTTGCAAGTGCCAATTGGACAACGAATATTTTTGGGTTTCTATTTATGTTATTAATTGCCAGATTATTATATTATATTTTTAATCGTTTTCTGACGAATAAAAATCTGCCTTCTGTTTTGTCGAAACAAAAATTTTATATTGGACTAGCTTTGTTATTTTCTACAGCGCTACTTTTTTTGCCCATACGTGGCGGAGTAAGCGTTTCTACCATGAACGTGGGTAAAGTGTATTTTAGCGACCGTAAAGAGCTGAATCATGCCGCTATAAATCCCTTGTTTAGCTTTTTCGAAGCACTTAGTTTTGAGAGTGGTTTCGATAAGCAATATCGTTTTATGAAAGCCGATGAAGCCAAAGCCGTTTTTGCTACTATTGTTGATAAGCCTGAGTCTGACAGCATCCCTCAATTATTTACCGTAAAGCATCCCAATATCGTGTTTGTGGTATTGGAGAGTTTTATGTCAAAAGATATGGAGGTGTTAGGTGGATTGGCCGGTGTGGCGGTGCGCATGAATGCCCTTTCGAAAGAAGGCATTTTGTTTACCAATTTTTACGCAAATAGTTTCCGAACCGATAGGGGTCTGGTGTCCATCTTTAGTGGCTATCCCGGGCAGCCGAATACTTCGATAATGAAATATGCCCGCAAGGCACAGTCCTTGCCATCCATTCCTAAATCATTAAAAAAAGGGGGATATGATTTGCAGTATTTCTACGGTGGCGATGCCGATTTTACAAATATGCGCTCGTATCTGGTGGGTGCTGGGATTGTAAAAATTGTTTCCGATCAGAGTTTTCCTCCTACTGCTCAAACCGGCAAATGGGGTGTGCCGGATCATGTGGTTTTCAATAAATTGTCGGACGATTTGGACAAAGATCAGAAAGAACCGTTTTTGAAAATTTTTCAAACGCTTAGCAGTCACGAACCATTCGATGTGCCATTTCATAAACTAAAGAATCCATATTTGAACTCAGTAGCCTATACCGATAGTTGTTTAGGAGTGTTTATCAATCATTTTAAAAAAACAAAATGGTGGAAAAACTCAATTGTGGTTATGGTTCCCGATCATGCTATGCATTTTCCTGATAATTTGGACAATCGATCTGATGAGAGATACAAAATTCCGTTGTTGATAGTAGGTGGCGCTGTGAAATTGCCCCGAAAAATTGATGTTTATGGTTCGCAGATTGATATCTCGGCTACATTACTAAGTCAACTCGGCCTGCCGCACGATGATTTTATGTTTAGCAAGAATATGCTTAACCCTGCTTCACCACACTTTGGTTACTTTACTTTCGTGAATGGGTTTGGGATGGTAACACCTCAAAATCAATATGTTTTTGACTACGAATCAAAAACTGTATTTCTGAATAGGGGTAGCAAGGATGCGAACAAGAAGAAGGCCGAAGCATTACTTCAAACACTTTATGATGATTTAGAAAAAAGATAAGTTGTTTATATCCAGCTTTAAGTTCCTTTTTTGTGAAGGTTTTGAACATTTAAGCTCAATTTATTCGAGTTCTTAGAATTTAATATTTAACTTTGCCGACCAATTCAGCCCACAATTCCGCTGAATCTGCAATTTATCATTAGAAAAATATATTTAGACATGAGCAATAACATCTACAGTGTGATTACCGGAACGGGCAGTTATATTCCAACTATAAAGGTAACAAACGCTGATTTTGAGAAGAATGAGTTTTTCGAAGAGAGTGGAAATAAGATTGAAAAACCAGCAAAAGACATCACCGATAAGTTTTTTGAAATTACCACAATTGCCGAACGTAGATATGTTTCTGGAGATATGAAGACTTCCGACTTGGCTTTTTTAGCTGCCGAAGAAGCCATCAAATCAGCAAATATTGATAAAGAAACGCTTGACTATATTATTGTTGCCAATAACTTTGGTGATACACGTGTGGACAATAGAGCTGCCGATCACGTTCCTAGTCTGGCTTCTAAAGTAAAACAAAAACTGGGCATTCATAATCCAGAAACGGTAGCCTATGATTTAACTTTCGGGTGTCCAGGCTGGTTGCAAGGTGTTATACAGGCCGATTATTATATAAAATCGGGCGATGCCAGCAAAATTTTGGTAATTGGTGCCGAAGTGTTGTCGAGAATAAGCGATCCGCACGACCGTGATTGCATGCTGTATGCCGATGGAGCCGGAGCTATCGTACTAGAAGCCAAAGAAAGTACAAAACCGATTGGTATCTTAGCTCACAAAACACGTTCGGACACTTTGAATCATGCAGGGTTGTTGTTCATGGGTAAATCTTACAATCAAGATTTTGAGAAAGCAGATGATTTGTTTCTGAAAATGAATGGCCGTCGTTTGTATCAATATGCATTGGAAACTGTTCCACAAGCTATTAAGGCCTGTTTGGAGAAAAGCAATACCGACATAACCGAAATTAGCAAGGTGCTTATCCATCAGGCTAACGGCAAAATGGATGATGCTATTTTGAAAAGACTCTACGCACTTTACGATATCAAAGAATCGCCCGAAGGAGTGATGCCAATGACGGTTGGTACATTGGGAAATACATCAGTTGCTACGCTGCCCACCTTGTTTGATCTTATCTTGAAAGGGGAGATGCCCGACCATCAAATAAACAAAGGTGATAAAGTGGTTTTTGCCTCTGTAGGTGCAGGTATGAATATCAATGCATTTGTTTATCAAGCGTAAAATTAGTAAACAAACAGTAAGCAGCAGAAGAACATCTCTAACATATAAAGCAAGGACTTCATTGTAAAATGAAGTCCTTGCTTTTTTGTTTAAGATAGAATTAAACCCAAGCGCTCCAAGGGATACGCGAAAGGATCAGAATTAATCCAATGGAATAGAATATCACTATCGTTTTGTATTTTGAACTTGTAGCTATCGTTCTATTTGCTTTTGAGTAGCCAATTGTTATCAGTGTAATGGCTAGTATTATTACAAGTGGATGTTCTACAATGTACAACCGTGTTACGGAATTTTTCATAGCAGCACCCGAAAAATTACTCATGCCAAGTGGTGATAGAAAATAGAGCACAAGACCCGCTAAAAACTGGGCATGAACAGCTATCAATCCCCAAAGTGCAACCGATTTATTGGTTTTAGTGAATACTCGTCCTTTTAGCCAATAGTAGGCATTAAAAACGATGGCAAACAGGAGTAGAGCTAATGCCAAATAGGCAAGATAGGAGTGAAATTCTTTGAAGGCGATATACATGATGAGATTTAATTAGCCATTTCTGGTGGTTGATGCGTTAAAATACTATTTCTCTAAAATGATTATCAGCAAAGTGTCCTAAATTAAACCAATAGGGGTTTCACCCTAAAACCCGACTTACTTTTTTTGACTTAATGCAAAAAAGTAAGCAAAAAAATCAATCCGTCAGCTGACGGACGCTTCACTCTAAAAACTTACATTCGGTAGGCTTAAACGTCCAAACTCGCCCCGTCGGAATACGCTGGGACTCAAACAAGGACGATTTTAACCGCCTACCTCACTTGTTTTTCGGTTCACCGTACAAGGTCGGTCGGAGCCAGTCAGTTTGAGAATACTTGTGACATCATGCGGATAATCTATTTCTGTAAACAGTAAACGCGGTAGAAGTGTTCGGAGAAATGTGACTAACGTACGTTCAATAAAAAAAACGGCTTATAAATTATAACAATCAATCCTTCAAAATAGGTCTGCTCATTTGTTGTTTTCTCCAATGATCTTTTCTGGATAGGCCATAAAGAAAGAATTTACTCGTGCTATAGTGAAATTTGAAATTATTATCATAATCGGGTCCTAATTTCCTATATTGAACTTGTGGAGATGTTTTGAGGCACTCCCTTACCGCCAATGAATAAGCCGTTGGTCCTGTCATTTGATGCACGTCGTGTGGATATTTATTTTCCTTTAAATTGTTGATGACTATCTCCAATGTTTTTTCTAAGAATGGATGTCCTGCTTCAAAAACGAGTGCCCATTGCAGATAGTAAAATGGATCTCTCTCAGGAGAAATGAGTGCACTATCGCTGGGTAAAATAAAGTCGTCGAGTTTATTTATAATAAGACTATCAATATCCAAGTAGATTCCCCCTTTTTTAAAAAGAATTGCATACCTGAAAAAATCAGCTTTAGCAGCCCCAATGGATATTCTGTTGTACAACTCAAAGATTTCTTGTCCAAATTCATCTCTTATAAAATTGTCGATCCTCTCATCATCATAAAACTGATAATCATATTCAGGATTTCTTTTTTTCATCCGGCTGACATGCCATTTTGTGATGAAAGGAAGTTTGGAAGTCTTGAATGTTTGGTAAATCGTTTTTGGAATAGCCATATATGTAAGATTTGAATATAAAACGATTCAATTGACTTGTTATTGACTTATTCGCAGCATATGGAAGTTTTCCCTTTTATTTGCTACTTGTATAGTTTCATAACGTTATTGATAGCATTATTCCTCTTCCGAGTGTAGTAAGGACGTAGTCCGAACGGAACTCGGAAGAGGAAATGATAAAAAAGTTGATTATTTTTGTTCTACCAAAATAAAAATATATGCAACAAA
>JBBSDM010000014.1:0-63270 GCA_038249445.1 Bacteroidales bacterium
CAGGGAAGTTCTTATTTATTCAACGGAACAACGTACAGCACCAGCGGAACCTATACTAAAACATTGATTAACGCTGCTGGTTGTGATAGTATCGCTACTTTGAATTTGACAGTAAATGTTCCAACTAGTTCTACCACCAACACTAGTCTTTGTCAAGGTAGTTCTTACAACTTTAACGGAACAACATACAGCACCAGCGGAACCTACACTAAAACATTGATTAACGCTGCTGGTTGTGATAGTATTGCGACTTTGAATTTGACAGTAAATGTTCCAACTAGTTCTACCACCAACACTAGTATTTGTCAAGGAAGTTCTTATTTATTCAACGGAACAACGTACAGCACCAGAGGAGCTTACACTAAAATATTGATTAACGCTGCTGGTTGTGATAGTATTGCGACTTTGAATTTGACAGTAAATGTACCGACGAGTTCTACAACTAGTATTTCTATTTGTCAGGGTGAAAGGTATTTGTTTAATGGTGCAAGTTATTTGATTTCAGGAACATATGTTGCACACTTAATCAGTGCTGCGGGTTGTGATAGTATTGCGACTTTGCAATTAAGTGTAAACGTTCCTACAAGTTCAATGAATGAAGTCTCCATTTCTGAAAAAGATATGGAACATAATGGTGGTTATAAGTTTAATGGAACGATTTACAAACAAGTAGGCACCTATACCATTCAGCTGATTAATGCTGCGGGTTGTGATAGTATTGCTACTTTAATTTTAAGAGCAAGGGCACAAACTACTCAGGCAACTAAAGTTACAGTGTGTAGTTCAGAATTACCTTATTTGTGGAATGGTACTTCTTATAATACTACCGGTTTGTATACTAAAACATTGAAAAATAGTAAGGGTATTGATAGCACTGCAACTTTAGATATGACAGTTTTAAACTCAACGGCTTCCACAACAAAGACAACTGTTTGCAGTGGAAATACCTATTATTTCAATGGCTCCAACTATTCAAAGGCGGGTTCATACAATGCAAAATTAAATAATTCGACAGGTTGCGACAGTATAGCTACTTTAGAATTGGCAGTAGATACGGTTTATAATATTTCGCAAACAGTTCAATTATTCTCTGGAGAAAAATTTACGGTAAATGGGAATGTTTACAATCAGGCTGGAACATATACCGATGTGTTGACTTCATCTAATAACTGCCAGAGCACTACGGTTACTCAGATAACTGTGATTGACTTACCAAATGCGTTTACGCCCAATGGAGATGGAGCTAATGATGAATTTATGAAAGATTGGCACGTTCAAATCTATAACCGAAATGGCATTCTTTTATTCGAAGGCTATGATGGTTGGGATGGGAAATACAATGGAAAGCCTGTTACCAAAGATACTTATTTCTTCATTTTATATTACCTTCACGATTCTAAAGCAAAATCAAAAGAAGGTTATGTGATGCTTATACGTTAATTGTTTATGAAAAAACTAATACTCATATTGTCGTTAAATTTTATATACATTTTGATGATTGCTCAATCCAACATCCGATTGAACAATTATTGGGCAAACTTGCATTACATCAATCCGGCAGCTGTATATGATAAATACAACGCGGTATTTAGTATTGCTGCCAGTAAACAGTGGTATGGTTTCTCGGGTGCGCCCACCACTTTTTTTGGTTCGGGTACAACTTATATCGATAATATCCATTCGCAAATAGGGTTAGTACTTGTTCAAGATAAAATCGGATTTACATCTACTACAAGCATTGATTTCTCGTATGCCTATTCCATGCAATTTCAGAATAATTGGCAGTTGCACTTGGGATTAGGTCTGAATAATCTGAGTACGTACTACGATCCTTCACAGGTGAATCTAATCACTGACGCAGATAACAATGCTTATCAATACTTAAAATCGGAAAATAATTTTAATGCAGATCTTGGTATGGAAGTTATCTATAAGTCCCTGAAAATTGGCGTTTCGAGTCAGAATATTTTTTCAATGTTCTCTCATGTTGATTTTCATCAGACCAATACCAATTTTTTGTATGCTCGTTATAGGGGCGACAATGATAATGTTGTTAATATGGCGTACGGGATTTGTGGTATTCAATATTCTAACATTTATCAAATGGAGCTGAATGCAACCAGCTACCTAAAGATTCCTCCTATTGCCGGACTGAATATGAAACCGGAATTGATTGATATCGGCTTGTTTTACAGAACTGGTAGCGAAATAGGCTTGGTTTTCGGTTTTGAACTTAGCGAGTCACTTCATTTATCATATACTTACGATTATCATATAGGCGGAATTAGTCGTAGTTCGTTGGGTACTAATGAATTAATGCTGACCTATAATTTAAGTAAAAGAAATATTTGTCATAGTTGCTGGTACTAATTATACGGCTTACTTAACTATTATTTCTAATTGTCTGAATATAATTATTTCTTTAAGAATCGTTTTCATGTGTTAAACATAGTTTTGGCTCTTTCTGAATAATTTTTTTATTCAGAAAAATGCTGTATTTTTGAACCTCAAATTAAAAGTAAATTATGGCCAAGGAAGTTGTGAATAATATTGGTGCAATGTACAATGCACTCACTAATGGAAGTAAGATTGTTGGAAAAATTTTTGCAGATAGCGATTTTAGAATTGATGGTGAAGTGGAAGGAACCATTACTTGTAGTGGAAAAGTGGTAATAGGTCAAAAGGGTGTACTTAAAGGCTCTATTTCTTGTACAAACGCCGAAATTATTGGAACTGTTGAAGGTGATATCGTTGTTGCGGAAACATTGTCACTTCGCGGAACAGCTGTTATCATCGGAGATGTAAAAACTAAAGTGTTGATGGTTGAACCTAACGCCGTTTTTAATGGAACTTGCTCAATGAGAGACGCCAATGACTCAACCGTTGTTGAATAATAATATCGTACCAAAATAATAAAGATAACGTTGAAGTAACCAGTTACTTCAACGTTTTTTGTAAATTACAATCAAACATTTTTATGGAAAAAAAATATAAAGCATTAGTAATTAATGAGGTAGATGGCACTTTTGAACAAACCATTCAAATGCTTCATACCAACAATTTGCCAAAAGGCGATGTGTTGATAAAAGTACATTATTCATCTATTAATTATAAAGATGCGCTTTCGTCTACCGGAAATAAAGGTATTACTAAAAACTACCCACATACTCCGGGTATTGATGCTGCAGGAGAAGTGGTGAGTTCGTCGGACGATAAGTTCGGGTTGGGTGATAAGGTTATTGTTACAGGCTATGATTTAGGAATGAATACTTCTGGCGGTTTCGGGCAGTACATTCGTGTTCCTGCCAATTGGGTGGTAAAGCTTCCCGGAGGACTAAGTCTCAAAGAATCAATGATTATTGGAACGGCAGGTTTTACAGCCGGCATTTCGCTGTTGCGATTAAGTACTTTGGTAAAACCATCGGATGGTAAAATTTTAGTTTCGGGAGCTACCGGTGGCGTTGGTTCAGTTGCGCTTTCATTATTGTCGAAGCTTGGATATCAGGTTGTTGCTATTTCTGGTAAGGAAACTGAATATCCTTTCTTAAAGAAGCTGGGAGCAACCGAAATACTTCCTCGCAATGATTTTCAGGTGGTTGATAAGCGACCAATGCTTTCAGCTCAATATGCAGGAGCTATCGATACTGTGGGTGGCCCAATTCTGGAAAATATTCTGAAAACACTTCAACCTTTAGGTGCTGTAACCACTTGTGGCAGTGTATCGGCAACCCAACTAAATATGACCGTATTTCCGTTTATTTTGCGTGGAATTTCTCTTGTAGGCATCTCAGCTCAAAACTACCCAAATAATTTACGTGAAACGCTTTGGATTAAATTAGCAACTGATTGGAAACCAACAAATTTATTAGAATTATATTCGGAGATTAAACTCGAGGCAATACCTGAAACGATAGCACTGATTTTGCAGGGAAAATTGAAAGGCAGAACAATTGTGAATATGTTGGATTAAGTGAGATTTGCTGGTTTACAAGCCTTTTTGTAGTGCAGACTTTGCCATTTTCGCTTAATTCTCATCTTTTAGTATAAAACTCTTTTATTAATGAAAATAAAAGTGCAATTTTGCACTTTAATTCAAATCGAATTTTACATCACTTTCTTAACTCTTCTTTTGGATGGCATTAGCAAACGAGAACTACTTAAAAACTCCCGAAATCTACTGTTTTGACGAGATAGAAAAGCGTGTTAATGCCTTCAAAGTTCTTCACCCAACTGCTAAAATTATCCGTTTAGGCGTAGGTGATGTCACTCGCCCATTACCACATGAAGTTATTCTGGCAATGCATAAAGCTGTGGATGAAATGGGTCATACCGAAACTTTTAGGGGATATAGCCCTCCACAAGGTTACGATTTTTTAATCGAAAAAATACAAAAAGATTATCGTACGCTGGGAGTAGTTTTAGACAAAGAAACTATTTTTGTGAATGACGGTGCAAAATCAGATATTGGAAATATCGGACATGTGCTGGGGCGTGATAATATTATCGCAATAGCCGATCCGGTTTATCCCGTTTATGAAAACGCAACCATAATGAGTGGTAGGGCAGGAGTGATAAATGATGATCAGAAATGGAGTAACGTAGTTTACCTTCGCTGTACGGCCGAAACGAACTTTATACCCGAATTGCCAAGCGAAAAAGTTGACGTAATTTATTTGTGTAATCCGAACAATCCGACTGGTACTGTGTTAAGTAAAGTGGAACTGAAACGTTGGGTTGATTATGCAATTGAACATCAAAGTATTATTGTCTATGACGGTGCATATCAGGCTTATGTAAATGAGCCCAATATCCCGAAGAGCATTTACGAAATAAAAGGGGCTAAAAAAGTAGCCGTTGAAATCAGAACATATTCCAAAACTGCCGGGTTTACTGGTTTACGTTGCGGTTATACCATCTTCCCAAAAGAATTACAGGTGTATACTAAATTGGGCGAAGTAACTCAGCTAATTAAACTTTGGAACAGACGAATTACAAATTATACCAACGGTGTGTCGTATGTCGTGCAACGTGGTGCCGAAGCCATATATTCGAGAAAAGGTAAAATAGAAACTCAGGAGTTGGTCAATTATTATCTTACGAATGCCTCGTTGATCAGAACAGAATTAGTATCGCTCGGGTACGAAGTATACGGTGGAATCAATTCGCCCTATATATGGTTTAAAACACCTGATGATCAAACCTCTTGGAAGTTCTTTCAACAATTGCTGTATGACTGTAAGGTAATTAGTACCCCAGGAATAGTATTTGGGAATTCAGGTGAAGGTTATATGCGTTTAACAGGGTTTAGCAGCCGCGAAGACACATTGGAAGCATTAAGTAGAATGCGAAAAGGAGGATGTTGAATAATTAATTTCTTAACTAAAATATATAATTATGTGTGGAATTGTAGGATATATTGGAAACAAACAAGCTTATCCAATTTTGATTAAAGGTCTTCAACGACTAGAATATCGTGGGTATGATAGTGCAGGGATAGCGTTGATTCATGAAGGTAAATTGAATGTTTATAAAGCTAAAGGTAAGGTTTCTGACTTAATTCATTTTGCAGGACAAAAAGATATTGAAGGTACCATTGGTATCGCTCACACACGCTGGGCCACCCACGGCGAACCAAATACTGTAAATGCTCATCCTCATTATTCTCAATCAGAAGAATTAGCGATTATTCATAATGGTATTATCGAAAACTATGCTGTCCTTAAACAGGGTTTGTCAGAACATGGTTTTACATTTTCCAGTGAAACGGATACTGAAGTTCTGATTCAATTGATTGAATATGTAAAAAAATCAAATAACGTTGATCTGACAACAGCTGTTCAATTAGCCTTAAATCAAGTTGTTGGTGCATACGCTATTGCAGTTATCGAAAAAGGAAAACCAGATGTAATTGTTGCTGCTCGCAAAGGAAGTCCATTAGTGGTGGGTATTGGCGAAGATGAGTTTTTCCTAGCCTCTGATGCCACTCCAATTATCGAATTCACAAACAAAGTGGTTTATATTGGCGATGAAGAAATCGTTACATTAGAGCGTGGTAAAGAAATTAAGATTAAAACAATAGGTAACGTCGAAAAAACTCCAGAGATTAAAGAATTGGAAATGACTTTGTGTCAATTGGAAAAAGGGGGTTATCCACATTTCATGATCAAGGAAATTTTCGAACAACCTAAAACATTGGCCGACAGTATGCGTGGTCGTGTTAACGTTGACAAAAATAACATTACTCTGGCTGGTTTTATCGATAATAAAGACAAATTTTTAAATGCAAAACGCATTATCATAACCGCTTGTGGTACTTCATGGCACTCTGGTTTGATTGGAAAATATGCTATCGAAGAATTTGCCCGCATACCGGTTGAGGTTGAGTATTCATCAGAATTTCGTTACAGAAAACCTGTTATTAATAAAGATGATTTGGTGATTGCTATCTCGCAGTCGGGCGAAACGGCTGATACACTTGCAGCTGTGGAATTAGCAAAAGAGCATGGAGCATTTATTTTCGGTATTTGTAATGTCGTAGGGTCATCAATACCACGTAACACCGACTCTGGATGTTATACACATGCTGGTCCTGAAATTGGAGTTGCTTCTACCAAAGCTTTCACAGCTCAAGTAACTGTTCTTACTATGCTTGCTTTAATGATTGGTAAAGAAAAAGGCACATTGCCAGAAGAACAGTATTTGAAAATTGTTGGTGAATTGGCACTTATTCCTGAAAAAATAACTCACTTGCTTAAACAAGATGCGAGTATTGCCGAATTTGCAAAAACGTTTACTTATGCCCAAAATTTTATCTACTTGGGACGTGGATATAATTTCCCGGTAGCGTTGGAGGGTGCTTTAAAGTTAAAGGAAATCTCGTATATCCATGCCGAGGGTTATCCGGCAGCCGAAATGAAACACGGTCCTATTGCTTTAATTAGTCAGGAAATGCCCGTTGTAGTTATTGCTCCAAGTGTGGGTATGTACGAAAAAGTGGTAAGTAATATACAAGAAATTAAAGCTCGAAAGGGTAAGATTATCTCCATAATTACCGAAGGCGATGTGGTGGTAAAGAACCTGTCCGATTATAGTATCAGTATTCCTGATACTGAGGAATGTCTCGTACCGTTATTAGCGGCTATACCTTTACAATTATTTGCTTATCACATAGCTGTTGTCAAGGGTTGTAACGTGGATCAACCACGCAATCTGGCCAAATCGGTTACTGTTGAGTAGTATAATTAACCCCTCCGTCATTGTTGGGGTTTTTTGTTTTATTGTTAATGTTTGAGTTTGTTCTTTAATTGGGTCAATAACAGATTTTTAAATTTTCAAAAATTGAATTTTTATGTGCGGAATAGCAATGGTAAGGCTGCTAAAGCCTTTGAATTTTTATCAGGAAAAATATGGAACTTGGCAGTACGGCTTGCAAAAAATGTACTTGCTTATGGAAAAGCAACATAATCGTGGGCAAGAGGGAGCAGGTATTGCTACCGTAAAACTCGATATGCCTGCTGGTGAGGAATATATTTGGCGTGAGCGTGTGGAAGGGAAAAATGCTATCCAAGAAATATTTGCAGAGATTAATAAGAAAATGGTCAGTTTTCCAATCGAGGTGCATACCGACGCTCAAAAATCGAAAGAGCTACTGCCTTTTGCGGGAGAACTTTACATGGGTCATTTGCGATACAGTACTACTGGCAAAAGTGGTTTATCCTATGTGCATCCGTTTTTGCGTCGTCATAACTGGAAGAATCGGACAATGGTGCTTGCGGGAAATTTCAATCTTACAAATGTAGATGAACTTTTTGACCATTTAACCCTTAAAGGACAACACCCCAGAGATAAAGGTGATACCTTTTTGATGTTAGAATCATTGGGGTTTGGGCTCGATCAAGAGGTGCAAAAAGAATACGATAAAATAAAACAACGTTATTCGAACGATATAACAATCACCCGCAAAATTGAAGAAAATCTTGATATTGCTTCGTTTATCCGCAAATCGGAAAAAATGTGGGATGGTGGGTATGTCATTTGTGGTATGCTAGGACATGGGGATTCTTTTGTTTTTCGCGATCCTAAAGGAATCCGTCCGGCATTCTATTATATCGACGATGAAATCGTTGTTACAGCTTCCGAACGGCCTGTTATTCAGACTGCAATGAACGTAAAAGAGGAGGATATTAAAGAGTTGCAGCCTGGCGAAGCAATGATTATCAAGAAAGACGGTACCGTTAAATTTGAAACCATTCGCCGTGCTTCAAAAGAACTCGCTAAGTGTTCTTTCGAGCGTATTTATTTCTCCAGAGGTAGTGATATTGATATTTATAAAGAGCGTAAAAAGCTAGGTGCACAGTTGGCTCAACCTATTTTGAAAGCGATAGGAAATGATGTTGAAAATACGGTTTTTTCATTCATTCCCAATACAGCCGAAGTGGCGTTTTACGGGATGATGGATGGTATTAAATCAGCTTCTGATCAACCGGCCAGAGTTGAAAAGGTGCTGATTAAAGACATAAAACTGCGTACTTTTATTTCTGCCAATGACGAAAGAAATGATTTGGCTACACACGTTTACGATGTAACGTATGGTTCCATTCGTCGCGGAAAATTAGATAACTTAGTGGCAATTGATGATTCGATTGTGCGTGGTACCACCTTGAAACAAAGTATTCTGAAAATTCTGAACAGATTAGAACCAAAGAAAATTGTTATCGTATCATCTTCTCCTCAAATACGCTACCCCGATTATTACGGTATTGACATGGCTAGAATGAATGAGTTCTGTGCTTTTAGGGCTGCCATTGAATTGTTGAAAGAAACAGGGCGACAAGATATTATTGATGATGTGTATGTAAAGTCGAAGGCTCAGGAACTTTTGCCAAAAGAGCAAATTGTAAATTATGTGGTTGACATTTATAAGCCATTTACTATGGAAGACATTTCGAAAAAAATAGCAGAAATGCTTACACCTGCTGAAGTAGATTGTCCGGTTGAATTGGTTTATCAATCAATTGAAGGCTTGCATCAAGCTTGCCCGAACCATTCAGGCGATTGGTATTTCTCCGGAAATTACCCAACTCCTGGAGGAACACGAATGGTAAATAAGGCCTATATAAATTTTTACGAGGGTAGAGATAAATAGCATCCAACCAAAATGTTGAAATGAAAAAAAGGTTATTGAAATTTATTTCAATAACCTTTTTTGAATTCTTTAAATTGGTAATTTGAGACATAAAAATAAAAAGTTAAAAATATAGACAGGTGGAATTGTTTGCTGACCATTGCAATGACCTATCTGTGTGGGTCGGAACATCTGCTGACTTATTGCAATAACCTATCTGTGACAAGTCGGAACATCTGCTGCTATAGGCTTGTAACGACCTAAATTTTGGCGGCAGTTGTATAAAACTCTTTCAAATAAAAAGGTTCAAAATAAGCCACATCTACAAATTTATTTTCATTGTACGCTTTTTCGGCCAATGCAATCATGTTCTCAGCCAGTGGGAATCTATTGTCGATAAATTTCGCGTTGGGATGTGTAAGCGTTGTTTTACATTTTTCAGCACCATTTCCAAAGAAGTAAATAGTGTTATTTTCAAGTGTTTCAGCATACGTATTCTCGTCAATAATGTCGGCAGAAATTTCACGTTGTATAGTTCCATCAGAAGTGTAAAATGCAGCATAAACTTCCATTCTGCGCGCATCAATCATGGGGCAAAACAGGGCGTTTGCAGTTGCGTTTACAACTTGCAAAGCATTTACTGTTAATACTTCTAACGTGCTGATTGCAATTAGAGGCAAGTCTAATCCGTAACAAAGTCCTTTGGCTGTTGAAACCCCTATTCGCAAGCCGGTGTAGGAGCCGGGACCACTGCTTACAGCCACTGCATCCAGTTTTTTTGATACAGATTTTAAAAACTCCATGGCTTCAGCTATAAAAACACTTAGCAAAGCGGCATGATTCATACCTACGGAATTAGATTTAGAGAATAGACATACGCCGTTTTCACTGATGGCAATGGAGCATATGTTGGTAGAGGTTTCGATATGTAGAATGTGCATATTAAAAGAAATGATGAATTGAATAATAGTACAAAATTACGCATTTTAGCCGAATGAAAAAAACAAATCCCCGCTTAGGTTAGTAAGCGGGAATCGTTTGATAAATGAAAAGAGAATTATTTCAATTTCACAATTATTGGATTCAATATCGACTCGCGAGTTTGGTTCAATGCATTAAACCAATCTTCGTCAGCCGGGAATAACCATTTGTTCCAACCGCCTCCGAAATAGTAAGTAAATTTGTCACCTACTCGATACTCGGTAATTAGTAGTCCATGTATTCCTTTGCGGATAGCTTTATTGGTTTGAACAGGAACAAAAACGCCTACGTAATCGCGCCCTGATGGAACTTTAAATTCGGAAATAGCTTCTTCTGCATATGCAATAGTTCCATTCGCAGCGTTTAATTGTAAGTTTCCTTTTCCATCGTGCAAGAAAATACCGGTTCCCAATTCCATTTTTTGAGTTGGACCTGTGAATTTCACTACAGCTTTGTTTACTATAGAACCAGCTGTGGTGGTGATGGTAATTTCTTGTTTATAATAGATGTTTCCAACTTTTACCGAATCGTAAGTCAGGGTGAATAATGAACGAAGTGGCCCAACTTCTACTCCTTTGTAGTGGCTGAATTGATTTCCAATCCACAAAGAATCAGAAACATAAGGAGCAATCCCTCCTGCGCCAAGTGTGTGCCCTACTTTATAACAATCCATTCCCTGACCGCGATCGAGATGATATGATAATTTGTTCTGAAGTTCGTCCTTGTACTGCTTAGCCATAAATACTTCATCAGTCTTTTTTACCCACATATCAACCCCATTGCTTGGGTTTTCGTTGGCCAAGGCTGGTCCATACATACGGTATGCAGCTCTGTCATTCTCCCAAGCCATGTCGTCTTTACGCTCTGGTACAAAAAACGCATCAGTTTTAGGTTTCACAGGGGCCGGTTTACCTTCCGTCAATGTATACGTTGATGAAGAATTTGCTTTTACAGTTGCTTGAAAAATAAGTGATTGTACTTTTTTTTTGCCGTTGTAAATCAGTTGATAAGCTATCTCTTCGTTCTTATCATTTTTTAGAATGTATGATTTCGACTGAAAATTAGCTTTCAATTTCAACGCATTTACTTCAACCATTTCACTGGCTCTATCATTTTTCAATGGGTTGGTAAGAACAATTGCACGTTGACCGACAACTGTAGAAATAAACAAGAGTGAAGCAACTATAGATAATGCTATTTTTTTCATAACTTTCTTTTGACGCTAATTATTTAGGTTGTTTGCCAATATAAGCCAAAATACCACCATCAACGTACAGGATATGTCCGTTCACGAAGTCAGAAGCTTCGGAAGCTAAAAATACTGCCGGACCTTCAAGATCTTTTGGTGTTCCCCAACGGGCTGCAGGTGTGCGTCCGATGATAAAAGTATTGAAAGGATGACCATCTTCACGCAATGGAGCAGTTTGAGGAGTAGCAATATAACCTGGTCCTATCCCGTTCACTTGAATGTTGAATTCAGCCCACTCGCAAGCTAGATTTTTTGTTAGCATTTTTAAACCACCTTTAGCTGCTGCATATGCCGAAACAGTTTCACGTCCTAATTCGCTCATCATAGAACAAATGTTGATGATTTTTCCTGCGCCCTTTGCAATCATTCCCGGAGCTACTGCTTTTGAAACGATAAATGGGCCATTTAAATCGATATCAATTACCTGACGGAAATCCTTAGCTGACATTTCGATAGCTGGGATGCGTTTGATAATCCCTGCATTGTTAACTAAAATATCGATAACACCTACTTCTTTGGTAATTTTTGCAACCATTGCATATACACCATCTTCGTCTGTAACGTCGCACACATAACCATGAGCAGTAATTCCATCGGCTTTGTAGGCTACAATTGCTTTATCTACACTTTCTTGACTTAAATCGTTAAATACAATTGTTGCGCCGGCAGCAGCATAAGCAGCTGCCAAACCGTAACCGATACCATATGATGCACCTGTAATTAATGCAACTTTTCCTTCTAAACTAAATTGACTCATATTCTTATATTTTTATTTTAATTAAAATTTTAGCGAAGTTCTGTGTGTTTGTAAAAATTTTGATCGCTATAATCAAGATTTTCACCGGCCATACCCCAAATGAAAGTGTAATTGCTTGTAGCGGCTGCCGAGTGGATAGACCATTCAGGTGAAATTACAGCCTCATCACCTTTCATCCAAATATGACGTGTTTCTGTAGGTTCGCCCATGAAGTGACAAACAGCTTGTCCTTCAGGAATTTCGAAATAAAAGTACGCTTCCATTCTGCGGCTGTGTGTATGCGCCGGCATTGTGTTCCAAACGCTACCCGGAGCCAACTCAGTCATGCCCATTTGCAATTGGCAAGTTTCCAGTACCTGACAAACAAGCATTTTGTTGATATTTCGGTGGTTAGAACCTTCCAATGAGCCCATTTCGGCAACAACAGCATCAGCTTTCGTGATTTTTTTGTCAGGGAAAGTTTTGTGAGCAGGAGCAGAGTTGAAATAAAATTTAGCAGGATGAGCAACATCATTACTTTCAAAAGTAACTACTCGGTCACCTGCACCAATGTATAATGCCTCTTTATAATCCAGTTCGTACACAATGCCATCCACCGTTATTTTGCCGGCTCCACCTACATTGAACGTTCCAAACTCACGGCGAGAAAGGAAAAATTCAGATTTCAAAGGGTCGATGGTTTCAAGACTTAGTGTTTCGTTTACCGGCATTGCACCGCCTACAACCAATCGATCGTAAAGTGTGTAAACCATGTTTACTTCATTTGCCGTAAAAACCGTTTCGATTAAATGTTCTTTACGTAAACGAGCTGTGTCATACTTTTTCGCATCTTCTGGATGAGAAGCATAGCGAACTTCATAGTTTGTCTTCATTTTTTTATTTTTGTGTTATTTGATTTATCAATAAGCTTAGTAAACTTAAGTGGATGTAGCGAAAATTTCATTCCTGTAATGGGTTAAAAATTATGACTTTAATTCACTTGAAAATTGGTTGACCAAAATTACGAATAATAATAATGATAATACAACCTGTTTTTTATGTTGTACAACATGTTTCTGGATTGTTTTGAAAAGTGATATATTGATATTTATTCGTACCTGCTTACATGTGAGCTCTATAGTATTTATGTCTAGATTTGTATTACATTTTTTATTTAACAATACATATTATAGTACATTTGCAGCGGGTTTTACGTGATACTACAAATGGAGTTATTTGGCTGACTTAATTTAATGGATGTACATGCAGAAAGGTTCGATTGTATTGTTATTTAAGTTAATTATATTCTGCTTATTTTGTTTGCTTATGATTTTATTCAACTATTGATATGAAACAGAATAATTTCTTGTTCAAAGGGTAATACATTCTGATTAATCATTTTGTAGTTAGAAAATATGTATTACTTTTGCAATAAAATATTTCTGTGTGCGAACACGGATTTTAAATTTAGGGGTTAAATGAAAGATGTTAAGACTAAAATACGTATAAAAGATATTGCGGTTTTGGCAGGTGTTTCAGAGGGAACAGTGGATCGCGTGCTGCATCAACGTGGCGATGTGTCAGCTAAGAGCCTCGAAGCTGTAAACAAAGTGTTGGAAGAGATTAATTACACGCCTAATTTGATGGCACGATCGTTGGCCTCTAAAAAACAATATCGTTTTGTTTGTTTATTTCCGACTTATCAATCGGCAGATTATTGGCAAAGTGTAAATGATGGTTTTAACTTGGCTGCCGATGAGTTTCTCCACTTTAATGTTCAGATTGAGAAAAGATATTTTAATCAGTTTGATGCACAGAGTTTTGTTGATATTTCCGGTGAAATTTTGGAAACGGAGCCAGATGCGGTATTTATTGCTCCTATTTTTAAGAATGAGGCATTGCAATTTAGCAATGAGTTGGCAGCCCTCAATATCCCGTTTTCGTATATCGACTCTATGATTGAAGAAACAAACTTCGTAACTTATTACGGACAACATTCGTTTCAAAGTGGATATATTGCAGCTAAATTACTGCTTAATTCGAACTGTGTAAATAACAAAATACTGATAATTAGAACTCAAAGAAAAGGGGCTATGTCTAATCAAACCCTGAACCGAAATAGCGGTTTTATGCAGTATATTCAGGATAAAGGACTTACAGATAAACTTGAATTGATAAATGTGGAGTTTAAAGATGATGATGAAATTGCTAATTTGAAAGTGCTGTGCGAATTGTTTGCAATGCATTCTAACATAAAGGCTGCTATCACATTTAATTCTAAAGCATATCGGTTAGCAATGCATCTGGAAACATTGAAAAAAAAGGATGTGCAGCTGATAGGATATGACTTATTGGAGCAAAATGTAAACTATCTGAAAAAGGATATGATAGCCTATTTAATTGCACAGCGTCCCGAAAAACAAGCTTATTGTACGGTTCGAGATATGTGTAAAGAGTTGATATTTAAACAAAAAGTTTCCACTATCAATTATGTTCCAATCGATATCTTAATGAAAGAAAACATCGATTATTATTCAAGATTCAGAGAATAAGTGGGGTCTGTAAGCTGTTTTGAATCCATTTTTTTATACTAAATATGAAGATCAACGAACTAATATATAAACAAATAAAAAATCCTTCTCATTGAGTAATTTCCGACAATTGATCCATGTAGCCTATAAAATAGCTACAGAACTGGGTGCGATGCATATCGGTTTGCTCGAAAATATCCAGAGGTGATAGGGTTGTGTATCGATGAAAGTAACTACGATCGTCATGTAAAACTATTATTTAATATATAAATCACCCAGATCATTGAACATTCCTGCCCTTAAAGGGGACTTGAATTACTTGGAAAGGGTTAAATGAAAACGATAATGAAAAATTTATTTGAAATTAAAGACCGTGTAATTGTAATTACAGGTGGAACAGGAGTTCTTTGCGGAAAAATGGCCGAATATATGGCAGAACAGGGTGCAAAAGTAGTTGTGCTAGCCAGAAATAAAGAACATGGCGAAAGCTTTGTTGAAAATATAAAAGCGAAAGGATATGAAGCTCTGTTTTTGCAGTCGGATGTTAACGATAAGGTTGTTTTGGAACAAAATGCTATTGATATTGTGGCTAAATATGGTCGTATTGATGTGTTGGTAAATGGTGCCGGTGGAAATATGCCGGGTGCAACTATCGGACCAGACAAAACTATTTTCGATTTAGATGTAGATGCTTTTAAAAAAGTAGTTGATCTTAACCTTTTTGGAACCGTTATTCCTACAATGGTTTTTGCTAAAGTGATGGTGGAACAAAAACAAGGTAACATCATTAATATTTCTTCAGAATCTGCACTTCGTCCGTTGACCCGTGTGGTAGGTTATAGTGCTGCAAAAGCTGCTGTTACTAACTTTACCAAATACTTAGCCATAGAATTAGCAACAAAATATGGCGAGGGCTTACGCGTAAATGCAATGGCACCTGGCTTTTTCATTTCTGAACAAAACCGAGCATTGCTTACAAACCCTGATGGCTCATTAACCGCTCGTGGAAATACAATTGTTTCGCATACTCCATTTAAACGCTTTGGTGAACCGGAAGAATTGCTGGGAACATTGCATTGGTTGGCAAGCGATGCGTCTAAATTTGTAACCGGTACGCTCACTGTTATTGATGGTGGTTTTGATGCATTTTGTATATAAGACACCTAACCCCTAAAGGGGAACAAATAAGAAAAAGTATAAAAAAACTAAGAATAAAATATTAAAAAAATCCTCTAATCTGTTTAAACAGAATGGTCTTGCTTTATTCCTCTTTAGGGGTTAGGGGTAGTTTAAAGATTATGTATTTATGTAAACAATCGTGGAGATGGTACGGGCCTAACGATCCGGTATCACTTTGGGACATTCGTCAAGCTGGTGCAACAGATATTGTAACGGCATTACACCAAATTTCAAATGGTGAAATATGGCCAATTGAGGCTATCAAGTATCGGAAGAAAATAATTGCCGAAGCCGGTTTAATATGGTCGGTAGTAGAAAGTGTTCCAGTGCATGAGGATATCAAAAAACGTACTGGAAATTACAAACAGTATATCGAGAATTACAAACAAACCGTGCATAATCTGGCCGAATGCGGTATTTTTATTGTAACCTATAATTTTATGCCCATTCTCGACTGGACTCGCACCGATTTGGCTTACGCGATGCCCGACAGATCAAAAGCATTACGCTTTGAAATGGCAGCTTTTGTAGCTTTTGATTTGTATTTATTGAAACGACCAAATGCAGAAAAAGATTATACTGTAGAGCAAATTTCTAAAGCCAAAGCTCGCTTTGATAGCATGACTGAGGAAGAAAAGGAAACGCTTGTACGCAATATGATTGCTGGATTACCGGGTGCTGAAGAAAGTTTCACCATTGAACAATTCCAAAAAGCACTCGATACCTATGATGGAATTTCGGAAGATCAGTTGCGTAATAATTTATTCTATTTTATAAACGAAATTGCCACTGTAGCCGCTGAAGTTGGTGTAAAAATGGCTATTCACCCTGATGATCCTCCACGCTCTATCCTAGGCTTACCACGTATTTTAAGTACGGCTGAAGATGTTCGTAAACTTTTTGCTACTGTTCCGAGTTTATCTAACGGGATTTGTTTATGCACCGGTTCGTTTGGAGTATCGTCGGTAAATGATTTGACGTCGATGTTGCGCGAATTTGGTGAACGTTTGTATTATGTTCATTTCCGAAGTACTCGCCGTAACGAAGATGGAGATTTTTACGAAGACAACCATTTAGAAGGCGATGTGGACATGTACGAAGCCATGAAAGCATTGTTGGTAGTACAATATACCTACAAGCGAAACATCCCAATGCGTCCGGATCATGGACACCAAATGTTGGACGATTTGCATAAGAAAACGAATCCCGGCTATTCCGGCATTGGCATGCTTAGGGGCATGGCCGAGCTACGCGGACTAGAAATGGGAATATCAAGAACATTATTTTGACCCCTAATCCCCCTAAAGGGAACAAAAGAACCCCAAACCACTAAAGGGACTTAAAGACATAGTTTCTTAATTGTTGGGTGGGATGCTTAAAATAATTATAAAAATCAATACTAACATCTCTTATTCCCCTTTAAGGGATGGGGGTCATTCTTTGTATCATGATCGAAATAAGAAAAGATTTTAAATACTCTCTTTTGGTAGCCACTAGTATGGGTGTTCGTATTACGCCTGTAAATGGTCAACCTGTTCACAGCAGTAAATTATTCCAAATGGAGGTTTCGAGTGCGGAAACGAACGTTGCAAGCATTTCCTCCTATTTAGGACTTTCTGTAAAAGTGTTGACAACTTTTGTGAAAGATAGTCCAATTGCTCAAATGATTAAAAGTGACTTGCGTAGCCGCAATATGGATTACGAAGGAGTTGAAGTTGAGCAGGGAGATCCATGGGGTTATCGTCATCAGTTTAATATTGCCGACAGTGGATTTGGAACACGCGGACCACGCGTTTTGAACGATCGTGCTGGTGAAGTTGGACGTACGCTGAACGTGAAAGATTTTGATTTGGATCGCATTTTTGTAAAAGAAGGAGTCCAGATTTTACATCTTTCGGGATTGATTGGTGCTTTGTCGGTTGAGACAAGTGAATTCTGCTTACAACTAGCCCGTTATGCCAAGAAAACAGGAACATGTATTTCATTTGATTTGAACTACCGCGCTTCATTTTGGAAAGGTCGTGATAAAGAATTACGTGATATTTTTACTGAAATAGCTTCTGTTTCAGATATATTGATTGGAAATGAAGAAGATTTTCAACTTTGTCTTGGCATTGAAGGTCCTGAAGCTGGAGGAAAAGGTATTGAAGCTGAAATTGAAGGGTTCAAAGGTATGATTGGTCGAGTAAAAGCTGCTTTCCCGAATGCTTCTGTTTATGCAACAACATTACGTCAGGTTATCAGTACCAACGAACATCTCTGGGGTGCCATTATGCTCGATGGTGAAACCTGGAATGTAATTGAGCCCCGTAAAATCAATGTTCTCGACCGTATTGGTGGAGGTGATGGTTTTGTGGGCGGTATGCTTTATGCCATTCTGAGAGGCTGGCCATCAGAACAATGGGCACAGTTTGGTTGGGCTTCAGGCGCTTTGGCCACTACCTTCTTAACCGATTACGCACAACCTGCCGACGAAGAACAAATTTGGAGTATATGGGGTGGAAATGCGAGAGTAAAGAGGTAGAAGCTCCCTAAATCCCCCGAAGGGGGACTTAAAGATTTTATTAAAGATTTTTATAATTAATAATTTAGAAAACGCTATCCGAGAGTCTCTCTTTGGGGGATTTCGGGGGCTGGAATTATTTATGCTATATTATTCAATAGGTTCTACTGAACTTGAACTTAATGCTGAAGACCTGAAAAAAGGTCTCTTTGAAGCATTAGAAAAAATAGGCACAAAGCACAAAGTACTTGCTATTCCTCCAGATTATACGCGTCTGCCAAGCCGCTCGGGTGAGCTGACTGAGTTTGCATGGCAATACTATGGTGATGCGCTTACTGATGTACTCCCTGCTTTGGGAACCCATTCTCCTATGACTGCTCACCAGATTGCACATATGTTTGGCACTTTGCCAACTTCGTTGATTCGTGAACACGATTGGCGAAACGATGTGGTGACTGTTGGAACTGTTCCAGCGGAATTTGTAAAAGAGGTTTCGGATGGTGCTGTGGAATTTCCTTGGCCGGCTCAGGTAAATAAACTACTTTTGGAAGGGAATTTTGATTTAATTCTGTCCATTGGTCAGGTGGTGCCTCACGAAGTGGTGGGCATGGCCAATTACAACAAAAATATCTTCGTTGGAACTGGTGGTGTTGAGGGAATTAATAAAAGTCACTTTGTGGGTGCTGCCTACGGCATGGAACGCATGATGGGGCACGCCGACACTCCTGTTCGACGTATTTTTAATTATGCTTCGGATAATTTTACCAATAACTTGCCAATTGTGTATGTGCAAACGGTGGTTGGTTTGGATAAAGCCGATGGCAAAATAAAATGCCGTGGATTGTTTATTGGTGATGATTACGAAGTTTTCAACAAAGCTGCTAAACTTGCACTTCAGGTTAATTTTGATTTATTAGACAAACCTTTGAAAAAAGTAGTGGTTTATCTGGATCCGACTGAGTTTAAAAGTACATGGCTTGGTAATAAATCGATTTACCGTACACGCATGGCCATTGAGGATAACGGAGAATTGATTGTTATAGCGCCAGCTCTCCAGGAATTTGGTGAGGACAAGGAAATTGACCGTTTGATTCGTAAATACGGATATTTTGGAACGCCTGCTACTTTGAAAGCTTGTGACGAAAATGAAGAATTGCGCAATAACTTGAGTGCTGCTGCACACCTAATACACGGTTCATCCGAAGGTCGTTTCAGTATAACGTATTGTCCCGGGAAAGGAACAGAGAACTTATCGCAAGCTGAAATTGAAAGCGTAGGCTTTAAATATGCAGATATTGATAAAGCAACTGCCAAATATGATCCCGCAAAACTGCGTGATGGTCACAATACAATGTCGAATGGTGAAGAGGTTTTCTACATTTCCAATCCTGCATTGGGCTTGTGGGCGTTTAAAGATAGATTTAAATATTAACCACTAACCCCTAAAGGGGAACTGGGAAAAAGCCCCATTAAGGGGGTTGGGGTCTTATGAAGATAATTATTGACGATAAAATTCCGTACATTCAAGGCGCATTCGAAAGTGTGGCCGAAGTGATTTATTTGCCAGGTTCGAAAACAACGCCAGAAATAGCCAAGGATGCAGATGCCATTGTGACCCGTACCCGCACTATTTGTAATGAGAAATTTCTGAGTGGTTCTTCGGTGAAGTTTATTGCTACGGCTACTATTGGCTTCGACCACATCGATACAGATTATTGCGAAGCTAATGGTATAAAATGGACAAACGCACCAGGCTGTAATTCCAAATCGGTGGAGCAATATATTGCCTCAATGATTATGGTGTTAGCTGAAGAAAAAGGCTGGAACTTATCAGAAAAATGCATTGGTGTAGTGGGAGTAGGCAATGTGGGAAGTAAAGTGGCGCGTATCTGCGAAATTTTTGGCATGAAAGTATTGCTGAATGACCCACCGCGCGAACGTACCGAAGGTTCTGATAAATTTGTGAGCTTGCAAACCATTAAAGAACAGGCTGATATTATTACACTTCATGTTCCGTTGGAGATGAAGGGCGAAGATGCCACATTTCACATGGGTAATGAATTTTTTCTGAACTCACTGGTTCGTAAACCGATTTTGATTAATTCTTGTCGCGGTGAAGTGATAGAAACCAATGCTGTTAAAACCGCTTTAAAATCAGGACAACTATCCGGTTTTGGGTGTGATTGTTGGGAAAATGAACCCGATCTGGATTTGGAACTGTTGGCTTTGACGAATATTGCCACACCACATATTGCAGGCTATTCGAAAGACGGAAAAGCTACCGGTACACTGATGAGTGTGCAGGCAATCAGTGATTTTTTTGCACTTGGACTGAACAATTGGCAGCCTACAGGGGTTGAATTACCTGTGAATCCTATTTTGGAAATTGATGGAGATAGGCTAAGTGAGCAACAAATTATTTCAAAAGCAATTTTACATACCTACGATATTAGGAACGATGATCGTGATTTCAGAATTGATACGACTCAATTTGAACAACTACGTGGCGATTATCCTGTGAGAAGGGAATTTCCGGCATTTCGCATTGTTGCAAAGAATATTGAAGAAAATACGGTTGAGAAATTGAATGAATTGGGGTTTATAGCCCCCTAAATCCCGCAAGGGGGACTTCTTAAAAAGTATTATATATAATCATTGACAATTAAACAAACTTCGAAAGTCCTCCTTGGGGATTTAGGGGGCTCGAATTTATTATGAAACAAAAAGCAGATATTGGATTAATTGGTTTGGCTGTAATGGGCGAAAACCTGGTTTTAAACATGGAGAGTAAGGGTTTTACTGTTGGTGTATTTAATCGCTCGGTTGACAAAGTAGATAAATTTATTGCAGGACGTGGTGCAGGTAAAAACTTTATCGGAGCTCATTCTATCAAAGAGCTTTGCAATTCACTTGAAAAACCACGTAAAGTAATGATGTTGGTAAAAGCTGGTCAGGCTGTTGACGATTTTATCGAAAAACTAATACCTTGCCTCGAACCGGGTGATATCATTATTGATGGCGGTAACACCCATTTCCCAGATACAATTCGCCGTACTAAATATGTTGAAAGCAAAGGACTTTTGTTTGTTGGAACGGGTGTTTCAGGGGGCGAAGAAGGTGCGCTTCTTGGACCTTCAATGATGCCCGGCGGTTCGCCAGCTGCTTGGCCTGCTGTAAAAGAAATTTTTCAGGCAGTTGCGGCTAAAGTTGAAGATGGAACTCCTTGTTGCGATTGGGTTGGCGAAGGTGGTGCTGGTCATTTTGTAAAAATGGTTCACAACGGTATTGAATACGGCGATATGCAAATTATCAACGAAGCATATCAGGTTATGAAAGATTTGCTGGGTTTATGCGCCGACGAAATGCACGAAGTGTTTAAAAAATATAATGAAGGTGATCTTGATTCATATCTGATTGAAATTACCCGTGACATCTTGGCTGTGAAGGATACTGATGGTACTCCATTAGTTGAAAAAATTCTTGATACTGCCGGACAAAAAGGAACTGGTAAATGGACAGCTGTAACAGCTCTCGATTTGGGTATTCCATTGACCTTGATTGGGGAATCGGTATTTGCCCGTTGCTTATCTGCTCAAAAAGATATGCGTGTATTGGCCTCTAAAGCTATTACTGGACCTGTAGTTAACTTTACGGGTGACAAAAAACAAATGATTGACGATATTAAAGATGCTTTGTTTGGTGCAAAAATCATTTCATACGCTCAGGGTTACAACCTGATGATGGAAGCAGCCAAAGAATATAAATGGAATCTGAACTACGGTGGTATTGCCTTGATGTGGCGCGGTGGCTGTATTATCCGTTCTGTATTCTTGGGTGATATCAAAAAAGCATTCGATAAGAATCCGGGTCTTGAGAACCTCTTGCTCGATGAGCATTTCAGAGTAATTGTTGAAAAAGCACAAGCCGGATGGCGTCGTGTATGTGCTGCTGCTTTGACCAATGGCGTACCTGTACCTGCCTTGACTTCTGCACTTTGCTACTTCGACGGATTACGCACTGAACGCTTGCCAGCCAACTTATTGCAAGCACAACGAGACTATTTTGGAGCACATACCTACGAACGTATCGACAAGCCACGTGGTGAATTTTTTCATACCAACTGGACTGGTCGTGGTGGAGATACTGCTTCTACAACGTATGTAGTTTAGATATCCTTAATTTGTGAAAAAAAGCTGTTCCAAAATAATTGAAACAGTTTTTTTTGTTTTGAGATTTTTTACTATTTATTTTACTACCGTAGCTTCCAGATTTTTTGCTCTGATTTTAACAAAGAAAGTATCACCTGGTTTTGCGTAGCCTGCTTGCACATATCCCATGCCAATACCTATTTTTGTATTGGGCAACATGGTTCCAGAACTTACTTCGCCAATAATATCATCGTTTTCATTTGCTATCTGGTAGCCATGACGTGGAATTCCACGTTCTTTTAGTTCAAAGCGAACCAACTTACGACTAACTCCTTCGGCTTTTTGTTTTTCGAGTAAAGGACGATCGATAAAATTTTTGCCTTCAACAAATTTAGTAATCCAACCCAGACCGGCTTCGATGGGTGAAGTGGTTTCATCAATATCATTACCATACAAACAATATCCTTTTTCCAATCGCAAGGAGTCGCGGGCTCCCAATCCAATCGGTTTAATACCGAATTCCGCTCCTGCTGTGAAAAGTGCATTCCAAATCTTTGGGCCATATTCATTATAGAAATATAATTCAAATCCACCTGCACCGGTATAACCTGTATTCGAAAGAATAACTTCGTGTACACCTGCAATGTCTCCAACTGTAAAGCTATAATAAGGAATTTGAGAAAGATCTACGCTAGTCAGTTTTTGGAGCAATTCGGTGGCTTTTGGTCCCTGAACAGCAAGTTGAGCCATATGATAAGATGCATTCTCGAGAATAGCACCTTCGGTATTGTTAGCCACACACCAGTTCCAGTCTTTTTCAATATTCGAAGCATTGACCACTAATAAGTATTTGTTGCTTTCGTAATGGTACACCAGTAGGTCGTCGACAATGCCGCCTTTACCGTTTGGAAAACAAGAGTATTGAGCTTTGCCGATGGGTAGGATAGAAACATCATTTGATGTTACTTTTTGAAGAAAAGCCAGAGCATTGGGACCTTTTACCCAAAACTCACCCATGTGCGAAACATCGAAAATGCCTACACTGTTGCGTACGGTTAAGTGTTCATCGGTAATTCCACTCGGGTATTCAATGGGCATATTATAACCTGCAAATTCGTGCATTTTTGCTCCTAAAGCAATGTGAATGTTAGTAAATGGAGTTGTTTTCATTTCTAGAAATCGTATTGTGTAGTGACTATTTTTATGTGTGTTTTTATTGGAAACTAATCCATGGTAACTGATTCAGCAATTTTTACAATTACCTGCATGGCTTTTTCCATCGATTGTATAGGAACAAACTCGAAACGACCATGGAAATTATGACCACCTGCAAAAATATTTGGGCAAGGAAGTCCCATGTACGATAGGCGTGAACCATCCGTTCCCCCACGAATTGGTTTTACTTTTGGAGTAACGCCTACATCATTCATAGCATTAAATGCCAGATCGATGATGTGCATCACTGGTTCAATTTTTTCGCGCATATTGTAGTATTGATCGCGAAGTTCCAGTGTGGCTGTGTTATCGCCAAATTCGGCATTGATTTTATTTACCAGATGTGCAAATTCCTTTTTACGACGTTCGAAACGATCGCGGTCGTGGTCGCGGATAATATAGCTTAGCGACGCTTTTTCTACCGTTCCTTCCATGTTTGTGAGGTGGAAGAACCCTTCATAATTTTCGGTATGCTCGGGTGTTTCGTGCCGTGGTATCATGCTGGCAAACTGGTGCGCTACCCGCATAGAATTTAGCATTTTGTGACGTGCGTAACCAGGGTGAACGTTTACGCCTTTGAAAGTTACTTTGGCCGATGCAGCGTTGAAGTTTTCGAATTCCAACTCGCCAATTTCACCACCATCCATGGTATATGCCCATTCAGCACCAAATTTTTCAACATCAAAATGGTCGGCGCCTTGCCCTATTTCTTCGTCTGGGGTAAAGCCTACACGAATTTTTCCGTGTTTAATTTCGGGATGGGCTATCAAGTACTCCATTGCTGAAACTATTTCGGCAAGTCCTGCTTTATCGTCAGCTCCAAGTAAGGTGTTACCATCTGTTACCACTATATCCTGTCCGGAATAGAGCAGAATTTCAGGATATTTTGCAGTTTCCAGCACAATTGCTTTTTCTTCGTTCAGAACGATGTCGTTTCCGTCGTAATTAGAGATTACGCGGGGTTTCGGATTTTTTCCGCTCATATCTGGACTGGTATCCATGTGAGCAATAAATCCAATAGTAGGTACTTCTTTTTTAATGTTGGAAGGCAAAGTAGCCATTATATAACCGTTCTTATCGAGGTCTACTTCTGCTAAACCGATTGATTTTAGTTCATCAACTAAGTATTTAGCAAAAATCATTTGACCCGGCGTGCTGGGAGTCATATTAGTATTTTCGTCGGAAGTGGTTGTGAAACTCACATATTTCAAAAAACGTTCGGTGATGTTCATGTTGGTATAGTTTTATATATTTGAACACAAAAATACGCAAAAAAAGGTATACAAATTCGTTTTTTAATCGTTTTTTATTGACAGAGAATTTTAGCTTTATAGAATAGAAAAAAAACTACTCCCGATACAAAACCTGTTAAGTGGGTGGAGTCGATGTCTTTGAGCAATCATAAATCGTCACTTTAAGGTAACCGATTATTTCTGTACCTTTGCAGCTGCTTCTGAACCAAAAGTCTACAGAGGTGTTTTTACAGAAAACTTTATGCAATCAAAAATATATCAACTAACCGATTTCTTGCCTACTACCAAAAAGGAACTCGAAATACGCGGCTGGAGTGAAGTGGATGTCGTACTCTTTAGTGGTGATGCTTATATCGATCATCCTGCTTTTGGAGCGGCAGTAATTGGACGAATACTCGAAGCGCAGGGGTTACAGGTGGCCATTGTATCTCAACCGAACTGGCGCGATGACTTACGCGACTTCAAAAAACTGGGAAGACCCCGTTTGTTTTTTGCTATCTCGGCAGGAAATATGGACTCGATGGTAAATCACTACACTGCTAACAAACGCTTGCGTTCCGACGATGCCTATACACCCGATGGTAAATCGGGCATGCGCCCTGATTATGCAACCATTACTTATGCCAATATCATTAAAAAACTGTACCCCGAAGTACCTTTACTTATTGGAGGTATTGAGGCTTCGTTGCGTCGATTTACTCATTACGATTATTGGTCGGATAAACTGATGCCAAGCATTTTGGTAGATACCAAAGCCGATTTATTGATTTATGGAATGGGAGAGAAGCCGGTAGTGGAATTGGTGAAGCAGATCAAAGAAGGAAAGAGCTTTGCCGAGATGACCGATATTCCCCAAACTTCATTTGCGTTGAAGGAAATACCTCAGCACCCTAAATGGAATGATATTACGCTGGTGTCGCACGAAGTGTGTCTGACCGATAAAAAACTCTACGCCTCTAATTTTAAGCACATCGAACAAGAATCGAACAAGTATGATGCTGCCCGTTTACTCCAGAAAGCAGGTAATCGTTGGATAGTGGTGAATCCACCCTACGAACCGCTTAACGAAGCCGAACTGGATGCTTCGTACGATTTGCCCTATACACGTGTGCCTCACCCTAAATACAAAGGCAAAACCATTCCGGCTTACGAAATGATTAAATTCTCGGTGAACTTGCATCGGGGTTGCTTTGGTGGTTGTTCATTTTGCACTATTTCAGCGCATCAAGGCAAACACATTGTTTCGCGTTCGAAGGAGTCGATTCTGAAGGAGGTGAAAAATATAACCGAGATGCCTGATTTTAAAGGCTATTTGAGCGACTTAGGTGGCCCATCGGCCAATATGTACGGTATGAAAGGCATCAAGAAGCACATTTGCAGACAATGCCGTAAACCATCGTGTATATTTCCTAAAGTGTGTTTCAATCTCAATACCGATCATAATCCGCTACTGGATATTTACCGGTCGGTGGATAAGGTGTCGGGCATCAAGAAATCGTTTATCGGTAGTGGGGTGCGTTATGATATGCTGTTGAGCAATACTAAAAATAATGAGTTTAATAAAAGTCATATCGAATATATTCGCGAGTTGATTACGAATCACGTTTCAGGTCGGTTGAAGATTGCTCCAGAGCATACTTCGGATGCGGTGCTTAACTTAATGCGAAAACCTTCCTTTACCTATTTTGGACAGTTCAAGCAGCAATTTGAACGGATCAATCGTGAGGCGGGACTCAATCAACAGCTGATTCCGTATTTTATCTCCAGCCACCCGGGATGTCACAACGAAGATATGGCCGATTTGGCTATTCAGACTAAGAAACTGGACTTTAAACTGGAACAGGTGCAGGACTTTACACCAACACCTATGACGCTGGCTACTGAAATTTATTACTCAGGTTTTCATCCGTATACGCTGGAGCCAACCTTTACAGCCAAGACCAAAGATGAAAAACTGGAGCAACGCAAGTTCTTCTTTTGGTATAAAGGTGAATTCAAAAATCAGATTATAAAAGATTTGAATCGGTTGAAACGACCTGATTTATTGAAAAAATTGTTTGATAGATAGGGGAGAAGTTACGAGTTACAAAGTTACAAGTTACAAGTTACAAGTTACAAGCGCTGTGAGTAAATACGTCATAGGCAAATATCAGGGAGGTCAGATAATATAAATCCACTTTGATATAAAAGTCGGGCTGAATTTCAACAACGAAATTCAGCCTTTTACATGTATCTCTTATCCCAAATTTCCCCCAATTCGGCTAAATACTTTCTTCGGTAGCCAGGGGATGTCATCTCCAATAATCATTCTTGTCATTCTTCTTATCTCTATAAACCCGTTTTTCTGAAGAAATTCAACACCTGCTGTATTTTCGGTTGGAAGAATGGCTTTATCTACCGTAGCATATTTGAGTTGCATCAGTGCTAAGCCTGCTTCATCAGTATTGGCAAATATAAAGCCTTCTTTTATATCGGGTACGTAAAAGCCTGCTAGTTTGTTGTTCTCGACATATAATATTGAGTTACTCAAAAAATCTTTCAATAGAGTTTTGCGGGTTTCCCCCGATATTTTTCGGTCTAGTTCATACAGCATTGTCCGGTATTTTTCTTCGAATGGAACTATGTTTTCCGACACAGAACCATCCGGCCACGGCTTTTCTCTTTCGAAAAATGAATAGCTTGCCACCGTTCTGTATCCGGCTTTTATATAAACCGGTTTTCCAAGTTCTGTAGCAATAAGTGAACAAGTTGCAATTGATTTTTTTCCAACAGTGACGAGTAATTCATTGACGATAGCCGAACCGATACCTTTGTTTCTATGCTGGCTACTAACAATGATATGAGCCACCCAACAGCTGTTTTCAAAAATAATCAATGTGCCTGTACCCACTATCTGATGATCGACGATTGTTTTTATGGGGTGACAAATGGAAGAGTTGATATAAAACTCAATGTCAGGAACTATATCTGCCCAGTCAGGTGGTTGTAAGTTACGAATCTCTTGTAAATCGTTGTGGGTTATAATTTCAAATTGCATTGTTCAATGATTTTTGTCAGATTATATAGTAGGATGATCTCTTTCCCATTTTTCATGATACTTAATACTGAATTTTTCATGAAATTCTTTGTAACTCAAATTAATATCTTCTTCGTCCATTTCATATTCAATAAAGGTGTCGACATGCTGACAGCGAAGCTTGAAATCTTCATACTCTTCACGTATTTCCACTGCATAAATAATCCACCCATCGTAATCCAAATCCTCCAATGCAGTACAATACTTGAAAACAAGCGGTTGAATTAAGTCATAATACTCTTTTTTTAATCTTTCTACCATATTGAAGTGTTTAATATCAGATTCCCATTCTTCATCGGCAATTTCTTTTATCTGTTCAACTGTTAGCGAATTGGATAATATTGGATGATTATCACAGTAATGGTAATCGGGTACGGGTGGTTTGGGTGGTCTGGCATAGAAATTAATCCAACTTTCAAAATCGGGATATTTTTCACGAAGGTTAATTCCTTCTTTTTGATCTTGAACCAAAATATAGAGCATCAACAGAAGTCGGTGTCCAGCTTTTGAAACTATCCAGTTGATATGCTCAACCACAATAGGCCTGAATTCAGTTTCGAGCAATGGATACTGTTTAAACATTAGTTTACGCACAGCAGGTGCGAACTCTTTCATTACCAGACGATAAACTCCATTGTAAAAAAGCGTAATTTCCAGGTTAACACCCAATTCGGTTTTGGATGCACGATTAAAATATGCAAAATTATTGTCATACCATTCTTCTAATTCCGACATTTTGTAATCGTCTTCTTCTTCGTCATCTTCAAACATAACTTGAAAATTTTAGGTACAACAATAGATTTTTTGCGCATAAAGCAGACTCTAAATGGTAAATGTTCAAAATATTTAAACCCTATTTCAACAAATCCTTGCGACAAATATCAGTTTTAAGTTTGCTGTTGGAATCAATTAGGGCAATGGAAATAACCTTACCACCTGCATTCTTTATTTTTGCTGTTGCAAAATTCATTAATCGAACTCCAATTCCCTGATGACGAAGCTCCGGCAAAATAGATACTTTCTCAATATAATAAGTGTCGACTTCTCTTTTTTATTTTTCGATAGCTATACAGCCCGCTAAGCAATCACTTATCTTCAACCCATATAGCTCAATTCAATTATTTAATTGCTCTCTAAGCGTTTGCTCATTGACGAATGCATTGTTTGTGGGATTATCTTCTTTCGTGAAATTAAAATCCTTAGCTATCCTTCCGTGGGACAGGTTCAACACTTTTACTATCGCTGATAAATCTTGCTCAGGGTTGATGTAAATAAAATCCTCTTGATTATTCACTTCTTATTGTTTTATGGTAAATAGGCTCACTTGATTGTGCATATTTTTAGTTACAAATATATGAACATTATTTTACATAAGTCATTTCGTAGAATATAAACTTTGCTCTCTTTTTTTTTAGTACATGACAAAAAAATGGAACGCAAAACTTGTCCGTCAACTGACGGAATGCGCAAATAAACGCAAGTTGAACATTGTCCACTTGCGGCATAAATAAAAACCTCATTTTAGAGCCTTTTATTCAACTATACGCACCGAAAGTCGACTCATAAGCAGTATGTATATTAACTAAGTTGCAATAATCTTATATTCAAATAGTAATGTCTGATTTGCGATTATTTGCATAATTAGCATTCGAAATCTTAATTTTAATTTTAATTGCATACTGTGTTTTTGTCATGTACTTAGCTCTTTTTTATAAAGAATCCTTGATTCGAACCAAATAGTGAAGTATTTTTTTTGAATTATAGATTCTTATTGGGAAATGAAACCTTAACTTTATTCAAAAGTAATAATAAATTGGCCGAAAATCAATTAAGAAATCCGGCCAATTCAGTTACTCCTGAAATACAATTTATTATTTAGAAGTAGTACTCAATTTCTGTCTTTCTATTTGTATAGATAGGTTTCTTGGAACTAAAATTATTCAGATAATCTTTGTAACGTTCTATCTCACACTTCAGCTCTTTTTCGGTAGCACGTGCTGGACTCCAACTAATAAATGGTGGAAACACTGTCATACCTGTAAAGTAAAATATGCCATGTTGGATAGGAAACAGTATTGTGTTGATATTTCCATTGTTTCCATCAATAGTGTACGCTTGTTCAGGGCCGCCGGTAGTCATGGTGATAAATGCAGTTTTATCTTTTAAAATACCATTTTCATATACACCTTTACCACCACCGTATACAAATCCCATTGCAAAAACACGGTCTACCCATCCTTTCATAATTGCAGGTAAGCCAAACCACCAAAGTGGAAAATTGAAAATCAATATATCGCACCATTCCAGTTTATCCATCTCGTCTTTTAATACATCAACAAAATGGTCATTATGATAGGCACTTAATTGCTCTGCCTGATATTTGAAAAACTCAGGATTGGCTAACGATTTAAAATCTGATCTATCTCCAACCGGATCGAAATTCATGGCGTACAAATCACTCACTCGTACTTCATATCCCTTTGCTAAGAAAAACTCTCGGGCTGTGTTTTTTAAACTTGAACAGAACGACGCTTTTTCGGGATGCGCATTGATTATTAGTATATTTTTCATATCAAATCGTTTTATTGTTATAACTACATCAGACGCAATAGTTTAAATGAAAAACACTTAACTCTCTAAGGTTTGATTTTCATCCAAAAATGGAGACCATTGCGTCTATTGTAGTTGGGTTGGTTTATTCATTTCATTCACTCAAAATTATCTTACTAGTTTTAATGCCTCACTCACTTCATTCACAGGTCGTTGACATTGCTTGTCTCTACACACATAAATTGTTGTTTCACCTTCTATTAATTTTCCTGTCAACGCTTCCAAGTTACCCTCAGTGATACCGCCTGAAAAAAATACATTTGGCAGATAGTGGCTGTCAAATTCTTTTCGGTTTGTTTCACAATCGTCTCCAACGATAGCTATTTCGTATGGTTCACTTGTCATCCATGCCATTAGTATGTCCCAGTTGGCATAATAAGTGCCATGTTCAATAGCATTTTCTTTTATATTGTTGAGCATTTGTTTTGCCTTTTCAATATAATCATCATTATATAGGTAGTGGCCTAAAATAAACAGGTTTTTAGCCATTTCGGAATTGGAAGACGGAATCACATTGTCCGACAATTCCATTTTGCGGGCTATCAATGAAGGATCAACATCGGATGTGTAATAAAACATCCCACTTCTCGTGTCGTAAAAATGGGTTAACGTATAATCGGTTAATTGCTGCGCATGTGTCAACCATTTTTGGTCGAAGGTGGCTTGGTAGATGCTGATAAATGCTTGAATAGTAAAAGCATAATCATCTAAAAAACCATTGATGGTTGTATTGCCATTTTTGAAATTTCTCGACAAACAATAATCAGTATCCTTGATGTTTGAGAGTATAAACTCGGCATTCTTGAGTGCAATTTTCATGTATTCTTTTACATCAAAAACCCGATATGCATCAATATATCCTTTGATCATCAGGGCGTTCCACGATGTCAGTAATTTGTCATCCAGACCCGGACGAACGCGTTTGGTACGTTCATTTAGTACTATCTGTTTTGCTCTCAAAACTAGTTTGTTCAGTTCAGTTTCTGAAATAGAATACTTTTGGGCAATTTCAAGGTCGGACGAAGTTCGGTGAAAAATATTTTGTCCTTTTTCCCAATTGCCTTTTTGCGTTACACTGTAATAATCATTAATTATGTTAGCTGTTGAGCCTAACATTGTTTCCAGTTCATCGTAAGTCCAAACATAGAATTTACCTTCTACACCTTCGCTATCGGCATCCAACGAAGCATAAAATCCGCCGTCGGGCGAAGTCAGTTCACGCTGAACAAATGCCAATGTTTCCAGCACTATCTGTTTGTAGACAGGATTCTTTGTTTGTTGGTAAGTTGCACAATACAAACTCACTAGTTGAGCATTGTCGTAAAGCATTTTTTCAAAATGTGGTACTTTCCAAACCGCATCTACCGAGTAGCGCGAAAAGCCACCACCTACTTGATCGTAAATGCCACCCTCAGCCATTTTATCTAAGGTTACAATTACTGCTTTTAGTGCTTCAGTATTGTTGGTCAGATGATAATAGTGTAACAAGAATTGATGTCCAGAAGGTAATGGAAACTTAGGAGCAGCATTCGTACCACCCGATACATAATCAATTTCTTTTTTCCAATTTTCAAAAACAGCATCCAAATCATCGATACTTACATCATGCTTTGCGGTGCTGCTATAAATTAATTCAGTATTCTGAACTCCATCAGTAAGAGTTTTGGCTTGTTGCTCAGCTTTTTCGGGGTAATTTGTTACAAAGTCAGCCACTTTTGCAAGCATGTCTAACCATTCCGCCTTTGTGAAGTAAGTGCCACCGTATATGGGTCGTCCATCGGGCAAGGCTACACAGTTGAGCGGCCAACCTCCTCTGCCACTAAGTAGCTGCACAGCATTCATATATACTTGGTCAATGTCAGGCCGTTCTTCTCTATCTACTTTAATAGATACAAAATGTTCGTTCATAAAGTCGGCCACCTGCTCATTTTCGAAACTTTCGTGTTCCATCACATGACACCAATGACAAGCGGCGTAACCGATGCTTATCAGTATCAACTTATTTTCATTTTTCGCTTTTTCCAACGCCTCCATACCCCACGGATACCAATTAACCGGGTTGTGGGCGTGTTGCAGCAAGTACGGACTGCTTTGCTGAATAAGTGGATTAGTATGTTTATGCTGAGTAGTATACATGTCCATGTCGTCTTTTTTAGCCTAAAACGGTTGACGCTGAAAAAGGTTCTGGTTGATAAGATTATTTAATCAAAATGTAATAATTTTATACAAAACGAGCTGTACTGGTCGTTAATATGCAGTTTATTTTTGTTTAAAGTTTTAGGATTCAGTGTATTTATAACAAAATAGTCCACCCATTTGTTGACTAAGAATCAACAAATGGGTGGACTGAATTTATTTTGTGGTATAAAAATTATGTATTGAAGCTAATGGCTAATCCATTGAATTGATAAAGTGATATAAAAATACAATGGTTGCATCCAATGCAGTTTTACGATTGTCTTTTATTTCGAGGGCTACCTGAATTTCAGCTTTTGCAATTCCGCGTAGATTGACCAATGATTTTAATTTTGCACGTAGACGTACTTCGCTGTTTACTAGCACTGGTTGATTGAAACGAAGACTTTCAATACCATAATTCACGGTCAATCTTGAGTTGTTTACCTCAATAATCTTGCTCCAAAGAAAAGGCATAATTGAGATGTTTAAAAAACCATGTGAAATGGTTGTTTTATAAGGGCTCTCGTTTTTAGCTTTTTCAGTATCAATATGTATCCACTGATGATCCAGAGTGGCATCTGCAAACAAATTGATTTGGTCTTGTGAAATAGTTATATAATCAGATACTCCTAACTCTTGACCAACAAATTTTTCAAAATCGGCGAAGCTATTGATGACAATTTTACTCATTATTTCTATAAGTGTTGAATTACTGAATATGTAATGTGACGTTTCTATTAATTTCAGTACAAATGTACTGAAAATTTAGATTTTATGAAAAAGAAAATACCAATTTCTGAGAACATTTTTTCCATCAAGCAATTGGCGGCAACAAATTCATAATTTATAGGCTATTAACGAATAGTTCGAAAGCAGGTGCAAACTTAGTAGGTGTAAATTCTATGATTTGATAGACTGCGGCTTTGTGTATATTGAAAGGATCTTCGGAAATGATGCGTTGGGTTTCTTCCAAACTGTTGGCATTACAAAGAATCACACCGCCGGTACGAGGGTTTTGTGCACCTGAACAAACAAATTTGTTGAGTGAATAGTATTTGTCGAGGAAAGTGCGGTGCTCTGCCAAATATTTCTCAATTTTCTCAAGGCCATGGGTGTAAGTAAGAACAATAACGTACATGATTGCGTTTTTTTAATTAAAAAACAAAGGTATAAAAAATCAATTATGTATCCGAACTTACGTGTAAATTTTTAAATGAGTATTTTGAATAATGATAGCAATACCATCATTATTTAGTGGACATTAATTTATCAAATACATCTTTATATCCATCGGCCATAATGATCCATGAATAATGTTTCTCGGTGTATTCTTTTCCTTGTTGCGATAATAATTTTAGTTTAGGCTTGTTGCTGAGTAACTCGTGAATTTTATCAGCCCAAGCCTGTGCATTTTCGCTTGGCAGAAGGGATCCGTTTTTTTTATCAATAATTGCATCTAGTATGCCTTCAATTCCTGATGCTAATACATAAGTGCCTCTGATACTTGCTTCAAGTGCAACCAAACCAAATCCTTCGGTATCACCTTCTATCGCTATGTTTGGCATAACAAATAAATCGGATAAAAGCAGTATCTGAAAAAGATCATCGTCTGAGACTTTTCCTAAATGATAGACATTTTCCTGCATTGCAACTAATCTTATAATATTTTTAGTATCAGTTGCATGTCCGAGCATTAGTTGCACATTATCCCTTGTTTTTTTAGGTAGACATTGTATTATTCTTTCCAATAAAGTGGGCTTGTTATTTAACGAACCCATCATCAGAAAAACAATATTCTTATTCAATAAAGGCATAACATTTTTCAAAAACCACGAAAACCCTTTTCGTTTAACTGGTCTGCCAGTTGAAACAATAATATGTTTGTTTGAAATATCAGCGCCATCTAAATTTAGAAGCCTTTCTTTAATGTTTTCATTCGGATGAATGTTAGCCAATTGATTGTCGACACCATTCCTGACGATGAAAGTGGATTTTTTATTGAATCCTCTTTTAATACATACATCATGGGTAGATTCGCTGACACATATTGCTCCACAGTATTTGGTGAGTTTTGGTATCAGTGAGTTTTGGAAATACGTATGTGGAAATGTTATATCCAGACCATGGTAGGTTACAATTACAGGAATATTTCTGTATCCTTGTAACCAAAGACATGCTACACCCATCAATCCATCATTCAGATGAATGAGTTTGATATTCGGATTTTTCTTCAGAGTGGTTTTGATTTTTGATTTTAGGTGTATAAACCACAGTACTTTATTTTCTTTTTTTTGATAAGCAATTACATGTGTTTTATAATGACGCGATATTTCTTTAATCAAATGGTAGCTTTGTTTTTCCATACCACCAATCATAGGTGGATATTTATGGGTGATAAAAAGAACTTCATTCATTTCAGGAGTTTTATGTGTGCGTTTTTTGTTGTTGCCAATACTAGGATACCCGATAATCCGAGCCAAAACAACTGACGTGCTCTTCTTGCCAAGGAAACAACTAACCAAATTTCGTTGCTCATAACGCCAATTAAGTTTAGCATTACTTTATTACCATATTCTTCAACTCCAAGTTGTCCGGGAACTATGGAGCCTACTGTTTTAAAAAGCATTACACCCATTTCTACTGAAATAACGTCAAGAATTGAAACATTAATACCCAAGGCTCGCAGTATAATATAAAATTCCAACGCTCCAAATATCCAGTGTATGACAGATAAAAAGAATGCTGTCATAAATTTTTTTTTGTTTTTATGGAAATAGCCAGATAAAGTTGCATTGATCTCGTAACAGGAAGTTAATGTGTTTTCGGTAAGAAATCCCCAAGCTGTTTTCTTTCTTATTTTACTAGTTATCCTGCTAATAAAAAGCTTTTTATCTAATAGTAGTTTTGATAAAGTATACCCCAGAATAATCAATACAGAAACTGTTGCCAGGATAATATAAATATTTTTTTGATCTTTGCTTTTGAAAACAATAAAGTAAACTGAAGAGATAATGATCAGGAAAATAGCGGATAAAAAATTAAGGACTCTCGATAGCAGTACAGAACTCAAAGCATTGTGTTTTGATACTCCTTTTTTATAGAGGTAAGACGTTTTGAGGCTATCGCCAGCTACAATGCTTGTTGGATTAAAGACAGACAGCATCTCTCCGATTAATCTGTAAATGAATATCTCAGTTAATGAGAATTTTTTTCCATCGTTTCCCATGCAAAACACCCATGACAAAGATGAAGCAAGGTAGGCGATAAAAGACGAAAAAATAATAGCCAGAAACATCCCAGGCATCTCATATAAATATGTTTTTAATGTATAAAAATCTATGTTTGATATAAACCGAACAATAAGAGCAAGTACTATTATCAATAATGCCCCGATTAAATAAAATTTATATTTAGTTACAATGTTATTTATGTTCATTTTTGCAATAAGTTATAAAGTACTCTCGATTTAAACTGTAAAGCTACCGAATCTTGGAAACTAGGTATAATAAGTTTCTTATAACGATATGTTTGGGCTAAAGAGTTGATGTCTTTAAAATATATGTTTGCTAAAGTTTGCCATTTTAATGTTGAAGTGTATTGCAAACCGGAAAATTTCATTTTTTCTTTAAGTGCATTGTCGTGAAGTGCTATGTTTATTTTTTGGATATATTCTTTAGCATTATTAGGTTCGCACAAAAAACCGGTTTCTCCATCCATAACCAACGATTGAGAACCACCACCTCGGGCAATAACAGGGGTGCAACCACAAGCCATTGCTTCTACTACTACATTTCCATAGGTTTCGGATATCGAAGGAAATAAGAAAATGTCACTTGAAGCAAAAATTTTAGCAAGAGTAGTATGATCAACAAATCCGAGAAATATAGCTTTTTTCATTCTTTGTCGTGCAATTTGCTCAGCTACTCCAATGCCGGTAATTATAAAGTTTACATCCAACTGTTGAGTTTGAGCTTCATCGTAAATATTAAACAGTGTTTCAATATTCTTTTCCCATACCAGTCGCGATGTGAATAAAATACAGGGTTTGTCGTTTCCTGTAATACCTTCCATAAAGGCTGTGTCTTTTTTGGAAGGATTAAATATGTTGGTGTCAATACCTCGCTGCCATATTTTTAATAGTTTTTCGGAAACGCCTAGCTTTCTCAGTTCTGTTACCATTTGCATGGTTGGAGTATAGATCATGTTGCACTTGTTATAAAATTTTTTGTATAAATTTTGTGCAATAGATTCTGCTGGTTTTATTAGAAAAGGTAATAACTTTAGGTAATATCCGAGGTACGAAATGAAATGTGTATGGTAAATAGTTAATACCGGAATGTGATTTTTGTTAGCATAATTCAGAGCAAAAAAACCTAAAAGCGAGGGGGTGGAAATATGAATAATATCTGGATTGAAATCAGATAGTTCTCTGGTTAATTTTCTTTTATTCAGAAATGGTATCGCGGCTTTGTAGGTACAGTTGAAAGACAATGTAACTGCCGGAACTTTTACAATTTTCTGTTTCATTTTGTTATTTGGAGGAGTACCACAAATGAACATAAATTCAAACTGTTCATCTGGAATTCTGTCAATGAGTTGATACATTGTTTTTATGGCTCCATCAAGTTCTTTTGTAAGGATGTCCGTAAAAAAGGCGACTCTTACTTTTTTGGGATAATTCATATGTACATTCTTCAAATACTTTTAAAATCAATACTTTGATAGGTATTGCAATCCTAAACACGAAACAACTAACTCAGCATTAGTCTACTGCTTTGAGTTCTGGGTTACACTGTAATGGTTATCTTTGTGAAGTAAATAAAAAAGTAGCCAATAACGAAATAATTTCTGAATAGATGTCAGAAATCACAAATTATTCATCGCTTTGTCATTGATATGCAATGCATGTAAAAAAAACAATAAAATTATAGCATCTTCCTCACTATGCGTAAGATAATTCATATCGACATGGACGCTTTTTTTGCATCGATAGAGCAGCGGGATAATGCTGACTATAGAGCAAAGCCTTTGGCTGTAGGTTATTCAGGGCCACGTGGAGTGGTGGCGGCTGCTAGTTATGAGGCTAGGCGGTATGGCATACGTTCAGCTATGGCATCAAAAACCGCACTACGCAAATGTCCTCATTTGATATTTGTTATGCCTCGTTTTGAAGTATATAAGTCGGTATCCAAGCAGATAATGGCTATTTTTCAAGAATATACCGATCTGGTTGAACCGTTATCGTTGGACGAAGCTTTTTTAGATGTAACCGAAAATCATAAACAGATAGTTTCGGCTACAGAGATTGCCAGGGAGATTAAACAGAAAATACAAGAAACAGTTGGATTAACTGCTTCGGCTGGTGTTTCGTTCAATAAGTTTCTTGCCAAGATAGCTTCAGATTACAACAAACCTAATGGATTATTTGTGGTAAAGCCAAATGCCGCCGAGCAGTTTGTAGAAACTCTTGCTATCGAACAATTTTACGGGGTGGGTAAAGTAACAGCGGAGCGGATGCATCAGTTGGGAATTATGACTGGTGCCGATTTAAAGCAATGGTCGGAAGAAAGTCTGGTATCTAAGTTTGGCAAGGCTGGGCATAGTTACTACCAAAATGCACGAGCTATAGATAATCGACCTGTAGAGTGGCAGCGAATGAGGAAATCGGTTAGTTCCGAAACAACTTTTGAAAGCGATATAGATAACTACGATGAACTTCTCGTAGTACTGGAAAAACTTGCCGGTGAAGTGGCAAATTATGTAATCAAAAAGGATTTTAAAGGCCGCACGGCAAGTCTGAAAATAAAGTTTTCCGATTTTAAAGTTATCAGCCGTAGCAAAACGGTTCCCACACCGATATCCGATTATGAAACATTATTCAAAACAGGTTCGGAACTGTTGCAACTGGTTGATTTATCGCCTAAGATACGGTTGATAGGGATAGGTGTAAAAAACAATGAAGAGGACGGAAGTTGGAAAGATGCCATCCAATTACGCATCAATTTTGATGAAGATAATAGGAGGTAGTGAAATTCTATTAACGACTAATCAAATTGTTGATTAGTCAAAAAAAAACAGAACCTGTCTCTCAGTAGAAGACAGGTTCTGTTTTTGATGAACTATTTATTCAATTTCTTGATTAGCTTTTGATTTTTACGTCTGGCCATTTTCAATTTCATAGTGTAGTCCAACTCATACAAAGCAGGAACAAACATCAAGGTAAGGAAAGTGGCAAAGCTTAATCCAAAAATGATAGACCATGCCAGTGGCCCCCAGAATGCAACATTATCGCCCCCAAAGTAAATGTGTGGGTTCAGCTCGGTAAACATGGTGGTGAAGTTGATATTCATCCCCACTGCCAGCGGCACAAGACCAAGTATGGTTGCTGTAGCGGTAAGGATAACTGGCGTGATACGTGTTTTACCTCCTTCGATAATCGCACGTCGGGTACGCAGTCCTTCCTTTTTCTTTACATCAATAAATTCCACTATCAATATTCCATTTCGGACTACGATGCCTCCAAGTGCTACCACTCCAAGACCAGTCATCATAATAACCAAATCCATGTGGAAAATCATAACGCCAAGCAAAACGCCTATAATACTGAAAATAACTTCACTCAGAATAATAAGTGACTTACTTACCGAGCCAAATTGTGTAATCAGGATAAAGAAAATAGCACCGAGTGCAATAAGCATGGCCTTCATCAGGAAAGTGGCTGTTTCTGCCTGATCTTCCTGTTCACCAGTTAGTTTTACGACAGTTCCTTCGTGAAAATTAAATTTCTTAGCTTCACGGTTAATAACCGGAACAATATCATTAGCAGAATAACTAGATAATACATTGGAATAAACAGTGATAACTCTCTTTTGATCAAGACGTTTAATGCCTGCATACGATGAGGTGTAATTAATAGTGGCCACAGTCGACAAAGGAATACTGCGTAATTGTCCGGAATTCATATCCCGGTAGGTAATTTGCAGATTGACCAACGCATTAATATTATCGCGGGTTATCTTGTCATATCGAACAATAATAGGATATTCATCCTCATCTTGCTTCAGTTTCGAAATTTCTTTACCATAAAGCGCCGTTCTTATTTCCATACCAATTTGGCCGGTTGAAAGACCAAGTCGTTGAGCGCGGTCGCGATCTATTTTCACGATTATTTCCGGTGAATTAATTTCAAAATCAGTTTTCAAATCTTCAACTCCCGGAATTTTCAACGAATCAAGATAATCATGGAAGGCGAATGCATCTGTAACGAGGTTCTCCATGTTTTCGCTGGTAATCTCAATATTAATTGGTTTACCAGTAGGTGGGCCATTTTTATTTTTGTCAACTGTAATCTCTACTCCGGGAATGTCGGCCACTTCTTTACGAATAATACTCATGTATTCGGTGGTGGAGATGCCGGTAGTGCGTAATTTATGCTCCACAAAGTTGACAGATACTTTTCCTTTGTTGAATGGAGTTCCCATAGTGGTAAATCCTTCCTCCTCAGCGCCAATGGTAATATTAGAAATAATGGATTCAACATCCGGATTGTTTTTGCCTAAGGCCTTATAAACTCGTTGTTCAGCTATGCTTGTGATACTGTCGGTTACATTTTGATGTGTACCGCCTGGCATTTTGATGTAAACGTAGATGTTGTTCGGATCGTTTTCAGGGAAGAATAATACCTTTGGTTTTACCATTCCGGTAATGAAAATGGTAATGAAGAAAAGACCTACCATTCCTACAAAAATCCAAACAGGACGCGATCCTTGAAGAATCGAAGTCAACTGACGTTCATAAACACGCATAAAGTAAGGCCATATTTTTTCCTGAAATACATTTATGGCTTTTACCAACACATAATGATAAAAGAGCAACATCAATACACCAAATACTAAAAAGTTAGCTAGACCAAATGATTTTGTAAGGTAAAAAACTACTGCAAATGAAAGCATAATGATGATAGCCATTTTATAGCGTTTCCATGCACTTTCTTTGAATTCAACATTGCTATCATACTCGTGTTTCATAAACGACACCGCAAATACGGGGTTAAAGACATAGGCCACAAAGAGCGATGCGAATAGAGTAATGATGAGCGTTACGGGTAAATAATGCATAAACTGCCCTACAATACCCGGCCAAAAAGCTAGCGGAAAGAAGGGAGCAAGCGTGGTCAACGTTCCGGATAAAATAGGCAGGAACACCTCACCGGCCGCCATTTTAGCAGCTACGTTTATATCGGGATGGAGCCTGTGCAATCGATGGGTGTTTTCAATCACCACAATGGCATCGTCCACCACAATTCCTAGCGCAAAAATAAAGGCAAACATAACAATCATGTTCATGGTGTAGCCCAATCCGGGAAGGACAAGGTAAGCCACAAAGATGGACAGGGGAACGGATAGACCAACAAAAAATGCATTGGTGAAACCCATAAAGAACATCAAAACAATGGTTACCAAAATGAAACCGATGATGATGGTGTTGTTTAGTTCTTCGAGCGTATTACGTGTAAAACGACTTTGATCGCCAGTAATGGTTATTTCCACATCCTTGGGGAATTCATGTCCTTTTAACTCATTCGCCACGATATCTTTTATCTGGTCTGATGCATCGAGCAGGTTAGCACCACTCTTTTTCACCACATTGAGGGTAATTACATTTTTACCATCCAAACGAGCAAAACTTTCCTGCTCTTTATGACTATCTTCAACATCGGCAAAATCACTGAGTTTTACAAAAGCACCACTTGACGAGTGAACAACTATATTCTTCAACGTTTCAATATCGGCAAATTGACCTTTGATGCGAACCGTATTTCTAACTCCATTGCTTGTTAATGAGCCACCGGAAATAGTCATATTTTCCAAAGCCACAGCACGTTCAATATCACTGAAAGTCACTTTGGCCGCCTGCATTTTGAAAATATCGGCATTAATCTGAATTTCACGATCGAGTGCACCAACAATATCTACCCGCGTGATTTCTTTAAGACCTTCGATTTTATCCTGCGCAATTTTGGCATAATGTTTCAGTTTGTCCAAATCATAATTTCCCGAAATATTCAGGTACATAACCGGCATTTCTGAAATGTCGATATCCATGATATCGGGCTGAGTGGGCAGGTCGGTAGGCAAATCGCTCTTCGACTTATCCACAGCATCGCGCACTCGCTGCTTGGCTGTTTCGATCGAAAGATCGGGATCAAACTCTACAATGATAGAGGAGAAGTCAGGAACCGAATTACTGGTTATTTTCTTAACATCTGCTATCGATTTTAGTTGTTTCTCGATAGGACGTGTTACCAGATTTTCAATGTCCTCGGGAGAAGTTCCCGGATAGGGTGTATTAACAACGATATAAGGAATTATTACTTGTGGAAACTGTTCCTTGGGTATGGAATAATAATTCATCATTCCAAGCACGGTAATCAGGACTGCAAGCACATAAACGCTTGTTCGGTTATCGATGGCCCAGTTCGTTGCAAAAAATTGTTTAAACTTGTTTTCTTTCGACATATTGGTCATTTTTGTAAATTAGAAAACTATACTTGAACCGGCATTCAGATTTTGAAAGCCCGCAGTAACTACTTTTTCGCCGGAGCTTATGCCTCCAAGAATCTCAATAATTCCGTCGTAATCTTTTCCGGTTTTGATGGTTCTTTTATCGGCTATCCAACCGCTACCTTTTTGCTTAGCAATATATATAAATTTACCATTTTGGTCATTTTGAATATAGTTCACAGGCAGACTGATAGCCTTGTTGTTGGTGTAATCTTTAATTTTAATATACGCAATCATGTTGGCGCGAAGCACAATGTCTTTCGACAAAATTTTACATTCAACCTTAAAAGTTCGGTTTGTAGGATCGATAAAGCGACCTGTGAAACTAAGTTTTGTCTCAATGTCCTTGCCCAGATCGGGAAAGTTTACTAAGACGGAGTTTCCATCGTGAATTTTATTAGCATATGCTTCCGATACATCGGCTGAAATTTTAGCTACGCTCATGTTGATAACCCGTATGGTAGAAGTAGGTACACCAGGAGACACACTTTGTCCTACTCGTAAAGGCACACTTTCTACTGTTCCTGAAATTGGCGACAGTATTTTAGCTTGCTTTAACTGTTCTTTCATAGTAGCTAAACGCTGTTGGAGCGATTCTTTATTAGCTTTTGCCTGTAGGTACTGCACTTCACTACCAATTTTTTTATCCCAAAGTGCACTTTGTTTTTGGAAAATGCTATTGGCAAGTTCCAATTGTGTTTTTACCTCTTCCAGCGATTGTTTTAAAACCCTACCATCGAGCTCTGCCAACACCTGCCCTTTACTCACGTGTGTTCCTTCTTTTACATAAACCGCTGTAACTATACCCGGAATCTGTGGACTAACAGCAATATTTTGGTCACCATCAACGGTGCCCTGAACCTGAATATAATGATTAAACACAGTTTCAACAGCATCTGTTACATTTACTGTGGCAGCTTTAAAGTCGCTCTTGCCAGTAGGGTTGAGCGCATTTTCAAGCTGAGAAATTTGTGCATTAAGCTGATCACGTTCAACCTTTAGCTTAGCAATCTCGGCTTTTTTGTCGGAGCCTGAACACGACATTAATAAGGCGATAAGCGCTGAATAGTAAATAATTTTTCTCATTGTAATTATTTTTATGTTGTAATTTATTTAAGTAGTGAAATAATTATTGATACGATATTTGATATAACTTTCAGAGAATAAGACTAGTAACTAATAACTACTTATTTCCATTGTCTTGATTGATATTGTACATTTTTTCTAATTTGGATCTGGCGCCCTGCAAATCGTATATGCTTTGGTAGTAGTTGGTCAGGTTGGTCAGGTATTGATTCTGACTTGTCATCAAATCCATGCTCGATGATATTCCCTGTTTGTACTTCTCCATTGTTCGTTGATAAATATCGTCAGTTAGTTCTTTGCTTTTTTTCTGATTCAGATACCTTTCCAGTTTCAGTTTTACATCATTTTGGTATTGACTGGCCTGCATTATAAGACTACTCGAAACATATTTACTAGTGTTCTGAGCTTTTTCCAGTGCTATCCTTTTTTGCGACACTACAGACAGCCTCTCGCCACTACTGAAGATGGGTAAGGTCAGATTTATTCCTACAAGATCTCTTGGTGCAAAGTTGAAAGCTGTTTTCTTTAATTGTTCGTTGTGATTGTAGAACCCACTTATTGTAGGCAAAAATGCTACTTTAGAAAGGTTTAAATCCATTTTTGCAATTTTTTCTGACGATTGAATAAGCTGATAATCTACGTTTCGCTCGATGTTGAATTGTTCAGCGGTAAGGTGCATACTTGTATTTACAAGCATGTCGTTTGATTCCATTTCGTCAGCTAGTTCTATTTTCTCCGTATCCTGTAATCCTAATTGAATCTTCAACAAACGATAGCCCAAATCCAAGTTGCTATCTATTTGGTTCATCATGTTTCGAACATTATTAGCCGTAACTTCCAGTTGATCCACATCCGTCTTTTCCAGAAATCCTTGTTTGTTCATCTCTGAAATTTCTGACAAAGTTTTGTTGATATTTTCTAGGTTTTGATTCAGTATCTTCCGACTTTCTTCTGCCAATTGCAGCATATGATAAGTGTTTATAACTGTTTCAAGTACATCGAGTTTTGTTTTCTCATCACTTTGTTTCGAAAAATTATAATACACTTTCGTAGCTTGCAAACCAACAATAAAGGATCCGCTAAAAATTAATTGAGAAACAGTAAGATCAGCGGTGATATTGTCCTTTATCCCAAGTGCAATGGGATTTCCCGCCACATTATTCATGTAAATATTTTCACCACTCGACAATTGTAGTTCGCTGATGGTACCTATTCCAGTAGTTGCATCGATTGGCACTTTAGTTTTCGACAGTTCAGTGCCCGGAAAACTCAATACAGGTACCGTGAAGAGATGCTGGTAATTTGATTTTAAATCAACGTGTGGTAAGCCCTTAGCAGTAATTTCAAAAATTTTCTTTTGGGCAATTTTAAGGTCGAGTTTTGAGTTGATGATGTTGGTGTTGTTTTCTAAAGCCATTTTTACGGCCTTTTCCAGCGATAGTTTTTCTGGTTCCTGCGCTGAGGAAAGTAATGTTCCTCCCAGGATCATAGCTAGCAGCAGTAGCATCTGTTTCATTTTTCTGAACATGCGTGAAATAATTATAGGTTTTTGACTGTTTTATATGAGTAAATTTTTATAGTTCAAAAGTAGTCTGTTTTATAGTCAATATTTTATTAAAATCTGTGAACCAACAAAAACAGGGGACGAACGTAATAAAAATACATATAAATACTATTGTAAATTTTATAAATTTGTTATAGATAAATCATTTGGCAATAAGAATGCTTGTTAAATTGAACATGAAAGCGCCATTTTTATGAATGATTAAATATAAATTGAGCTAAATAAATATCTTTTAAAGTCTAAAAACAATTATACAAAATTAAAGTTCAAAGATACAAACAATTTGAAATGAATATATATAATGATGTTTTTTTTATTGATTTAATTAAAATCAGTTGTATATTCGTCTAAATTCGATGATCGAAATAAATATTTTGACAAAAAATAAAAACTAATATAAACTTCAAAATGTTATTAGAGAATAATAAAGTAATGACGAAAGGAGGTAATCATGATTGAGAACAGAGAAAAAATACAAATAAGGGAAATTAGTTATGCTACTCCTGATTATACTAAGGAGTTGGTTCTTAGAGATAAAGTGCTCAGAAAACCGCTTGGAATGAGTTTGTATGATGCAAATCTTGATGCCGAAAAGGACGATGTGCATATTGGAGCATTTGTAAACAATGATATGGTTGGAGTACTTATTCTCACCATATTGAATGCCGATGAAATAAAGATGAGACAGGTGGCTGTAGACGAGGACTGGAGATCGCTGAATATTGGGCGTGCGTTGGTGGTTTTTGCTGAAGAATCATCCAAAATGAAGGGATTTAAAACGATGTTGCTTAATGCCCGAAAGGCTTCTGTTGGATTTTACGATAAACTTGGATACGAAGTGATAAGCGATGAATTCCTGGAAATAAATATACCTCACTTTAAAATGCGCAAAGGACTTTTGTAAAAAAATACTAAAAAAGAGCTTACAAATGCTTATTAGGCTCAGGTTGCACCATAAAACATTTATGTTACAAACGAAAAAACTAGGGCTTATGTTTTTTTTAACCATAAGCCCTAGTGGTATTAGATAAATATACGATTAAAACTTTTTCAACTCTTCCAATAAAATTCGATTCTCCTCGGGAGTTCCAACGGTAATACGAACACAACCCACACACAATGAAACTGTGTTGCGGTTACGAACGATAATACTTTTGTCCACCAAATAGTGATACAAACCATTAGCATCATCAACTCTCACTAATACGAAATTGGCATCCGTTGCATAGATGTGCTGTACAATAGGTAATTGTTGCAATGCGCCAACTAATACGGCACGTTCGGCCAGTAATGTTTTTACCCACTGTTTAACTTGCGCATCGTTTTTTAATGCTGACAATGCTTGTTTTTGGGTAAGAATATTGATATTATAAGGGTATTTTATTTTATTGAGTACTGCAATTATTTCAGTTGACGCAAATGCCATTCCTAAGCGGATGGCTGCACTTCCCCAAGCTTTGGAGAATGTTTGCAGAATCACCAAATTACGATATTGTGATAGCATTTCCGTAAAACTGCCCTCGGATGCAAAGTCGATATATGCCTCATCGAGTACCACTATTCCTTCGAAAGAAGTCAATAATTTTACTATTTCCCCCTGATTTAAGCTGTTGCCTGTTGGGTTATTAGGGGAGCAAAGCCAGATTATCTTTGTATACAGATTGGTTGCATCCAGTAATTTTTCAGCAGAAAATTGGAAGTTTTCATCCAGCAATACCTTGCGATATTCTACATCGTTTATGTTTGCACTCACTTTGTACATGCCGTATGTTGGTTCAATTGCAACCACATTGTCGATGCGTGGTTCGCAGAAAGCACGGAAGAGTAAATCTATTGGTTCATCACTTCCATTGCCCAGGAAAATCTGTTCGGCAGGTACGCCCTTAACACGAGAGATTTGTTCCTTTACTTCCCATTGCAAGGGGTCGGGATAGCGATTGAACGGTGCATTGTAGGGATTCTCATTTGCATCCAAATACACCGATGCCTCGCCTTTGAATTCATCACGAGCACAAGAGTAGGGTTGGAGAGAGCGTATATTATTTCTTAAAAGTTTATCTAAATTCATTTTTATTACTTTGTGTTATTATACTCACTTCGTTTGCGATATTACTCACTTCGTTCGTGTTATTATGCTCACTTCGTTCGTGTTATTTGCCTTTGGCGATATTATATTTCCACGGGTTTCACCCATGGCTAATCAATTTCAAGCACTTTGTGGTTATTCGTTCGCTATGCTCAGCAGTTTCCTTGTTTACTGGCTCACTGATTGTAACTCGTAACTATCTTACTGCTAACTGAAAAAATTATCTTCTGTGGCTGCTATAGGTTTCAATCACCTCTTTTTCTTCCTGCAACCTTACCTTAACAGCGTTGCTATGCGCTTGTAGTTCTTCGCTTTCGGCCATTAAAATAATGGCATTGCTCAAGTTTGTCAAGCCTTCTTGTGTAATTTGCTGAAAGGTTACCTTGCGGATAAAACTGTCCAAATTTACTCCGCTATAGGCTTTGGCATAGCCGTTGGTGGGTAAAGTATGGTTTGTACCTGAAGCATAATCACCAGCACTTTCGGGCGTATAGTTTCCAAGGAACACCGAACCTGCATTGACAATATTGGCGGCTACACCCATATAATATCGGGTAGAAATAATCAAGTGTTCCGGAGCATATTCGTTGGTCATTTCCACAGCTTCTTCAAGCGTTTTTACAACGATAATTTTACTATTTTTCAATGATTTTTGTGCTAACTCTTTGCGGGGTAATTTGTCTAACTGCAATTTTACTTGTTCCAATACCAAGTCAACCAGTTTTTCGCTAACAGTGATAAGGATAGACTGACTGTCAACACCGTGTTCGGCTTGCGAAAGCAAATCGGCAGCTACAAAAGCAGGATTGGCAGTATCGTCGGCTATCACTTCAACTTCCGATGGCCCTGCAGGCATATCGATGGCTACGTCGCGCAACGAAACTAACTGCTTAGCCGCAGTTACATACTGATTGCCCGGACCAAAAATTTTAAACACTTTCGGAACCGTTTCAGTGCCGTAAGCCATAGCTGCAATGGCTTGTGTTCCACCTATTTTGAAGATACGATGAATGCCAGCTACTTTGGCTGCATACAATACTGCCGGGTGTATTTTTCCCTCTTTGTTAGGGGGCGTACACAATACTACTTCTTTACATTCAGCAATTTGTGCGGGAATGCCTAGCATAAGTACAGTTGAAAATAAAGGGGCAGTTCCTCCTGGAACGTATAGCCCTACTTTTTGGATAGCAATGGCCTTTTGCCAGCAAAATACTCCCGGAGATGTTTGAATCTCAGGTAAATCTTGTTGTTGCTCCGAATGAAATTTCCAAATATTGCGACGAGCCATTTCTATGGCCTGTTTCAGGTTGGACGACACCAGTAATTCGGCTTCGAGCATTTCTTCCTTGGTGACTTCTAAATGAGTAAGCTCAACTTTATCGAATTGCTTGGTGAATTTCATCACGGCTTTATCACCCGAAGCGCGCACTTCATCAAGTATTTTTTGTACTGTGTCAAATAGCGAAGTGCTATCGAATGCAGGGCGGGTGAGGAGTGATGCCCATTCGGTACGAGCCGGGTATTTAATAACTTCCATACAAATTTATTTCGTGTTTTGTAAATTCTATTGTTTATTGAAAACTGAAATCTTTTTAGAGAATACGTCCCATTTTTCATAGAGATTTTCCATGTCATCAAGTACTATATCTGCTCCGCTATTGACCAAAATGGCGGCGTCCAATGGACCTGTATTTACTGCAATCGTAAAAAGTCCGGCTGATGAAGCTGATTCTACACCAAGTGGCGCATTTTCTATAACAAGTACTTCCCATGGTTGTAGTCCCGATTTTTTTAAAGCCATTAAATAAGGCTCAGGATGAGGTTTGCCATGTTTTACATCGAAAGCAGTAATCATTTTTTCTTTATGAAACATGCCTGGAAAATTGCCATCCAAACTATCGATTAATGTGGGTTGGCCGGAGCCGGTAACAACGAATATTTCCATGTTTTGCAACTTTACCTTCGTTAGCAATTCCATGGCAAACGGCATTTTTTCCGGCTTTCCGTACGACTCGAAATAGCCCGATTTTAAATGATATATTTGTTGTTTTTCTTCTTCGGTAGCATTACGTCTGTATGTTTTCAGAAATGCTTCATCAATTGTGGAAGCACCTGTGCGCCCTTCGTTCATAAACGCTTCATGTTCGGTAAATGGTACTCCTACTCTCAACATGGCTTTTACCCATGCTGAAGCATGATATTTCATTGAGTCGAAAAGCACTCCATCCATATCAAAGAAAATAGCTTTAGGTTTAAGCGTGGGATAATTTCTCTCTTTTATAAAAGTTTCTATTTCTGTAGTAAACATACGCAGTAAATTTTGTGCAAAGATACTTATTTTGGTTTTAAAATGAGCTTATTGTTAAGCATTTTTGTTTTGAATTAAAACCAAATGCCAGTTGATTCTTGATTTGTGTGTAGAACTTCTATTAATACAAAAAGGGGAAGTAAAAACTTCCCCTCAATTTATGATTATGTTGAAGTTGGATCATTTTAAATGTACAAACACATTTAAAATAGTAACAGTTCAACTTTCGAATAAAAACACTCATGATAGTGCCATTCTATACTGATATTATTACATCAATAAATCATCTACTTCATTTTCAAGATGACTGGGATCCTCAGGTTCGGGATGAATATAAACTTCGCTGCGGGGTATAAGTATCTGAATTTTTGATTCTATTTTATCACAAACACTATGCACTTCGCGTATGCTTAACTCGGGATTAAAGTGAGCATTGAACTTTATAAACGTATCCGCTCCGGCAGTGCGAGCTTTTAAACTATGATATTTAAGTACTTCGGGAAATTCTTTTAGTGTTTCACGCACAATTTGCGTCGTATTTTGAGGCGATCTATCCAGCAGCACATCAATAGCTCTTCGTCCTAGTTGGTAAGATACAAATAAAACAATGACAGCCACCACCAAAGCAGCCACCGAGTCGGCATAAAAGAAAATAGGCCACTGAGTCCACTCGTAAATCTTTACACATACCAATCCAAGCAATACCACTGCCGAACTCCAAATGTCGGTAGAGAAGTGCAATGCATCTGCTTCCAATGCCTGACTGTTGTGTTTTTTGGCAACAGCATATAACATTTTCGAACGCCATGTATCAATTACAATGGAGGTGATAACCACAATAAAACTAAACACGGTTTGAATGGTATTTAGTTCCAGACCTTTGCCCGAAATAATTCGATGCGTTGCTTCGTATATAATCCAAACGCAAGTAACGAGCAATAGAATTGTTTCGATTAATGCTGAAAGATTCTCTACTTTGCCATGTCCGTAATTATGATCTCTATCGGCCGGTTTGTCTGACACTTTTACCGAAAAGAAAGTAATGATGGCAGCTACCATATCGAGGGCAGAATGTAAGGCTTCGGAGAGAATACCCAAACTGCCGGTGAGCAGACCTACCACTAATTTAAAACTGGTGATGAATCCAGCTGCAATAACTGAATTTAATGCAACGCTTTTTTTCTCTTGAATCATAATGAGTATTGATGGATAAATTTTTAGCAAAAATACTCAAAGAAATAATTGTAGCAACAAAAATGAACTGTTATTTTGATGTAGAAGCTTAATTTAGAATGATACAAATTAGCAAACCGAAATATAACAGATTTTTTTTCAAAACGGTTGCACGTTTTTACTAAATTTCATATCTTTATGCCGAGAATTACGAAAAAATAGTTTTGTTTGTCTGCCCCAAAGCGACAGGTATTTGCCTTAAACAAAGAGCCATCTGCCCGAAAGCAAAGGGTAGATGCCCCAATACAAAAGTCATGTGCCCGAAGACTTAAGCTATCTGCCCGAAGATAAAAGGCATCTGCCCTAAAGAGAAAGGCAACTGCCCGAAAGGAAAAGGAAGATAGATAATCATAGAAGACTTACCTAAACCGGGGTGGGGGGTCTGGCAAAGGAATGAACCCTGAAAAATAATTATTTAATCTGTTTTAATGAATGGCTACAAAAAGTTATGCTGAGCAAATCAGTGGTGCTCAGGTTATGGTAGCAGGACTTAATGGTCACGCTTCCGAAGTTAATCGTCGTGGTTTAGATGAAACGTTTGTAAACAAAATGGACGCCGACCAAAAGTCTGCAACCGAGTTAAACAATCAACAGGAAAAGCTTAAAGCTGACCTAAAACTCAAAACGGCCGAACTGGAAGCCAAACTGGCTGAACTAGGAAAATCGGTATCAGAAGCCAAAAAAGTTGTGAAATTGGAGTTTCCAAAAGATCAATGGAAAGAATTTGGTATGGATGACAAAAGGTAATTTGAATGAAAAAAGCGTTGCACAAAATTATGTGCAACGCTTTTTTATTCCCCTATAGAGTTTATCCGTCTGCCGACGGAGGTTAGGGGTTATTTTAGTTTTTTACCGGTTCAATACCAAAAGTAAATCCACCTTTCACACGTTCTATCAGTTCCGGAATTATGTCGGTATATTCACCCACGATGCCAAAATCGGCAAAGTGAAAAATAGATGCTTTAGGGTTCCGATCGATAGCAATAATATGTTCTGCTTCTTTCATCCCCGCAATGTGCTGAATTGCTCCTGAAATACCCACAGCAATATATACCTTAGGGCGAACGGTTTTACCTGTTTGACCTACCTGACGGGCATATTCCGAAAAACCTTCGTCCACCACCACACGGCTGCAAGCCCATTCGGCTTTTATACCTTTTTCTTTCAATGCTTCGGCAAGCTTTTTGATTAGGTCCAATCCGTCGCCAACAGTTCCTCTACCACCTGCTATAATTATATCAGCATCAAATAAGTTAACCGAATTACCCTCACCACGCACGGTTTTCAGAATCTCCACCGAGAACTCTTTTTTATCCATTTTTGGTTCAAAAGTTGATAAAACTCCAGTGCGTCCTTCCACTTTGGCGGGTACTTCGAAGGTACCGGCACGGGCGGTTGAAATTTGCGGATAAACGAAACCTAAAATAGTGGCCAGTTTACTTTCGCCATAAGTTGGACGGCGAGAGTGAAGAATTGGTTTATTAATCACCTTTTCTCTGCGGTTTACATATTCACCAATTTCTAGTCCGGTGCAGTCGGCTGTTACACCACTACCTGTTTTCATACCAATACGTGGAGCCAGTTCGCGCCCCGAAGTGGTAGCTGCAAAAAGTGCAATCTCCGGATTCCGTTCTTTAATTACTTGTTCGAAAATAGATGAAAATGGTAAAACCAAATATTCTTCCAGTTTATCATCTTCTACAATAATTACTTCGTCCGATCCATGTTCGAATAAAATTTTGGCTTGATCTTTTACATTTTTACCAATCAACAAGGTCATGATTTTGGTATCGTTTCCAAGTTCATTAGCCAGTTTACGGGCAGGAGTCAGTAATTCGAGCGATGGTCGGGCAATTACTCCGTTGGCAAGTTCAGCCCAGGTAATAATACCCTTCGCTCCGTTGCGGTTGTCGTAGTATGGAAATTCAGGTTTTTCAGAAGTTTTCTTTTCTACTGTTTCTTTTTTCTCCAACACATTTCCACCTTTTGCGATATTGGCAAGTAGGCTGTCAACCAATGCATTTTCGTTATGTCCTACCGACATGGTGATGGGAGCACGTTCACTCACAATATTTACCACACCTGCAACGATGGTTGGCGATCCGCTTAAACCGATTTTTTCTGTTCCCAAACCGATATCGTCAATTCCGAAAACCGTAATTTTAGCATTGCGGGCTTTGATAGCTCCGGTCAATGATGGTTTACGTGGAGGAATGCCGGTTGGAGTAAGCGAAATAGTACAAGGCATCGGCAGCTTCATCATTTGATAACCGCCTTCGATAATACGTTTTGCAATAACATTGCCTTCGCCGTCGGCTTTTACCGTTTCTACGAAGGTAGCTTGTGGAATACCCAGCGCTTCGGCTACCTGCGAAGGAACGTGAGCTGTATCACCATCGCTGGTCTGACGGCCGGCAAGGATGATAAACGGTTCTTTCGATTCTTTAGAGAAACCTAAATGTCTCAACATGGTTGATATAGCCAAACCGGTAGCAAAGGTATCGCTACCGCCCAATTTACGGTCGGAGAGCAGAAAGGCATCGTCGTACCCCATCGATATGGCAGTGCGCAGTGCTACTTCGAATGATCCCGGCCCCATAGAGCAAGCAATTAAACGGGCATCAGGATATTGTTTTTTTAATTGCAATCCGGCTTCAAGACCAAACTGACAATCTATATTGATGATGGATTTAGCTTTCGTTCTGTCCATTAAACCATCGTCTCCCATTCGCATTTCGGTTGCGAGTGGAACTTGTTTTATTAAACTTATAATTGTAAGAGCCATTTTCTTAATTGATAATTGATAATTAATAATTGATAATTAATTTTTGGTCTACATGTTTTGAAATTCAGGACCATTGCCACCGTTCGGAACCGACCAGGTAATTCCATCACCCGGAGTTTTAATATCGCAGGTTTTGCAATGCATACAGTTTTCTGCATGGATACGCAACTCTTGATGTCCGTTTTTGTCGGTATGCAGTTCGTACACTTCCGATGAGCAAAAGAATTGACACGGAGCACCGTATTGCTTGATATTGATGGCCTGGAATGACTCAGGATTATTGATTTTTACATGAGGAACCTGTTCTTCATCGTGATTCACTCCCGAGAAATAAACATCCGTAACTTTATCGAAGGTCAACACTTTGTCGAAATCGAGTTTGCCTTTGAATCTTTCTTTGAACGGTTTTCCTTTGTAATTTGCCAGTGTTTTGGTAGCGTCTTTGTCGGGGTGCGATTTCAATCTTCCAAAGAATCCTGCACCACCAGTTATCAGCTGTGTTCCAAAATGCAATGCTCCAACGACAAGCCCCTTCGAGAATCCCTGACGGAAATTACGAACCGGATATAAGTCTTTATAAACAATACTGTCTTTGATGGATGCTTCGTAAGTTGAAAGTGTTTTTTCAGAAAAATCGTTTTTGCTTAACGCTTCAGCGGCGGTTTTAGCTGCCAGCATGCCTGAAGTAATGGCAAGATGAACGCCTTTCAAGGCTGGCATAGCTACCAATCCTGCACTATCACCAACAATCATGGCATTGTCTGTATATAATTTTGGTATTGAATAATATCCTCCTTCTGGCAATGTTTTTGCACCATATTCAACCAGTTTACCACCTTTAAGAAATTTAGAAATAAACGGATTTGTTTTCCATGCCTGAAAAGCATCGTGAGCATCAAAAGTTGGATCTTCATATTCTAGTCCAACTACCAACCCAACTGCTACTTTGTTGTCATTCAAACCATACACAAATCCACCTCCAAATTCTTTCAAGTTCAATGGATAACCCATTGTGTGATAGACCTCTCCCGGTTTAATATTGCCTTCGGGTACACTCCAAAGTTCTTTTACACCCAATGAGTAGATCTGACAATTTTTGTCTTTTTCAAGATCATATTTCTTAATCAGTTGTTTGGCAAGACTGCCGCGTGTTCCTTCGGCAAAAATGGTGAGTTTTGCTTCAATACGATTTCCAGGTTGGAAATTTTCCATTTCTTTACCGTGATGATCCACACCAGTATCAATGGTTTTAGCACCAATTACTTTCCCGTCTTTGTACAAAATTTCGCTTACCGAAAAACCTGGATAAATTTCAACTCCCTTTTCTTCGGCTTTGGTTGCCAAAAAACGACAAATCTGACCCAATGAAGCTGTGTAATTACCGCTATTATTCATATAAGGTACATGAATCGGCAATTTGAACGACCCGTTTTCACTTAGCATAACCGTAGAGTCGGTTGCTACTTTAGCATTAAACGGAATTTCGCTAAAGTCAACATCGGGTAATAAACTTTTGAAAACATCAGCTTTTATTACCGCACCCGACAAAATATGGCTACCGATGGCACTCCCTTTTTCGACGAGTAGAATTCGGTGATTTAAACCCTTTTGTTTTAGGATGTCTGCCAAATGAATGGAAGTTGCTAAGCCCGAAGGGCCACCTCCAATAATTAAAATATCCGTTAGTACGGTATCAACATTACTCATTATTTTTTCTCCTTTTTTAATTTGTGGTTATGATATTATTTAAGTAATTACATTAAATCTGATTGAGAAATATAGGTGCGGTGTGCTCCTTGTCAGTTGTAAAACTGAAAATATTTGCATGCAAAATTCTCATCCGATATACTTATCGGTTCCTACTTTGTATATAAATAAGGATGGATGGATTTATGTCAGGATGAGATATAAACCGTGACTCGAATGTATTTTTCGAGACGAGATTGTGAGGGTGTGTGCACTGATTTCAACTGATTCAAGGTTGTGATTTTTTGTACTAAGTATATAGGTTCGATAAAAAGGCTATTAAGTGGATAAAAATGCATTTCAGCTCACTAATGTTTCATATCGACTGTGCAAAAATAATCAAATAAATTGGTCGACCAACTTTTTGAGCCTTGTTTTATAGTTAAATAACAGTAATTTTGGCACGAATTGTTGCTTTTTGTGCAACAAAACTGTATTTCGAGTTGTTTTAAAATTATTTTTTTTAAAATGAGACCGTTTACGCCCACAAAATGCAGTCGATTCTTTCGAAAGCAACCCACTTTTGATTCCTCCGTTTATTTTCCGTACCTTTGTCCCGAAATCGTATCCCGTCAGGTTTCTTGTTAGAACCTGTGGATAGACAACGGATGCGTTGAAAATTATATATGTCATTTGAAAAATTAGATCTTGTAGAGCCGATCTTAAACGCTCTAAAATCAGAAGGTTATACCATCCCTACACCAATTCAAGCAATTTCAATTCCAATAGTACTTAAAGGCCATGATTTATTAGGCTGCGCTCAAACTGGAACCGGAAAAACGGCTGCTTTTGCTATTCCTATTTTACAACAGTTATACCTTGCTAAAGGCAATGATAAAGGTCAACGTAAAATTAAAGCGTTGATAGTGACCCCAACACGTGAACTCGCCATTCAAATTGGCGAAAGTTTTACCAGTTACGGTTGTAATACCGGTTTGCGTCACACGGTTATATTTGGTGGAGTTCCTCAAAGTCAGCAAGTAAACCCGCTTAAAATGGGTGTGGATATATTGATAGCCACTCCAGGACGTTTGCTTGATTTAATCGATCAGAAATATGTGAAGTTGAATGAACTATCTATTTTTGTATTGGACGAAGCCGACCGTATGCTGGATATGGGCTTTATTCACGATGTCAGGAAATTGATTAAAATTATCCCTGCCAAACGTCAATCATTGTTTTTCTCGGCTACCATGCCCGATTCAATTCGCGTATTGGCAAGTACCATTCTTACTAATCCTGAGGAAGTAGAAGTTACGCCTGCGTCAACAACTGCCGAAACTATTCAGCAAGAAATGTATTTTGTAGATGCTGAAAACAAAAAGGATTTGTTGATTCATGTGTTGCAAGATAAATCAATAGCAACAGCATTGGTTTTTACGCGTACCAAACATGGTGCCGATAAAGTGCAGCGTTTTTTGACCAAAGCACACATTAAAGCCGAAGCTATTCATGGAAATAAATCGCAAAATGCACGTCAGAATGCGTTGCGCAATTTTAAAGAGCGTACTACCCGCGTATTGGTTGCTACCGATATTGCAGCACGTGGAATTGATATTGATGACTTGAATTTGGTTATCAACTACGAGATTCCAAATATCCCTGAAACTTACGTTCACCGCATTGGTCGGACGGGTAGGGCAGGGTTGGATGGTAAAGCTATTTCGTTTTGCGATGCTGAAGAGCGTGAATTTCTTCGCGATATTCAAAAACTTATTTCCATTAAGATACCAGTAGTTGACGAACATCCATTCACTGCTGTGAATATCCCTGTTGAGGGAGCTCCGAAAAAGAAAAAACCGGCTCAGCATGCTCGTCCGCTCAATCCCAACAAACGTCCTCAGACTGCCAAAAAAGACATTGTCAGAGAACCAAGGGTTGAAGGTTCTAATAAAAAAATGGAGTTCACGCCTAGAAAAACAGAAGGCAGTGCCCCCCGAAAACCAGAAGCTGCTCCTAAAAGAACCGAGAATACTAAGAAAACAGTAGAAGCTGCTCCAAAGAAACCACAAAGTGCCATGAGCAGATTTTGGGGTAAGAACAAAAATTAATTGACAGTGGACAGTTATACTTGTATCTTCTCTTTGTTCTCTTGTCTATTCTCAATATTACTTCAATAAAAAAAAACACCATTTAATTTGATTTAAATGGTGTTTTTTTGTCTTTATTGATTTACCTGTTAATTTGTGACTCTTTCTAACTTTTTCATTATTGAAAAAATAAAGGTTGCTGAAAGCAAACAGCAGACAATAAATATAAGCCACAGTTGCCACAAGTCTAGTTTCCCCCAGAAGAAACTTCCAACAAATAAAAGCTTGTTACCAACGGCTGTTGCCAATAACCAACCACCTTGCATTAATCCTTGAAAGCGTTGCGGTGCCACTTTCGACACAAACGATAATCCCATTGGGCTCAAGAACAATTCGGCAATAGTCAATACCAAATAACTGCTCATTAGCCAGTAAGGAGTTACTCTTGATGAATCGGGAACTGCCTGACCGCCTAAATCGTGTGGAGAAAGAAGACTTAACGACCCAACAAGTACTACCAAAAACCCTACGGCTGCGATAATCATACCGATTCCGATTTTTCGTGGTGTAGAAGGTTCTTTGCCAATTTTATTCAACCAAGCAAATATTCCCATTACCATAGGCGTTAGGAATACTATAAACAGTGGATTAAACGACTGGAATACTTCCGGAGAAATCGAGTTCATTGCCGCGCCCTTCGAAATAAAATAATAGCATAATCCCGCTCCAGAAACACTCATGGCCGCACCGGTTAAGCGATTGGTAAGTTTGTTTTTTCCAAACAACAGAAATAAACCGCCAATGCCAGCAATAAACGATAGGATGGAAGGCAATGTGAAGAAGATGTTGGTGAACGATCCAACTTCTTTTACAATGTAGTCGCGAGCAAAGAAAGTAAGTGTGAGTCCGTTTTGGTGGAATGACATCCAAAAGAAAATAACGACGAAAAAGACCAAAATAAGAGAGGTTACCCGCGCTTTTTCTTCTTTACTGGAAGACATGATAATCCATGTTACAAAGGTTCCAAAAAGACCAATTGCCATTCCTGTTTTGTAGTCTTTCAGCAAGCTTACCAAAAACGTAACTAATCCGCCAACAACCAATGCAGCTACGATAGTTATCAAGTTCGATTTATTTTCGGCACTGTTTTTTTCTGTTTTTGCGGTAACCACTTCTTGTTTGTTGGGCAAATGTTTATTGAAGAAAATATACACCAGTAAAGAAATTACCATGGCAATGGCAGCTATACCAAACGCATAATTATATCCTCTCGAAAAAACATCGAGATAAGCAGTTGCAAAAGCATTCAGATCAGTTACAGGTCCTGTCAGACTCACTTTGTTGGCTAAAGTGGCAAATTGAGTGGTGTTGGTCAGTTTTCCATCCAACATCTGATGACAAAGAGATGGTAAGCTACCATCTTGAAGAAATCCATTGGTTTTCAACCACCAGTCTCTCACGCCGGTAGCCGCAAAAGGGGCAAAAAATGCACCTACGTTGATTCCCATGTAGAAAATCATAAAGGCAGAATCACGTAGTTTACCGTACTTTTCATTGTCGTAAAGTTGTCCAACTACTGCTTGTAAGTTACCTTTGAAGAGCCCGTTTCCAAGCGCAATCACAAATAAACTCAACAAGGTGATATTTAAACTTACTCCCGGCATAGCCATCATGGCATACCCGGTGAGCATAACCACAATTCCAACCAAAATTACAAGTTTGTACTTCTTGGAATAATCGGCCAGAATTCCACCTATCAATGCCAAAGCATAAATACCAAAATAGAACCAACTGTAGTAATCACCGGCAGCTTCTTCGGATAGACCAAATCGTACCTGCAAAAACAAAACTAATATTGCCATCATGGTATAGAACCCAAAGCGTTCTCCCATATTGGCAAAAAATGCAACTAATAATCCCTTTGGATGATTTTTCAACATGAATTTTTATATTTAATGATTAATTATTTCTTTATCGCAAAAATAATAATAAAAGCCGAATATTCAATTTTTATACAGATAGTTGACAAAAACAAAATTTATTGCTGATAATAATCTAGGGTTTCAGCACCACTCCTTTGTTTTTTCGTCCATCCACTTTCATAATCATTGGTTTTTCGAAACGTACATGGCGCACTTGTTTCGACTCATAAATAGCGACTTGTGCGTTTAAAAACTCTGTATCGAAGCTTCCATCGCCCAGAAAGGGTTGAATGGTGAAATATGCTACGCCAAACGAAGTCAGGTTCTGAAAGAAATGAGTTCCCTGACTCGGATCAACTCTGTAATTGGATAAGCCCGACTCCACGATAAGGCGCGCGTTGCTGATATTCGACCATTTTACGGGTATGCCTAACCATGGATCGGCTGATCCCCAACGACCGGGGCCAACCAACATATAATGACGGTTCTGACTGATCAGATCACGATTAATTTGCTCAAGCTCCGTGACGAGATGTGGATTGTTGGCTGCATTAAACGCTTCGGGTTTTACATAAACAATGTCATAGATGTCGTTCGTAATTCCATGCCCCAGAGCACTTTTGCAGGTAATAATGGCATTTTCTTCGGGGATAGCTCCAATATCTTCGTTTACCATTTCTTTACTGTCAACTATCGGTCTGATTTGCAGTAAATAGAACATATGTTGCTTTAACGGTGAATAATCGAGGTTTACGGCAAACTCTATTTCAATGGGGCGACCCATCTCTGCTTGTGCAATGCGCAGCACTTCTTTCAACGTTTCGGCCAACGGAAAAACATTGTGTTTTAATATGTTGGCAAACGTGATGATTTTGCGACCTCCTTCGAACAAACTATCATTTATGACCTGATCCTGTGGATTGAAAGTGGAGGCAATATAACGCAGAGTACCGTCTTTTTCGGCATCCGAAACCCTTATTTTAAGTAGATTAAAACCATCATCAACCTGCGGTACAAAATGTGTCTGGTTCAGATCCAGGGCATTAAAATAGGTCTGTGTTTCTCGTAAAGCAAACTCCAAAGTACTTGTTTGCAAGATATTGTTAGGGTAGGCGGGCGAAAAACGCAGACTTGTGCCACCGTCCATAATGTATTTTCCTAAGCCAAGCGCAATATTGACAATGCCATCTTCGGGTTTTTCTGCCCCAATGGGATAATAATTGAGAGAGCGGGCTACACCCGAAAACGAAGGGTAAAAACGGTTTTCGTACGCATTGCCGCAAATTTCCTGCAATACGATGGCCATTTTTTCCTCATCAATTACGTTTTTTGTGGCCGTCATATAGGCCTTGCTATCGTGATAAAAAACAGACGCATAAACTGCTTTGATAGCTTCTGTAACCATTTCCAGCATTTGTGTTTTGCTTTCGGCATTATGGGGCACCATGTAGGTGGAATAGATACCTGCAAATGGCTGATAATGTGAGTCTTCGAGCAAGCTGGACGAGCGTACTGCAATGGGTGAATCGATAGCTCCCAGAAAGGCGTACAAATCGGCAATCAGTCGTTTGGGTAATCGGGCCTTTAGAAAATGCTTTAGAATTTCAGTATCGGGAAGTTCGGATAAAGCAATGGGATATAGCTGATTGAGTTCCATAAATTCCGAAAAATTGTCGGCACACAATACCACTGTTTTGGGAATGGTGATTTGAGTATTTTCAAAATTCTCGAAACTAACGTTCCGTTTAATCATGGCGTCGATAAAGGCCAGTCCACGTCCTTTGCCCCCAAGCGACCCATCACCAATGCGGGCAAAGTTGGAGTATTGATCAAAGCGATTGCGCTGAAAAACGGCCACTACACCGCGGTTTTTTACTTTGCGGTAATGCACAATGGCGTCGAAAATGATTTGCCGTACTTTTGATAAATCGCTGGAAGCAAAATTATCTACATTGATATTTTTCAAGAATTCGGCCAATGGAAACATGGCGCGCGAGTAGAGCCAGCGGGAAATGTTATTCCGTGAGACATGAAAATACAAGGACTCATCGCTAATTTTGAAAATCGATTCTTGTAATCCCTTCAGGTTTTCTACTCGGGCTTCTTCTTCGCCAGTAAGTGGGTTGACGATCATAAAATCGCCAAATCCAAAGTTATCGGTAATTTTTTCGCGTAGCTCTATCAGTAATGTTTTGGAGTTCTTGTTTAAAAACGCCGCCGATAAGTTGTCGGCATATTCATGATTTTCTTCCTCCGACGATTCAACGATAAGTGGAATATGTTTATCGTGCTTCCTTATTTCGCTACATAAATTGATGCCCGCAAGTTTATTTCGCTCCCCGTTTTGAGCAAAACTTACGTCGGTAATTACCCCGAGCATATTGTTTTTAAATTTATGGTAAATGGCCAGACCCTCTTCGTAGTTTCGCGCCAACAGAATTTTAGGGCGCCCCCGCATACGCAGCATCTGCTCATGTTCGTTCAGCGCTTCGGTCATAAACGAACGACTCTGCTTAAACACAAACTTATATAAATGCGGTACTATGGACGAATAGAAATGGATAGCATCTTCCACAAAAAGAATAACCTGTACGCCCACCGACTCCACATCCTGCTCCACATTCATTTTGTCTTCTATCAACTTTATAATGGCCAGCAATAAGTCGGAGTTACCCAACCAGCTGAATACATAATCGATAGCACTCAAATCTTCATTGGCAATGCGCTTTGATACCGATTTGGAAAACGGAGTCAATACCACGATAGGAATATCGGGGAACTGATGCTTAACGCTTTTGGCCCATTGAAACGGATTTATACTATCGCCGCTAGGCATAGAAATTATCAGCTCAAAGGTACGCTCACTAAGCAAAGCGTTGGCCTCTTCTTCGTTAGAAACCAAGGTGAAGCGCGGTGGATAGCGCAGATTGAGCGAGGTGTATTCATTGAAAATAAGCTCGTCAATGCGCCCATCTTCTTCCAACACAAAGGCATCGTACTTACTGGCATACAGCAATACATTGTAAATGCGGTGCGTCATTAAGTTGGCAAACGAAGTATCTTTGAAATATAGTTTTTTTATGCTTTGGGAATTCATTTCTATCGAGTATTGACAGTGTTGAAAAGTGATAGAACAAAAGTAATAAAATGATTGAATTTATGAATGAATAGTGTATAATTATTTTGGATGAAGAAAGCGACAAGGAGGTTGCTTGTCGCTTTGTTTTTTTTGGAGAGTAATTATTGTCCCAATTAGAAAAAAATAGCCCTAATAAGAATGATAACTGTCTTATTAGGGCTATTCAAAAATTAGTATTCTCCGCCGACTGTTATAATTTGCTATCCTTGCTAATAATTTGTTACAAGTTCATGCAGAGTCTTTCATCTCTGCACGCGCACACTTTAGTTTGAGATCCTCTTAAACGTGATATCACGAGGAAGATCTGTAGGTTGAGGCCTACTCTCTCCTTTTTCTAAGAAATGTGTACCTTCAGAAAGACCAATGTCAAATTTCCAACTAAGTGTGTTGTTGTCATCTGAGATGATGGCGTTAAAGCAAGCTTTCGAATTACGCTCTTTATCATTGTATTGAACAAGAATCTCATTTGTAACGGAAATATTTTCTTCAGCTAGCTGTATAATAGCTACTAATGTCTTTTCTTGTGCATTTGATTTGACGCGTCGAATCACTTTGTTTTCCTTATTTAAATAACTTACAGATCCATATAAGGCCGTAACAGTCACTATTTTTCCCCAATAGTTAGTAGTCTATTTTCCAAGTTTAAAGGTGATTTGATAGCTCTTGTTGCCATCGGTTGCCAGCCATGTGCCCACGAAGCGTTCTCCTTGTGCATTTGCCATCTCCATGCGTGAGATGAATACTAATATAGAAAATAAAATTCGTTTCATAACCTAAATTCAAGTGTTAAACGCAATTGATCATGCGAATAAAGTTTCAAAGGATTATTTTATAGGAAAAGAAGAAGATAATTTACCTTCCTCTTTTCACTAAGGGAATAAATGTTGACCTTTGCAACTTCAATCGCCAAAAATCAGTAGCAAATGAAACACATAACCGAAGTACAAAGATATGAAATCTGTGCTATTTAAGCACAGGTATGACTCAAAATCTAATTGCAGCAAAATTGGGTGTTCACAAAAGCA
>JBBSDM010000015.1:0-62313 GCA_038249445.1 Bacteroidales bacterium
CGGACTGGTGGTTTGAGGTGTTGTCAAAGCCGTAAAGGTTGCACCGCCATCAGTTGAGTATTTGTAATTAGTAATAGCAGCACCACCATCACTTGCTGGAGCAACAAATGCTACTGATAACTGAGCATTACCCGGAGTAATAACCACTGAAGTTGGGGCATCGGGTGTAGTAGCACTTGCAGATGGAGCAAACGCAACACCTCTAAAGGCGTAGTTAGCACCAGGAGTTGCAACAATAGTCTTAGTTGTATTCCCAGTTAGCATAGTGCCGGTTCTTCCAGCATTATCAGTTACTTTCATTAAATCTTTATTTACGTCAGTTCCAACTCCACGAATAATGTAAATAACCGGTTTTCCATCAACAATAGTAGCCGTTAATGAAGAAACCCCCCATGGAGCTGTAGATCCGAGGGCAAAAGTGTTACCGGATGTATAAACAAGAGTAGCTGTTGCATTAGCTGTTGCACCGCCACCTGTTAAGGTGATTGGCGGATTAGTAGCAGTGAATTTAGCTCCTTGTGAAATTGTAATAGCAGAAACTTTATCTGCATTTGCGGCAGTACCTAACGTAGCGGTAGCAGTTGGTGCCGGTCCGTTACATGTATAAGTTATGCCATTGTCGATAAAGGTAGTAGTACCACTTGGGGCAATTGTGCCTGCGGTACCTGCTGCTGTAACAGTATAAACATACCCATTGCTTACAACCTGTTGTGCTGATGTTAAGGGCATGCTTGCTATCCAGGCAGTTCCAATTGTTACTGTAGGAGCCGATGTGTATCCTGCACCACCTGTAATAGTACCTGTAGTTAATGACGAATATCTACTATTGACCGGCACCCAAAAATTACCATCAAAAGAATACTTTTCCAAACCGGCTTCAATACTTGAAATGTACAATAAATCATAACCGGTACTATTCCAGCTGATGGTTGGATCCATATCGAGCAGGGCAAAACCAGCGTCACTTGAACTTGAACTAAATGGTACTGCGACGGTTGAGGTTGAAGATGCTGTCGGCAATGGAGTGTTTATTATGTTTAAACTGGTATAGGCTTTTGAATAATATAAAGAATTATTGAATAGACCAAAACTTCTTGCACTATTTTCAGCCTTAATTTCAATTGGAGTAGTAGTAGCTTCAGCTTGTGCTCCAAAAGGCACATAGCCGATATTGTTTGAATTAATCCAAAATGCAGATCCATCCACGCTGACAGCGTTTTTTGCACCACCAGCTGCTGATGTTACAAATCTGGTTGTAATATCAATGGCACCTGTATAATCTACTCTCGCAACAATCTTATAAGCAGGTACATCTTGGCAAACTATTTTGGTCACTCCATTAGTTGCTTGATCGTAACCCATAAAGGCTAAATATTTGCCATTTTGTGAAAGGCTAAGCTGACATTCATATGAAGTGCCACCTACAGCTTTCACGCCTGCTACGGGTATTGTTTGCACAAGGACGCCTGCAGGTGTGAATTCCAATAAATCGATTGGGGTAGTGGTTGCTGCTAAAGTTGTGGTGCCATCACCAATACGTGTAACCACCAGATTCCCCGGTGTAAAATTAGTAGCACCACTCATTATTGAGAGTGCCATTAGAAAGAAAAGAGTAATTTTTCTCATACGTATTTTTTTTAAGATTAATAATTGAAAGTTGCAATAAAATGTGACTATATTAACTAATGGTCTTGACCATTAAAATTAACAGCTGCAAATATACTGTTTTAAAATGAACTTTAAGATAGACTCTATTGCATTTAGGAGTAAAAAACAATAATTTATAACAATTAGCCAACAGCATACTGATTATTATAAGGTTACACCGCAAAATAAGTTTCCAACTCTTTCAGCGTATCTTCATCGGTTTTAATATCTTTTACTATCTTGCCTTTTTCCAATACCAAAATGCGCTTGCACACTTCGGTGACATGGTTCAAATCATGACTGGAAATAAGCATGGTCATCTGAAAGCGGGTTTGCAAATCTGTAAGGAAACGTTTCAACCGAATCTGCGATGAAGGATCGAGTGCGGTAAAAGGTTCGTCGAGAATTAACAACTTCGGTTCACCAATAAGTGCAGCCGCAATACCAATTTTCTTTTGGTTCCCTTTCGAAAAGTCGCGTATCAGCTTTTTCGTTTCCAATACTTCTCCATTAAAAAATTCCCGCATCGAGTCTTGAAATTCGGCAATATCACCTTCCGATTTATGATGTAATTTTCCTACAAATTTGAAGTATTCTTCGGGAGTAAGGAAATCAATCAGGAAACCTTCGTCGAGAAACGAACCGGTCATAGTTTTCCAACTGTCATTACGCATTACTTTTTGCCCTTCGATAACTACATCTCCAGCTGAAGCTTCAATCAAATCGAGAATCAAGCGGAAAAAGGTAGTTTTTCCAGCTCCGTTATTTCCTACCAAACCAAAACTTTCACCTTGCGGAATAGTTAAAGAAGGGATATTCAATACGGTTACACCGTTGTACACTTTTGTTAAATTATTTGCTTGTATCATGGCTATAAAATAGGTTATTTGCCTTCGGCGTTATTACTTACTATGATCGTGATATTTGCTACACGATATTTACTCATTGCGTTCGTGATATTTGCCTTCGGCGATATGTATTCACTACGTTCGTGATATTGGTGCGCAGTCAACTATCAACTATCAACTGCTGTCACTCTCCTTGTCTGAATCCTTCTGCCAGTTTGTATTTACGACTATTGAATTGTTTTACACATAATGCTAAAATGGGCTGACGAAGCAAAATGCCTGCAAATCCTAAGATAGTGAGTATCCACAATGCCACTAACATGGAGAAAAAGGTAGAAATAATGAATACCAATAGCATTGGAACAAACATAATGGGCAACACAATAAGGAAACTCTTGAAAGTAGTGCCCTGATAGTTCATGGCCGACGACTTAGATAAATCTATCCGCTTGGTATTATAAGTGCATAAATACAGCAGCAAATATACGTTAACGCCTGTGTTGAAAACGAATGCCGTCAAATGCATATACACGATCTTCATCCCAAAATAAAAATAAGGCGTGGTGAGTACAAAACAAAGAACGTTGAACGACAACAGCAAATAATAGTTGGCATTTATATAGGTTTTAACCGGAACATTTTTCGTCATCAAACTATCAAAATGGGAGCTATCCCAACTTACCACCCACTGTCCGTACATAAACATAAGTAAGCCTGTCATAAACATAGCCACAAAGAACAGCATACCATTACTTTTTGCATACACCTCTTTGGTATAAAACATAAGACCATACAGTAAAAAGAAAGCCGACAAAAAGAGCATGCTCTTCGTGCGCTTGTGCCTTAAAATAAGTTTGATCTCTAACGCTATCAATTCGCCTACTGCACCAAAACGATCCAGAAACGACAGATTGGCACTGTAGACTTTATCTCCTTGCATCTTTTTATTAAACCGTTCGGCATAAAAATTTTGAGAAAAGAACCATTTGTTCAGCAAGAAGGCAATAATCACTGCACCAAGCGACACGAAACAACCGTACGATTTAAAGACAATAAATCCAAATACTGATTTAGAGACAGAAAAAAGCGAGAAGACCTCAAAGTACTCCAACGCAACAATGGTTCCGAAAATGGCGATCACCAAAAGAAAAGAAAAGAGACTAGAGCCGTACTTACGTTTGAGAAACGAAGCCATAAAAGAGTTGAACCACACTACAAGAACAAAGCTCAGCACAAACCGCACCGCTACGCCAGCCCCGTAATACCCCACTACCGACTTAATGGAAAAAGGCACAACTACCAATAACAAAAAGTAGTTCAGCGGACTAAATAAAGCCTTGAGAAGCAAAAAATTAATAAGTGACGACCGCTTTATGGGCAGCACCTGATAAGGTGGCAAGTTAACCGTATTTAGTTGCTGCATAAAAAAACGGATACCTAATCCACCAAGTAAAATATACAACATGCCCCCGTTAAACAACTCTGTTGGGTTGAGGGTATTGTGCGCTTTCTCCAGCAATTCATTCAGCGAAAAACCAAGAAACAAGAAAATGGCAGCCATATACAATGCAAAAAGCCCCAATAAAAGGCTTACAGCAAGGTTTTTGTAAAAACCCTGTGCTCTTACACTCTTTTTCCACTCTTGAGTTACTAAATTTGTTATCAGCATTATTTCTTTAGTTAAAGTTAACATTCCGTGGTTTGTAATTCATAATTGTGAATTATGAATTACAAATTACTCCTTGTACCAATCTGCATACATTGCATAGTTATGCGCTATCTTTTTATTCATTTCGTTGGTTTGCTCAGGCTCCACATTCTTTACAAATTTAGCCGGAACGCCTGCCCAAAGCGTGTATGGAGGAACAATAGTTTTGCTAAGCACCAAAGCTCCGGCAGCCACAATGGCTCCCTTGCCAATTTCGGCATAATCAAGTAACGTAGCACCCATTCCTATCAACGCATAGTTATCAATCTTGGCACCATGCACGGTAACATTGTGCCCGATAGATACATAATCGCCAATTACGACAGTCGATTTTTCGTACAAAGTATGTATTACCGATCCATCCTGTATATTGGTATGGTTACCTATTCTAATGGAATTTACATCGCCGCGCAATACTGTATTGAACCATATGCTACAGCCTTTTCCCATAATCACATCACCCACTACAGTAGCATTTTCAGCTAAAAAACAATCTTCTCCAATTTGCGGAACAAAGCCCCGCACCGATTTTATTAATGCCATAATTTTATATAAGTAGTTACGAGTATTTAGTTACGAGTTAAAGACTTATTATCTGAAAGTTATTCCAAAAGACCCTATCAATAATAATTTCTAATCACTTAATCGTTAATTTGAAAAGCTCAATTCAAAATTGAGATGCAAAGATACAAGAGTTCTGAGAATATGAGGGATTATTAAGAAGTTATTTTTTTCTTAATAGATATCTCCCCTAAAATCAGTTTCTGAAATATTATAACCAAGAAAGTGGAAGTCGAAATTACAAGAAAAAAATTCGGGGTATAGAAAATATTGTGCAATAAACTCTTTGTTTTATTACAAAAAAAAAGACTGCTTCTAAAATAGAAACAGTCTTTTTTTGTAAGAATAGACTATTTTCTAGTCTTGAAATTTTGCTACCAAAAACTCACGGTTAAGACGAGCAATATGCGAGATAGAAACATTCTTAGGACATTCAGCTTCGCAAGCGCCTGTGTTGGTACAGTTACCAAATCCTAATTCGTCCATTTTTGCAACCATCGCTTTTGCACGGTGAGCGCCTTCTACTTTTCCTTGTGGAAGCAAGGCCAATTGGCTTACTTTTGCCGCAACAAATAGCATAGCTGAACCGTTTTTACAAGCAGCAGCGCAAGCACCGCAACCGATACATGAAGCAGCATCCATAGCTTCGTCAGCTATATCTTTGCCAATAGGAATAGCATTTCCATCTGGAACACCACCGGTATTTACATTCACATATCCACCTGCCTGAATGATTTTATCGTAGGCACTACGATCTACCATCAAATCTTTGATAACAGGAAATGCAGCCGAACGCCAAGGTTCTATAGTGATGGTTTGTCCATCGCTAAAATTACGCATGTGCAACTGACAAGTAGTAATTTCACCATCTGGTCCGTGTGGGTGACCGTTGATATACATACTACACATACCGCAAATGCCTTCGCGACAATCGTGATCGAAAGCTACTGGTTCTTTACGTTTAGCAACCAATTGCTCATTAAGCACATCCATCATTTCGAGGAATGAACTATCGGTAGAAACATTGTCTATTTTATAGGTCTCAAATGTGCCTTTGGCTTTTGGACCAGCTTGACGCCAAACTTTTAGCGTTAAATTTATCGTTTTTTCCATGGGATAATAGTTACAAGTTACAAGTTACGAGTTACAAGTTGTAAGAACTGAAAACTGGGATTGTAACGGTTGTTAGTAATATTAGTTATTAGTTTTTTCAGTACGGTTTTTAATAGATTTCATAAGTGAAGAAGTCATTCTAATTATTTCCAGTATCATAACTTGAATATTTTCAGATTTTTCCTTTTCCAAAAAACCTAATTCTTGGGAAATTATAATTTGAGTTTCTAATTCAGAAGCAGAGCCTAAAGTAATATAAAGAAAGTGGATTAATTCCTTATCAGAATGTCTCCCGCAATCTTCTGCAATGTTTGATGGTATTGAAACAGAACATCTTCTTGTTAGAAAAATCAGTCCAAATTGTTCAGCTTTGGGAAAATCGTTAGTTATGCTGTAAATAGCTTTTACTAACTAAATTCCTTTTTGCCAAACTTTTAATTCTTTATGACTTGTCATATTCATAATCTCTTTCAGGTTAATAGAAACTTGGTAAACCTTGTAACTCGTAACCTGTAACTCGTAACTGAATATTACGCTTTATAATTACGTTGTTGACGGTGAATAAACTCGTAGTCGAGCGCTTCTTTCAACATTACCGGTTCGTTAGCTTCGCCCATAAATTTCCAACAAGCTGCAAACGAGAATTCTTCATCGTTACGCAATGCTTCGCCTTCAGGGGTTTGGTATTCTTCACGGAAGTGACCACCACATGATTCTTCGCGTTGCAATGCATCGCGTGCCATCAATTCGCCAATTACGATAAAGTCGGCCACACGAAGTGCTTTTTCCAACTCAGCATTCATATTGTCGGCAGCTCCGGGGATATAAACATTGCTCCAAAATTCATTACGAACTTCTTTGATTTTTTCCAATGCGTGTTCCAAACCGGCTTTGTTACGACCCATACCAACAAAATCCCACATGATAAGACCTAGTTCGCGGTGAAGTGTATCAACCGATTTCTTACCCTGAATGGCCATCAATTTCTTGATTTTGTCGCTAACAGATTTTTCTGCTTCGGCAAATTCGGGTAATTCAGTACTCATGCGAGGTACTTGAATTTGATCTGCCAAATAATTTTGAATAGTATATGGCAATACGAAATAACCATCGGCCAAACCTTGCATCAATGCAGAAGCGCCTAAACGGTTAGCACCGTGATCGGAGAAGTTAGCTTCACCAATACAGAACAATCCTTTTACAGAAGTTTGTAGTTCATAATCAACCCAGATACCACCCATTGTGTAGTGAATAGCAGGATAAATCATCATCGGAGTATGATAAGGATTATCGTCAACAATTTTTTCGTACATCTGGAAAAGGTTGCCATAACGTTCACGAACCACATCTTCGCCTAAACGATTGATAGCAGCCGAGAAATCAAGATACACAGCTAAACCTGTATTACCAACACCAAAACCGGCATCACAACGTTCTTTTGCAGCACGTGAAGCCACGTCGCGAGGAACTAAGTTACCGAAAGCAGGATAACGACGCTCCAAATAATAATCACGTTCGTCTTCGCTTAAGTCGGTTGCTTTTTTCTTTCCAGCACGGATAGCCTCAGCATCTTCTTTTTTCTTTGGTGCCCAGATACGACCATCGTTACGCAATGATTCAGACATTAATGTCAGTTTCGATTGAAACTCACCATGTACAGGAATACAAGTTGGGTGAATTTGAGCGTAAGCAGGATTCGCAAAATAAGCTCCTTTTTTGTACATTTGAACAGCAGCAGAAGCGTTTGAAGTCATTGCATTGGTTGATAAGAAAAATGCATTTCCGTAACCTCCGGTTCCAACCACCACAGCGTGAGCGAAGAAACGCTCTACTTTACCAGAAACCAAGTTGCGAGCAATGATACCGCGAGCGCGACCATCAATTACTACAACATCCAACATTTCGTAGCGTGAAAATAACTTTACAGTTCCTTTACCAATCTGACGGCTCAAAGCCGAATAAGCACCCAGCAACAATTGTTGACCTGTTTGCCCTTTAGCATAAAAAGTACGTGATACCTGAGCACCACCAAATGAACGGTTGTCCAACAAACCGCCATATTCGCGAGCAAAAGGAACACCTTGTGCTACACATTGATCGATAATACCATTCGACACCTCAGCCAAACGATATACGTTAGCTTCACGAGCGCGGTAGTCACCACCTTTAATTGTATCGTAGAAAAGACGGTAAACAGAGTCACCATCATTTTGATAGTTTTTTGCAGCATTGATACCACCTTGTGCAGCAATAGAGTGTGCACGGCGAGGTGAATCCTGAATACAAAAGTTTAACACGTTGAAGCCCATCTCAGCCATTGACGCAGCCGCCGAAGCTCCTGCCAAACCTGTACCAACAACAATTACATCAAGGCGACGTTTGTTAGCAGGGTTTACCAATTTTTGATGCGCTTTATAATTGCTCCATTTCTCTGCTAACGGTCCCGCAGGAATTTTAGCATCTATTTTAGTTGTTTCTACCGCAGTAGATTCTTCTTTCTTAGCCATAATTCAGTTTTCTAATAATATTTTACAATTTACAATTAGCAGCAAGAACCGCATCCAAATAGATAATACACAGGAATTGACATGAACATCAATATTACGATAGTAGAAACGATGTTAGCAATAGTTTTTACACGAGGCAACCATGTTTTGTTGTTCAAACCTAAAGATTGTAATGCACTCCAAATACCATGTGTTAAGTGGAACCATAAAGCTACTAACCATACAATATAAATAATGCAATAAACCCAGCTGCTAAACAATTGCTGAACATAAGCAGCACCATCGGCAGGGCCGAAATCACCAGTATGTATACCAGTTATTTCTACAAATTGCATTTTGAACCAGAAATTGTACAAGTGAAGAACTAAAAAACCAAGTACAATTGCACCTAATACTAACATGTTTTGAGATGACCAGCTTACGCCTTTTTGATTCGCTTTAACCGCATAACGATCAGCTCCACGAGCACGCAAGTTCTGAGAAGTAAGATACAATGCATACAAAATATGGATTACAAATCCTGCAGATAATACGCTAGTAGCCAATAATGCATACCAGTTTGCACCCAAAAATTCACATATTGCATTGTAACCTGCTGGCGAAATAATCACCACAATATTCATGCAACTATGAAATAATAAAAACAACACGAGAAAAACTCCCGTGATACTCATAACGAGCTTACGCCCAATAGAGGAATCAATTAACCACATAGATTTTTGTTTTAGTTTGAAATTTATTTAGTCGTTTGTAATTTTAAATTAAAGATAACCAACAGATTACATCCAGGTAATACGCTTTTAGAAAGTTTCACAAAATTAGTGATTAGATTTCGATAATGCAAACTATTACGGAAAAAATTCTTTAATTAGAAGTTAATTGCATCTTGATAATCAACGGCAAAACCAACAATAAAAATCACCATTTTAAAATCACACGATTTCTGACAAATATAAAAATAGAATTATCGCACTATATCAATCATTTAAGGTCAATTAAAGTGTTAAACAAAATTCGTATTACAGTCAGATTAAAATTAGCCTGCCTGCATTTATTTTTAATCCGACAGAATAATTAACTCAAATATCAAGCCCACACAAATTGGAATGATTTCAATTTTGCAATTTTATGTTGTACCTTTGCACTCCATTTTAATAAAACATCAGCCTAAACTCACCAATCTTACTCATTTCAAATTTAAGAAGCAAAAATGAAATTTACTCCCGAAACATACACTATTCCGGACAAGCCAATGACCTCCTTCATTGACAGTGACGAAATTTGGGATTACATCCACAAAACAATTTCAACCGAAGAAAAAGTCCGAAAAATAATTGAAAAATCACTCTCAAAGAAAAGACTGAACCTGGAAGAAGTAGCGGTATTGATCAATGCCAACGACCCACAATTAATTGAAGAAATAAAGGAAGGAGCAAAAACTTTAAAGAAAACAATTTACGGAAATAGAATTGTACTTTTTGCACCACTTTACGTGGGAAGCAAATGCGCAAACAACTGCACATATTGCGGTTTTCGAGCTTCAAACAAAGAAGTTGTAAGAAAAACCCTCAACGACCGGGAGCTGGTAAATGAAGTAGAAGCATTGGAAAACAACGGACAAAAGCGTTTGATTCTGGTGTATGGCGAACACGCACACTACAGCCCCGAATACATTGCCTACACCGTGAAGCTTGCCTACAGCGTAAGAAAAGGGAATGGAGAAATACGCCGCATCAACATCAATGCAGCACCAATGGAGATAGAAGGCTTTAAAACAGTAAAAGAAGCTGGCATCGGAACTTTTCAGATTTTTCAGGAAACTTACCACCGCGAAGCCTACAAAACATATCACTTGAGCGGTAAAAAATCAGACTTCGACTATCGGCTAACGTCTTTGGATCGTGCCCAAGAGGCCGGATTAGACGATGTGGGGATAGGAGCGCTATTTGGCTTGTACGATTGGCGATTTGAGGTGCTAAGCCTTGTTCGCCACACCAACCATCTGGAAGCTTGCTACAATGTTGGGCCACATACCATCTCTTTTCCTAGAATAAAAGATGCGTCGTCGCTAGACTTTGGTGACACTTACTTCGTTTCTGACGAAGACTTCACAAAACTAATCGCCATCCTCCGACTAGCAGTGCCCTACACAGGAATGATACTGACAGCTCGTGAACCTGAAAAACTGCGAAATGAAATTATACAATATGGTGTTTCTCAAATCGATGGAGGTACAAAGCTTGAGCTAGGCAGTTATTCAAAAACAGAGAAAGAAGAACAAAACCTAAACAACGAGCAGTTTAAAATAAATGACGACCGCTCGCTGAACGATATTATCGACGAATTGCTCGATCAGGAAATGATTCCTTCATTCTGCACATCATGCTACCGCAAGGGACGAACAGGAGAGCATTTTATGGAATTCTCGGTGCCGGGATTTATTAAACGCTTCTGCACACCCAATGCAATATTGACCATGGCCGAGTACATTGAAGATTATGCTCCCGAACAAACTGCCATAAAAGGGTGGAAAGCAATTGAGAAAAACATCGATACACTGGACGATGAGAAAATAAAGAAATCTGTGCTCGAAAAAATAAAGAAAATAAAAACCGGAGAACGAGATTTATACTACTAAAGAAACACCTCCATAAAACTCTAAAAAAGGAAAAAATATGAGTAAAGGAAAAGATATAAAGCCACATATCGGCATATTTGGTCGACGCAACAACGGTAAAAGTTCGTTCATCAATTTACTAGTTGGACAAGATCTTGCCATTGTTTCCAACCAGCCTGGCACTACTACCGATCCTGTCAATAAATCGGTAGAAATTTTCGGCATCGGCCCTGCAATCATTATCGACACAGCAGGAATTGACGACAGCGGCGAACTTGGCGACAAGCGAGTAAAAAAAACAATGGAAACAATCAAAAAGGTGGATTGCGCCATTTTACTTTTGGCCAATAATCAATTTGGATATTATGAGCTGGACTTAATTCAGAAATTCAACAACTTCGATATTCCATTTTTAATGGTGCATAACAAAACCGATTTGGAGAAGTTGAACGGCGCTACTATCGAAACAATAAAATCTGCCTGCATGTCTGAAATCATTGAATTCAGCACCCTCCATACAACCAATTACGACGAGCTTATCGATCTTATAAAAAGAACTATTCCTCAAACAGCTTACCAAAAACCATCGCTCTTTGCCGATCTGGTAAAACCCAAAGATGTTGTATTGCTCATTACCCCTGTTGATAGCGAAGCACCTGATGGACGAATGATTTTGCCTCAAAACATGGCTATCCGCGATGCGCTGGATAATGATTGTATCACTGTGGTGGTAAAAGAGACTGAGATAGAGGATTTTCTCAAACTAGGCATTAAACCGGCACTGGTAGTAACCGACAGTCAGGCCTTCGGAATGGTTTCTAAGCTCATCCCCAATGACATTCCATTAACTGGTTTCAGCGTTATTTTTGCACGATTGAAAGGCGATTTTGAAAAATACATTGAGGGCACTTCCCATATTTCAAACCTAAAAGATGGCGACAAGGTGTTGATTTTAGAATCATGCACTCATCAGGTTAGCTGCGATGATATTGGGCGATTTAAAATCCCAAATTGGCTATTGAAATTTACCAATAAGAAATTAGAATTTACAGTTATTTCGGGACTTTCGGAAATAACTGAGGAGATAACTAATTTTGCCATTATCATCCAATGCGGTGGTTGCATGGTAACAAAAAAACAATTGCACAGCCGATTGAAACCTGCAATTGATGCGGGAGTACCTGTAACAAATTACGGTTTAGCCATCGCCTACATGCACGGTATTTTTGATAGAGCTACGGCACCATTTCGAAAACCCCTAACCCAAAATGCGGAATAATATCCAACGTTTTTTTACTGAGAAATGTCTATAAACGAGATTCTACATAAAGAAGAATTCACAAAAAGTGATATTGTACTGCTTTTGAGTGTAAGTGGTGAAGATGAAAAAATGCTTTTCAAACATGCTGCCAGCACAAAAGAAAAAAGCATTGGGAATACTGTATACTTGCGTGGTCTGATTGAGCTGTCGAACGTTTGCGCTAAAGATTGCTTGTATTGCGGCATTAGAAAGTCGAACAGCGCCGTAAACAGATATTCTCTCAATGAGAAAGAAGTATTGGCAGCCATTCAGTTTGCGCACAAAAACCAGTACGGTTCGGTAGCCATTCAATCGGGCGAAATAAGCAGTATAGGTTTTATTGACACTATCAATAACATTCTAAAAACATCAAAAGAGACTACAAACGGTGAAATTGGCATCACGCTATCCTGTGGCGAACAATCGGAAGAAACGTACAGAACATGGTTCGAAAACGGAGCGCACAGGTATTTGCTGCGCATCGAATCCTCGACAAAAGAATTATACTCTAAAATTCATCCAAACGATGAGAACCATAACTTCGCCACACGATTAAACGCCCTGACTACATTAAAGAAAATTGGCTACCAAGTGGGAACAGGCGTAATGATAGGACTGCCTTTTCAGACGCTGGAGCATCTAGCTGACGACCTTATGTTTATGAAAAATTTCGATGTAGACATGTGTGGAATGGGACCTTACATCGAACACAAAGACACGCCACTTTACGCTTATAAAAACAGTCTGATTCCACTGAAAGAAAGATTCCAACTGACGCTAAAAATGATTGCTATTTTGAGAATAATGATGAAAGACATCAATATAGTGGCTTCAACAGCATTGCAAACCATTGACAAAATCGGGCGCGAAAAAGCAATTCAGATTGGGGCAAACATCCTTATGCCAAACATAACTCCGGGAAAATACCGCGACAGTTACAAGCTTTATGAAAATAAGCCCTGCACCAACGAGAATGCAGATGATTGCAAAAACTGTATCGATGTGAGAGTTCATTTGGTAAATCACAAGGTGGGTTACGCTGCCTGGGGTGACTCACAGCATTTTAAACGAAGAGCAAATAAAAAGTCCTGAATGTAAAACACTCAGGACTTTTTAAACTCATATTATCTCGAGTTATTTCAAAAAATATCTCAATGATTATTTTTTATTATTTATTTTTCAACCATTATTCAACCACTTCTCCAATCAGTGCTGCAGACGAAGCACTCAACACTTTTACCTGAATGGTTTCGCCAATTCGGCGACCAAGACGTGGAAAAATAACCACCTTGTTTTGTGACGTGCGTCCAAAAAGTTGCTCTTTCGAGCGTTTTGAAAACCCTTCCACCAACACTTCAAAGGTTTTTCCAATATCACGCTGATTTCCCTGATTGGTCAGTTCTCTTTGCACTTCAATAATCTCCGCCAATCGGCGCAATTTTTCCTCTTCAGAGATATTATCAGGTAAATTTTTAGCAGCAAACGTACCCGGACGCTCGGAGTATTTAAACATAAACGCCAAATCGAAATTCACCTCACGCAACAGCGAAAGCGTTTGTTGGTGATCTTCTTCTGTTTCACTGTGGAAACCACAGAAAATATCGGTACTTATCGAAGCTTCGGGCAAAATACGGCGAATAGCTGCAATGCGCTCCAAATACCATTCGCGCGTATATTTTCTATTCATTAACTTCAATATCGAATTACTCCCCGACTGCACCGGTAAGTGAATAGATTTGCACAGATTGGGATAGTGGGCAATTGTTTCCAATGTGCAGTTGCACATATCTTTAGGATGCGAAGTGGAGAAACGGAAGCGTATCTCAGGTGCAGCTTCAGCAACAATTCGCAACAAATCAGGAAATTCAATCATTTCACCGTCTTTCTCAAAACGGAAAGAATTCACATTCTGTCCCAGCAAAGTGACTTCTTTGTAGTTCTTTGCCTGTAAATCTTTAAGTTCGTTCAGAATACTTTCCACATCGCGACTACGCTCTCTGCCACGCGTGTAAGGCACAATACAATAAGAACAAAAATTATTACACCCACGCATTATAGAAATAAATCCCGAAATGGATTTGCTGATGCGTGTAGGCAAAACTTCGCTGTAAGTCTCGGTGGTCGAAAGATCGACATTGATAGCATTATTGCCCTGTTCTACCGTTCCAATCAGATTTGGAATATCCAAATAAGCATCCGGTCCCACCACAATGTTCACACCATAGTCGTTTATAAGCTCATCCTTCACCCGTTCAGCCATACAGCCGACCACACCAATTATCAGTTTTTTATTTTTTCGTTTCAGCGTTTCGAAATACTTTAGCCGATTAATCACCTTTTGCTCGGCATTATCGCGAATAGAGCAAGTATTTACAAAAATAGCATCTGCTTCGGTAATCTTGTCGGTCAGTTCAAAACCATCCATTTGCATGATAGAAGCTACCACTTCACTATCGGCTACATTCATTTGGCAACCGTAGGTTTCGATAAAAAGTTTTTTGTCGTTCAAAGCGGATTTAAAGTCCGTTGAAGCAACTGTTTGTTTGTCCATTTTCATTATTTTGATATTATTTTTTGTTTTACAAAGGTACATCATATAATTTTATTACGAAAGCTCCACGATCACCTGCACTTTTAACTTATAGCCATTGGACATCTATTCCTCTCAAAATGAATAATTTAAAAAATAAACATTGTCAAATATACACTTTCATGAAAAATAATTCTATTTTTTTTCTCGAAACTCTTGTGGGATTGAAATATTTTTCTGACTTTTGCAGAGTAAACAAACAGATAAATTTTTCATAGTTAAGGTTTAGGTTAAAATGTGCAATGGGTGGCTGTGAAGTTACCCATTGTTTTTTGTATCAACTCCAATCCCCTAAAAGAGTTTCTTTCTAAACCAAAAACAGTTGACTCTTCCACACACGACATTTAGTGTAATCATTTCTCAAAATTTTGTCGGTTACTCTCTGGATAATTTTCAACCACTTATTTTTCAAAAAAAAACTCACAAAACAACTGATAAACTGAAAAATAAAAACACGGCAATAGCGTTTGTAATGAATATGTAATGAAAGAATGCTATTAAACACGTTTCAAATGAATTGGAACTAAAAAAATGATTGTATATTTGCAATCTATTAAACATAAAAAAAACAAAGAATAGGAGTTCCGGCGTTTATTGTCGGAATTCTTTTTTGTTATAAACGTCCTAAAATACACACAACTATGGCAACAAATTATATGACCGCAGAAGGTTACAAAAAGCTTGTTGAAGAACTTAATGAACTGGAAAGAGTTCAACGCCCCGCTATTTCAAAACAAATTGGAGAAGCACGTGACAAAGGTGATTTATCGGAGAATGCTGAATACGATGCAGCAAAAGAAGCGCAAGGAATGCTTGAAATGAGGATATCGAATTTAAAAGCGATGGTTTCATCGGCACGCATGATTGACGAGTCGAAAATAAGCACTAAAGAAGTTCAAATTCTGACCCGTGTGAAAATAAAAAACACGAAAACGGATCAGATAATGACTTATATGATTGTATCTGAAAGTGAAGCCAATTTCAAAGAAGGCAAACTTTCAGTTACTACACCTATTGCCAAAGGTTTGCTGGGCAAAAAAGTAGGTCAAAAAGCTACTGTTTCTGTTCCAAACGGGCAATTGGAGTTTGAAGTAATGGAAATTACGTTATAAAAGACATGGATTATGGCAACAATTTTTAGTAGAATTATCGCCGGAGAAATTCCATGTTATAAGATTGCTGAAAATGAGAACTTTTTTGCTTTTTTGGACATAGCTCCAATGAAAAAAGGTCACACGCTTGTAGTACCAAAGATTGAGGAAGATTATATTTTCAATTTGGATGATAAAACGGTGAGTGACATGATGCTTTTTTCTAAAAAAATAGCCAAAGCAATCGAGCAGTCAGTGCCGTGTTTGCGCATTGGAATAGCCGTTATCGGACTTGAGGTGCCTCATGCGCATATTCATTTAATTCCAATCAATAAAGAATCGGATATGAATTTCAAAAACCCTAAAATGAAACTCACCACCGAAGAAATGAATGAAATAGCTGATAAAATCAGACTGAATTTAGATTAATTCAGATTCTCCACATATAAAAATGCCCTACAAATTGGATTCAATTTGTAGGGCATTTTCGTTATCATTTCAATACAGTCGACTAAAAAGCTCAAGATACGAAAACGAACAGGGAAAAAACCGAACAACTCACCAACCCAACCCCGAAAGCAATGAATATCATGCTGATATTCTGTTCTACTTAAAATTAGTTTGTCCTTTTATGCGCAATGGAATTCCATTTTCCATTAGTTTCACAAGGACTAAGTATAACAAAACTGCCTATGAAACACCTCTTTAACTAAATACTTTAAAAATACGTATCCGAATGTATTAATTATTCCATAAAATGTGTAGATTTGTATTGTAATTATTGACATTCAATCCTACAATTAAGAGAAAAAGTTAAACGGAAACGGGTTCGTTATTTTCGGTATAAAAAACAAATTAAACACTTATAGAAATAGAAATAAGTTGTTTGACAGACAAAACCAACAATGCAATCCTAGTTAAATCGAAGAAATTTGACGACAATTCGACTTTACAATTCGGGGTTTGACCCATGAATGTGAGGATGAAACGGATTTTATTAATCAATCCGAAAAACTAATCAAAAAGATACTCAAACACAACAACAATACCTTGGATGATCTATTTTATTGGGAAACCACCCATCATGTCGGAATTTCATAAGGTATTGAAAAAGTTGCGGAGCAATATTGAAAGGTTGAGACGGAAATAAATTATACTTACTTTTACCGCAGAAAACAGAACCAACCGATAAAATTTTCTCTCAGAACTTCCTTGGTTGCTGTGACATGTTATTCTATTATTACGCAAAGTAATAGTGCATATAGCTCATTTATGTCTATATTATTTGTTCGCCGTTGAAATGCTTTAAAATAGGAGGTTGATTATGAATTTAAAAAATCTATTTTGGTTACTCTTTACATTCTTTACCTCACTTCATTTGCAGGCACAGGAAACTGGTTTTCCTGTTATTCGAAATTATACACCCAATGAATATAATAGTGGACCTAGTGTTACTACCGGTATTCAAGATAAAAGAGGGGTGATGTATTTTGGTGCAACTAGCCTGGTTGAATACGATGGTGTTACTTGGAAAAAAGTTCTGAATGCAAATATGTTAAGGGTGTATGGTTTTAATAAATTCAAGAACAATAGAGTCTATGTTTCTGCAGCCGAAGATATTGGCTATTTGAATGTTACTAAAAATGGAAGTACAGAGTATGTGAGTATAAAGTCATTGATAAAAGATAAAAGCGTTAAACTAGGATCTTTTGGCACTGTTAAGTCAACGTCTAAATATGTGTATTTTAATAGATTGAACTATATTATTCAGCATAACCCCAAAACAAAGGAAACAATTGTACTCAAAGCTTCCCCAACCGATACTTATGGCATAACGTTTATTTATAAAGATATCTATTATTTTAAATCCAATATCTATGGAGTATTAAAGATTAAAAATAACAAAATAGGCTTAACTCCTGATTTCTCATTCTTTAAAAAACTCAAGGTGTATAATGTTTCCTTTTCAAACGATTCTTCAGGAGTTTTAATTTCCACAATGGATCAAGGTTTATATTATACTAATTTTAGCAAAGATTCTTTAGTAAAAAAAATATCCATTCCTTCAACCGATACTCTTGCAAATGTATTAAAGTATCGGACAATGCTTGTTGATGGTAAATATTGGTTTTTAGGATCTTATCAAAATGGAGCTGTGCTTATTGACAAGAATGCAAAATTACTTCAGACATACAAAGAAGATAATGCTTTGCAGATGAACAGTGTTATTAATTCTCAAAAGGATAATACACATAATGTTTGGTTCATGTTAAACGATGGAATTTCAAAAACTGAACATAGTCAGGATTTGAGTTTTTGGAACAAAGAAACCGGTCTAAAAAACACAGTAACAGGTATTATTCGATTTAAGAACACGATGTATGTTGCAACCTTACACTGTGTATATTATATTGATAAAAACAATAAAATACAGACCGTCAATGGAATACCCCTTGGCAATGCCTGGTGTTTCTTGGAACCTACAACATCAAAATCGCTGCTGGTAAGTACAGAAAGTGGCATTTATGAAATAAATGGAAATCGCGCCTCATTAATTTATAGTGGGTATCAGTCTTTTATTTTGTACCAATCCAAAAGAAATCCACAAAGGATATTTTCAACTAATACGGGAAAGTTAATTTCATTGCTTTATGTCAACAACAAATGGATTGTTGAAGGAAGTTGGGACGGTGTGAATGATGAAATTCGTTCAATGATTGAAGCTAAAAATGGCGATTTGTGGCTATACACTTTTGTAAATGGTGTTATGCGAGTTACACCCGATTTGAACAATATTACAAAACCAAAAAAAATCAAGTATTATAAAGAAAAAGATGGTCTCAATGAATTAGTTTGCAATAATCCTTTTGAATACCAGAATCAAATTTTATTGGGAACTCCTGTTGGTTTGAAAATTTATAATTCTCTAAAAGACAAATTTGAACCCTACCATAAGTTAGGCGAGAAATTCTGTAATGGTAGCACAGAAGTAACTTTTTTTCAGGAAATGTCCGATGGAAAGATCTTTATAATACCTATGGATAACAAAAAGGCTGATGTTGGTCTTTTGTGGTCAAATAAAAAAGGTGGATATAATTGGTATTATGCCCCATTCCGTAGATTACCGTTTATGAATATCGAATGTTTCTATGCTGAATCATCTAATGTTGCATGGTTTGGTAGTAATGAGGGTTTGTTTAGATACGATTTCAGTAAGGACTTGAAGAATTATGATCAGAAATTTAATTGTCTTATTCGCGAAATTTCTTGTGGAACTGATAGCTTACTGCAAATTAACGACTTTGAAAGCAATGCTAATATTAAGTTGGATTATAAATTTAATTCACTAAAATTTGAATATGCTGCACCTTTCTTCGACCACGAAGAGCGCACATTATATAGTTACAAATTGGACGGTTTTGATAACCGTTGGAGTGACTGGGGTAGACAAACCGAAAAAGAATATACTAACTTGAATGAAGGTGAGTATGTTTTTAAAGTTAGAGCTAAAAATATGTATGATAAAGTGAGTGACGTTGCTGTTTATAAGTTTACGGTAATACCTCCGTTTTATCGCACTTGGTGGGCTTATCTTATTTACAGTATACTGATTATTTATATTATCTTTATTATCGTAAAGATAAATCTTTTAAGGTTGAGAAATGAGAAAAAACATTTGGAAGTAGTAATTACTCAACGAACGGCCGAAATCACACAACAAAAAAATGAAATTGAACATCAAAATAATAAGTTGAGAGAAATGGATGATTTTAAACAGGGTTTAACATCTATGATTGTCCATGATTTAAAAAATCCTTTGAATTTAATTTTAAATATTCCAACTAGTTTTAAACCCGAAAAGCAAATAGAAACTGTTAAGTATTCTGCAAAACAGATGCTAAATATGGTTTTAAATATTCTTGATATTAATAAATATGAGGATAGTAAATTTGAACTTGAATTAGCTTCAAAACAATTTATTATTATCGTAGAAAACGTAATTGTTCAAGTAAAGTTTCTGCTTGAACAAAAAGATATTTCATTAAATAATCTGATAGATGAAAATTTAGTAGTAAGGGTTGATGAAGAAATAACTGAAAGAATTTTAGTAAATTTGCTCACAAATGCAATTAAGTATTCACCAACAGGAGGAACAATAACTCTGGCCACAAATCAATTGTCTGAGGATAGAGTGAATATTTTGGTCACCGACACAGGCGAGGGAATAGCTGCCGATAAATTACACCTTGTATTTCAAAAGTTTGGTCAGGTAGTGCCCAAGAAGTCAGGAAGTGTCCGGTCATCAGGACTTGGGTTGACTTTCTGTAAAATGGCGGTAGAAGCACAAGGTGGAGAAATTGGATTAGCCTCTGAAGTGGGAAAAGGGACTACGTTTTGGTTTTCTTTGCAAATAGCAGAGTGGGCAGCCACTTTTCAAAGCATCGAAATTGAAAATACAAATATTAGTACTAAAATTGAATTTACAAAAGAAGAGAGAGAGGTTCTGAAACCTGCAATTGAAAAATTAATGGAGTTTAGTATTTATGAAACAGATGATATCGAATATCTTCTCGAAGAACTTGAACAATTCGAAACAGAGAATATCAAGTTATGGATTTCGAAAATCAATAACTGTATTAAAACACTTAATCAGAATAAGTATCAGAATTTATTGACACTAAACTAAAATAACACTTGTTATGAAAACATATACTATAATTATTGCTGACGATTATCCTGAAAATGTACAAGTAATAGTAGATATTTTAAAAAAAACTGATTTGCCTCATAAAATAATCAGAGCTGTTAACGGAACTGTTTTGTGCGAAATGTCGATTAAGCGTATTCCTGATTTAATTATTACTGACTGGGAGATGCCTGAAATGAATGGAATAGAGGCTATTCGATATTTGAAAACTATTGAAGCCACTAAAGATATTCCGATTATTATTTGTACTGGTGTGATGACCACTTCTGAAAACTTGAAGGTAGCTTTAGACAGCGGAGCTGTTGATTATATTAGAAAACCTGTTGATGAGATTGAATTGCAAGCCCGAGTGCATTCAATGCTTAAATTGAGCAACTCATACCAGACAATTAAAGAACAAAATTTACTTTTAGAAGAGCAAAAAGAAAATATTGAGAGTCAAAGAAATGAACTAGAACTTGCCAATGCTACTAAAGATAAGTTTTTTAGTATTATTGCACATGATTTGCGTAATCCATTTGTTACCATTGTTGGTTTTTCAAATTTGATTCTTAAACAACTTGAGGAGAATGATGTTGAAAAGAGTATAAAGTATGCTCAAATGCTTAGTCAATCGTCCAATATTGCTTTCAGCTTGCTCGAAAATTTGTTAAGCTGGAGCAGATCTCAAACTGGCAGTATGAAATATAATCCCGAGAATATGAATCTTGGGGAGCTAATAAGGAATAATTTCAATTTATTGTCTAATACGGCAGAAAGCAAAGGAGTAATGCTTATATCGTTGTTTAATGAAGACTTAAACTTATTTGCCGATAAAGACATGATTGAAACAATTTTAAGAAATTTAATTTCTAATGCAATTAAATTTTCGAGGAGAGATGATCAAATTACAATTTCTGTTGAAGTTGACCAAGAAAAAGTAACTGTACATGTTCAGGATACTGGGGTTGGGATTAATGAGAAAAACATCAGTAAATTGTTTAGTGTCGAACACAAGGTTCAAACAAAAGGAACTGATAACGAGTTAGGCACTGGGCTTGGTCTTATACTTTGTAAAGAATTTATTGATTGGCACAAAGGGAAAATTTGGGTTGAAAGTGAAATAAATATTGGAAGTATATTTTCATTTACTATTCCAAAATTTGATTTTCAGAATCAATCTTAACCTTTTGATTTATCACAAAAAATAAAAACAGTGTCTTGCCAAATATTTTCTTACGTTCGTTTAAAAACAGTATTTCGTGGTGAGTATTCCCTTATCCTTCGGCCAGTTAAACAGTTGCTTTCCGATAAAAAGTATTTTTTTTACATACCCTAAGACATTGTATATTCCCGAAATAGATTTACATCACTAAGTTTAATTAAATTACACAATAAAATGCGAAGGATATATTTAATAATGTGGCTATTAGCTTTTCAAATTAATTTTTTGACTGCTCAAACGCCTTTGTGGCAAAGCAAAGGTCGTATAGTGGTAAGTTCGGACGGTAATGAACATGATCACGATGACTGGGGAGCAACACCTTTATCTTTAGCCATTATCGCTGCAAAGGGATTACAAGATAAATTGAGCATATACATTTACAGTGATCATATTTGGGGAAGTAATCATGAACATCCGGGTATCGAAGGCATTTCGCCTTATGCGCAAATGAAGATAAGCGCAATTCAGGGTGGCAAAATATTTGGCTTCAAAAAAACAAAATTTATTTGTGCAGTAGATAACCCACAGATTGCTTATGAAGCGCTTAAAAACCAGATTAATCAATCAACTGAAGATAATCCACTATTTATTGTTGTAGCTGGTCCAGTGCAGGTTATAGGCGAAGCTATTTCCAGATCAGAAGTCTCAAAAAGAAAATTTATAACTATCATTAGCACTTCAACAGATTGGAACAATAGTCACGCAGATAAACCCTATTTAGCATGGGAAAATCATTCTGGCTGGATATTGGACGAAATAGAACAAATGGACGGCAATTTAAAAATTGTAAAAATAGAGAATCAGAACCCCTTACTAAAAAGGAATTGGAGGGAATATGAATGGCTTATCAATGCCCCTGAGCGCAACAATTCTTACTATAAAAATGGCAGTTGGAAATGGCTTTTTAAGCGACTTTGTTTAACTACAAAACCCGATGGAGTAGACCGAGACTATTATTATGCAATTGATCCATCAGATGCTGGTAAGATTATTTTTTTGTTGACGGGTATAGCAAAAACAAGTCCTCAATTGGTTTACGAAATAATGCGAAATCCTTTACAAAAATAGTGGAGATTTAGGAAAACTTTTCAAATTCAATGGAGGTAATTATTAAACTTTCAAAGAATAGACTTAGTTTAACAGTGGACGGGCAGGCTTCAGCTGCGACGAAGGCAAACTCATTGCCGAGCTGTGGGCTTAAGAAGTTATCCGCTACAAAGAACATTTATCAAAACGATTCTCCAAATGATACATAGAAACCGTTGTTATGTTGGAATAGTCTATATATTTTACATTGAGTCCGGTAAACAAGTTTTTACTAATTTTTTTTAATCCAAATACTTCAAAAATAAACTGGTTACTTGTAAACGTGGTTTTATTGCCATCAAGGCTACTGGTGCCAATCCCATAAAACAAATCGGGATATTTGGAGTAATGTAATCATAAATATGCAAATATTCAAGACTATTTACCGCAAAATTACAACTTATCTAATAGCGGTAGGGATTATTTTTTTGATTCTCTTCTTTTTCCTCTTCCAGTACAAATCTAAATCGGAAAAACAAATTCTCGAAAGTTCCAAAACACAGTTTAAGCGCGAAGTGAACTACTTATTTGAACTAAGTTGTTCGCCCATGATTCAAACCACCTACGACTATTCATATTGGGATGATTTTGTAACAGCCATAAAAAAAAATGACACCACCTGGATTAAAACCAACATCACCCTAACAAATTCATTTAACTATGAATACATCTGCGTCTATGATAAAGACTTTAAAATAGTGAGTGACTTATCGAAAGATAATTGTAAAATGGAGTATTTTATTCCGAGAGACACTTTAAAAAGTATTGCCCACCTTAAAAAAACGCATTTCTTTTCGAACTCCCCAAGCGGAATAATGGAGATAACCTTCACATCAATTCACCCAACCAATGATTCGAAACATGTCAAAACATTACCAACAGGTTATTTATTAGTAGGCCGAAAACTGGATTTGGCTTATCTCAATAAAATGACCCAAATATTTGGAGCAAAGGTGAGCCTGAATCCCACTAAATCTGATACTATCATAGGTAATGAAACAATTGCGGCCTATGTCAACCTTCATAGTTATGACGGAAAACATGTTTCGTGTTTAGTGTTTCACAGAATGCTGCATCTTAATTTCCAGACATCTAGGGTGCTGAGTTATTTTATATTTTTCTCTATTCTGCTATTATTGTTAGTATTTACGTTCTTTACCCGCAAGCATATTGACAAACCACTTAAGCTCACTACAGATATTCTAGAGTCTGAAAACAAGGACTCCATTGAGTTATTAAAACAATATCCGAATGAATTTGGACGTATAGGAGAGCTTTTCGAGAAATTTGTAGATCAGAAAGTAGAGCTTAGACTGGCTAAAGAGAAATCACAAGAAAGTGACCGGTTGAAATCTGCCTTTCTGGCCAATATGAGTCACGAGATAAGAACACCTATGAATGGTATTTTGGGTTTTGCCGAGCTACTGAAACAACCAAATCTGAGCGGCAAAAACCAACAAAGATACCTTGAGATTATAGAGAGCAGCGGTACCCGAATGCTAAATATAGTAAACAATATAGTGGATATTTCTAAAATAGAATCGGGAGTAATTGAGATCAACGACAAAGTAACAAATGTCAATGAAGAAATTGAATTCCTTATTTCATTTTTTGCCCCAGAAATAGAAAACAAAGGATTACGACTGGTGTGCAGCAAAGCATTAACAACAAACAATGCTTTTATAAAAACAGATGCTGAAAAGCTGTACGGCATTTTGACTAATTTACTTAAAAACGCAATAAAACAAACTGGAAAAGGAGCTATAGAAATTGGTTATGAGTTGAAACAGGATGAGAACAAAAGCCTGTTAGAGTTTTTTGTAACTGACAGTGGTAATGGCATTGCAGAGGATAGGCTAAATGCTATATTCGATCGGTTTGTGCAATCCGATATGACTAACAAAACAGCTTATCAGGGAGCAGGTTTGGGTTTATCCATTTCTAAAGCTTATGTGGAAATGCTGGGTGGAACAATTTGGGTAGAAAGTAGTCACGGCATTGGAAGTACCTTCAGGTTTACTATTCCTTACAGTCCTGCTAAAGCTGAAACCGTCCTTGAAGAAGTGATTCAAACCAAAACAAAAGAAAAATCAATCAATAAACTTAAGATATTGATTGTAGAAGATGACCCTGGGATGGAGTTCCTGTTATCAGAAATAGTTGAGGATTTTTGTAGCGAGCTTTTAGTAGCCAGAGATGGTGTAGAGGCATTGAATATTGCTAAGAATCACCTGGACATCGATTTAATTCTGATGGACATAAGAATCCCCAAAATGGATGGATACGAAACCACGGAGGAAATAAGAAAGTTCAACAAAGAAGTAGTGATTATTGCTCAAACAGCTTGTGCTTTTTCGAGCGACAAAGAAAAAGCACTTGAAGTAGGTTGCGATGATTATGTTTCCAAACCATTAGATATCCAGCTCTTTGAATCGCTGATAGAAAAGCATTTTGTAATGTCACTGATTGAAATTTGAAAGATAATAGTTTAAATAATTAATTCACTAAAAAAAATTGTAACTCTCCTAATCGTTTATCCTAAAAATGAAACTTGACCACATTGCTATTTGGACTGAGAATATTGAACTGCTAAAAAATTATTATGTAAGCTTCTTCGACGGACATACCAACGAAATGTACATTAATCACAACACTCAGTTTCAGAGTTATTTTATTTCATTCCAAACAGGTGCACGACTGGAAATTATGTGGATGCCCAATATCCCCGACAATACAAATGATACCATAACTGCTCAGCACAAAGGAATTATTCATATTGCATTTAGTGTTGATACAAGACAAGAGGTAGATGCGAAGGCAAGTTTGCTTCTGGCAAATGGTTTTGAGATACTAAATGGTCCAAGAGTATCAGGCGATGGATATTATGAGTTTGTAACTCTAGATCCCGACAAGAATCGTATTGAAGTGATTACACGTATTATACCTTAGCGCACTTAAAGCAGCAATAAAAGTGTGAGATTGTAACCAAATAGACAAAAGTAAATTTAGGTTAGGTTTATAGGTATAACATTACACTAGCTTTACTTTCTAGTTATCCAATGTCCCATAAACAAAGAAATAGAAAATTAATCGATAGTAAATGGTTGTTTTATATTGAGGCGTTAAGATTAATGTGTATTTTTGAACTGCGAAAAAATCAGCTCCAAAACCATTCAAATACACTAAACAGGGAACTTGCTACATGGATAAAAACCAAATAATAATTCAAACAACGGAGTACATCAAAACAAAACTCATGGGCGAAGGCTCTGGTCATGATTGGTGGCACGTATACCGCGTATGGAAAAATGCAATTCACATCGGCCGGCAGGAAGAGGTTGACATGTTCATTGTAGAACTGGCAGCACTGCTCCACGATGTGGCCGATTGGAAATTTCATGGCGGGAATGATGAGATAGGACCACAAGTAGCCCGTGAATGGCTAGAGAGTTTGGGTGTTGATGAAAACGTGATACTGCATGTCTGCCAAATCATCAAAGATATTTCTTTTAAAGGAGCAGGCGTGGCTATCGCAATGAAAACTACCGAAGGAATGGTGGTGCAGGATGCCGATAGATTGGATGCTCTCGGTGCAATAGGCATTGCCAGAACATTTGCTTACGGAGGAAGCAAAAACCGAGAAATGCATAACCCTGAAATGCAACCGGAACTACACGATTCGTTTGAAAAATATAAAAACAGTAAAGGCACAAGCATTAATCATTTCTATGAAAAATTACTGCTATTGAAAGAACTAATGAATACTGCAACAGCCAGACAAATGGCTGAGAAACGACATGCAGTAATGGAAGACTATCTAACTCAATTCTATAAGGAATGGGAAGGAATTAATTAGGTTCTACTAAAAAAAGTGAGTACAACGATAATACTCCTTCACTCAAAACAGAACCATTATTATAAATGAATTTTTCATATATTTACAATAACTATTAAGCGTAATAGGCTAATAACGACGATTTATCCCCAATAATTAAACATACAGTTATAATTTACATTATGGAAAAAGGAACAACAATGCATTCTCTATCAAACCGATTAAAAGAAGGTAAGAATTCATTTTTGATTTAAAATAAAAAGATTATTCTTCAATTTATTTTCACCCTCTTCTTTATTGCTATTGGCATCTGGTTCATTAAGCACGAAGGTGCCGAATTACCTCAAATTAAAACTACACTTACTTCCGCTCGTTGGGTTTGTGTACTTGGAGGGGTTGTTTTAACTGCACTTTATATTCTTTTCAAGTTCTATAATGCCATTGCCGAAATTATTCTGAGAGATTTTGTAAAAAGGAAATCGATGCCTGTAACAATACAATAAGCATGTAACCGAGATTTCAGTTCTTAGTTGCACTCTTTTTTAGATCGGCTTTGGCTAGCTTATCGGCTGCCTTTTTCTCTCTTGTTAATTTCGAAGCTTGTTTACGCTCATCCATTACTTTTTTTACATATTCTATATAGGGAACGATATAGCGTATTTTCTTTGTCTCCAATAAATCGTCCATGGTTATCATAATTCCAGTTTCATAAACAGAACCGAAATCAGCATCAAAGATAGAACCAAATACACGCATCGTATCCGTTAAACCTATATAAGCATTAAACATAGACGGAATCGTTTCGCCCTCGGCACGCACCGCTTTTTGAAGTGCTTTGAAGTTATGAGCAGAGTCTTTTTCAACAAAAACCTTTTTGGCCAACGCTTTACTTGTAGCACTTACTTGTACTACTTTGTGCGGTAGAATAAGCTGATTGGGATCCGGGAAATAACGGAACATATATTCGTAAATCAACTCACGAGCCACCACCGGAAAATTATTATAAATAGTGACTTTACCTATAAAATACCGTGCATCTTTTACCGAATGAATCAAAGCTCCTAAGCCATCCCACAAATTATCCAACGCAAAAAGGCTTTTCGTGCCCATTTTGGAAGTTTGATAATCTGGTTGGACAAAGGCACGCCCTAACTCAATTGTATAGGGCAAAAACTCCTTTATAAACTGATCGCTAAAATGAAACAGGTGCGACATTACAAATTTCGGCTGCCCATCTTCATAAAAGTCAACTTCCACACCCGGCAAATAACGATAGCCACCAATAATTTCTAATGCGATAGGATCCCAAACAATAAGCTGGTAGTATGGTTTTTTCATATAATCATACTCATCAGTATCAATCTCTTCACCAGTTCCACCACCAGCCGATCGAAATGACATTTCGCGTAAGCGTCCTATTTCCCTCATTACATTGGGGGCATTGTGGGCAGTTACAACGTAAATATCGTTGTGGGCTTTATTGGTTGGACGAAGAAACAAGTCTTTGGTAAGCTCTTGTTTTAAAATTTCTTTGTCAACTGGTGCAATAATTTGTTTCATCATGGAAATGCGTTGAATAATGGCCATCTTGTAAAATAGCAATACAAAAGTAAGCTTTTTTTGATGTTAGTACCAACACTTTAAACGTATTTATATCCGTTTTTAGAAATAAAAATAGCGTTTTTTGTAATAATCTTTCACTATTTGCACACTTATAATTGAAATGTGCGAAATATAGTCAACAATACATGTATTTGACTTACATAAAAAAAATCTCCATGAAAAAATATTCATGGAGTTGTAATGTTATGCGGTCGAAAAAACCAAAAATCAAGAACCGAGAACCAAGATCCAAGAATCAATACAAAAGACAACTATTTTAAACATTGAGACGCAGAGATTTTGACTATTAATAGAGGATACTGAGCAAAGACATTGCTTTGTAACTTCATAATTTCCTAAGTCAGTAACTTCTAACAAGACTTTATCAACTATCCGCTGTCAATTATCAACTGATGACTATTTAGCCAACAATGCCTTTACTTTTTCCGAAATTAATCGTCCTTCAGTTTTACCGGCCAATTGCTTACTAGCAACTCCCATGACTTTACCCATGTCTTGTGGGCCAGCAGCTCCTACCTGACTGATTATAGCAGCCACAGCAGCTTCCAACTCCGCATCTGTCATCTGGGTTGGTAAGTATTTTTCAATTATTGCTGCTTCGGCTAATTCGATTTCTGCCAATTCGGGTCTGTTTTGTTCTGTATAGATCTGAGCGGACTCTTTGCGTTGTTTGATCATCTTCTGAAGTATTTTTATTCCCACTTCGTCAGACATTGTACCATCACTCCCTTTAGCAGTTTTTGCTTCAATAAATTCTTTTTTAATGCCACGCAAAGCTTCCAAAGCAACTTTGTCACGGGCCAACATTGCGGGTTTTATATCGTTACTTACTTTATCAAATAGTTCATCCATATTTTCAGTTATCAATTATCGGTTATTAAAACTACGCATTGCAGTCTGCTGACAATGCAGAGATTATTTCATCAATCTACGTTTCCATGCAGGGATATTCTCAACCGTTTTCAGCGCATTATCATCTTCAAAATCGTCGAGTGTAAATGTTAGAAGATCCGGTTCTACTTCTGGCTCGGTAGCCTTACCATAATATTGTTCAAATGCCTTGTCGGTATCGGCTTTCTTAGGAGAATCCGATTCTTCATCAAATGGCAACACTTCTGGTTCAGGCTTGCTATCTTGATTTTTGGCGGATTCCCAGCTGTGGATTATCTTTTGTGTAGCTGGCTTGGCTACAGTGGCAGGCATACCAGGAATATCACTTACATCAAAACCGGTTGCAATAAGTGTAATCTTCACATTCTCATTCAGGGCATCATCAAAACTCGCACCCCAAATAACCTGAACATTATCGCCCATTTTATTCATAAACTGGTGAATTTGATCTACCTCTTCCATTCTAATCTGGTCGGTAGTAGAACAATACAAGCTTAAAAGTATCTTACTCGCACCGCTGACATCATTTGTATTAAGCAATGGTGAATTTAGCGCATCAGCTATCGCATTTGTAATACGATTTTCACCAGTGGCATAACCTGTATTCATTATAGCTACGTTACCATCTTTCATAATGCTGTACACATCTGCAAAGTCGGTATTGATATAGCCAGGAACTGTAATGATTTCGGCAATGGCTTTAGCTGCATTTGTCAGCACATCATCTGCTTTGGCAAAAGCGTTAGAAAGATTCAAATCGGGATATATTTCTTTGAGTTTTTCATTATTAATCACCAAAATGGCGTCAACGTGCTCGCTCAATGCTGCTACTCCTTCCAAGGCTTGTCTGATTTTCATATTCCCCTCGAAAGCAAACGGAATGGTAACAATGGCAACAGTCAATATCCCCAAATCATGAGCTGCCTTGGCCACTACAGGCGATGCACCAGTTCCTGTTCCACCACCCATACCAGCAGTAATAAAAACCATCTTGGTGTTATCTTTCAACAAGCCCTGAATTTTCTCTATCGATTCTTCAGCTGCTTTGCGAGCCACTTCTGGTTTACCTCCGGCACCTAAGCCTTCGGTGGTATCAACTCCTAGCTGTATTTTAACCGGCACTGGTGATTTTACCAGAGCTTGATTATCTGTATTACAAACTACAAAAGACACATCGGTAATTCCCTGACGATACATATGATTTACAGCATTTCCGCCACCACCGCCTACTCCGATAACTTTTATATAAGAACTATCAACTAGTTTCAATTCTAAAGGCAAACTCTCATCTAAATATCCCATATCTATATTATTTGGAAATTAAATTTCTTATTTATGACTTTAACAATAAACAGTTTACTAATTCAGTTTATTATCATCGTTGAAAAAATTAAACACACGTTGCGTTATTTTCTCACTAATATTGTTTTTCGGCAATTTCGGTTTCTTTTCCGGTTCGTTTACCGTTTCTTCAATTGGATGCTCTTTTCTGTATTCATCGGTTAGTAGCACTGTACCAATCAACTGAGCATAGCAGGGATCAAAGTATTTCTCATCGGTATAATCGGCAAGCCAGTCGGAATGATCACCAAATCTAGTATAGATATTCGTTTTATCATTCATATAATCGACCATATTGGTCAATTTGGAACCTCCACCTGTAATCACAATTCCTGCTTGCAGCTCGAATGGAAGTTTGTTTATCACATCAAATATTGGCTGCACTGTTTCATCTAATCTTGCTTCGATAATGGTAGCTAAAAACTTTGTTGAAATCTTTACCGGTTGTTGCCCTTCAAGAGTGGAAGGCATCTGAACGTAAATAGGATCATCCACAAGCGATTCCAATGCATTTCCTGTCAAGCATTTTAAACGTTCCGCATTCGCTTCAGACACTCCTAATTCCTGTATGTCCTTCGTTATATTTTTTGCACCAAGCGGCACTACCAATAACTTTTGTAATACCCCTTCGCTAAAAACAGCCAAAGTAGTAGTGGTGCCACCAAAATTAATCAACGCACAGCCATCTTCGCGCTCTTTATCGTCGAGTAATACTGTGGACAAAGCTTCAACAGCCAAAGGACTATATTCCAGTACAAGGCCGGTTCTATCAATAAAACCTCCCAGATTTTCCTTTACCAACGAATTACCAACCACCACATGATAATTGGCTTTTATCTGCGACCCAGCCTGTCCGGCAGGTTCATCCATACAAACACCATCGAGGTAATAAGAGATGGGTATTATATCAAAAATGGCTAAACTTGGAAGTTGAAAATTGCGCTTACATTCTTCTAGCATTTCATCCAAAAGAGTGTCTGTCACATAATTAGGATTCATGACAAAACGCGTCACAGAAAATGGCATTAATTTCATCGACTTGGCCCCTACCCCAACCGAAACCATCGATATATCTTGAATCTTAGAACTATTTTGAAGTAATTTCTTTAATTCAATAACTTTTGAAGAGGCACCTGTACGCTGTTCAATAACACCATGCTTTACATCGTCAGAAATTTTAGACTCCAAACCCAATATTCTTAATGCTCCATCAGCTTGTATTTCGGCGGCCATGGCTGAAATAGAGGAACTTCCCAAATCAATGGCTATAAATTGTTTATTTGAGTTCATAATTTACTATCAATAATACTATCCTTTTTTTCAATAATGGTCACCTCCTTAAATGCAGGCTGTGCACCAATTTTATCACAAACAACTTGATCTTTGTATTGCAAGTCAATCATTTTATATCGGTTCCAACCAATAACATTAAAACCATTTACATACAGTTTTCTCAATTTTTCTAGCTTTGATGCATAATTTTCTAATGTTCCGAGCATAATAATTGCATCACCTACACGCGGAACAAGCTCTATTTTTAAATCATCACGCACATTAATTTGTTCTATTTGCGCATTCCAAAACGGATTATCGTCTATAAATGTAACAAAATCGAACAATTTACCAGCTGCCATCGATATGGTTACCCGTCCGGAAACCACCGGTACATAAGCAGCATAATTGGTTGAAACCGGCATCGGCTTTCTGTCAATATCCATATAATAACTTGCAAACCCTACCACCCTAAACTTAGGACTACGTTGAAAAACACGGATATTTACAATTCCAGAAGGCGTTTTATAACATTCCACCCGTTTTATCATCGGATTTTTGAGCAGTGCATCTTCAATCGACTCTGTACTAATATGATAAATAGTTTTTCCAATGGGGTTGAGATCATTTTCGTGCAACATTAAAGCTATATCTTTTTGCGTAATAAGCTGTATATTGGAACTATCGGCTAAAACAATATCTAATTTACGACAAACAATATCTTTACTATTCCCCGAAAAATAAAACAAGGTGAGAACCATATACCCCACAACAAGTAGGGCGAATAGGGAAATCAGAATATATTTTATAGTGGGTTTCATAAATTAAATGATTATTTACTTAGTTGTGCTTTAATTTTTGGCACCAACTTGTCTATATCGCCCGCTCCAAAAGTAACCAAAACATCTAAGTCTTTATCTTTTAGCAAAGGTAGTAGATTTTCAGTGGAGCACAACGTTTTATTTTTAAGTTTAACTTCGCTTAGAATTAGTTCAGAAGTCACGCCTTCAATGGGTAACTCGCGCGCAGGATAAATATCCAACAAAATCAATTCGTCCAGTTTTGATAGAGCCGATGCAAAATCGGCTGCAAAGTCGCGCGTACGTGTGTACAAATGCGGTTGAAAAATGCCGGTGATCTTACGGTCAGGGTACAAATTACGGATAGACAAAATACTTGCATTTAACTCACTGGGGTGATGCGCGTAATCGTCCATATAAATTACTTTGTCCGATTTATACACTACATTAAATCGACGATAAATGCCTGAAAAAGAAGATATACCAGTACGAAGCTCCTCAATAGTCACTCCGTTAAGCCAGGCCAGTGCCATGGCAGCCACACTATTCTCAACATTTATTTTGGCAGGAACACCAAGTCGAACATCGGCTATTCTATCGGTAGGTGTTACAAAATCAAAGTGTATCTCGCCCTTTACTGTTTTAATATTTTCTGCATGAAAATCACCGCCATCCTCCATCGAATAGGTGTAAAGCTTCACTCCTTTTTGCAACTGCGGTTTGATATCAATACCTTTGCGCATAATTAGCACACCACCAGTTTTAATAAGTGAGGTAAAATGCTCAAAGCTTTCGCGAAAAGCATCGGCAGTTTCGTAAATATCCAAGTGATCGGGGTCAGCTGAAGTAATCACAGCCATATAAGGCGCGAGCTGATGAAACGAACGATCGTACTCATCAGCTTCAATTACAACCAAATTACTTTCGCTCGAAAGCAGTAGATTGGTGTTATAATTATTGGCAATACCTCCCAAAAATGCATTACACGAAACGTGAGATTGATACAACAAATGTGCTGAAATAGTCGATGTGGTGGTTTTGCCATGAGTACCTGCTATACAAATTCCTTTGCTTTTACGGGTAATCTCGCCCAACACCTGAGATCTCTTTTGAATTGTAAAATTATTTTCCTGAAAATACAGCAGTTGAGGGTGATCTTGAGGAATGGCTGGCGTAATAATCACTAATGTATTTTTTGCCTGCGTAAATTTATCTGGAATCTGATCTACATGCTCATCAAAACTAACTGCAATACCTTCGGATTGTAAATCAGTGGTCAACTTGGTCGGGGTGCGGTCGTAACCTGAAATTTCATAACCTTTTGTATGAAAATAACGCGCCAACGCACTCATCCCAATTCCACCTATTCCTAAAAAATAATATTTGCTAAACTTTTCCATAATTACTAATTAACTCATTCTATTTCATTAACCTTCAACTAATTAACTTCATCACTTCCTCTGCGATTCGATCAGCCGAATCTTTCTCAGCTATTTTTAATATATTATCACTTAACCCTTTCAATACAGCAGTGTCATTTATCAGTTCCAGCACTTTATCAACCAACTGCTCATTAGCGTCAACATCTTTAATCAATATGGCAGCATTTTTCCGCACTAAAGCTAACGCATTTTGCGTTTGATGATCTTCCGCTACATTAGGCGAAGGTACCAAAATAGTGGGTTTAGCTAGTAAGCACAATTCGGAAATGGAGCTGGCTCCTGCACGAGAAACTACTAAATCGGCTATTGAATAAGCCAAATCCATACGCAAAACAAAATCTGTTACCAATAAGCGTACTGAAGCAAATGGCTCAGCTGCTTTTCGGGCAGCATCAATATAAAATTTACCTGTTTGCCAAATAATTTGCACATCTGCTTCCGACAATCGCTCCAATTTTGCAATTATACTCTGATTAATAGTACGAGCACCCAGACTTCCTCCCACAACCAAAATGGTTTTCTTTGACGGATCGAATCCGAAAAAGCCATAAGCTTCGGTCGTTTTTGGTGCTATTGAGAATAAATCTTGTCGAACCGGATTTCCAGTCAAAATGATTTTATTTTTTGGGAAAAACCTTTCCATCCCTTCATATGCAACACAGATTTTTGCTGCATTTTTTGCCAATAACTTATTGGTAACTCCTGCATACGAATTTTGCTCCTGAATAAGTGTTGGCACTCCGCAACCTGTAGCCGCACGCAATGTCGGTGCACTTGCATAACCTCCAACACCAATAGCTACCTCTGGTTTGAAATTACGGATAATTCTACGAGCTAGCACAATGCTACGCAACAAATAAAATACAACTTTCACATTGCTGAGCATGTTTTTTCTATCCAGCCCACTTACCGGTAAGCCTTCGATGGGATAACCGGCAGCAGGCACTCTTTCCATCTCCATACGCCCAATTGCACCTACAAATAAAATTTCTGCATCGGGTAAGCGTTTCTTCAAGGCATTGGCAATGCTAATAGCCGGGAAAATATGTCCACCAGTACCGCCACCACTAATAATGAATTTATGTTTCATAGTTGTAAAATTATGAGCGCAAAACTTGTCTGTCAACAGAAGGATTATGCAAAAAAATGCGATTCAAATGCGTATGAGAGTTAATGAGTTTATCTGTCAGAAAGTTTATTGACTCAATTATAAATTTTCTAAATCAATAACCGAAAGATCTTCCTCCTCCTGAACTGGTTCTTCTTCCTCGGGTTGAAATTCTTCTTTTATCTGTCTGTTTACACCAAAAATAATCCCGAAATAAATACAAGTAATTAATATTGAAGTCCCACCTCTACTAATCAGTGGCAGGGGTTGTCCGGTTACCGGACCTAAACTCGTAGCTACCGACATGCTTATAAATGCCTGAATAACAATCATTAAAGACAAACCAATTACAAGCAATGCCGGAAAGACCGTTGAACATTTAGTTGCAATTCTACCCGCTCGAAAAAGCAAAACAAGATAAAGCAAAATCACAAATATCCCACCAAACAAGCCCATTTCTTCCACAATTATAGCATATATAAAATCAGAGTAAGCTTGTGGTAAGTAGTCCCGCTCAATACTATTTCCCGGGAAAACACCTACTGCGCCACCCCGAGCAATAGCAATACGGCCATGCTGAACCTGACGGTTATCATCAGTAATGATGTATTTGCTTTTTTCATCTTTTTTTTCCGTTTTAAACCGGTCAATTCGACCCACCCATGTGTAGGCTCTGTCAAACATTTTAGGCATCGATTTTTCGGGAACCGTTTTTACAAGCGCAAAACAAAAAACGATTAAAAGTAATAGTCCTCCCACTAAAATACCCAATTTTATCAGTGACACCCTACCTATAAACATCATAATGACCACCACAATAAAAAGAATAAAGGCAGTGGAAAAATTATCAAATAAAATCAAGGTGCAAATTATTGCTAACATGATAAGCGTATTGCGAAAATACTTCCACTCATCCTTTTTGGCATCTCTGATGCGTGAAATCATGTCTGCAGCAACTATGATTACGGATAATTTTGCGAATTCTGAAGGTTGAAATTTAATCCCTAGAATCACCAGCCAACGCGAAGCACCATTTTCGCTTACTCCCCTAAAAAGTACCCAGACCAGAAGTAATGCCGATAATAGAAGTACTAAATAAGACATCATCCGGATATACCGAAGCGGAATAAGATGCACTACAATAGCAATAATGGCACCACCAAACAGAAAACCAACGTGACGAAGCATTGGACCAGCATAATTGTCGGCACCATAGGCCAACGTACTTGATGCACTGTACATTTCGATGGCCGAAATAACGCACATTACAAAAAATACGATCCACAGAATGGGGTCGCCTTTTAGATATTTACTGAATAAATTTTCCATTTTGGGAATTTGAAAGATTCAATATTCTTACTCTTTGCCTCTTAGTTCAAGCATCTTCAGTTACAAATTTCTAACTAAGCTTTTGAACTGTTTACCACGGTCTTCATAATTTTGAAACAAGTCGAAACTGGCGCAACAAGGTGACAACAACACGGTATCACCTCCAACAGCTACTTTATATGCCTCGCGAACAGCACCTTCCATCGATTGAACATCAATAATGGCATCTACCTTTCCATCGAAAAAACTATGCAACGCCTTATTATCCAACCCCATAAAAATCAAGGTTTTCACCTTTTCTTTTATCAAAACTTCAATTTCGGTATAATCATTTCCTTTATCGGCACCACCTAAAATTAGCACCACAGGCGTTTTCATGCTTTGCAACGCATACCAACAGGAGTTGACGTTGGTAGCCTTCGAGTCATTTACAAATCGTATATTTTTCACAGTTGCGACGTACTCCAAACGGTGCTCTACCCCTTGAAAATCTTGTAACGACTGACGGATATTATCTTTTCGCACATCAACGATAGAAGCAGCTAATCCGGCGGCCATAGAGTTGTAAGTATTGTGCATTCCTTGCAATGCTAAATCTGATGTTGGCATAGTAAATAGAGTTTTAAGCGATTGAATGATTAAATCTTCTTGCTCAATAAATGCTTTTGTTTTTTCACTGCGCTCAACGGCAAATGGATACATAGCAGACTGAATATTACGCTTTTCTAATTCGGCCTTAATTACCGGATCATTTTCCCAAAAAATAAAAGCATCCTGATCGGTTTGATTTTGAGTAATTTTAAACTTAGAATCAACATAATTTTGAAAATTATAATCGTAACGATCTAAATGATCGGGAGTTATATTCAATAAAATGGCGATATCTGCTTTAAACTCGGTCATGCCATCTAATTGAAAACTACTTAGTTCCACCACATAATAATCGAAAGAAGCCGTAGCTACTTGAAATGCCAAACTGTTACCAACATTTCCTGCCAAGCCAACTTTTAATCCAGCACTCTTTAAAATGTGGTAAACCAACATGGTAGTGGTGGTTTTTCCATTGCTACCGGTAATGCAAATCATTTTTGCATGTGTATAACGACCGGCAAATTCAATCTCCGAAATAACAGGAATATCTAGAGCTAGTATTTTTTTTATGATTGGTGCTTTATCTGGTATTCCCGGACTTTTAATTACTTCGGCAGCATTTAAAATCAAGCTCTCGGTATGTTGCCTTTCCTCCCAAACAATCCCATACTCGTCTAGGATGACTTTGTATTGTGCTTTAATTTCCGACTTATCAGAAACAAACACATCAAAACCTTTTTTCTTCGCTAAGACAGCAGCACCTGCGCCACTTTCGCCTGCTCCCAAAATTACAATTCGCTTCATCCTCCAGACAATTTATCTAATTTTCAATGTAATAATAGTAATCGCTGCCAAAATAATACCTACAATCCAGAAACGAATAACAATTTTCGATTCGGGCATGGCTTGCAAGGGGCGTTGGAAAATGGCCTGAATACCGGCATTTCCCTGTTTTTGATAATGATGATGCAACGGCGTCATCTTAAAAATTCGCTTTCCTTCACCAAATCGTTTTTTGGTATATTTAAAAAAACCGACTTGCATAATGACCGATAAACTTTCAACAAAAAATACTCCACACAATATCGGAATGAGTAATTCCTTTCGGGTAAGAATGGCAAAAACAGCGATAATTCCACCCAATGTCAAACTTCCGGTATCACCCATAAATATTTGTGCAGGAAACGAATTGTACCACAAAAAACCGATAGTAGCACCAATAAAAGCACCTGCAAAAACCAATAATTCGCCCGTGCCGGGCAAATACATGATATTCAGATATCCGGCATAATTTATATTTCCCGATACATAGGCCAATATCCCGAGCGTGACCCCCATAATTGCTGAAGATCCTGTTGCTAATCCATCTAAACCATCCGTCAGATTGGCTCCATTCGAAACTGCTGTTACAATAAAAATAGTTACAATAACGAACAGAATCCAACCGTAATCTTGCGCCTTCTCTCCTGCCGATTTAAATACATCGGCATAGTTGAAGTTGTTATTTTTTACAAAAGGAATCGTCGTTTTGGTAGATTTTACATTGTGTTTTGAATAAAGTACATTTTCAACACGCTGAGTTGCACCTTTTACTTCTATATTTTCTCTAATCACTAAACTCGGGCTAAAATACATTGTCAAACCAACAATTAATCCTAAGACAACTTGTCCCACTATTTTGAAACGTCCTTTGAGACCCTCTTTATTTTTGCGGAAGACTTTTATATAATCATCCAAAAAACCGATCAAGCCCATCCACACAGTAGTTACAATCATCAACAAAACATATATATTGGCAATATCTGCCAACAAAAGAGTAGGAACGAGAATGGCAACAATAATGATGACTCCTCCCATTGTAGGTGTTCCTTTTTTACTCATCTGCCCTTCGAGTCCAAGATCACGTATTGTTTCTCCAATTTGTTTTTTTTGCAGATAGTCGATAATCCGTCGTCCAAACATGGTGGAAAGTAATAATGCCAAAATAAAGGCTGTACCCGCACGAAAGGATATAAAGTTAAACAACCGCCCTCCGGGGATATCAAAAATTTGATCCAAATAATGGAATAAATGATACAACATATTAACTTACAATTAATAATTAATAATTTACAATTACATTCCCTGTTAGGGGCACATCAAAAACATTCTCTAACTACTTCTTTGTCGTCGAAATGGTGCTTTACACCTTGCACTATTTGATAGTCCTCGTGTCCTTTTCCAGCCACAAGCACCACATCGCCGGTCTGAGCTAACGCACAAGCTGTACGAATTGCTTCACGTCGATCGACTATCGTCAAGCTTTTTGCTTTATCCACTACGTCCAATCCGGCCAACATGTCATCCAAAATTGCTTGCGGTTCTTCAAACCGTGGGTTATCCGAAGTAAGAATAGCTTTCCAACTTCCATTTACAGCTTCACGCGCCATCATTGGCCGTTTACCTTTATCGCGGTTACCACCACAACCTACAACGGTGATAAGTCGGCCGTTCCCTTGTAAAATTTGATTGATTGTCTCAATCACATTCGTCAGTGCATCAGGCGTATGTGCATAATCTACAATGGCTGTAAAACCCGCTGGAGAATGCAAAGTTTCAAAACGACCAGAAACAGAATGCAGAGAGCTGATAATCCGGAGAACCTCTAGTTCATCCTGTCCAAGCAAAACAGCAGCACCAAAAACTGCCGAAAGATTACTAGCGTTAAATCTCCCAATAAATGAAACATTCACTTCCTTATCATTCATATCCAACAACATTCCCTCAAAACCATGCTCTAAAATGCGTGTCTTGAAATCAGCCATCGAACGAAGTGAATACGTATATTTTTTTGCCTTTGAATTTTGAAGCATCACCAATCCATTTTTGTCATCCACATTTGTCAGTGCAAAAGCATCCGACGAAAGGTCATTGAAAAATTGCTTTTTGGCTTTCAAATAGTTTTCGAATGTAAGATGATAATCAATATGATCGCGTGTAATATTTGTAAAAATGCCACCATCAAACTGCAAGCCGGCAATGCGTCGCTGATCTACCGAATGAGAGCTTACTTCCATGAAAACATACTCGCAACCGGCATCTACCATTTGAGCCAGCATTTCATTTAACGCCAAAGCATCGGGTGTAGTATGCGTTGCCTCTACAGCTAGCTCATTTATATAATTACAAACCGTAGAAAGCAAACCCGATTTATGACCTAGCTCGCGAAAAAGTTGATAGAGCAAGGTAGCTATGGTAGTCTTACCATTCGTTCCGGTCACGCCCACCAAAATCATTTTAGAAGAAGGAAAACCGTGCCAAGCCGAAGCCATTTTACCCAACGCATCCGAACTGTTTTCTACTTTGACATACACCACATTCGGAATTAGTTCTATCGGAATTTCCTGACATACAACTGCTACAGCGCCTTTCTCTATGGCAGTGGCTATATATTGATGACCATCGGCAGCAGTACCTTTAGTCGCTACAAAAACACTCCCCGACTCCACTTTGCGTGAATCAAATTGAATATTCTTAATTTGAATATCGACACGTCCTACCGTTTTAAGCAAAACGATTCCCTGAAGTACATCATCTAAAATCATGTTCCTATATTTAATTTTGAAACTTCTATCGACCAAGGCACGAAGGCAGTTATCAGCTTTATTTTTTTATTGAAAACATATTACTATCCGATTACCCTTTTGTACAAAAGTACCGGGTTTAATCGTTTGCGAAATCACTTTTCCTCTACCCTGTACCTGCACATTCAGCCCGAGCCTTTCAGCGAGATAAACAGCATCTTTTGCACCCATCCCCATCAAATCGGGAACCACATTACGAGGTACCGAAACTGATTCAACACGCACCCTTTGATCGTCCGAAAACGATTTCACCCAATCCGATGAATTGACTCCTATTGGCAATTGCAAATCCGTCATAACGGTTAGCAAAGCCTTATAATATCCAACTTTTACAAATGGTTTAGTAGGGAAATTTGTAATGGTATCTCTTTCAAATGTCAACGCTTTGCGATGCGATTTTAATGCCATTGTTCTTTCAGCCACATTTTTAAATACCGAACCGGCCATTTTACCGCCCGATGGATAACCCTTGCGTGGCTCGCGAATAACCACTATGCAAGTATATTGTGGATCATCGGCCGGAAAATACCCACAAAAAGAAACCTGATGGGTAGTTCCGCCTCCTTTGTAACCCAATGCTCCTTTTGATATCTGGGCAGTACCTGTCTTACCAGCGATACGTACATACTTCGAACGAACATTGTGGGCGGTTCCCTTTGGCGCTTCCATTACGCCCAACAACACCGATTTGATATCACTCAAAGTAGTGGGCTTACAAATCGATTCCTTTATCGTCTCTGTTTCAAACAATTTTACTACCTGGCCATTTTTAGATATTGACTTTACGAAAAATGGACGGATGTATTTTCCATTGTTAGCTATAGCATTATAAAATGCCAATGTATAAATGGGTGGAAGTTGGCTCTCGTATCCGATGGACATCCATGGCAATGTCGTTGCAGACCAATAAGCTGCCTTGTCGTGCGGATGACGGATGCGGGGAGAAGCAGCTCCTGGAATTTCCAGATTTAGCGGTTCATTCAATTTCATATCATACAGACCTTCAACAAATTCCGAAGGATTGTGTCCGTATGCGTTCACAATTGCCCTCGAAATTCCAATGTTTGAAGATCCATGAATTGCTTCTGCAAGTGTAATCCGACCAAACCCACCTTTGTTGGCATTGTGATCTTTCATTAATCTATTTGCAAATGGATAAATTCCATTCCCCGTTTCAATATAATCGGTAATTTTCACCTTTCCGGCATCCAAAGCCACCATCAACGATGCAACCTTAAAGGTCGAACCCGGCTCCACCATGTCCGAAACAGCGCCGTTTTTGTTCTCGGTATAAGTTTTATCAGCATTTTGCTGCATATTCACTATGGCTTTTACTTCGCCGGAGTGTACTTCCATCAAAATAACGTAGCCAGAACTGGCATCAAAAGAACGCAAGCTATCTATCAGCGCTTTTTCGGCAATATCTTGCAAGTCAATGTCAATAGTGGTTGTAATATCCATACCATCAACCGGCTCAACCTTCACAGTTTCCATGTACGTATTTGCCACTTTCTGACGAATCGAGATACCCGGAATACCTATTAAATTGGTATTAAATCTTTTCTCAATTCCATTTTTCCCACCCATCGATTCATCAGCATAAATATCGCCAATGGTGCGCGAAGCCAATGATCCAAAGGGCTTTACACGTGTAAAAAGTTCTTTGGTAATGAGTCCGCTTTTATTACGACCTAAGCGGAGAAGGGGTAATTTCTTAAGCTGTTTTAACTCTGCGTACGAGATGCGTTTAGGATAGAGTTGCAGCTCACCAACTTTATTTCTGTAGGCGTCTTTCAACAATTTACGATATTCCAGCGGAGTTTTATCACGCAAAAAGCTGGATAAATAAATAGCTAATGAATCTACATTACTTTTAAACAACTTACCCTCTTTTTCGTGCAAAGCCGGTACCCTTGTGTCCATGTAGATGTAGTAGGTAGGAATGGAACTAGCCATTAATCGGCCATCGCAAGCATAGATATTACCACGGTTGGGTCTAACAACAATATCAGCCTTTAAATTTTTAGCCGCCAATGTCAACCAATTATGCCTTTCAACAGTCTGTATTACAATTATTTTGTAGATAACCAGCAAAAAAGACAAGCATATGATTACATACACTACACCGAATCTGAGGACTATATTTTTACGAATATCTGCCATTATTTCTCTTCTACAGAATCAGCAATTACAATGGGTGGCGTAGATGTTTGCACTAAATCTACTCCACGTGTATTTATCATATTCAGCACGCTGGTCTGACGGCTAATGGTCATTAACTCTGCAGAAATAGTAAGCGATTCATATTTCTGATCTTGGATTTTCTTTTTCAACTCAATTTCTGTTGCTAGCTGCCTCTCGCACGAGAATCGGTTATCGACATACGCAAACATCAACAAAGCTATCATTACTAATAGTTTGGTTTGCTTTTTAATAATATTTTTCGAAAATATTTCGCCATTCAGGATATCACGAACCGTACTCGACTTAATGTCCGAGAAGTCTTCGCTACCCTTTATAGCTTCAGCCATTTTCTTAAACCACGACATACCTTTATTTTTTTTCTGCAATTCTCAGTTTTGCACTCCTAGCCCGTGGATTACGCTCCACTTCTTCGTTGGTTGCTATAATCACCTTATTATTAATCGCTTTCAATGAAGAAAGAATGTTTCCGAAGAAATCCTTTTCCAGTTTTCCTTCAAAATTTCCACTCCTGAAATAATTTTTCACCAACCTGTCTTCCAGCGAATGATACGTCAGCACCACCAAACGTCCTTCTGGCTTCAACACATCAAAACTCTGCTCTAAAAGTGAACGCAACACTTCCATTTCTTTATTTACCTCAATGCGCAAGGCCTGAAAAACTCTTGCCATATCTTTCTTTTCCTTTTCTCTTCCAAAAAAAGGTTTCAACACCTCTATAAACGGAAAAATTTTATTGAAAGGAGCTTTTGAGCGGGCGGCAACTATCGTTTTAGCAATTTTGCGGGAATTATGCAATTCGCCATACAGATAAAACACATTGGCCAACTCCTCCTCACCATAGGTATTTAGGATAACGGCAGCTGTTAGTGGCGATTTAGTATTCATACGCATATCCAATTCGCCATCAAATCTGAAAGAGAATCCTCGATCGGCTTCATCAAAATGATGCGACGAAACACCTAAATCTGCCAGAATTCCATCAACTTTTTCAATATTGTGGTAACGCAGAAAATTTTTGAGGTATTGAAAGTTACTCCTGACAAAAATAAAACGAGGATTGTCCAACGCGTTTTTAATCGCATCTTCGTCCTGATCAAACCCGAGCAATTTACCTTTTGAACTCAAATGCGATAATATCTCAGATGAATGACCTCCGCCACCAAACGTAACATCTACATAAACACCATCCGGATTAATATTCAATCCCTCTATGGTTTCATTTAATAATGCGGGTATATGATAAGCTATTTCATTCATTTTGTGAGGGTTAGGATTTTGAATAATTTGTCTACAAAAATACTCAAAAATTAGTCAGTTACAATCACTTATCACCAATTAATTTGATGCTAATTTGTCACTATTTGTTCATCATTCGCTCTTTGAGGAATGCTGCAAAATCAGCTGGCGACAACTTTATCTGCTCGTAACGCGACTTACTCCAAACTGCAAAACGATCAACCATTCCTATAAAAAGAACTTCGCCGTTTTCTATACCTATTGCCTGCAAATTTTTCTTCGATATCAAAACTCTTCCTTGCGAATCTATATCCAAGCACTCAGCATCCGAAACAAATTGCATCAGCAGCAATTGATCGATCGGATTCCATTCATCAAGCTTCGATTTAAAACTCTGTACTTTTTCGGACCAAACAGACTCCGAAAAAAGTACCATACAATCATTCTCAGCATCCTTACGCATCACAATACGTTCCCGTTCTCCTTCCGGCAATATCTTTCGATATGCAGACGGAATAAAGATTCGCCCCTTTACATCGGCTTTCGCTTCGTATTTACCTATAAATGTTGACATATTGGATGAAGTACATTTTTTCAACGGTAAAAGTAAAGAATAAAATTCATATTCCCCACTATTCCCCACAAAATAATTATGAACAATTTTTAAAGACGAAAATATTATTTTTGAACAACTTATCAACAATTTATAAACTTGTCTAAAAATAACTATTCCATTATAAAACAATTAATTATAGCTAATACACTCAATCACCAAAAGAAAACATATAAAGTGGGGTAAAACATCTGCATACCTTCGGTTATATTAGAAACCATCCGAACAGAAACATTCCCAATCAATAAACGACTATTTGAGGTTAAAGCATTTTTTGTACATTTGCAGTCTCAAATAAACCACAATCAGAATGAACGATAAAGGCGTAATCACTATAGACATTGCAAAAGTGCTAAAACAAAAAGCACCAAACACCAAAGTCCCTACATTTATTGTCAATTACCTGCGAAAGATTGTACACGAAATGGAGTTTAACATCTTCTTTAAAAACAATCCGACACTTAGAAATTTAGACTTTATCGAAGCCGGACTAAAGTATCTGGAGGTTACTATCAGCATAGAAGGACGGGAAAACTTACCCCCGAAAGGTGGTAGATATATTTTTGCCAGCAACCACCCACTTGGCGGACTTGATGGTATTGCAACCGGCTACTTGCTGGGAAAAGAATACGATGGGAAAGTACGCTTTTTCTCTAACGACCTAATGATGAGCGTGGAGCCACTACACGAGATGTTTGTTCCGGTAAATAAAACAGGATCTCAAGGAAAAGGACATGCCGAAAAAATGCAGGAGTTGTACGAATCGGATAATCATCTAATTACTTATCCAGCTGGAATGTGCTCACGAAAAATAAATGGGGAAATAATAGACCTGGAATGGAAAAAGAACTTCATCAGCAAAGCTATTGAATACCAGCGAGACATTGTGCCAATATATTTTGAGGGACGTAATTCTAATTTCTTTTACAATTTGGCCAATATCCGCAAATTTTTGGGAATAAAATTCAACATTGAGATGATGTATCTGGCCGATGAAATGTTCAAACAAAAAGGCAAGCACTTCACCATCCGCATAGGCAAACCAATCCCATGGCAAACGTTTGATAAGTCGTCAAGCCTATCAAATTGGGCAGATTGGGTAAAACAGATTGTGTATCAAATGGAGAAAAAACAATATCAAAAAGGGCAGAAAAAATAAATTCCTGCCCTTTTTGATATTTATAAATCCAGTAAACCTTCTGGAAGTTTTACGTAGATAATTTTTTTATCGTGGTCAATCTCCTGAATATACTCCTCTCCGGCAGGAATCAACAGCTCATCGTTCTTTTTGGGAATTACAAAAAGAATATTTTCTGTCGTTTTATCAACTTCAGAAATAACTCCAATCAATCCGGTTTCTACATCAAACAAACTAAAGCCTGCAAAATAGTCGACCTCAATTTCCTCATCCTCCACTTTTTCCAAAAATGATTTAGGCAAATAAATCGTTAGCCCCATAAACGAACGAGCCTGCTCTTCACTTGCAATACCTTCGAGCTTGAGAAGACCGGTTGTACTGCCTTTAAACCGATATTCATCCAAGAAAAATGGTACAAAAATCCCCTGAATCTCAAAAACGAAAAATGGCACTTCCTCTCTATCAAACACATCAGATGAGAATGAGAACGACATTTCGCCATTTATACCGTGAGGTTTATTAACTTGTCCTATCGGGAAAATATCAGATTTTAATATCATTGAATTTTTATTATTTCTATTTGTATAAATTATCGGCAAACTAATATCTATCAGCTACAAAAAAACTAACTTAAACCAGCAATCAGATTTATCGTTAGAGCTACCACGAATGTATTTAAAACGAACGACAGCAGGCTATGAAACAAGGTAATCCTTCGTATTTTTCGCGATGTAACACTTACATCTGCAACCTGAAAAGTACAACCTATTCCGAAAGAATAATATGCAAAATCAAAATAATCAGGCTCAGCTTCTTCTGGGAAAATCAACCCACCAACAAATTTAGCACCTTTCGTATTTCGCGAATCATAATACTCATGTGCATAGTGGAACACATAAATGGTGTGAACCATTCCCCACGAAAGCAGCATACCGAAAATACAGGACGGAAGAAACAAGATACTATGTCTTAGGGCCAGATCCTTTGAAATTATAATTAATAAAACAGCCAGTAAGCCAGAAAAGGAAGAAATTAACACCATAAAAAACACAAAAGCCACACTGCCATCGTCTTCAGTAGCTTTTTTCCTTATTTGCAAAACCGGACGTTGTACTATCACAACCCAACTACAAAGCAAGAACGTGAGTGCAAATACCATCCACGAAACCAATACACGAAGTAACACACTCTCAGCATTATTCAACACAAAAAATGATAAAACGGCAAAACCTGCACTTAGGCTCAAACGTGTCAGGGGATGCATCTGTACAAAAATATTATTCCGTTCGTTCTTACGTTCCGACATGGTGTCTTTTAAAAATACTCTTGTAAAAAAAAATATTGTTTTGCAAACTAGCTATTCTATTACCGTAACCCAACCGTGCGTATCAGGTTCGTCACCATACTGAATGCCACGCAGTTTATGATATAGCTTGTCAGATATCGGACCCGGCTTACCATCTGCAGAAAACACATACGATTTCTTCTCATCATAATCATCAATTCGCTCAATTGGGCTTATAACAGCGGCTGTTCCACAAGCCCCCGCCTCTTCGAAAGTAGCCAGCTCTTCTACCGGAATAGCTCTTTGTTCAACTTTCAAGCCCAAATCTACAGCCAGCACCATTAAGCTTTTATTGGTGATTGACGGCAAAATGGATGTTGATTTCGGGGTTACATAGGTATTGTTTTTTATGCCAAAGAAGTTGGCAGCACCGCACTCATCAATATATTTTTTTTCTCTTGCATCAAGATAAAAGATATTTGAATAGCCTAATTCGTGGGCTTTTTGTCCGGCAACCAGACTAGCTGCATAATTGCCACCCACTTTGTATTTACCCATACCCAGAGGCGCCGAACGATCAAACTCGCGCATAATTACAAATGGAGTAGTTTGAAATCCGCCTTTAAAATAAGGACCTACAGGAGTTACAAAAACGATAAACATATACTCATCGGCTGGCTTCACACCTATCTGAGGACCGCTGCCGAAAAGCACCGGACGGATATATAAAGATGCACCCGACTCGTAAGGCGGCACAAAGCGTTCATTTAATTTTACAGCTTTCAAAACTGCCTCTTCAAAAACTTCGATAGGAACTTTTGCCATTAAAGTGCCTTCACTAGAATCCTGCATACGCAAAGCATTGTCTTTCATTCGAAAAATACGAATTTTACCATCTTTGCCGCGAAAAGCTTTTAAACCTTCGAACGATTCCTGACCATAATGCAAACTGGTGGCAGCCATATGCAAGCTTAAAAATTCGCTTTCGTGAACTTCCAATTGCCCCCATGCTCCATTGCTATAATTACAACGGATATTGAAATCGGTCTTCATATAACCGAATCCTATGTTTCCCCAATCTATTTGTTCCATATTGTAGAGTTTTATTATTCCTTTTTTACTAAATCAAAACCAAGATCGATTCATTTCCCATATTAAAAAGTAAATCAATAATACATAAGTTGGGAATAAAACCAAATCGTTGTTCAAAGACCTGATAATAAGTCTTTAACGCAGTTAAATCACTTACTTTTTTAGGATGAATATCATTTCTTCCATCAAACACGTTTTCACCGAAATCCACCTTATACTCCTTGGTCAGCTGAATATTGACCTGTAGGTCTAATAATTCAAGCATTTTGGTTTGAATCTCAGCATTAAAGTCCCACAAAAATGTCCATTTCTTTTCGTAAAAAGTGATTAGATCATCTTTATAATATTCAAAAAAAGGCGTTGAATTGTATGCAGACTCTATCGAACGCCAATGCTGTATTTGCCAATCGCTGTGCTCAGAAACACGCACATCTCTAGTCAACATCCTTGTTCCATTTGATTTTTCAACCGGTATAGTCAAGGCCAACTGTCCGTTTGCCCCGGCAATATTGCATCGGTTTCGGTAGGATTGTTTTTCGTAAAATTCGCAATGCTCCAAAAAAATCGTATCAGCTTTTGCCAAGGCAGCGTAATATTCTACTGGAGCCAAATATGCCGAACTTAAACACCCATCAACCATCATTATTTCTTGATTCCCGCCACTGAATTATCGTTCAGCATTTTTAAAAAACCTGTTCCAACGGATTTTTCCGCTAAACCAACCTTTATCTTTGTCCAATGATAACCAAACCATTACCGGACGACCCACCACGTGATCTTCGGGCACAAAACCCCAGTAACGCGAATCGGCAGAATTGTGGCGATTGTCACCCATCATCCAATAATAATCCATTTTAAATTGATAAATCTTAGTCGACTTACCATTGATAAAAATCTCATCCCCTTTCACTTCCAGTTTATTTTGCTCGTAAACCGAAATTAGGCGCTCATAGATCGGCAGATTATACTTATTCAACACTAACTTAGCTCCTTTTCTAGGAATCCAAATCGGACCATAATTATCTCTATCCCATTTTTTATGACCACCCAATGGATATACATCGCCAGCAAGAAAAGCCGGTTCAATAATCAACTTTAGCACCCCTTTTACTTGTTTCAATTTAGCATAAGTCTCCTCATTCAAAGGAAAATGATAAATTGGCAACGAAGCATCAACACCAAGATGAGTTGTAAAATCATTATTTTGTTGAATATTCAACAGATTTCTGTCATCAACACTTATGTTTAATTTATCTAGTAAATCATCGGTCAAACGAGTTCCGTCTGTCTGCACGTAATAATTAAACTGAATACCCGCAATTTTTTCTTGTGGTTTATTATTTACGTACACTTGATTATCTTTTACCTGCATCCAGTCTCCTGCAACAGCCACACAACGCTTCACGTAGTTCTCACGTCTGTCAACTGGACGATAAATAACATCGCCGTACTGGCTTTTATTATTGTTTACTGCGTCTCTGCCATACATATAACAGCTTGAATAATAATCGGGATTCTGAACATTTACAGCTACAGTATCGCCAGCTGGGAAGTTAAACACCACAATATCATTGTGTTTAATTGTATCAAAACCTGCCAAACGATGATAAGCCCATTGAGGGTTTTCGATAAACGACTTGCAATTGAGTAACGGAAAAGTGTGTTGTACCAGCGGAAACGAAAGCGGTGTATTGGGCACTCTTGGTCCATAACTGGCTTTGCTCACAAATAAGAAATCACCTACCAACAGGCTCTTTTCTAACGAAGAACTTGGAATCTGGTAATTCTGAAAAAAAAATGTGTTGATGAAATAAACCGCAACCAAAGCAAAAACAATTGCATCAACCCAGCCAAAGAAAGCCAGTAAAGACTTATTCTTCGTTTTTTTCCACCATGTCCAGGGAACAAAATTACTTATAAATGCATCAAAAATAACGGGCAGAAGTAGCAGCCACCATAAGTTACCCACCCAAACGATGAATAAAACGAAAATTACACTCCAAATGCAAGCTTTAACCCATTGTCCAAGAGGCCGGTCAAACCGAGATGATTGTTGTTCTTCACTCATATTTTAAAAGTTAGGAGTTACAAATTACGAGCTACAAGACAAAATTCAAATTTCTCAACTTGTCTGAAAACGCAACTGCAAATCAATTGTGATTATCTATTCAATTATTAAAACTTCAACAAATCTGTCATTCCCAAAAAGCCTTTTTTTCCGGCAGTGAATTCGGCTGCAAGAACTGCTCCTAAGGCCAAACTTTCACGATTTTTTAGCTCATGAGATATTTCAATAAAATCTACTTCTGACTCATAACGGATGGTGTGAATTCCGGGAACCTGACCTTCTCGAATTGACTTGATAGCCATTTCTGTCGGTTTTGTTTCAACTTCCTTCGACCAAGATTCTTTTCTGTCCAAATTTCCAAGAATTCCTTCTGCCAGTGTAATAGCTGTCCCACTTGGAGCATCCAGCTTTTGAGTATGGTGCACTTCAGTCATTTCCACATTATAATCTGGAAACTGGTTCATTATTGTTGCCAAATACTTATTAACAGCCATAAAGATATTCACCCCGAGACTGAAATTCGATGTCCAAAACAAGGTTTTTCCACCTTCTTCAATTTCTTTTTTCAGTTGCGGTAGTTCTTCTGTCCATCCGGTGGTACCCGAAACAACAGCTACCCCCGAAGCAAATGCCCGGCGATAATTGCTCAACGCTACTTGCGGAACGGTAAACTCAATGGCTACATCGGCACTTTTAAATGCTGCTGAGTCAAAATCATCTAAATTATTAACATCAATTACTGATACAATTTCATGCCCACGTTCCAATGCTATTCGTTCAATGGTTTTACCCATTTTACCATATCCTATTAAAGCTATTTTCATTCCAATAAAAATTTACAAGTTACAAGCCAACACAGACAAGCACTTAATTATTTATTCTATAAAAAGCACCAATTCACTTCTATTTGGCACATTCAAAATATTTTCAAATTAATATTGCCCTGTACTTAACAGAACCAATGTACACGCCTCTTCAACATGGATATCGTTATGAATTAACAATTTCTCAAACTCTGGATTTTCTGTTCCCGGATTAAATATCACACGATTAGGATTTAATGCGATAATATATTTGTAATATTCGGGTTGAAATTTGTCTGAAATATACATTGTTACTGTATCAATATCATCAAACTCATTCATTTCGGTATCAATAGTTCTTCCAAAAACCACTTCGGCACGCCTTCCTATCATTTCAATATCATGTCCGTACGCCAACAGTTTTTCGGCAGCCAAATACGAATAACGCTCGGGATTGCTGCTCGCACCAATTATCAAAGTTTTTTTCATAATTCGTCAATTTCTCTTAAATTAAAACCCTATTTAAAATCAATTTTCACCCCTCTCTAAACCAATCGAAACATTCGAATATTTCCTCTTTTGTTGCCGTTTGATTAATGCGAATATCACCCACATCGGCCAAGAGAGTGAAGTTTATTTCTTTTGAGTCGTTTTTCTTATCATGTTTCATCAGCTCAAACAAGTTGTCATACTGCTGACAATGAAATTCAAACGAACCGTAGTATTCTTTTGTTAAGTACTTCAAACGAAGGAGTTCTTCCTTTGGGAAGCCAAGTTTTATATGCGACAAATATAATTCGCACAACATGCCCCACATCACAGCATATCCATGCAGAACGGGGTGGTCGATTTTGTACGACCAACTTTCGAATGCATGCCCAAAAGTATGCCCAAAATTCAATGCTTTGCGTATATTGGCCTCAAATGGATCTTGCTCCACGATGCGCTCTTTTATTCTAAAACTATTTAAAAGTAATGGACGCAACTCGTCAAAATCAAATTTATCAATATCGTATTTAAGTACGCTTACCCACTCTTCTTTTGTATAAATAAGCGCATGTTTTATCATTTCGGCAAAACCCGATCGAAGATTTTCGGCATCGAGCGTCTTGAAAAAATCCACATCAATAAGAACCGCTTCAGCTGGTGCAAAAACTCCTATTTCGTTTTTCAACCCAAGAAAATTTATTCCTGTTTTTCCACCAGTTGCTGCATCAACAGCTCCGAGTAATGTGGTAGAAACATTTATATATGAAATTCCACGCTTAAATGTGGAAGCAGCAAAACCTCCGATATCACTTACTACCCCCCCACCAACATTAATCAACAAAGACTTACGAGTAGCTCCATTCTCGCTCAAAAACTTCCAAATTAGAACTACCGAATCAATATTTTTTGTTTTATCACCACTCGGAATGCAAACAACACGGCTTCTCTTTAGGATTTCTAAACCCATTAACTTAGGCAAACATAGCTGACGAGTTGTTTCATCAGTAAGAATAAAAATACTATCAGACGGCCGCTCCCCAATGGATAAATTTAATTCAGAAATAAAATCCTCACATATATTTGTAATCGAATGACTCATCGTTTTGTTTTTTTGCACACAAAGATACTTAATTCTCCAAAAACAGACGCTAAAATGGTATGGAATATATCCTATTTTTTATACATTTCGTTTTTTGAACCCTATTCTCCTAAAAATCATTAATTTATTTCCTCATATGAATATGTGTTCATATATTTGCATAAGATTTTAAAGTACCTATAAAGAAATGTATATAACCAAAATGGACGAAGCAGCTTACATACTTAAAGCTATCTCGAATGGAACACGATTGTGCGTAATTTCCTTGTTATCCGAACAAGAAGAGCTAAACGTTTCGCAACTGGTAGAACAGCTTCAATGCGAGCAATCTTTACTTTCGCATCATCTTACGGATATGCGTGCAAAAGGAATTTTAAATTGTAGAAGAGATGGCAAAAATTGCTATTATTCACTCAAAAACAAACAAATAGTGCAAATTATTGAGTGCATACGCACTTGTAACTGCATTTAACAAACAAGACTATATGGAAAAGTTTTTCAAAAAAAACAGCATTAAAATAACAATCACTTTAGTTGGTGCTCTTGGAGGTTTTGGCTACTACTATTTTATTGGGTGCGCTAGCGGCACATGTCCAATCACTTCCAATCCATACATCAGCATAATTTATGGTGGAGTTCTCGGCTATTTATTCTCAGACATTTTTAAAAAGAAAAAACATGAAATCGATTAAAAAATATTTTATAGACTGGAATTTCACTCGAATCATACGTGTGATATTGGCTGTATTCCTGGGCATTTCGTATTACTACAACCACGAATCGATATTTTTATTTGGAGCATTGATACTATCCGTTCAAGCGATTTTTAATATTAGCTGCCCGGGTGGTAGTTGTAGCACAAATTACAACAAAACGAATCAGCTGATTGTCAAAACAGAAAAATACGAACCTAAAAAATAATATTAAAATGGAAAGTACATTTTTAATTTCGACATCTAAATGTGCAAGTTGCAATAATCAAACACTTAAAACATTGGGGAACTTGCAAGGAGTTTTTGGAGTTGATATAGATAGAATTGAAGGTAAAATTGTAGTTTCGCACACTGATGAGATAACACACAATAGCATTTCCAAGGTTCTTTCCGGACAGGGTTTTTCGTTGAAAGAAGCCCATCAGGATATAGCTCACGACGACCCTTCAATCTGGGGTTGCTCTCTCTAAAAAATTATAAATTATAAATCATCTAAAAACATTTTATGAAAAAAATCGTTTTTGCAAGTATATTACTTGCCCTTGCATTTTCAGCATGCGCTAAAAAAAATAATGAAAACAATACAAAAGAAATAAATCAACAAAAAGAAGTAAAAAAAATGGGAACAATACACTTAACCAAAGCAGAATTTTTATCAAAAGTAGCAAATTACGAGGAAAACCCTACCGAATGGAAGTATTTGGGCGACAAGCCTTGTATCATAGATTTTTATGCTTCCTGGTGCGGACCTTGCAAAATCATTGCACCCATTTTGGAAGATTTGTCCAAAGAATACGATGGACAAATCTATATTTATAAAATAAACACGGAAGAAGAGCAGGAACTAGCTGCAGCATTTGGTATCCGTAGTATCCCTACCATTCTATTCTGCCCAATGAGTGGTGCCCCGCAAATGGCACAAGGCGCATTACCCAAAGATGCATTCAAACAAGCAATTACAGATGTATTATTGAAAAAATAAGCATTTATATTTACTCTTGAAGTATTACAGTCCATTTTTAGGATCCCGCAAAAAGGGATCTTGATAATGGATTTTTTTTGTTTTTAAGAGTTTGCATTCAAATGCGAAAGATCTTAAAGAACATTGCAAATGGGATCTCAATGTTAATTAATAAGGTCTAATGTTGATTCGATTAAACCTATTACAAATCAGGCAGTCAAAGATGCAAAACAAATATTATTCACCTTTAAAAAAACAACATGAAAAAGTATTTAAAATTGATTTTGGCTTCCGTTTTCATCTTCAGCATGACAGCTAGTGCTCAACAGCAAACTTCACCTCAAGGACAAAACGGAATGAGACAACAACTTTCTGCTACAGAAAGAGCGGGGAATATGGATAAAGATTTGAGCCTTACCGATGCCGATAAAGCAAAAGTACAAACTGTGTATGAAAAAAATGATGCTATCTTTATTAAATTCAGAACTGAAGTAAGCAGAGACAACCCCGATTTCAGAGAAAAATTTAAAGCCCTACGCGATGCTCAAGATGCTGAATTGAAAAGCATTATTGGTACAGAAAAATTTGAAACATGGCAAAAACTCCAAGCAGAACGCCGACAAAAAAGGATGGGTAATAATTAATTTTTAAAAACAACATGAGTATGAAAAAGTATGGATTATTAGTAGCTATGTTTGCATTTATGTTTAGTTTAAGTGTAACAGCTCAGGATCAAATGCCACCAAAAGGGGAAAGAGGTCCTAAAAAAGAATTTCGCAGAGGTGACAGACCACAGCCAACTGCCGAAATGAGAGCAAACCGGTTGGCAAAACAACTGAATCTGACCGATGCTGAAAAAGTAAAAGTAAAAGCATTGTACGAATCTCAAGATGCTAAACGCGAGAAAAAACATGAAAAAGTTAAAAAAATGCGTGAAGAAATGAAAGCGAAGTTTGAAGCCGAACACAAAGTTCAGGACGCTGAATTAGAAAAAATTATTGGAACTGAAAAATTTCTAAAACTAAAAGCAGCACGTGCTGAACGTTTTGAAAAAAGAGAACAAAGAACTCAACATGCACCAGAACCTCCTGTTGCAAAATAAGCAGGGTAGTTACAAGCTGTTAGTTACGAGTTACAAGTCCATCTATATTAAGATCATTTAGAAATTGATAAATTGACAACTGTTCTAATTACCTATAAAAAAACTCCCGCTCAAATGAGCGGGAGTTTTTTTATAGAGCAACAATATTATTGTTTCATTATCTCTTGTTGATGACGAACCGATTCTTCGTGAATGGAAACCAAAACAGTTTTCATAAACTCGCCATCCATTCCCATTTTTTCGGCTTGTGAAATGCGATTTTGTAAAATTTCATCATATCGCTGAGCTTGTAAAATAGGCATATTGTGTTCCTTTTTATACGTCCCAATTTCATTCGAAATGCGCATACGACGTGCCAGCAATTCTAACAAGCTATCATCTAACTCATCGATTTGACGACGCAAAGCAGTCAAACTTTCTGTACTCTGAGTCATATCGCGAATAACGATAGTATTCAAAATAAAGTCTAGAACAGCAGGCGTAACTTGTTGAGCTGCATCACTCCATGCTTTTTCGGGATGACAGTGCGATTCAATAATCAATCCATCAAAGTTCAAGTCCATTGCTTGCTGACAAAGAGGTGCAATTAATTCGCGTTTACCACCAATATGACTTGGGTCGCAGATAATCGGAAGATTAGGCAATTGACGATGTAATTCAATTGGGAGATGCCACTGTGGTAAATTGCGATAAATCTTTTTATCGGAGGTACTGAATCCACGGTGAATTGCTCCAATACGACGAATACCAGCATTGTAGACACGCTCAATAGCACCGATCCATAAATCCAAATCCGGATTTACCGGATTTTTAATCAATACCGGAATATCAATTCCTTCCAATGCATCTGCAATTTCTTGTACTGCAAATGGATTTGCCGAGGTACGAGCACCAATCCAAAGAATATCAACATTATGCGCCAAGCATTCGCGAACATGCTTTGCAGTAGCAACTTCTACAGCTGTATACATTCCTAATTCTGCTTGTACGCGTTGTAACCAAGGCAAACCTTCAGCTCCAACACCTTCGAAACCACCCGGTTTAGTACGTGGTTTCCATATTCCGGCACGGAAAATTTTGATTCCACGAGCAGCAAGTTCTTTTGCTGTTTGCATTACTTGTTCTTCGGTTTCCGCGCTACACGGGCCAGCTATCACTAGAGGACGTTTTGCGTCGACTCCGGGTAATAAAATTGATTCGAGTTCCATATTTTTTTCTGTTGTTAGTCAGCAATACAATCCGTTATGATTCTATTGAAAAGCCATTTTTATTTAATCTATTTCTTATTCTGTTATTGATTTATTCTGTTCAATGCCTCTTGGAGCATTGGTTCCGGACAGCAAAGCGAAATACGCACATAGCGGTTTCCTTTGTCGCCAAAAATAAATCCCGGAGTGATAAAAACATTTTTGCCATAAAGAATTTCATCGGCAAGTTCTCCTGAATCTTTGTATTTAACTGGTATTTTGGCCCACAGAAACAATCCCACTTGTGTGGTATCGTACACGCAACTGAGTGCATCCATTATTATACAAGCCAACACTCTGCGACGAGCATACACTTTATTCATTTCGGCGTGCCATTCTTCGGTATTTAGAAGAGCAGCAGCAGCTGCCACCATTATGGGTCGAAACATTCCCGAATCAACATTGGACTTTACTTTCAAAATCCATTGCACAAATTCAGCATTTGTTGCCAGCATAGCCATACGCCAACCTGCCATATTATGCGATTTGCTCATAGAGTTCATTTCAATGCAAATATCCTTTGCACCTTGCACCGACAATATACTCAGTTTTTTATCATTCAGAATAAAACTATAGGGATTATCATTACAAATAACGATGCTGTGTTTTTTCCCAAAAGCCACTAATTTTTCGTACAATTCAACTGAAGCATTTGCACCTGTTGGCATGTTTGGATAATTAACCCACATTAGTTTAACGTTGCTCAGATCCATTTGTTCAAGAGCATCGAAATCTGGTTCCCAATTATTATTTTCAACCAAATCGTATGAAATAATATTGGCTTCGCAAATTCTACTTGCCGAAGTATAAGTAGGATAACCCGGGTTAGGCACTAAAACACTATCGCCGGGATTTACAAAAGTTAATGTTATGTGTAAAATTCCTTCTTTAGAACCAATTAACGGTTGAATTTCAGTCACCGGATTTAGTTCCACATTGTACCACTTTTTGTACCACTGAGCAAATCCATTGCGCAATTCGGGAATGCCAACATAACTTTGATAACCATGTGTGTTTGGTTTTTGTGCTTCGGAGGCGAGCGCTGCGATAGTTTGTACGGATGGTGGCAAATCAGGATTACCGATACCCAGATTGATAACGTTTTTTCCTGCTGCATTCATTTCGCCCACTTCACGCAACTTTGCGGAGAAATAATACTCCGATACAGAATTCAGACGATTAGCTGGTTGTATATTCATTTTTACTTCGTTTATTTTTTCGTATTCAATTAAGCGCCAGGCGTTGGTGCTTCTTTGTATTCGCCAAGTATTTGAAAGTCCTTGGTCAAAGGAATAATTGCTTCCAATGATTGACGATAGCGTGTATAATCATTAAAAGTCAGGTTGATATAAAATTGATATTTCCACTCTTCACCAAGAATTGGCAAGGACTGAATTTTGGTAAGGTTGACATGATAAAACGACAGGATTGAAAGAACCTTGGCTAAACTTCCTTCTTCGTGAGGCAAAGTGAAAACCAGTGACGATTTATTCAATTCAACACCTGTGGTCAATTCTTCGGCTAGCTTTGGTTCAGCAATAATTAAGAAACGAGTAAAATTTCGCTTATTGGTTTCAATTCCTTTTGCAATAATTTCCAAACCATACTTTTCAGCAGCCAACGAACTACAAATAGCGCCACGGCGGGACAATTTATTATCGGCAATATCTTTGGCCGACAATGCAGTATCTTCACTTTCGATAGCTTTAATATGTCTGTGCACATCTAAAAAATCTTCGCATTGCATTAAAGCAATCGGGTGCGAATAGACTTCATCAATATCTTCAATTTTTTGTCCCGGCAATACCGCCAGATTGTGTTCAATCCGCAGCTTATGCTCACCAATAATCATACAGCCACTTTTGCGAAGTAAATTATGATTTTGCAACAAACTGCCGGCAATCGTATTTTCAATAGCAACAATTCCAAGTAACGAATCATCATCGGACAAGGATTGGAATAAATCCTTGAAGGTTGTGCATGGAAGTATCTCAATTTCCTCATCCCGAAAAAATTCTCTTGCTGCAATTTCGTGGAAAGCCCCACTAACGCCTTGAATGGCTACTTTTATCATCTGTTCTTAATTTGTAGTAAAAAAAAATCCTGCTCGTTGTAGAGCAGGATTTTCATGTATTTTCTATTGATATAGCGTTTGTTTTTTACATAAATAATTCCTGCTCTCACTTACTAAAGTAAAAGTAAAAAAAGAAATATGTAAAAAATCGATTGATCATAAAATGGTGTCGTTTATTTTAGACGGTGCAAAAGTAATATAATTTCTAATAAATACAACCAGATTGACAATAAAAAGTTCAAACTTATTTCAATTTATCAAACGTTCGTTAAATATTTAAACAAAACACTAAAAAATAAACTGATAAACGATCCCAAAATTCAAATTCAGACACATCCCACAAAGAAGAAATTATTGAATAAACCTATCTCAAAAACTCATTATATAAAACTAGTCGCTTGAAATTGAGAGTGACTACAACCACATACCCGGTTTTGTTTTATGGATCACAAACAATATTTGTAATTAACAACTCCATTCTACTGTTTATTTGTGAGAGAATAGCATTTTTTTAAACCGATTTGTAGGAATGATAGGCTTATTATTTGTAAATTTGCGCCTTGAACAAAAAAACCTGTCAGAAATGAATAAAATTGTCAGTAAAGAATATTTTTCGGCTAATGTAATAAAGTTTGAAGTAGAAGCGCCGCTGATAGCAAAATCGAGAAAAGCTGGTCACTTTGTGATGGTAAAAGTTGGTTTAAAAGGAGAACGAATTCCGCTAACGATTGCTGATGCCGATTTGCAAAAAGGTACTATTACTTTAGTAGTACAAAAAATGGGCGTATCGTCGTCGAAACTTTGCGCTCTGGAAGCTGGCGAATTTATTACCGACATGGTTGGTCCATTGGGTAGAGCAACTCATATTGAAAACTTTGGAACTGTTGTTTGCGCTTGTGGTGGTGTAGGAACTGCTCCAATGATGCCTATTGTGGCTGCTTTAAAAAAAGCAGGTAACCGCATTATCACCGTGATTGCAGCCCGTAACAAGGATTTAATTATTCTTGAGGAACAGATGCGTTTACACTCCGACGAGGTGATAGTAATGACTGATGATGGTTCCTATGGCACCAAAGGATTGGTTACCAATGGAGTTGAATCGGTTATAAACCGCGAAAAAGTAGATTTATGCGTTACCATTGGTCCGGCGATAATGATGAAATTTGTAAGCCAACTGACAAAAAAATATGAGGTTCCAACGCTTGCATCACTCAATACGATAATGGTAGACGGAACCGGAATGTGTGGTGCCTGCCGTGTAAGTGTAGGTGGAAAAACAAAATTCGTTTGCGTTGATGGGCCTGAGTTTGATGCTCACAAAGTGGATTTCGACGAGATGCTCATGCGCTTGGGAGGATACAAAGACATTGAGCGTGAAGAAAACGAACAATACTTGTCAACGATAAACGGCAAATAAATTTAAACTCAGTTGGAAGCCAATCAATTAACTCATTTTAAAGCATCCTAATAAATCTATACTTATTAACAACAAATATCATCAGACATAACAATAGTATTGTCTGATTACTATTTACTGACAACACAAGAAAATGAATCACAGCGAAGAAAGAGCCCTTGCATGGCGCGAAGAATTGCGCAAAGCAATGAAAGCAAAAGAACGTACTGACATACCACGTGTTCATATGCCCGAATTGGACGCTGAATATCGCAGTCATAGCAGACTAGAAGAAGTAAACTTAGGTTTATCGGCTGAGCAAGCCATGAATGAAGCTAAACGCTGTCTGGACTGTGCCAACCCAACTTGTATGCTCGGCTGCCCTGTAGGAATTGACATTCCACGATTTATAAAAAACATTGAGCGTGGTGATTTTCAAGAAGCTGCTAAGACATTGAAAGAAACGTCGGCTCTACCAGCTGTTTGTGGTCGCGTTTGTCCGCAAGAAAAGCAGTGCGAAGGTCAATGCATTCATTTAAAAATGAAAAAAGAAGCTGTGGCTGTAGGACATCTTGAGCGTTTTGCTGCCGATTACGAGCGAGAAAGCGGCAATATTTCCGTTCCAAAAGTAGCTACACCCAATACTATAAAAATTGCTACCGTAGGCTCTGGTCCAGCCGGACTGGCTTTTGCCGGCGACATGGCCAAACTGGGCTACGAAGTAGTGGTTTTTGAGGCGCTACATGAAATTGGCGGTGTATTGAAATATGGCATCCCCGAATTCCGTTTACCAAACGAAATAGTAGATATAGAGATTCAAAACCTCCAATCGATGGGCGTACATTTTGTAACCAACTGCGTGGTAGGAAAAACCATTAGTATCAAAGATTTGGAAGACGATGGATTTAAGGGAATTTTTGTAGCAAGTGGAGCAGGGCTTCCCCGCTTTATGGATATAAAAGGTGAAAATTTAGTTGGCGTTATGTCATCGAACGAATACCTGACCCGCGTAAACTTAATGGATGCAGCAAGCCCAGATTCTGATACCCCTGTATTTAAAGGCAAAAAAGTGGCTATCATTGGTGGTGGAAATACCGCAATGGACTCCGTACGTACAGCTCGCCGATTGGGTGCCGACCGTGCCATGATTGTTTACCGCCGTTCAGAAGAAGAAATGCCGGCTCGGTTGGAAGAGGTGAAACATGCAAAAGAGGAAGGAATTGATTTCTTGACATTACATAACCCTATCGAATATATCGGAAACGAACAAGGACGTATTACTCACATGTTACTTCAGGTTATGCAGCTGGGTGAACCAGATACTTCCGGCCGTCGTTCGCCTGTTGAAATTCCAGGAAAAACTGAATTAATAGAAGTAGATGAAGTGGTCGTAAGTGTAGGCGTATCGCCAAATCCTCTTATCCCACAATCGGTTGAAGGATTAGAAGTTACTAAATGGGGAACCGTGGTGGTAAATAACGATACTATGCAATCGGCAGTGCCCATCATTTTTGCCGGTGGTGATATTGTTCGCGGTGGTGCAACAGTTATCTTAGCCATGGGCGATGGACGACGTGCAGCTAAGGCGATGGACGAATGGATTAAAACGAAGGCCTAAATAATTTATACTGCCTATCCCTTTCGGTCAAGTAAAAAGTTGTAACTTTGTCGCATGAATAATAATGAACGTTATCCGAAGCATTTTCAAGAATTTCTTGCACAATTTAGAAACGAGGAAGATTGTTGGAATTATATTTTTGAAATAAGATGGCCTAATGGCTTTATTTGTCCAAAATGTAGTGCTAGTAGAAAATACTGGTTAACAGAGCAAAAATTGATTCATTGTTCATCATGTGGACATCAAGCATCGGTAACAAGTGGTACAATTTTCCACGGCACAAGAAAGCCATTATTGCTTTGGTTTCATATTATGTGGTGGGTTGTTACACAAAAAACA